>NZ_JBHXNI010000008.1:161542-275227 GCF_042721735.1 Achromobacter sp. NPDC058515
CGGCTGCTCAGGCTGCCCTGGCCCGTCACGCTCAATAGTCCGCTTTCCGTGCTCAAGGCCAGCGTCGCGCCCGCCTTGCCGCCGCCCTGTACCCGCAGCAGGTAGGTGCCGACCGGCGTCACGGGTGTGAGCGCGGTGCCGGCGTTGCGCCAGCGCAGGTCGGCCACGGGGCCGGACGGCAGCGCGGCGCCCAGGCGCAGCGGCTGCCAGTTGATTTCCAGCATGCCTTGCGGCGCCAGCGTGTTCCACGGCGCGCCCAGCGCGGGCAGCACGGACGCCGGGACGCGCAGCGACTGCGCGGGCACCGACACCCCGTTCCATCCCAGGCGCGCCCGCAGCGGGCCTTGCAGCCAGGGGTGCGAAACGTCCAGCGCCATCGCGTCCCATCGCCATTGCCATTGCACCGCCTGCGGCAGCACGCGCCGCGCGCCCGGATGTCCGAGCGCGATCCAGGCGCCGCCGCGCCAGAGCGTGCCGCTGGCGTCGGCCAGCGCGATGGGCGCGTCATCGGGCAGCAGGGCCAGCAGCCAGCGCGCGGGCAGCACGGCCACGCCCGCCGCCACGGCGCAGAAGGCGCCCACCAGCAGCAGTCCGGCGCCGCGCTTCGAGAATCGGCTTGCGGACATCAGCGGCTCCCGGAGGCTTTGGGCGGCATCAGGGTGACCTTGCCGTTGACGAGTCCCGGCAAGGGCCGGCCATTGGCATTGGCGGCGCGCCTCAGGTCCACCTGCGTGATCGCCAGGCCCCAGTCGCGGCCCGCGCCGTCCAGCCAGCGCAGCAGCGCCGACGAGGGCGCCTGGTTCAGCGACAGCTCCACGCCGCCGCCGGCTTCGGCTTCGCCCAGGCTCCATTGCCCGGCGGGCAATCCCGCGCGTTCCAGGCTGGCGGCCAGTTCTCCCTTGCCGGGCATGGCGCCCACTGGCGTGGCGGACCGCTGCCGCAGGGCCGCGGCTTGCGCCGTCAGGTCGGCGACGGCGGCGGCCTGGGCGCGCAGCGCCGGCAGTTCGGCCTGAAGCTTGCCCACCGTGTTCAAGGGCGGTTCGATCAGCATGACGAAGGCCAGCGCCGCGCCCAGCAGCAGGGCGGCGCCGGCGACCAGGCGCCGTTCGCGCGGAGCCAGCGCCTGATAGCGTTGGCGCGCGCGCGCCAGCGCGGGATCCACGGGCTTGCGGGCGGACAGCCACGCGGCTTGCAGTCGGTGCAGCGGGTTCATGGTTGATTGCGCACGATGCGCCAGGTGTTGTCGGTGTCGCCGCGTTCCAGCTTCAGGCCCAGGGCGGCGGCCTGCTGGATCAGCGCGGGCGTTTCGGCCACGCGCTGGGACTGCTCGCCGGCGTCGGCCAGCTGCAGGGTCAGCGCCTGGTCCGCGTACGTCAGGCGCGCCACCTTGTCGGCGGCGAAGGGCAGGGTCTGCGCGGCGGCGCGGGCCAGCGGCAGGAAGTCCGAGGCGCTGGCCGCGCCGCGATTGGCCAGCAGCCCATCCAGGCCCTGCTGCGCCTGGCGCGGCGGGTCCAGCACCACGGGCAGGTCGGGGAAGGCGGCCAGCACCTGCTCGCGCATGCCGTTGCGCAGGGCGTCCGCTTCGCCGCGCAGTTGCGACGCATGCAGGTTCAGGCCGGCAATCCACACGACGGCCGCGGCGGCGGCCCAGCGCCAGACCGGACGCCAGCGCGAGACGCGGACCGGCGCGAGCTGCGGCATGGCCAGCGACCACGAAGGCGAGGGCGCCAGCCAGCGCGGATCGGCGGGGTCGCGCAGGGGCTCCGCCGTTTCGGGGCCCAGGGTTTGCGGCGCGATGAGCGCGCGGGCCTGCAGGCCTTGCGCGCTGAGCAGTCCCCACGCGCGGCGCACTGGCTCGCGCGGCGACCAGGCCAGCGCCACGGAACCGTCGGCCGTGCGCGGCCCGTGTCCGATCGCCAGCGCGTCCAGATCGCTCAGCACCAGCGGCTCCAGCGCGCTGTGGACCGCGGCGGCAAAGCGCGCGCGGGCCACCGCCGGGATCTGCACCGTGGCGGCGATGACGTCCGAGGGATGCAGCACGGCTTCGCACGCGGCATGCGGATAGGCATGGCCCATGGCGCGCAGCGTCAGTTCGCCTTGCCGCGCGCAGCGGCCGCGCCGGTCGAACCAGGCGTAGGGCAGGGGCGAGTCGGCGCTGAATTCCGCCAGGGCGGGCAGCGCGATGCGCAGGATGTTTTTCAAGGAATCTCTCTCGTCCAGATCGTGTCGGGCGCGGCCGGCGGGGCGCTGCGCACCAGGGCTTGCATGGAGACGCGCGCCCGTTCGTAGACCACGGTGCCGCTGGCCAGGAACCAGCCGCTGCTGGCGACGACGGTGGGCGCGGGCGACTCGATGCCCGTGCCCGCCAGCCGGTTGGCGAAGTCGCCGGTGTTGTTGAACCAGTTGCCGCGATCGCGTTCGCCAGCCATGGCGCGCGCCTGGCTGAGCGACAGGCCGGGCACCAGCGCGGCGAGGACTTCGGCGGGCGCCGTGTTGACGTTGACGCTGGTGGCCGCCGGCAGCACCGTCATCGTGCGCCGCAGTTCGTTGCGCGCGGGCGGCTCCAGGCCCAGCAGCGCAGCCACTTCGTCCACGCCGCGAGGCAGCGGCGCCCGGGCATCGGGCGTGGCGCGGGGCTGGCCTTGCGGCGCGGATGCCGCGTCGGCCGCGGGCACGGGCGGCTGGGCGGCGGCCATGATGTCGATGATGCCCGCGGCCAGGGTGTCGGGCAGTTGCTGCGTGTTCAGCAGGCGGCGCAGGATCTCTTCCTGCTCGGGCTGGGGCACGCCGTTGCGCGCCAGGTTGTAGAGGTTGAATTTGCCTTGCTCGTCCTGTACGCGGCCCGAGAACACCGCCACGCGGTCGTCGCCCGGGCGCTCGATGCGGGTGTCCAGGACCGGCGTGGCCCAGATCTGGTCGCCGCGCGTGGTCGGTTCGCGCCGGCCGTGGTCGCGCACGACCAGCCGGGCCCAGTCGATGCCGCCCGCCAGCATGGCGCGGGCCTGCACGCGGGCCTCTTCGTTCTCCACGCGGCGGGTGCTGGCGGTCTGGCGCTGGAAGAGGCTGGTGGTCAGCGCCGCCACGATGGCGACGACGATGAGCGCGCTGACCACCGCCGCGCCGCGTTCGCGAGAGGCGCCCGCGCGCCGTGCAGCGCGCCTCATGGCAGCTCCAGAATGCGCGTGTAGCGCCGAGGGTCGCCCGGGGCGCCGCGTTCCAGCGTGATCTCCAGGCCGGTCGGCGCCGCGGCGAAGGAGGCTCGCGGGTCAGTCCAGCCGGCGCCCGGCACCCAGGCGCGCAGCGTCAGGGCGCGCACGCCGGCCAGCAGCAGCGCGCCGCCGGCCGCGGCGGGCAGCGGGCTGCGCGCCGCCGACGGGCCGCTGGCGCGCCACAGGCCGTCGGGCCGGACCTGCCATTGCACGCGCTGCCACAGCCCGTTGCCGTCGGGATCGGGGCGCAGGATCTCCAGCGTCTGGCCGCCGGCCGCCCGCGGCAAGAGGCGCAGGCCGCTGGTGAAGGGCTGCGCGTCCAGCCCCGGGGAATCAAAGCCCGGCCCGCTGTAGGAAAGCTCGACATCGCGCGCCATCTGGCCCAGCGTGCGGACGATGGCGTCCGTGTCCTCGGCCTGGGCCTCGATCCGGTCGCGCGCGGTGGACACGCTGGCCAGGCCGCGCCAGGCCATCAGGCTGACCAGCGCCATCAGCGCCAGCGCCACCAGCACTTCGATCAGCGTGAAGCCGGCTTGGGATTGCGGGGGGCGGCGCATCGTCATCGCAGGCTGGACAGCAGCCCGTCCAGTTGCAGCAGGATGGCGCCTTCGCGCGCGGACGCGGCGTCGTGCACCTTGACGGAGACCTGCCGGAAGCTGCGGTTCATGGAGTTCGTGAAGACCAGCTCGCATTGCAGCGCCAGGCCGCCTTGCGGACAGGGCACGGTCTGGGAGCCGGCGCGCGGCAGGGTCTGGTCCAGGCGCAGCTGCGTCAGCGCGTTCTGCGCGGCCAGCAGCGCCAGGGTCTTGTCCTGCAGGGCGCGGTTGTTCGCCGCCATGACGCCGGTGGCGCGCAGGGCCGCGCCCATCGCCACGGCAATGATGGCCAGCGCCACCAGCACTTCGATCAGCGTGAAGCCGCGTTCGCGGCTGAGCGGGCGCGGCGGTTCAGCGGATGTCATAGCGGCCCGAGGCATCGCGTTGCAGGGTGACGCGGGCGTCTCCCGCGCGCAGGGTCAGCGTGACGGGAGCCGCCACCCATTCCGTGTTGAAGATGAGCGGGCGGTCCGGGTCCAGCCGCAGTTGCACGGGGCTGGCCGACCACGCCTGCGGACGCAGCACCTCGTCGCGCTCCAGCCGGTCGGCGGGCACGGGGGCGTCTTCCTCGGCGCTGGGGCCGGGCAGGCGGCCCTGGCGTTCAAACGACCAGCCCTGGCCGTTGGCCAGCCAGCGGATGGGCCGGCCGTCGCTGCGGGCCTCGCTTTGCGCCACGGTGAAGGCGTCGGCCAGACGCTGCGCGTCGCCGCGCAGGCGGTTGTCGCCCTGGCCGACCGACAGGCTCACCATGCTGGCGGCGATGGCGACGATCACCAGCACCACCAGCACCTCGACCAGCGTGAAGCCGCGCTCAGAGTTCCCAGGAACCGATGTCGGCATCGCCGTTTTCTCCGCCGGGCTTGTTGTCGGCGCCGAATGAGAAGACATCGATATCGCCTTTGACGCCGGGGCTCAGGTATTGATAGGGATGGCCCCAGGGGTCGTTGGGCAGCTTGTCCAGGTAGCCGCGCCAGTTGGCCACGCCCTCGGGTTTTTGCGCCAGCGCGCGCAGGCCCTGGGCGGTGGTGGGGTAGCGGCCGTTGTCCAGGCGGTAGAGCTTGAGCGCCTGCATGATGCCGGCGATGTCCTGGCGCGCGGCGACCTGGCGGGCCTGGTCGGGGCGGTCCAGCACGCGCGGCACGATCAGCGCAGCCAGAATCCCCATGATCACAATCACCACCATGATCTCGATCAGGGTGAAACCTTGCTGGCGGGCAAGCCCACGCGGTAAGTGGCGCACTTTACAACTCCGGTCTTTCAGTAGAAGCCGGGGATTGTGGACATGAAATATGACAGTAATGCATACGCGGGGGCAAACGCCTGCGGGCCCGCCTGGGCGCGCGCCGCAGCGGGCGAGCGGGCGGAAACCGCCCGCCTGCTACCATGTCCTCTCTACAAGGAGCGGTAATGGCTACAAAAGAGAAGTCTTCGACGGGTTTGGCCGCATTAGTGGAGAAGGCGCTCCAACAAAAGAAGCTGGCTGCCGCCAACAAGAAGCCGGTAGGTTCCACGTTGGGCAACGCGGCCGGCCGCAAGCAAATGGGCCGCCCCGCGGGACGCAAGCGCTGATCAGTCCGGTGTCAGACACCAGGTGTCTGACACCGCCTTACTTCACAGGTGTCTGACACCGCCTCACTTCACCTGAGCAATCCCCGCCGGCGCAGCCTCTGACGCCGGCGCCGCCAGGCGGCTAGTCCGCCCGGCCTGTTCCACCGTCACGGCGTCCGCCGCGATGTCCCGCAATACGATGCCCGGCGCCACTTCGCCGCCGGCGCGCCATGCCAGCGGCGGCCCGCCGTCCACGCTCAGCACGGCGGCGCCGTCGGGGCCCGCCGCGATCACGCCCAGCACGCTGATCTGCGTGCGCATGACTTCATCCTTCCCGAACCACAACGCCACCGGCGTGTTGTCGGCCGCGCGCGGCGCGGCGGCCGAGACCGCGGGGGGCAGGGGACCGGGGCGCGGCGCGAGCAGGATGGACGCCCAGACTCCCAGGCCCGCGGCCAGCGCCAGCACGGCAATGACGCGCAGCGCGGCGGGCGCCGTGGGCAGGGCGGAACGCAAGGACAGGGACAGTGGCATGGGCGCAAAGGGCAGTGGGACAAGACGACGCGCCCGACTATAGCGGCCTTTCATGACAGGTCTGCAATGCTGATCTCTCCAGCGCAACAAAGGACCGGCCTGCCGACCCTTTTCAATTTCCGCCTCGCACCGTTCGCAAAAGAATCCTGATCCGTCGATCAGGGTTTCTCTTCTTTGCTTCACGGGTCTTTCACCTTGGGCCGCCACCATGTCGGCCAGCGTAAGACCCTGTTCATGAAAAGAGAAGAGAAGCGATGCAGACATTGAGTTGGAGAAGATGGTGCGCCATGTTGCTGGCGACCAGCGCATTGGCGGGCTGTGGAGGAAGCGATGACGACGACGAGGACGCCGCCGTCCCGCCGACCCAGCCGCCCGTGACCGAACCCGGCCAGGCCAGCGTCGACAAGGTGCTGTTCATCGGTGTCGACGGTCTGACCTACGACGCCCTGCGCCGCGGAGTGGCCGACAAGACCTTGTCCAACATCGCGCAGCTGACCGCCACGCGCGCCTGGACCGGCGGCGTGACCGGCGGCGCGACGCAGCAGCCCACGCTGATCGCGCCGGGCTGGGCCACCCTGCTGACAGGCCAGTGGGCCGACGCGCATGGCGTGCGTTCCAACGCGCCGGGCCAGGCCCTGAAGGCGCCCAGCGTGTTCCAGCGCATCAAGGCCGCGCAGCCCGAGGCCCGCGCCGCGGGCGCGTTCAATTCGTCGCTGCTGGCCGGCCTGGTGGGCAGCGACCGCGACGCGGGCTATCTGCAATCGCTGACCGATTGCGCCGGCGTGGACGATTGCGTCGCCGCGCAGGCCCGCGACCGCATCGCCGAAGGCTATGACATGGTGGTGGCGCAGTTCGGCGCGCCGGAACGCGCCGCGGCCGAAAGCGGCTTCGGCACGACCTACGACGCCGTCATCCATCAGACGGACGCCGCCATCGGCGTCCTCGCCAAGCAGATCGCCGACCGGCGCGCGGACCATCCCAACGAGAACTGGCTGATGGTGGTGGCGTCCAGCCACGGCCTGGGCAAGACCGGCGCGAGCGACGGGCTGCCGTTCTCTTCCAACAAGACCATCCTGCTGGCCGCCAATCAGCCGACCCTCTTGGGCGGCAGCGCGGACGACGCCTCGTTCGACGGCCTGTGGGACAACAACTGGTACGCGCTGCCCGGCGCGGCCGACCTGACGCCGACCCTGCTCGCGCATCTGGACGCGCTGCCCGCCGCGGCCGCCTACGACATGGCCGGCACCTCGCTTACCGAACCCCTGGCGCTGCGCCGCGTGGCTACCCGCACGTCCATGGACAACAAGAGCGTGACCCTGAGCTGGGTGCGCGTGGGCGAGCCCGGCGGCGAGATCGTGGTCAGCCGCGACGGCGCGGAAGTGGCGCGCCTGCCCGGCACGGCCACGGAGTATGTGGACACGGGCTACACGTTCGACACCGAAGGCGTGCATGCGCTGAACTACAGCGTGTCCGCGGGCCGCGCGGTCAGCGCCGCGCGCGCCACGGTGGTCTACGCCAAGCCCGTGCCGCTGCTGGCCTCGCTGCGCACCGGCCTGACGATGTTCTTTCCCTTCGAAGGCAACGTGAACGACGTGGCGGCCGGCGGCGGCGCGATCACGCCCTACGACGGCACGCAGGCGCCGGCTTTCGCCGACCCGGGCGTGTACGGCAAGAGCTTCAAAAACGAGCGCGGCTCGGCCGCCCTGGGCGCGTTCAAGCTGGACTACCCGGCCGGCCTCATGGACAGCGTGCAGGCGTTCACCATCGGCTTCTGGTACCAGTCCGACGGCACCGCCAACGACCGCTCCATCCTGGGCAACAAGGACTACAACTCCGGCGCCAACCCCGGCATCACCATCGCGCAGTGGGCCGGCCCCGAACTGCGCTTCAACCTGGCGGGCGGATCGCGCGTCGACATCGAAGGCGTGAAGTTCACCGCCAACAAGCCGGTCTACATCGCCATGGTCATCGATAAGCCCGCCAAGAGCATGGTGGCCTACCGGTACGACAGCGAGCTGGGCTTCACGCGCCTCTTCAAAGGGACCGCCACCGTCAACCTGACGCAGATCGCCGGCGTGTTCGGCCCGCACATAGGCCTGAACGAAGACGGCAAGGGCACCTACGGCATCTGCTGCGCCGGCACCAAGGGCCCGTACACGATGCAGTTCGACGACCTGGCCTTCTGGTCGCGGGCCCTGACCGAGGACGAAGTGAAGTCCCTGGCGATGTCCGGCAAGTCCGTCTCCGAACTATTTCCCTGATGTCCCAAGGATAGAAAAACCATGAGTATGTCGATGATCTTGCGCGGTTTCCTGCGCGCCGGCGCGGTGCTGATGCTGACCGCCACCCTGGCCGCCTGCGGCGGCGACGACGGCGACGACAGCCCGCCCGACAACGGCGGCCAGCCTGAAACGCCGACGCCCGTGCCGCCCACCCCGGCCAAGCCCGAACTGCGCTGCGCGCCCTGAGCCGCTCCCTGTAGATCCATAGGAAAAGAATCCGTGAAGTCCGAAAAAGACCCGATCCACGCCGGCAAGCGCCGCTTCCTGCGCAACGCCGCGGCCTCCACCGCGGGCCTGACCGCGCTGTCGATGTTCCCGCCGGCCATTCGCCGCGCGCTGGCGATTCCCGCCAACAACCGCACCGGCACGATCAACGACGTCGAGCACGTGGTCATCCTGATGCAGGAAAACCGCTCGTTCGACATGTACTTCGGCACGTTCAAGGGCGTGCGCGGCTTTGGCGACCGCATCACCATTCCGCTGCCGCAGAACCGCTCGGTCTGGGAACAGGCCAACGCCACCCGCGTGGTGATGCCGTACCACCTGGACAGCACGCAGGGCAACGCCCAGCGCGTGGCCGGCACGCCGCACGATTACGTGGACGCGCAGATGGCCTGGGACGACGGCCGCATGTACCAATGGCCGCGCTACAAGCAGAACCAGTCCATGGGCTACTACCGCCAGAAAGAGGTCGAGTTCCAGTTTTTGCTGGCCGACGCCTTCACGCTGTGCGACGCCTATCACTGCTCCACGCATGGCGGCACCAACACCAACCGCCTGTTCCACTGGACCGGCACCAACGATCCGCTGGCCCAGGGCAACGGCCCGTCCACCCGCAACCAGTGGGACAGCCTGGGCGATTCGTCCATCGGCTGGACCTGGAAGACCTATCCGGAGCGCCTGCAGGAAAACGGCGTGACCTGGAAGGTCTACCAGAACCTGCCCGAGAACTTCGGCGACAACCCGCTGGCGGGTTTCCAGCAGTACCGCCGCGCCAACGACCTGGCCGGCAACGGCGCCAATGGCGCGCCGTACCCGGCCTGGACGCCCAGCATGGACGCCGCCAATCCGCTCTACAAGGGCACGGCCAACACCATGCCGGACGGCGGCTTCCTCCAGGCGCTGCGCGACGACGCGATAAACGGCACGCTGCCTCAGGTGTCGTGGATCGTGGCGCCCGCCACGTATTCCGAGCATCCCGGCCCGTCCAGCCCCGTGCAGGGCGCCTGGTACATCCAGGAAACGCTCGACGCGCTGACGGCCAATCCGGATGTCTGGAGCAAGACCGTCCTGCTGATCAACTTCGACGAGAACGACGGCTACTTCGACCACCTGCCGCCGCCCGCCGCGCCGTCCTTGAACGCCGACGGCTCCATGGCGGGCGCCTCCACCGTCAACACCGACCTGGAGCGCCACACGCACGCCTCCGCCCAGGACGCCGCCGACAACCGCGTCTACGGCCCCGGCCCGCGCGTGCCCATGTATGTGGTGTCGCCGTGGAGCCGCGGCGGCTGGGTCAATTCCCAGGCGTTCGACCACACGTCCGTGCTGCGCTTCCTGGAAGCCCGCTTCGGCGTGAAGGAAGAGAACATCAGCCCGTGGCGCCGCGCCGTGCTGGGCGACCTGACCTCGGCCTTCAACTTCGCCACGCCCAACGACGAAACGCTGCCCGACCTGAACATCCTGACCCGTTCCGAGTCGGATCAGGAACGCACCGCGCAGGAAGCGCTGACCGCCGTGCCGCTGCCGGATCCGTCCACCCAGGCCAAGCCGGCGCAGGAGAAGGGCATGCGCCATTCGCGCGCCTTGCCCTACGAACTGCACACCAGCGGCCGCAGCCAGCCCACCACCGGCAACATGTGGCTGGTGTTCTCCAACACGGGCAAGCAGGCGGCGGTGTTCCACGTCTATGACCGCCTGCACCTGGACCGCCTGCCGCGCCGCTACACGGTGGAAGCCGACAAGCAGCTCGAAGGCAGCTGGGACACGGCGGTGGACGGCGGCAAGTATGACCTGTGGGTGCTGGGCCCCAACGGCTATCACCGCCACTTTGCGGGCGACCTGGCGCTGGACAGGACGTCGCAGCAGGATGCCGAGGTCCGCGTCTGCTACGACATCGCCAACGGCGACCTCTATGTCAGCTTCATCAACAGCGGCAAGACGCCTTGCACCTTTGAAGTCACGCCCAACGCCTACTACGCCAACCACGAGCGCTGGACGTTCGCCGTGCCGGCGGGCGGGCAGGTCGAGCAGCACTGGGCGCTGGCGGGCAGCCATGCCTGGTACGACTTCACGGCGCGCCTGGCCGAGGACCCGTCCTGGCTGCGCCGCTTTGCCGGCCGCGTCGAAACGGGCCGCGCGTCCGTGACGGATCCGGCGATGGGCGAGTAGCGCTCAGGCGGCGGTCTGCGTGTCGCGCGCCCGGAAGGCCGTGGCGCACGCCTCGCAGATCGCCGCCGTGATGCCCTGGCGGGCGTGTTCGCGCCGCTCCAGCATGCCGATGGAGCGGGACAGCGGGCCCAGGTCCTGCGGCAGGTAAAGAATCCGCAACTCGGGGCTGTGCTGCCAGTTGGCGCCGTTGATCAGCGGCAGCAGCGTCACGCCCACCTCCTGGCGGACCAGTTCCACCAGCGTCTCGATGGCGTTGAGCTCCAGGAATTCATTGAGCGGCACCGCCAGGCGCCGCAGCAGCCGGTCTATCTGCAGGCCGGTGCGCTGGGTGCGGTCAAAGCGCAGGAAGGGATTGCCCGCCAGCACCTGGCGGGCCGTCTCGCCCACCGCCGAGCGCGGCGCGATCACCGCCAGCTGCTCTTCATATAGCGGGGTCCAGCGAGTGCTGGCCATCTTGCGGCCGGCTTCCACCAGGAACGCCGCGTCCAGTTCCCCGTCTTCCACCTTGCCCGCCAGTTCGCTGGCCTTGCCCGACAGGATGCGCACGTCCAGCTTGGGATGCGCCTTCTTCAGGCCCGAGATCACCTTGGACAGGGTGCCCATGCACGACACGATGCTGCCGACCGAGACGGACCCGGCCAGCTCGCCCGGCACGGTGCTGGGTAGCCTCATCTTGTCGTATAAATCGAGCAAGTGCTTGATTTCAGGTAGCAATTCCCGCCCGGCTGCGTTAAGAATGGCAAGGCGGCCGCTGCGGTCGAACAGTTCGCGCCCCAGCTCGGCCTCCAGCGAGCGCATCTGGAAGCTGACGGCGGCCTGGGTCAGGGCCACCTGTTCGGCCGCTTCCGAAAAAGAGCCATGGTGGGCGACGGCCAGGAAAGTGCGCAGAAAACGGATCGTACTCATAAAATTTTCTTTTATGACGGAACAAAAAATCAAATTGATTTAATTAGAGCACGAGAGTAACTTCGCCCGCTTAACCTTATGAGACAAGCGCCATGAAATCCTTCGACTGGGGCAACCCGTATCCTTCCGTCCGCATCCCGCTGTTTGCCCGCAACGTGGTCTCCACGTCGCATCCGCTGGCGGCTCAGGCAGGGCTGCGCATGCTGCTCAAAGGCGGCAACGCGGTGGATGCCGCGATCGCGGCCGCCGCCACGATCGTCCTGGTCGAACCCGTCTCTTGCGGCCTGGGCGGCGACTGCTTCGCCATCGTCTGGGACGGCAAGGAACTGCACGGCCTGAACTCGTCCGGCGTGGCGCCGGCCGCATGGAGCACCGAATACTTCAAGCGCAAGTACGGCACGGGCCCCGACGGCCTGGCCATCCAGCCCAAGCGCGGCTGGGACGCCGTAACCGTGCCGGGCGTGGTGGCCGGCTGGGCCGCGCTCCACGAAAAGCTGGGCAAGCTGCCGTTCGAGCAGCTGTTTGAACCCGCCATCGAAATCGCCGAGCGCGGCTACGCCGTGCCGCCGGTGGTGGCGCACAAGTGGGCCGCCGCCGCCGAAGAGCTGAAGTCGCAGCCGGGCTATGCCCAGGCCTTCCTGCCCGAGGGCCGCGCGCCCAAGGTCGGCGAGCACTTTCGCTTCCCGGACGCCGCCAACACGCTGCGCCGCATCGCCGCATCCAAGGGCCGCGACTTCTACGAAGGCGAGCTGGCCGAACGCATCGCCGCCTTCAGCAAGGAATGCGGCGGCGCGATGACGCTGGAAGACCTGCGCGGCTACCGCCCGGAATGGGTCAAGCCGATCTCCAAGTCCTACCGCGGCTACGAGCTGCACGAGATCCCGCCGAACGGGCAGGGCATCGCCGCGCTGATCGCGCTGGGCATCGTCGAGCGCTTCGATATGTCTGATATTCCGGTGGATTCGGTGCAGTCCCAGCACATCCAGATCGAAGCCATGAAGCTGGCGTTCGCCGACCTGTACAAGTACGTGGCCGATCCGCGCGCCATGCAGGTCACCCCCGAGCAAATGCTGTCGGACGCCTACCTGGACAGCCGCGCCAAGCTGATCCGCCTGGACCAGGCCACCCATTTCGAAGCCGGCCGTCCGCACGCCGGCGGCACCATCTACCTGACCGCCGCCGATGAAAACGGCATGATGATCTCGTTCATCCAGTCCAACTACATGGGCTTCGGGTCGGGCGTGGTCGTGCCGGGCACGGGCATCAGCATGCAGAACCGCGGCGTGGGCTTCTCGATGGATCCCAAGTCGGCCAACGTGGTCGAGGGCGGCAAGCGCCCGTTCCACACCATCATCCCGGGCTTCCTGACGCGCGGCGGCAAGCCGGTCATGAGCTTTGGCGTGATGGGTGGCGACATGCAGCCGCAGGGCCACATGCAGACCGTGGTCCGCATGATCGACTACCACCAGAACCCGCAGGCCGCCTGCTGCGCGCCGCGCTGGAAGGTCAACCGCGATTTCACGCTGGATATCGAGACCAACATGACGGCCTCCACCATTGCGGGCCTGAAGGACCTCGGGCATGCTCTGAAGTCCGTCGACGATCCCTACATGGACTTCGGCGCCGGCCAGTTCATCTGGCGCATGTCCGAGAACGACAACGAACTGGGCTATGTCGCCGCCAGCGACAGCCGGCGCGACGGCCAGGCCGTGGGCTTCTAAATATCAGGCAATGCAGCAACAAGGGGAATAAACACAATGAAACGCTTGACCTTGACCTTCGGCGCCAGCCTCCTGGCGTTGGCCGCCGGCGCCGCAAGCGCCCAGAACATCCGGATCGGCCTGCAGGAAGATCCGGACGTTCTGGATCCGCACCGCGCCCGAACCTATGTGGGCCGCATCGTGTTCACGTCGCTGTGCGACAAGCTGGTGGACATCGATCCCAAGCTGCATTTCGTGCCGCAGCTGGCCACGTCGTGGTCGTTCAGCGACGACAACAAGGTGCTGACCTTCAAGCTGCGCGAAGACGCGCTGTTCCACGACGGCAGCAAGTTCGACGCGGCCGCGGCCAAGGCCAACCTGGAACGCGCCATGAGCCTGCCCGACAGCCTGCGCAAGGGCGAACTGCGCTCGGTGGCAAAGGTCGACGCGCCGGACGCCAGCACGCTGGTGCTGACCCTGAAGGAGCCGGACGCGACCTTGCTCGCCCAGCTGTCCGACCGCGCCGGCATGATGCTGTCGCCCAAGACCTTCTCGGACGACGTGGCCGCCGTGGGCCGCAAGCCCGTGTGCTCGGGGCCGTACAAGTTCGTCGAACGCATCCAGAACGACCGCATCGTGCTCGAGAAATTCGACCAGTACTACGGCGCGAAGGACTACGCCTTCAAGCGCGTGACCTTCCTGCCCATCCCCGACACCACCGTGCGCCTGTCGAACCTGCGCGCCGGCGACCTGGACATGCTGGAACGCCTGAATCCTTCGGACGCCCCGCAGGTCAAGAACGACGCCAGCCTGACGTTCGCGCCGGTGGCCGGCCTGGGCTTCCAGCAATTCATGTTCAACGTGGCCAACGGCAAGCGCGCCGAAGACAATCCGTTCAAGAACAAGCTGGTGCGCCAGGCGTTCCAGTACGCCATCGACCGCAACGCCATCAATGAAGTGGCCGGCGGCGGCATCTTCGAACCGGCCCAGCAGCCGTTCCCGCCCGCCAGCCCCTACCACAGCGACAAGTTCCCGGCGACCCAGCGCGACGCGGCCAAGGCGAAAGCCCTGCTCAAGCAAGCGGGCTTTGACCGCGTGAAGGCCGAGCTGGTGTTCGGCAACAACACCACCACCTCGTCCATCGCGGAAATCGTCCAGGCCATGGGAGCGGAGGCGGGCTTCGACCTGTCCCTGCGCCCCACGGAATACGCCGCCCTGCAAAAGGAAGCCTCGGGCGGCAACTTCCAGATCGTGATGCTGGGCTGGTCCGGCCGGGTCGATCCCGACGGCAACGTCCATGCCTTCGTGACCTGCAAGGGCGCGCTGAACGACGGCCACTACTGCAACCCGGAACTGGACAAGCTCCTGAACCAGGCCCGCACCGTGCCCGACGAGACCAAGCGCCGCGCCATCTACGACCAGGCCCAGGCCATCATCCAGGACGAATTGCCCGGCGTGTACAACTACTATCAGCCGTGGCCGTTCGTCATGGGCAAGAAGGTCAAGGGCTTCACGCCCTACCCGGACGGCATGATCCGCCTGAAGGGCGTGACCTTCGCACAGAAGTGATAATGGCGCGGCGGTTCTCCGCCGCGCTGGCCGGACGCGCCTTGCGCGTCCGGTCGTTCTTTGCGGCGGGCGCGTGTCGCGCCAAGTCCGGCCGGCGCCGTCCGTCGTTCCTGTCTTACGGTTTCCCACATGCTTAAACTCATCTTGCGCCGCGTGATCGTCGCGATACCGACACTGATACTGGTGTCGATGATCGTCTTCATGCTGCAGAAAATCCTGCCCGGCGATCCGGTCCTGACCCTCGCCGGAGAAGAACGCGATCCTGCCGTGCTGGATTACCTGCGCGACAAATACCGGCTGAACGATCCGCTGCCCATGCAATACGCCGCCTGGGCGGGGCAGGTGCTGCAAGGCGACCTGGGCAAGTCCCTGCGCACCGACGTGCCCGTCACGACGCTGATCGCGCAGAAGCTGCCCGTCACCCTGCAATTGGCCGCCATGGCCATGTTCTTCGCGCTGCTGGTGGGCATACCCATGGGCATCGTGGCCGCCGTGCGCAAGGGCAAGCCCGTTGAAATGGGCGCCAACATCGCCGCGCTGTCCGGCATGTCCATCCCCAACTTCTGGCTGGGCATCATCCTGATCATGGTCGTGTCGGTGCAGTGGAAGCTGCTGCCGGCCTCGGGCTATGTGTCGCCGTCCGAGGACTTCTGGCTGTCGATCAAGACCATGCTGATGCCTTCGCTGGTGCTGTCGACCGCGATCGCCGCCTACCTGATGCGGCACACGCGGTCCTCCATGCTGGAAGCGCTGTCCGCGGACTATGTGCGCACGGCCCGCGCCAAGGGCGTGTCGCCGCGTCGCGTGGTGCTGCGCCACGCCTTGCGCAATGCGCTGATGCCCATCGTCACGCTCGTGACCCTGCTGTTCGGCGAACTGCTGGCGGGCGCCGTGCTGACCGAACAGGTCTTCACGATCCCGGGCTTCGGCAAGCTGGTGGTCGACGCCGTCTTCACGCGCGACTACGCGGTGGTGCAGGGCGTGGTGCTCTGCGTGGCGGTGGGTTTCATCCTGATGAACCTGCTGGCCGACATCCTGTATATCCTGGTCAATCCCCGCCTGAGGCACTCATGAGCGCAATTCCTGCAACGGCCGCTGCCGTCACGCCGCCCCGCAGCCGCAATCGCGCCTGGGGCAAGTTCAAGCGCAACCACATCGCGATGCTCGGCCTGGGCATCGTGCTGTTCTTCGTTCTGCTGGCCGTCCTGGCCCCGCTGATCGCCAACCACGACCCCCTGCAGACCAGCTTCACCACCATCCGCAAGGCGCCGTCGGCGTCCTACTGGCTGGGCACGGACGAACTGGGCCGCGACATCTTCAGCCGCATGGTCTACGGCGCCCGCGCCTCGCTGATGGCCGGCCTGGTGTCGGTGCTGATCGCGCTGGTCGTGGGCGTGCCGTTCGGCCTGGCCGCCGGCTACTTCGGCGGCTGGACCGACAGCATCATCTCGCGCGCCACCGAGGCGCTGCTGGCCATTCCCTTCCTGATCCTGGCCATCGCGCTGGCCGCCTTCCTGGGGCCCAGCCTGACCAACGCGATGATCGCCATCGGCGTGTCCGCCGCGCCCAAGTTCGTGCGCCTGACGCGCGGGCAGGTGCTGGCGGTCAAGAATGAAGACTACGTCCAGAGCGCCCGCGCGCTGGGCGCGTCCGATTTGCGCATCATCGGCCGGCACGTGTTTCCCAACGTGATGCCGCCGCTGATCGTGCAGGCCACCATCACGATCGCAACCGCCATCATCGCCGAGGCCAGCCTGTCCTTCCTGGGACTTGGGCTGCAGCCGCCCACGCCGTCGTGGGGCTCGATGCTGAACACGGCCAAGAACTTCATGACCCAGGCGCCCTGGATGTCGATCTTCCCCGGATCGGCGATCTTCCTGGTGGTGCTGGGCTTCAATCTGCTGGGCGACGGGCTGCGCGACGCGCTCGATCCGCGTCAGGAAAAATGATCACTATGGCAACAATGGATCCCAAACGCGTCGTGCAGGTCAATGACCTGACCGTGCGCTTCAAGACGCCCGAGCGCACCGTGGAAGCGGTGCGCAACGTCTCCTTCCACGTCGATCGCGGCGAAACCCTGGCCATCGTGGGCGAGTCCGGTTCGGGCAAGTCCGTGACCTCGCTGGCGCTGATGCGGCTGGTGGAGTATGGCGGCGGCAAGATCGTCAACGGCGGCATGCTGCTGCGCCGGCGCAGCGGCGACGTGCTGGACCTGGCCAACGCGCAGGACTCCACGCTGCAACGCGTGCGCGGCGCCGACGTGGCCATGATCTTCCAGGAGCCGATGACCTCGCTGAACCCCAGCTTCACGGCGGGCAACCAGATTGCCGAGGCCCTGCAGCTGCACCAGGGGCTGGACGCCGCCGGCGCGCGCGCGGAAACGCTGCGCATGCTGGAGCGCGTGCGCATCCCCGAGGCCCGCGCCATCCTGGACCGCTATCCGCACCAGTTGTCGGGCGGCATGCGCCAGCGCGTGATGATCGCGATGGCCTTGTCCTGCAAGCCGCAGCTGCTGATCGCCGATGAGCCGACGACCGCCCTGGACGTCACCATCCAGGCCCAGATCCTGCAGCTGATCCGCCAGCTCCAGGAAGAAATGGACATGGGCGTGATCTTCATCACGCACGACATGGGCGTGGTGGCCGAGGTGGCCGACCGGGTGCTGGTGATGTACCGCGGCGACAAGGTGGAAGAGGGCGGTTCGGACGGCATCTTCGCGCGTCCGCAGCATGCCTACACCCGCGCCCTGCTGTCGGCGGTGCCGCGCCTGGGCGCGATGCACGGCACGGACGAGCCCGCGCCGTTCCCGCTGCTGAAGCTGGACGAAGCCGCCCGCGTGGCCGATCCCGGCAAGCTGGTGGATACGCCCGTGGCGGCCGCTTCCACCGTGCGCCGCGAGAACGGCCCGGTGCTGAAGGTGCGCGACCTGACCACCAGCTTCGATATCACCGGCGGCATTCTGGGCCGGGTGCAAAAGCGCGTGCATGCGGTCGAGAAGGTCAGTTTTGACCTTTATCCCGGCGAGACCCTGTCGCTGGTGGGCGAGTCCGGCTGCGGCAAGACGACGACGGGCCGTTCGCTGCTGCAGCTGGTCAAGAGCAAGAGCGGCTCGATCGAGTTCGACGGCAAGAACATCGGCGCGTTGCGCGGCAGCGCGATGCAGACGCTGCGCCAGCATATCCAGTTCATCTTCCAGGATCCGTTCGCGTCGCTGGATCCGCGGATGACGGTGGGCTATTCCATCATGGAGCCGCTGCTGATCCACAACGTGGCGCGCGGCAAGGCCGCGCAGGAGCGCGTGCGCTGGCTGATGGACAAGTGCGGGCTGCTGCCCGAAATGATCGACCGCTATCCGCACGAGTTCTCGGGCGGGCAGCGCCAGCGCATCTGCATCGCGCGCGCGTTGGCGCTGAACCCCAAGGTGGTGATCGCGGACGAATCGGTGTCGGCGCTGGACGTATCCATCCAGGCGCAGATCGTGAACCTGCTGCTGGATCTGCAGCGCGAGCTGGGCGTGTCGTTCCTGTTCATTTCGCACGACATGGCGGTGGTGGAGCGCGTGAGCCACCGGGTGGCGGTGATGTACCTGGGACAGATCGTGGAGATCGGGCCGCGCCGCGCGATCTTCGAGAACCCGCAGCATCCCTATACGAAGAAGCTGATGGCGGCGGTGCCGATCGCGGATCCGCAGCGGCGGCATCGGGAGCGGTCGTTGCTGGTGGATGAGATTCCCAGCCCGATGCGCAAGCTGGGGGATGATCCCCTGGTGGAGCCGCTGGTGGCTGTCGGGGAGGGGCATTTCGTGGCTCGGCATGCGGTTGGGGTTTATTGACGCGGCTGGGTGAGGGGTGGTGCCTTTGGCTGTTGCTCGTTGCTTGTTGCTGGTTTGGGTTCTTGGGCCGCCCCGGCGCCAGACGCTCCACCGTCCGCGTGACGGTGTCAGACACCGTGAAACGAAGGTGTCTGACACCATTACGAAGGTGTCTGACACCCTAAACGACGTGGCAGGCTGAAATGGATCTTTGCGGGTGCCGGATGTCGCCTGCTTTTCGTGTCTCGCGCCCTTGGCGTTTTTTTTTCGCCTAACGCTTCTCCAGCGCCAGCCTCAATCCGAATGCGATGAAGACCGCGCCGGTTGCGCGGTCCAGGCCGCGCATGACGGCGGGGCGGGAGAGCCAGCGGGCCAGGGGGCGGGTGGCGGCGACCAGCAGGGCGAACCAGAGCAGGCCCACGATGGCGTGGACCGTGGCCAGCAGCAGGCTGAAGCGCAGCACGTCGGCGCCGGCGGGAATGAACTGTGGAAGGAAGGTGATGTAGAAGATGCCGACCTTCGGATTCAGCGCGTTGGTCAGGCAGCCGCGCAGGAACCAGCCGGTGGCGCTGGCGCTGGCCGGGACGGGAGCAGCCTGGGCTTGAGGGCTGGCGGCTGCGGGCATACCGGCTGGCGGTATGCCGGCGCCGGACCCGCGGCCGGGCAGCGTACGCCAGAGCAGCTTGGCGCCCAGGTAGAACAGATAAGCGGCGGCGCAGATGCGCAGCGTGTCATAGGCAAGCGTGGACACGGCCAGCAGCGATCCCAGGCCCAGCGCGGCGATGGCGCCCCAAATCAGGCAGCCGGCGCAGACGCCCAGGCCGGCCATCAGGGCTCGCCGTCCGCCTTCGACGGCGGCGGTGCGCAGCACCAGGGCAGTGTCCAGGCCGGGCGTGATGGTGAGGATGGCGGCGGCCAGGGTGAAGGCAAGCAGGGCGGCGGTGGCGGTCATGGTCGGGATGGTGTTTGGATTGCGGGCGTCCGGAAAGTGTAGCGCCGCCCGGCGGCAGCGAAAGCGTGATCGCTCCGGTGTCAGACACCGCGGTTCGTGGGTGTCTGACACCAGGTAGGGAGGTAGGGACGCGCCGCCGCAGGCGGTATCATGGCGGCCTTTACGCAATTCGCTATTTTCAACGGATTTTTGCCATGGCCCTGCGCGCCACTATCTATAAGGCCGAACTCAACGTCGCCGACACGGACCGCCACTATTACGGCAGCCATACGCTGACGGTCGCCCGCCATCCCTCGGAAACCGACGAACGCATGATGGTCCGCCTGGTCGCTTTCGCGCTGCATGCGCAAGAGGACCTGTCGTTCACCAAGGGCCTGAGCGACACGGACGAACCGGACCTGTGGGTCAAGGACCTGACCGGCGCGATCAAGCTGTGGGTCGAAGTGGGCCAGCCCGAAGAGCGCCGCATCCTGCGCGCCTGCGGCCGCGCGGACGAAGTCATCGTCTACTGCTACGGCGGCTCGGCCAGCAAGATCTGGTGGGATGGCGTGCGCAACAAGCTGGAGCGCACGCGCAACCTGAAGGTGATCAATCTGCCTTCGGACCAGACGCGCGCGCTGGCCAAGCTGGCCGAGCGCACGATGCAGCTCAATGCCAATATCTCGGACGGCATTGTGTATTTCTCGGCCGATAAGGGCGAGGTCAGCGTCGAGCCCGAGGCCTGGCGCTGAAATAAATACGGGGCCGGGTCTTGCGTTCCGGATAATCGCGGCATTAATATGACGTTCATCATATTTAAGGTGCCGCAAACATGGCTGCCTCCCGCCGCAAGGAACTGTCCCACGAACGCATCGTCGACGCGGCCGCGCGCGTGATCCGGCGCGAGGGGTATTCGGGGGTGGGGGTGGCGGATGTCATGAAGGAAGCCGGCCTGACCCACGGCGGCTTCTATGCGCATTTCCCGTCCCGCGACGCCTTGCTGGCGGCCGCGATGGATCGCGCCGGCAAGGATGGCGCGGCCCGCCTGTCGCAGGGCATGGCGCGCCGCCGCGCCGAAGGCGCCAGCCCGCTGCGCGCCTGGGTCGACACCTATCTGGGCGAGGCCCATCTTGCGGGCTGCGAGGGCGGATGCCCGGTTTCCGCCCTGGCCTCTGAAATTCCCCGCCAGTCGCCCGAAGTCCGCGAGGTCGCGGCCAGCCGGGTGCAGCGCCTGCTGGAAGGCATCCAGCGGGTATTGCCCGCCGGCGCCGGCGAGCACGCCGCGGTGGCGGTGACCAGCACGCTGGTCGGCGCCCTGCAACTGGCCCGGGCGCTGGGCGACAACGCCCAGGGGCGCGCCGTGCTGGCGTCGGCACGCCAGGCGGTCCTGGACCAGTACGACCACGAGGGCGGCAGCCCGTCCCACTGAATGTTTTTCCCAAGGCCGTCTTGCGCGGCCTTTTTGCCGCACACAAATATGATGATCATCATATTTGCAAGTAAGGAAACCCCGGCTCATCCGCCGCACAACCGCCCGACCAAGGAATGCCCATTATGGAACTCAAGAACGCCGTCGTACTCATCACCGGGGCCAATCGCGGCCTGGGCCTGGCCTTCGCCCGCGAGGCGCTGGCCCGCGGAGCCCGCAAGGTCTATGCCGCCGCGCGCGATCCGTCCGCCATCACGCTGGCCGGCGTCGAGCCGATCAGGCTGGACGTGACCCATCCGGACGAGGTGGCGGCCGCCGCCGCGCTGGCGAAGGATGCGACGCTGATCATCAACAACGCCGGCATCGCGGTGACGGGCGGCTTCCTGGCGCCCGACAGCGTCGAATCGGCCCGTCGTCACCTGGACACCAACCTGTTCGGCCCGCTGCTGGTGGCGCGGGCCTTCGCGCCGGTGCTGGCCGCGAACGGCGGGGGCGCGGTGTTGAACGTGCTGTCCATCGCCAGCTGGATCAATGGCCCGCTGCTGGGCGTGTACGCCATGAGCAAGTCCGCCGCCTGGGCGCTGACGAACGGGCTGCGCCAGGAGCTGCGCGCCCAGAAGACCCAGGTGCTGGGCTTGCATATGGGCTTTGTGGACACCGACCTGACCCAGGGCATCGACGCGCCCAAGTCCACCCCGGAGGCCATCGTGCGCCAGGCGCTGGACGCGCTGGAAGCCGGCGAGGAAGAGGTGCTGGCTGACGAGCAGACGCGCCAGGTCAAGCAGGGCCTGTCCGCCAGCCCGGCGGTCTATCTGTAAGCCGGAGGAACGCGCCATCATGGATTCCACCTCTCCCTCCGCCACGACGCCTCCCGCTATTACGCCGACAGGCGTCGCCCCGGCCGCCGCGTCCCCCTGGCCCGTCTTCTGGGTCGCCAGCATCGCCGTATTCCTGGTGTCCCTGGACAGCACCATGCTTTATGCGGCGTTCGGCGCGCTGCGCGACGGCTTTCCCGAGGCTTCCGCCGCGGACATGTCGTGGGTGCTCAATGCCTACACGGTGGTCTTCGCCGCCATGTTGATCCCGTCGGGCGGGCTGGCCGATACGCACGGCCGCAAGCGCATGTTCATGGGCGGGGTGGTGCTGTTCCTGGCTGCCTCGGCGGCTTGCGGGCTGGCCGGCAGCGAGGGGTGGCTCATCGCCGCCCGCGTGTTGCAGGCGATCGGCGCGGCCTTGCTCTTGCCCGCCTCCTTGTCGATCGTGCTGGCGGCGTTCCCGGCGTCGCAGCGCTCGGTGGCGGTGAGCCTGTGGGGCGCGGTGGGCGGACTGGCGGCGGCTGTCGGGCCCAGCCTGGGCGCCTTCGTGGTGGACGTCGCGGGCTGGCCGTGGGCGTTCTACATCAACCTGCCGCTGGGCGCCTTGTCCTTGTGGTTCGGCGCGGGCCTGCTCAAGGAATCCGTGCGGCCCGACGCCCGCCGCCGCGTGGACGGGGTGGGCATGGCGCTGCTGGTCGTGGGGGTGGGCGCGCTGGCCCTGGCCATCGTGCAGTCGGAGTCGCCGGCGTGGCGGCGCGGCGAGCTGGCCGTGGCGGCCGCCGTGGGCGTGATTGCGTTGGTCGCCTTCGTGGCGTGGGCCCGGGCAACGCCGCATCCGCTGGTGGACCTGGCGCTGTTCAAGCACCGGACCTATCGCTATGTGAACCTGGCCACCTTCAGCTTCGGCATCGCGTTCGCCATGATGTTCTTCGCCTTTTTCTTCTACATGATGGGCGTGTGGCGCTACAGCCTGCCGCAAGCCGGACTGGCCGTCACGCCCGGCCCGCTGCTGGTGGTGCCGACTGCGATCGTCACCGGCCGGCTGGCGGCGCGGATGGGACACCGGCCGTTCCTGGTGGGCGGCGCGCTGGTCTATGCGGCCAGCGGACTGTGGTTCCTGCTGGCGCCGGGCGCTGAGCCCGCCTACCTGCGCGATTGGCTGCCCGGCCTGCTGCTCAGCGGCATCGGTGTGGGCATGGTGCTGCCTGCCTTGTCCGGCGCCGCGGTGAACCGCCTGCCGGCCCAGCACTATGCGGTGGGCAGCGCGGTCAACCAGGCCACGCGCCAGATCGGCGGCGTGCTGGGTGTGGCGATCACGGTGCTGCTACTGGGGCATGGCGCGGTGAGCCACGCCGATTTCTCGCCGCTGTATATAGGGCATGTGGGCCTGGCCCTGGTGACGGCGCTGCTGTGCCTAGCGGTGGACACGCGGCCGAAGGCGAGCTGAACGGTCCGGCGGCGGGCGCGAACCAGGGGGTGTCACGGGGCGGCGATCATATCTTCCAAAATGATGCAATTTTGGTGCGGAACGTGACAAAATGTCATCCACGGCCTAGGCATGGCTACACCGATGAATCCCGTATTGATCAGGTTCCGAAATGCCCGCTACAGGTGACGCTTCCCCAACTCCGGCGCCAGTCGACAGCGCGGGCGGAGTGCAAGCCGAACCCGACGGCCCCCTGGACAAGCTGGCCCGCCTGGCCAGGCGGCTGTTCGGCGTGGACATGGCGCTGGTGGCTTGCAGCGACGCCGACGGAGTCTGGCAGGCGCAGGCCGGCGCGCCGCCCGCCGCCCCTGATTTCCCCTTCACCGCCGAATGCCCCGTGCGCGCCGCCGACGGCCGCCAGCTGGGCGCCATCCGCCTGCTGCACGGGCAGGCGCGCCATCTCACCGACGAAGAGCGCCAGGCCCTGCGGGATCTGGCCGGCCTCGCGGCCATGGCCGTGGAAAAGCGCCAGGCGCTGGCGCTGGAGCGGGCGGACGAAGACTCCTGGCGCGACGAGGCCCGCAAGCTGTCGCTGGCCATCGCCGGCAGCGGCACCGGCGTCTGGGACCGCAACGTGGTTACGGGCGAGATCACGTATTCGCCGGGCTGGAAGGCCTTGCTGGGCTACGGCGAATCCGAGCTGTCCTGCCGCATCGAAGACGCCTACACGCGCCTGCATCCGGACGACCTGGATTACGTCCGCGCCGCCATGCAAGACCATTTCGACGGCAAGACCGAGAGCTACGAGGTCGAGCACCGGATCCGCTGCAAGGACGGCAGCTACAAGTGGATCTGCAGCCGCGGCAAGGTCGTCAGCCGGGACGAGGCGGGCAGGGCGCTGCGCATGATGGGCACCACCACCGACATCAGCGCGGTGCGCGCCATGTCGGAACGCCTGCAGCGCACGGCGGATCTGGTCGTCAACCTGACGGACGCCGTGCCCGGCCTGGTCTTCCAGAGCAGGCCGGTGCCGGAGGGCGGGTCGTGGTTCTCATACGTCAGCGCCGGCATCTGGGACATGTTCGAACTCACGGCCGACGACGTGCGGGCCAGCACCACGGCCATCGAGCAGCGCGTCCACCCGGACGATCTGGCCGTCTACCACTCGTCGCTGAAAGCCGCCGCGGCGGCGCAGGCGCCATGGCACCTGGAGTTCCGGGTCTGCCTTCCGCTGCAGGGCGTGCGCTGGCGCCAGGGCGACGCCAGCCCCAGGCGCGACGCGGACGGCGGGGTGATCTGGCATGGTTTCGTCACCGACATCACCGACCGCAAGCGCGCCGAATTCGAACTGCGCGAGCTGGCCGCCACCGATGCCCTGACCACCTTGCCCAACCGCCGCCATTTCATGTCGCGCATCGCCGCGGAGCTGGCCCGGATCAAGGGACACGGCAGCCGCTGCGCGGCGGTGCTGATGTGCGACCTGGACCACTTCAAGCACATCAACGACACCTGGGGGCACGCGATCGGCGACGGCGTGCTGCAGCATTTCGCGAAGATGCTGCGCGCCCAGCTGCGCGAGATCGACCTGGTCGGGCGCATCGGGGGCGAGGAGTTCGCGGTCGTGCTGCCCGACACCGACATCGAACGCGCGCAGGTCTTCGCCAGGAACGTGCAGCGGCGCATCGCGGACACGCCTTACTCGTCGGAGGGCCAGCCCATACCGCTGACGGTCAGCATCGGCATAGCCGCCATGCATACGATGGACGCCGACGCGGAGCTGGCGCTGAGCCGCAGCGACCGCGCGCTGTATTACGCCAAGCAGCGCGGGCGCAATCGGATCGAGTCGGTGTTTTCCCGATAGAACAACCCGCAATGGCATTTGTTCCATTGACGGTACATTAGGACACCCCTAGAGTTCCCTGCATGGGAACCTCACTGCCGCTTCCGAAGTACCACCAGATCTATCTCGTCCTGCGCGAGCAATTGCAGGAGGGACGCTTCGATCAGGACGGCGTACCCGGAGAACATGCGCTGGCCGGCCAGTTCGACGTGGCCCGCATCACCATCCGCAAGGCGATGGAGATGCTGGTGGCGGACGGCCTGGTGTCGCGCCGGCCCGGCCTGGGGACCTGGCCCTTGCGCGGCGCATCCAACCCCAACGCGGTGCCCGCGGCCAGCTCGCAACAGAAGGCGCATCTGACCGGCCTGCTGGAGAACATCGTCAACATGGGCCTGCGCACCACGGTGCAGGTGCTGGACAGCACGCTCGTGTTCGCCCCGCCTGCCGTGGCCGAGGCGCTGCGCATCGCGCCCGGAACCCCGGTCCACAAGAGCCTGCGCGTGCGCAGCACCGAGGCCGGGCCGCTCTCCCACATCACCACCTATGTGCCGCAGGCCGTGGCCGATTTCACGCGCGACGACCTGGAACGCGAGCCGCTGCTGATGCTGCTGGAAGCGGCCGGCGTGGAGTTCGGCGGCGCCACGCAGACCATTTCCGCGCGCCTGGCCGATGCGCAGGTGGCGCGCCATCTTGATGTATCGGTGGGCTCGGCGCTGCTGGCGGTGACGCGGGTCGTGCGCGATGTGAACGACCGGCCCGTGCAGCTGCTGCAGGGCCTGTACCGGCCCGATCGCTATCAATACCAGCTGCAGCTGTCGCGCGTCGGCAGCATCGACGCCAAGGTCTGGGTCAGCGAAGAGCTGTCGGCCCAATTTCATTGAACCCTTCGGAGATCTCCCATGAATTCGCGCCGCACTTTCCTCTATCAATCCGCCGCCGCGGCCGCACTCGTGTCCGCGCCTTGGGTGGCCCGTTCCCAGGGCGCCGCGCCCGTGAAGGTCGGCGTGCTGCATCCGGTGACCGGCGCGCTGGCCTATTCGGGGCAGCAATGCCGCCTGGGCGCGCTGCTGGCGATCGAGGACATCAACAAGGCCGGCGGCATCAAGTCGCTGGGCGGCGCGCCGCTGCAAGCGGTGCTGGGCGACGCGCAGTCGCGCCCCGAGGCGGGCTCGGCGGAGGTCGAAAAAATGAACGAGGCGGGCGTGTCGGCCATCGTGGGCGCGTACGCGTCGGCGATCTGCCTGGCCACGACGCAGACGGCGGGCAAGCACAACCTGCCGCACGTGGTGGATGTGGGCGTGGCCGACCAGATCGTCGAGCGCGGCCTGAAGAACACCTTCCGCTTCGGCCCCGGCTACCGCGCCTGTAGCGAACGCGCCATCATGGACCTGGCGGCGCTGAACGACGCGGCCGGCAAGCCGGCCAAGACCGTGATGATCGTGCACGAGGATTCGCTCTTTGGCACCGGCACGGCGGCGCTCCTGTCCAAGTCGCTGCCGCAGCACGGGTTCGAGGTCAAGGAAGTGGTCAAGCACCCGAACCCCACCCGCGACTTCAACAACATCGTGCTGCGCATGAAGTCGGTGAATCCCGACATCGTGATCCCGGCCAACTACTACAACGAATATGCCTTGCTGCTGCGCGCCATGAAGCAGCAGAAGGTGCAGCCCAAGGCCATCTATTCGGTGCTGGGGGGCGCGGCGTCCAGCTACAAATTCCTGAAGGAATTCCCGGACATCGCCAACGGCATCATTGACTGCAACCACTGGTTCAACCCCAAGGACGCGCGCGTGGCGCCGCTGAAGGCCCGCGTGGAAGAGAAGGGCGCGTATTTCAGCTACGAGGTCTTCATGACCTACACCGCGATGCTGCTGCTGGCCGACGCGCTGGAACGCGCCAGGTCCGCCGACCGGGCGGCGATCATCGACGCGCTGGCCGCCAGCACGTTCCAGGACAACGTGATGCCCTACGGCCCGACGCGCTTCGTGAACGGCCAGAACACCGGCGCCCAGCCCCTGCTGACGCAGGTGATCGGCGGCGACATCAAGGTGATCTTCCCGGTGGACTACCGCCAGGCAGACGCCGTCTTTCCGCTGAAAGCCTGAGCATGCTGGACCCCGCCATCCTCTTCGCCTCGGTGCTCAACGGCCTGACGACCGGCGCCGTGTACGCGCTGATCGCCCTGGGCCTGACCCTGATCTACGGGGTGCTGCACATCATCAATTTCGCCCACGGCGCCGCGCTCATGGTCGCGCTCTACGCCGTCTACCTGCTCAAGGACCGGCTGGGCATCGACCCCTACGCCGCCTTGCCGCTGGTGGTGGCGGGGATGTTCGCGCTGGGCTATGCGCTGCAGCGGTTCGTGATCAACCGCGCCAGCCACGGCAAGGACGAGAACATCCTGCTGGTGACGCTGGGCCTGGCCATCGTGCTGGAGAACCTGGCGCTGGTCTGGTTCAAGTCCGACACGCGCAGCATCGAAACCGCGTACACCCTGTCCACGGTCGAGATCGGGCCCGCCATGATCGCGCTGCCCAAGGTCATCGCGTTCTTCGGCGCGCTGGCGGTGGCGGCGGTGCTGTTCTGGATCATCCGCGGCACCGACCTGGGCCGCGCGATCCGAGCCGTCGCCCGCGAGAAGCAGGGCGCCAAGCTCATGGGCATCGACGTGGAAAAGGTCTACGCGCTGTCCTTCGGCATCGGCATGGCCTGCCTGGGCGCGGCCGCCTGCTTCCTGCTGCCGGCCTACTACGTGAATCCGCAAGTGGGCAGCGGCTTCGTGCTGGTCGCGTTCACCATCGTGGTGCTGGGCGGCATGGGCAGTTTCGTGGGGGCGCTGGCGGGCGGGCTGCTGATCGGCGTGGTGGAGTCCATCGGGGGCCTGTTCCTGGGCGACTCGCTGGGCCAGATGGGCATATTCGCGATCTTCATCGCGGTGTTGCTGTTTCGCCCGCAGGGGCTGTTCGGGGCGAGGGGCTGACCATGAAGAAGGATCTTTGCGCGATTGCGCTGTTTGGCGCCGCCCTGGCGGCGGTTGCCGCGCTGGCCCAATCGGGCGTGCTGCTGACGTTCGTGATGATGTCGCTGTACGCGGCCCTCCTGTCGCAGGCCTGGAACATCCTGGGCGGCTATGGAGGCCAGTTGTCCTTCGGGCACGCGCTGTTCTTTGGCGTGGGCGCCTATGCGCAGGCGCTGGGCCAGTTGAACCTGGGCCTGAACCCCTGGCTGGCGCTGCCGATGGCGATATCCATGGGGGCGCTGGCCGGCGCGGCGGTGGGCGGGCTGACGTTTCGCTACGGGCTGAAGGGCTCGTACTTCGCGCTGGTGACGCTGGCCTTTGCCGAGGTGTTCCGCATCCTGGCGCTGTCGGCTTCATTCACCGGCGGCGGGGTAGGGCTGATGGTGCCGCTGCAAGAGGGCGCGGCCAACATGCAGTTCGGCTCGCGCCGGGGCTACATCTATCTGCTGCTGGGCTTTGTGCTGCTGGCCCTGCTGGTCACCGCCTGGCTGCGCCATTCGCGCTTTGGCGCCTACCTGCAGGCGGTGCGCGACAACGAAGACGCCGCGCGCGCCATCGGCGTGAATCCGCTGCGCGTGAAGCTGGGCGGCATCGCGCTGTCCGCGGCCTTCATGAGCGCCGCCGGGGCGTTCTACGTACAGGTCTTCCAATACATCGACCCGGGCATCGCGTTCGGCTCGGCCGTCTCGGTGGAGGCCCTGGTGGGCGCCATCGTCGGCGGCCTGGGCACCTTGTGGGGGCCGCTGCTGGGCGCGGCGGCGCTGCATGCGCTGGCGGACCTGACCCGCAACCTCTTTGGCGAACTGCCTGGCATCAGCATGGTGATCTACGGCGTGGTGCTGATCGTGATCGTGATGTTCCTGCCGCGCGGCATCACCGGCTGCGGCCAGTCCCTGGGCCGCCTGCTTGGCTTCAAGGAGCGCGCCCGTGTCTGACATCCTGCTGCAAGCGCGCAATCTGTCCATCGCCTTCGGCGGCCTGAAGGCCGTCCAGGACGTGAGCCTGGACGTTCCGCAAGGCTCCCTGACCGCGCTGGTCGGCCCCAACGGGGCGGGCAAGACGACGCTGTTCGGGTTGCTGTCCGGCTTTCTCAGGCCCGGTTCCGGCTCCGTGCATTTCGCCGGGCAGGACATCACCGGCCGCGCCCCGCATGAATCGGCGCGGCTGGGCCTGGCCCGCACCTTCCAGATCGTGCAGCCGTTCGGCGCGCAGACGGTGCGCCAGAACATCGCCGTGGGCGCGCACCTGCGCCTGGCGGACCGGGACGAGGCATTGGCCGAGGCCGAGGCCGTGGCCGCCCGGGTGAATCTGCAGGCCTCGCTGGACAAGCCGGCGGCCGACCTGACCGTGGCGGGCCGCAAGCGCCTGGAACTGGCGCGCGCGCTGGCCACGCGGCCGCGCCTGCTGCTGCTGGACGAGGTGCTGGCGGGACTGAATCCCAGCGAGATCGACGAGATGATCCCGGTGGTGAAAAAGCTGGTGGACGACGGCGTCACCGTGTTGATGATCGAACATGTGATGCGCGCGGTGATGAGCCTGGCCGGACACGTATGGGTGCTGGCTCAGGGGCGGCTGATCGCGTCGGGCACGCCCCGCGAGGTCACCTGCGATCCCAAGGTGGTCGAGGCCTATCTGGGCCACGGCGCGGCGGCCCGGCTTGCCGCCCAGGGAGCGCCGGCATGAGCGCGCTGCTGGAGGTCAAGGGCCTGCGCGCGGGCTACGGGCGCATGGAAGTGCTGCGCGGCGTGGACCTGGCGGTGGGCGCGGGCGAGATCGTCGTGCTGCTGGGCAGCAACGGCGCGGGCAAGTCCACACTGAACAACACGGTGTGCGGGCTGTGCCGGCCCTGGGGCGGCACGGTGCGCTTCGAGGGCCAGGACCTGACCGGCCGCCATTACCGCCAGGTGGTGCAGGCGGGCCTTATCCAGGTGCCCGAAGGCCGGCGCATCTTCCCCAACCTGAGCGTGCGCGAGAACCTGGAGCTGGGCTCCTTCGCCCGGGCGCGGGAGCGCCGCGCCGCCAACCTGGAGAAGGTGCTGGAGATTTTTCCGCGGCTTCGCGAGCGGCTGGCGCAACTGGCCGGCACCATGTCCGGAGGCGAGCAGCAGATGCTGGCGATCGGCCGGGGCCTGATGGCCGAGCCGCGCCTGCTGATCCTGGACGAGCCGTCGCTCGGCCTGTCGCCGCTGATGGTCGAGGAATTGTTCGGCCTGATCCAGCGCCTGCACGCCGGCGGGCTGGCGATCCTGCTGGTGGAGCAGAACGTCGGCCAGTCCCTGGAAACGGGGCAGCGCGCCTATGTGCTGGAGAACGGCGCGGTGCGCTACAGCGCTGCCTGCGCGGACCTGCTGGCCAGCGACGACGTGCGCCGCGCCTACCTGGGAATGTAGCGATGGCCAAGCCTCAAACCCTGGCTCAGAAGCTGATCGCCGCGGCCTGCGGGCGCGCCGCGGTCGCCGAGGGCGAAATCGTGACCTGTGCGGTGGACCTGGCGATGTTCCACGATTCCAGCGGCCCGCGGCGTCTGCAGCCCATGCTGGAAGAGCTGGGCGCCACGCTCTGGGACCGCTCCAAGGTGGTGCTCGTCATCGACCACTATGTTCCGGAGTCCGACGACGAATCGCGCCGCATCGTGCGCATTGCGCGAGACTGGGCCGCGGGGCAGCAACTGCCCAACGTGTATGACTCCGTCGGCATCTGCCATGTGGTGGTGCCGCAGCACGGCCACATCCGGCCGGGCATGTTCTGCGTGGGTGGGGATTCGCATTCGCCCACCGGCGGGGCGTTCGGCGCCTACATGTTCGGCATCGGCAGCACCGAGATGCTGGGCGTGGCGGTCACCGGCCAGATCTGGGTCAAGGTGCCCAGCACGCTGATGATGCGCTGGAGCGGCCGCCTGGCCGGCGGCGTCACCGCCAAGGACATGATGCTGCGCATGATCGGCCGCTACGGCATGAACGGCGGGCGCTACCAGGCGGTGGAATTCTGCGGCGAGGCCGTGCGCGCGCTGTCCATGCAAGAGCGCATGACGCTGTCCAACATGAGCGCCGAACTCGGTTCGCAGGTGGGCCTGATCGCGCCGGACGAGACCACCGCCGCCTACCTGCGCGAGGCGGGCGTGGCGGCGGAGCTGGATCTGGCGCGCTGGCAAAGCGACCCGGGCGCGGACGCGGAATGGCACGATTTCGACGCCGCCGCGCTGGCGCCCCAGGTCGCCGCGCCGCACAGCCCCGCCAATGCGCGCGACGTGGACCAGTACCAGGATGTGCCGGTGCAGGTGGCGTATATCGGCGCCTGCACCGGCGCCAAGCTGGAAGACCTGCGCGCCGCGGCCAGCGTGCTGCGCGGACGCCGCCTGGCGGACGGCATGCGGCTGATGGTGGCGCCGGCCAGCCGGCAGGACCAGGAACAAGCCGAGCGGGAAGGCGTCATGCGGGCGCTGCGCGAGGCCGGAGCGGAGGTGCTGGCCACGTCCTGCGGCGCCTGTGCGGGCTACGGCGGATCCATTCCGGACGGCGCCAGCGTCATCTCCACCACGGCGCGCAACTTCAAGGGGCGCATGGGCTCCGAGACGGCCCAGGTCTATCTGGCGTCGCCCTACACGGTCGCGGCGTCGGCCGTGGCCGGCCGCATCGCCGACCCCAGGGAGTTCACGGCATGACGGACCAGAAGCCAACGCACCGCGTGTGGCGGGTAGGCGCTGACATCGACACCGACGCGCTGGCCCCGGGCGCCTATATGAAATTCGGCATCGACGAGATCGCCCGCCATTGCCTGCAGCGGGTGCGGCCGGAGTTCGCGGGCCAGGTGCAGCCGGGCGACGTGCTGGTGGCGGGGCCGAACTTCGGCATCGGTTCCTCGCGCGAGCAGGCTGCGTCCGCGCTGGTCCGCCTGGGCGTGGCGGCGGTGATCGCGCCGTCCTTCAATGGCCTGTACTTTCGCAACGCGTTCAACGTGGGCCTGCTGCTGCTGACCTGCGAACAGGCCGGGACGCTCGCCGAGGGCGAACGCATCGCGCTGGATCCGGCCGCGGGGCGCATCGACCGCCCCGGCGCCGTCCCGTCCGAATTGCACTGCGAGACCGTGCCCGCCTTTCTCCTGGAAATGGTGCGGGCCGGCGGACTGCTGAACCTGCTGAAACAGCGTCAAACCTCTTAGGAAGAACCTCATGCTCGATCCCGTCACCCTGGCGGTCCTGAAGGGCCGCCTGGAACAGATTGCCGACGAAATGGACGCCACGCTGTACCGCAGCGCGTTCAACCCCATCATCGCCGAGGCCCATGACGCCTGCCACGGCATGTACGACGCCGCCACCGGCGCCACGCTGATCCAGGGCAAGTCGGGACTGCCCGTGTTCGTGGGCGCGATGGCGTTCGCCGTCAAGGCGGCGGCCAAGGCCGCGGCCGAGCGCGGCGGCATGGTGGATGGCGACGTCTGGCTGTTCAACGATCCCTACGAAGGCGGCACGCACGCCAACGACTTCAAGCTGGTCAGGCCGGTGTTCCGCGGCGGCCGCCTGTTCTGCTTCCTGGCGTCGGCCGCGCACTGGCACGACGTGGGCGGCGCCGTGCCCGGCAACTACAACCCGGCCGCCACCGAATGCTGGCAGGAGGCGGTGCAGATCCCGCCCGTGCGCATCCTGCGCGCCGGCGCGCTGGACCAGGACGTGCTGGCCATCCTGAAGGCCAACACCCGCCTGCCCGACAGCCTGTGGGGCGACCTGAACGGCCAGCTGGCGGCCCTGGAGCTGGGCGCGCGCCGGCTGGACGGGCTGCTGGACGAATACGGCGACGCCACTGTGCTGGAGTCCCTGGACACCCTGCGCGAACGGGCGCGCCGCCTGATGCGCGACCACATCTCGCGCCTGCCCGACGGCGTATATGCCTTCGAGGACATGCTGGACAACGACGGCGTGCGCGACGCGCCCCTGCGCATCGCCCTTGCGCTGACGATAGCCGGCGACCGCCTGGCGCTGGACTTCACCGGCACTTCGCCCGCCTGCGCGGGCCCGGTGAACATCTCGCGCGCCACGGCCATCGCCGCCTGCTATGTGGCGCTCAAGCACTTGTTCCCGGACGTGCCGGCCAACGCCGGGGTCCTGGACGCGGTGGACGTAGTGCTGCCCGACGGCCTGGTGATCTCGGCAGACCGCCCGCGCCCCGTGGGCGGCTATACCGAAACCATCCTGCGCATGATCGACGTGATCTTCTGCGCGATGGCCCAGGCCGCGCCGGAACGCGCCATGGCGCAGGCCTACGGCACCATCAACGCGCTGTCCATCGCCGGCTACCGCAGCGACGCCGCCCGCAAGGGCCAGCGTTGGGTGATGTTCAGCTTCTTCGGCGGCGGCCACGGCGGCCATTCGGACGGCGACGGCCTGAGCCACGGCAACGCGCCCATCTCCACCGCCACCATCCCGCCGCTGGAAATCCTGGAGGCGGCGTATCCCGTGCGCTTTACGCAATGGGCGCTGCGCCCCGATTCGGCGGGCGACGGCACGCACCGCGGCGGCCTGGGCGCGATCTATGAAATCGAATTGCTGGAAGACAGCGCCGAGGCCTTCATCTTCGGCGAACGCGGCCGCAGCGCGCCCAAGGGCATCGCGGGCGGCGGCCAGGCGGCGCTGAACGTCTTTCGCTATCAGCAGGACGGCCAATGGCAAACCCCGCCCATGAGCTCGAAGATGCTGGGCATCCAGCTGCGGCGCGGCGACCGCGTGCGCCTGGAGACGCCGGGCGGCGGCGGCTATGGCGCGCCTGCAGGGCGCGCCGGGGCGGCGCGCGAGCACGACCGAAAGATGGGCTACGTAAGCGATATCCTGAAGGAGCAGTCGGCATGAGCGCGGCGCAAGGTTTGGTGGTTGGCGTGGACGTGGGCGGCACGTTCACGGATCTGTTCGTGCTGGACGAGGCGGGCGGCGCCGCGCGCGTCGTCAAGGTGCCGTCGACCCGCGGCGAGGAAGCGCGCGGCTTCATGAACGGCATCGCGCGCGTGGCCGACGGCGCCGGCGCCATCGGCACCATCGTGCACGGCACCACGGTGGGCACCAACGCGCTGCTGGAGCGCAAGGTGGCGCGCACCGGCATCATCACCACCGAGGGCTTTCGCGACGTGCTGGAAATGCGCCGGCGCGACCGGCCCCGGACCTGGGGCCTGCGCGGCAACTACGAGCCGGTCGTCCCGCGCGACCTGCGCCTGGAAGTCCGCGAGCGCGTGCTGGCCGACGGCGCCCTGCACACGCCGGTGGACCTGGACCAGGTCGAGGCCGCGGCGCGCGCGCTGCTGGAGCAGGGCTGCGAGGCGGTCTGCGTATTCTTCGTCAACGCCTACGCCAATCCGGCCAACGAAGCGCGGGCCGCGGCCCGCGTGCGGGCGATCTGGCCCAACGGCAACGTCACGGCCGCCACCGAAGTGCTGCCCGAGATCCGGGAGTTCGAGCGCTGCTCGACGGCGGTGCTGAACGCGGCCCTGCAGCCGGTGGTGGGCAGCTACCTGACCCGGCTGGAGTCGGACCTGCAGGCGCACGGATTCGAAGGCGAACTGCTGGTGGTGCAAAGCAACGGCGGCGTCATGTCGCGCCAGACGGCGTGCGACGTGCCGGTGCGCACCGCCTTGTCCGGCCCGGCGGCCGGGGTGATCGCCTGCGCGGCCATCGCCCGCGCGGCCGGCTTTCCGGACGTGGTCACCGGCGACATGGGCGGCACCTCGTTCGACGTGTCGCTGGTGGCGGGCGGCGAGGCCTCGCTGTCGGCGCAGACGTCCATCGACTTCGGCATGGTGGTGCGCGCCCCGATGATCCAGATCGAGACCATCGGCGCGGGCGGCGGATCGATCGCCAGCGTGGACGCGGGCGGCCTGCTGCAGGTCGGCCCCGAATCCGCCGGCAGCATCCCCGGCCCGGCCTGCTACGGACGCGGCAACACGCGTCCCACGGTCACCGACGCCAATGTGCTGCTGGGCCGCATCGCCGCCGACCGCCCGCTGGGCGGCGGCCTGCTGGCCACCATGGACGTGGAGCTGGCGCGCGCTGCCATCGAGGAGCACGTGGCCAGGCCGCTGGGCCTGGACGCGCACGCCGCGGCCGAAGCGATCCTGACGGTGGCCAATGCCAAGATGGCCGGCGCCATCCGCGTCGTGTCGATCGAGCGCGGCCACGATCCGCGCAAGTTCGCCTACATGCCGTTCGGCGGCGGCGGCGCGCTGCATGTCTGCGCCATGATGAACGAGGTGGATGCCGCCCACGGCATCGTGCCGCGCTATCCGGGCGTGACCTCGGCGCTGGGCTGCGTCATGGCCGACATGCGCCACGACGGCGTGCAGACCCTGAACGTGGCGCTGGACGCGCTGGATGCCGATGACCTGCTGGCCCGCATCGACGGGCTGGCCCGCGCCTGCCAGGAACGGCTGGATTCCGCCGGCGTGGCCTTCGAAGGCATCCGCGAAAGCATCGAGCTGGACATGCTGTACGTGGGGCAGAGCCATACCGTGCGCGTCGAAGCCGGTCGCGGCGACCTGAACCGCGCCGGCATCGCCGCCGCGTTCGACCGCGCCTACCGCGCCGCCTTCGGCCGCAGCCTGACCGGCATCCCGGTCCGCATCCTGAACCTGCGCTACGCCCGCATCGGCCAGCGTCCCAAGTTCGACCTGGCGCTGCTGGCCCCTACCTGCCAGGACATGCCGGCCGCGCTGGGCACGCAGGCGGTTTTTCACGCCGGCCAGTGGCGCGACGCCGTGCGTTATGCGCGGCTGGACCTGCCGGTGGGCGCCGAGGTGGCCGGCCCCGCCATCCTGGAGCAGCCCGACACCACTATCTGGATAGAGCCCGGCTTTGCCGGCCGCGTCGATACCCTGGGCAATCTGCTGATCGCCCGGACTGTCCCGTAGGAGCGGACCATGCAACCCTTCGATCCCCGCACCACCGCGCTGGTTATTGTCGACCTGCAGAACGACTTTCTGGCGCCGGGCGGCGCCTACGACCGCGGCGGCGCGGTCAGCCCGCAGGCGCGCGCCTTGCCCGCCCGCGTGGCGCCCGTGGCCCGCGCGCTCAAGGCGCGGGGCGGCTTCGTGGCCGCCAGCCTGTTCACGCTGTGGCCGGACGCGCACGGCGAGCCCATGATCTCGCCGCATCTGAAGCAGCTGCGCCCGTTCCTGGGCAAGGGCGATTTCGTCGCCGGCTCGGCCGGGCAGGCCCATGTGGCCGAGCTGGACGGCCTGGTCGACGTGTCGGTCTGGAAGGTGGCGTATTCGGCCTTCTTCAACACGCAGCTGGACTGGGTGCTGCGCCGCGCGGGCATCTCCAGCGTGGTGGTCGCCGGCATCGTCACCAACGGCGGCGTGGCCAGCACGGCGCGCGACGCCCACATGCGCGACTATCACGTGACGGTGCTGGCCGACGGCTGCGCCGCGCCGACGCCCGCCATGCACGACGCGGCGCTGGCGGACCTGCGCAGCGTGGCCGACGTGGTGTCGTGCCAGGACCTGCTGGACAGGCTGGCCCTGTGAGCGCGCCGGCCGTCAGAAGGGGAACCGCGCCCGGCGCGGACGCCATGCATGTCCCGGTGGCGATCATCGGCGCCGGCGCCTGCGGCCTGACCGCCGCGCTGCGCCTGGCCAGCGCCGGCATCGAGACCGTGCTGATCGAACGCGATGCCGCGCCGAGCGGCTCGTCGGCCCTGTCGTCCGGCTTCATTCCGGCGGCCGGTTCCGCGGTGCAGCGCGCCGCCGGCATCGACGACGACGCGCAACGCTTCGCCGCGGACATCCAGGCCAAGGCCGACGGCGCCGCCGCGCCGGAGCTGGTCGCCGCCTACACCGGCGCCGCGGCGGCGGCCATGGATGCGCTGGCGCACCATGGGCTGGCGTTCGAGGTGCTGGACGGCTTCCTGTACCCGGGCCACAGCGCCCGCCGCATGCACACCCTGCCCGAACGCACCGGGGCCGCGCTGGTCGCCGCGCTGGAGCGGGCGGCAACCGGAGCGGGCGCCTATCTGCTCACGCGCGCGCTGGCCCGCGAGATCTGGGTGGACGACGACGGCCGCGTGTCGGCCGTGGGCTGCGAACGCCCCGGCGGTTCAATGGATGTGATCGGCTGCGATGCCCTGATCCTGGCCTGCAATGGCTTCGGCGGCAATGCGGCGATGGTGGGCCGGCACCTGCCGGCCATGCGCGACGCCGTCTATGGCGGGCACGCGGGCAACGACGGCAGCGCCATTGAATGGGGCGCGCAACTGGGCGCGCGGCTGGCCGACCTGGGCGGCTACCAGGGCCATGGTTCCTGGGCCACGCCGCAGGGCGCGCTGATTTCCTGGGCGGTGATGATGGACGGCGGCGTGCAGATCAACCGCGACGGCCTGCGCTTTCATGACGAGACCCGCGGCTACTCCGAGGCGGCCGTCCACGTGCTGGCGCAGCCCGGTTCCGTGGCCTGGAACGTGTTCGACGACCGCACGCTGGCGCTGGCCCGCGGCTTTCCGGATTTTGTCCTGGCCGAGTCCGGCCAGGCGCTGAAGACCTGCGCCGGCCTGCCCGAGCTGGCGGCCCTGATCGGGTGCGATGCGCAAGCCTTGCATCGGACCCTGGCCGCCGTCGGCCCGCAGGCCGCGGACCCCCACGGCCGCCGCTTCGAGCGGACGCTCCTGCCGCCGTACCACGCGGTCAAGGTGACGGGCGCGCTGTTTCATACGCAAGGCGGGCTGGACATCGATGCGCGTTGCCGCGTCCTTGGCCAGGATGGCCGGGCCTTGCCGAACTTGCTGGCCGCGGGCGGAGCCGCCCGGGGCGTATCGGGCAACGACGTGTCGGGCTATCTGTCCGGCAACGGCCTGCTCAGTGCGGTCGCCGGCGGCCATATCGCCGCGGCGACCGCGGCGGCGCTGCTCGGGCGCGGCCTGGACTAGGAAGCGGATGTGATGCAGAAACAGAACCTGAAAACGCAACTGGCCGCCGGCGCCGTGCTGGCCCCCGGCGTCTACGACGCCCTGTCGGCGCTGGTGGCCGAGCAGGCGGGCTTTGACGCGCTGTACCTGTCCGGGGCGTCCATTGCCTACACACGCCTGGGCCGCTCGGACATCGGCCTGACCACGTACACCGAGGTCGAAGACACGCTGGCCCGTATCGCTGAGCGGGTGTCCAAGCCCGTAATCGTCGATGCCGACACGGGCTTTGGCAATGCGCTGAACACGCAACGCACGGTGCGCGGCTTCGAGCGCGCGGGCGCGGCCATGATCCAGCTGGAAGACCAGACCTTTCCCAAGCGCTGCGGCCACCTGGACGGCAAGACGGTCATCCCCGCCGCCGAGATGCGCGGCAAGCTGCGCGCCGCCGTCGACGCGCGGGTGAACGCGTCCACGCTGATCCTGGCGCGCACCGACGCGCTGGCGGCCGAGGGCCTGGAAGCCGCGCTGGACCGCGCCGAATCCTACCTGGAAGCCGGCGCCGACGCGCTCTTCATCGAAGCCCTGCGCACGCCGGAACAGATGCGGGCGGCCTGCGACCGATTCGCCGCGCGCGCGCCGCTCCTGGCCAATATGGTGGAGGGCGGCAAGACGCCCGTGCAAAGCGCCGACGCGCTGACGGCGCAGGGATTTCGCATCGTCATCTTTCCGGGCGGCGCCGCGCGCGCCGTGGCGCACACGCTGCAAGGCTATTACGGCAGCCTGCGCCGGCAGGGCACGACCGCGCCCTGGAAGGACAAGATGCTGGACTTCGACGGACTGAACGCGGTGATCGGCACGCCCGAACTGCTGGAGCTGGGGCGGCGTTACGAGGATTGAGGCCGGGAAGCAGCGAAAGCGGCCGCGTCAGCGCGGCGTGCGCTGGTGCGGCACGAGCGGCGGCGCGGGCTGGTCGGCGATCAGCTCCCAGAAGCCCGGCAAGAAGCACTCGGCCACCAGCAGCGGCTGGCCCTGGCGCCAGAACACGGACCGGCGCGCCCAGATGCGCCCGGCGTCCCGCTCGCGGCGTTCGGCGGGCAGCACGCCGCGCGCGGTCGCATGAAACGGCACAGGGGAGGCCAGGCGGCGGCAGGCGAAGGGCGAGCGGATGACGGTGCTGTCGTGATAGAGCATGTCGGCCAGCGGCCGGGTCAGCAGGCGGCGCATGCCTTGCCATGCGCCATGGGACGCGGCAAGCGGGGTCAGGCTGCGGGCGGGCACGCTGTCCACGCCGTTCACCGACATCAGCACTTCGCGGATCCACACGGGCGAGCCTGGGGCGATATGCATGGCGCGGGCTTCGTCCAGCGGGGCGCCGTCGGCGTACTCGGCCACGACCCGCAGGCGGACCTGTCCCACCTGGCGCAGCCCGGCGGTCAACGCGCCGGGGCGGAACAGCCAGTGGCGCTGGGCGGGGGGCAGGATGGCCGGGGCTTGCGCCAGCCAGCCTGCGGCTAGTGGGGGGCGATGTGCTGCGGGTGTCGTCATGGCTGCGTATTATGCCAAGCCCGGCTGACGGGCCCCATGCGTCTGAGTGCCGCAGGGCCGCTCGCCGGATGGGCGCGGGGCGGGTCCGCATACAATACCGCCCATGGAAAAAGTACGTATCTCCAAGCTCATGTCCGAGCGCGGACTCTGTTCGCGCCGCGAGGCCGACAGCTATATCGAACGCGGCTGGGTCCGCGTGGACGGCGTCGTGGTGTCCGAACTGGGCGCCCGGGCCTATCCCGACCAGGTCATCACGCTGGAGCGCGCCGCCCAGGCGCGCCAGACCTCGCGGGTCACCATCCTGATCAACAAGCCCGTGGGCTATGTGTCGGGGCAAGCCGAGAAAGGCTACACGCCCGCCGTGGCCCTGATCGACGCGCGTTCGCGCTTCGCGGGGGACAGGGTGCCGCAGCGCTTCGAGCGCGCGCATCTGGAAGGGCTGGCCGTGGCCGGCCGGCTGGACATCGACTCGCAGGGCCTGCTGGTGCTGACGCAGGACGGCCGCATCGCCAAGCACCTGATCGGCGAAGACTCCAGCGTCGACAAGGAATACCTGGTGCGCGTGCAGGGCGACCTTTCCGACAACGGGCTGGCGCTGCTGAACCACGGGCTGTCGCTGGACGGCAAGGCCCTCAAGCCGGCCCAGGTGCGCTGGCAGAACCACGATCAGCTGCGCTTTGTGCTGCGCGAAGGCAAGAAGCGCCAGATCCGCCGCATGTGCGAACTGGTCGGCCTGAAAGTCGTGGGCTTGAAGCGTGTACGCATCGGCCGCGTGGCCTTGGGCGAACTGCCGCTGGGCCAGTGGCGCTACCTGCGCGACGACGAGGAGTTCTGACGGGGCGGGCCGGGGGACAAGGCAGTTGCCAAGGCCGGTGTCAAGGCAGGTGTCTAGGCCGGTGTCTAGGCCGGTGTCTGACACCCTTGCAGCACGGCCTTGGAATGAAGACCGTCTATCGCGGGTGTCAGACACCGGCCTAGACACCTGCCGCGACGCCCGCCGCGATTGGTCAGGCATCGCGACATGTGATGTCGGCGGCCATCAGATTTTTCAATCTGTTTCCGTCCCCGCTTCACTTCATGAAAGCGGGGGTATTCTTCGCTTGCCGGTGGCAGCCCAGGCGCTCCATCAGGAACTCGATGAAGATCCGGGTCTTGGCGGGCAATAGCCGCGTCTCGGTCACGGCGTGGACAGGAAACGGCCCCAGTTGCCAGTCGGGCAGCACGCGCTTCAATTGGCCGGATTGCTGCTCTGCCAACTGACCTCCCACCAGCACCGCGATGCCCGCGCCCAGCATGGCCAGGCGGCGGGCCATGGCGACGCCGTTGACGGAGAACCGGTTGCCCGGCGTGAACTCGATGTGCTGGTCGCCATTGCTCAGCGGCCAGCGGGTCACGCGTCCGGCGCCTTCCGCGCGGAACTCTATGCACTCGTGCCGGGTCAGGTCGCTGGGATGCCGCGGTTCGCCGTGCTTGGCCAGATATTCGTGCGAGGCGTACATGTGGGCGGGCAGCATGCCCAAGAGCCTTGCAATTTGCGTCGAATCGGGCAGGTCGCCGATCTCGATCGAAACATCGCAGGTCTGGAACACGCGCGAAGCGTGGTCCGGATTGGCCAGATCCAGGAAAAACGTGACATCGGGATACCGCCGGGAAAACTCCATGAACGACTCAGCCAGGAAGTCCGTGCCGAAATCCGCGGGCATGTTCACCCGCAGCGGCCCGGTGGGGGTGTCGACCAGCTTCTGCAATTCCTCATGGGCGATCTGCGCCTCGGCCACGATGCGCTGGCAGCGCTCGAAGTACAACCGGCCCGCGTCGGTCAGTTCGACCTTGCGGGTAGTGCGGCTGAGCAGCCGCAACCCGACGGATCTTTCCAATTCGGCCACCTGGCGAGACAAGGTGGACTTGGGGACGCCAAGCGTCGCGGCGGCGCGGCTAAAACTATGCGTTTTCGCGACTTCGACGAAGAGTTCCATGCCCTGTAGACGTTTCATGACAGGAGTTTGTCAAAGTGGAGATTTCATAATTGTCCCATAAATGGAATGATGTTTTCTCAATGCGCCCCTTTGTTTCTTGGGCGGGATAACTCAGAATGCGAGTTCTGCAATGCAGCAATGCGACAAAGCCCTGTCTGCGTGTTCAACGCGAAACCACCCCAGTCGATACGAGCCAACCGAATCATCACGGTCCGGGACAGGGCTTCTTTTTTTGTTGGAAATCGGGAATGCAATCTATGAATAAGAAAAGCGCTATGTGGCGCAGCGCGGCTATCGTCACGCTGACGGCATCGGCTCTCACCTTGGCCGCTTGCGGCAAGAAGCAAGAGGCTCCCCAAGCGGGCAAGCCGCAAGTCACGGTCGTCACCCTGACCACGCAGCCCGTTTCCCTCACCACCGAATTGCCTGGCCGCACCTCGCCGTTCCGCGTGGCCGAAGTGCGTCCGCAGGTCAACGGCATCGTCCAGAAGCGCCTCTTCACCGAAGGCGGCGAAGTCAAGGCGGGCGAGCAGCTCTACCAGATCGACCCCGCGCTCTACCAGGCCAGCGTGGACAGCCAGAAGGCCGCCCTGGCGCGCGCCCAGGCGCAGCAGAAGACGGCCGCCTTGCTGGCCGAGCGCTACAAGCCGCTGGTGGCCACCCGCGCCGTCAGCCAGCAGACCTACGACAACGCCGTCGCCTCGCGCGACCAGGCCGCCGCCGATGTGCTGTCGGCCAAGGCCGCGCTCGACACGGCGCGCATCAACCTCGTCTACACCAAGGTCCTGTCGCCGATCGACGGCATCATCGGCCGCTCCTCGGTGACCGAAGGCGCGCTGGTCACGGCCAATCAGACCAACGCATTGGCTGCAGTGCAGCAAATCGACCCTATCTATGTCGACGTGACCCAGTCCAGCGTCCAGCTGCTGCGCTTGCAGGACGCCTTGGCCAGCGGCCAGCTGAAGAAGGCCGACGGCGAACAGGCCGCCCTGGTGACGCTGACCCTGGAAGACGGCTCGCAATATAAGCAGACCGGCAAGCTCCAGTTCTCGGAAGTGACGGTGGACCCGGGCACGGGCTCGATCACCTTGCGCGCGGTGTTCCCCAATCCGGACCGCCGCCTGTTGCCCGGCATGTTCGTGCGCGCCCGCCTGGCCGATGGCGTCGCCGCCGACGGCCTGCTGGTGCCGCAGCGCGGCGTGACGCGCAACCAGCGCGGCCTGCCGACCGCGCTGGTCGTCAACGCCAAGAACCAGGTGGAATTGCGTGAATTGCAGACCGACCGCGCCATCGGCGACAAGTGGCTGGTTACCGACGGCCTGGCCGCCGGCGACAAGGTCATCGTGGAAGGCCTGCAGATGGTGCGTCCCGGCGTCGAGGTGGTCGCCACCGAAGCCGGCGCCAACGCACAGCAGCCGCAGGCGGCCAACGCCGCCGCGGCCAAGCAGTAATCAGGGAGCCATGCATGGCAAAGTTTTTTATCGATAGGCCGGTTTTCGCCTGGGTGATCGCGATCGTGCTGATGATGGCCGGCGCGCTGTCCATCCTGCAGTTGCCGGTCGCCCAGTACCCCAACATCGCGCCGCCGGCCATTGGCATCGCGGTGACCTACCCGGGCGCGTCCGCGCAGACCGTGCAGGACACCGTGGTGCAGGTGATCGAACAGCAGATGAACGGCCTGGATGGTTTGCAATACATCTCGTCGGAAAGCAATTCCGACGGCAGCATGTCCATCACGCTGACCTTCAAGCAGGGCACCAACCCGGATACCGCGCAGGTCCAGGTCCAGAACAAGCTGGCCCTGGCGCAGCCGCTGCTGCCGCAGGAAGTGCAGCAGCAGGGCATCCGCGTCACCAAGGCCACGAAGAACTTCCTGATCGTGGCGGGCTTCGTGTCCACCGACGGCACGATGACCAAGGACGACCTGGCCGACTACGTCGCGTCCTACGTCCAGGATCCCATCAGCCGCACGCAGGGCGTGGGCGACTTCCAGCTCTTCGGCTCGCAGTACGCGATGCGCATCTGGCTGGACCCGGCCAAGCTCGTCAACTACGGCCTGACTACCGTCGATGTGGTGGCGGCGATCAAGGAACAGAACGTGCAGGTGTCGTCCGGCCAGCTGGGCGGCCTGCCGTCCGTGCGCGGCCAGCAGCTCAACGCGACCATCATCGGGCCCTCGCGCCTGGAGAAGGCCGAGGACTTCGGCCGCATCCTGCTGAAGGTCAATTCCGACGGTTCGCAGGTGCGCCTGGGCGATGTCGCGCGCATCGAGCTCGGCGGCCAGACCTACGCCATCGACAGCTTCTACAACGGCAAGCCCGCCTCGGGCCTGGCGATCAAGCTGGCTCCGGGCGCCAACGCCCTGGACACGGCGCAGGCGGTGCGCGACACCATCAACAACCTGAAGCCTTACTTCCCGCCGGGCATGGACGTCGTCTATCCCTACGACACGACCCCGTTCGTCAGCCTGTCGATCCACGAAGTGTTCAAGACGCTGGTTGAAGCCATCATCCTGGTCTTCCTGGTGATGTACCTGTTCCTGCAGAACTTCCGCGCCACCATCATTCCCACGCTGGCCGTGCCGGTGGTGCTGCTGGGCACGTTCGGCGTGCTGGCGGCGTTCGGCTACTCCATCAACACACTGACCATGTTCGGCATGGTGCTGGCCATCGGCCTTCTGGTCGACGACGCCATCGTGGTGGTGGAGAACGTGGAGCGCGTGATGGCCGAAGAGGGCCTCACGCCCAAGCAGGCGACCCGCAAGTCCATGAGCCAGATCACCGGCGCGCTGATCGGCATTGCCATGGTGCTGGCCGCCGTGTTCATACCCATGGCGTTCTTCGGCGGCTCCACCGGCGTGATCTATCGCCAGTTCTCGATCACCATCGTGTCCTCCATGGTGCTGTCGGTGCTCGTGGCCATCGTCTTCACGCCGGCCCTGTGCGCGACGCTGCTCAAGCCCATCCCCAAGGGCCATCATGGCGCGAAGCGCGGCTTCTTCGGCTGGTTCAACCGCACGTTCGAGCGCAGCAGCAACGGCTACGCCAACACCGTGGCGCGCGGCCTGAACCGCACCAAGCGCCTGATGGTGGTCTACCTGGCGCTGGTCCTCGCCATGGGCTGGATGTTCACCCGCATCCCGACCGCGTTCCTGCCGGCCGAAGACCAGGGCATCCTGTTCGCCCAGATCCAGACGCCGGCCGGCGCCACCGCCCAAGCCACCAAGGCCGTCATCGACGACGCCACCAACTATCTTCTGACCGAAGAAAAGGACGCCGTCACCTCGGTGTTCGCGGTCAACGGCTTTAACTTCGGCGGCCGCGGCCAGAACGCGTCCATCCTCTTCATCAAGCTGCGCGACTGGGAAGAGCGCGGCGACGCCAGCCTGAAGGCCGGCGCCGTGGCGGCGCGCGCCAACGCGCACTTCGCCAAGACCGAGCGCCGCGCGCAGCTGTTCGTGGTGCCGCCGCCGTCCGTGATGGAACTGGGCAACGTCACCGGCTTTGACTTCCAGCTCATGGACCGCGCAGGCGTGGGCCACGAAAAGCTGCTTGCCGCGCGCAACCAGCTGCTGGGCGAGGCCGCGAAGAGCCCGGTCCTGATCGGCGTGCGTCCCAACGGCATCGAAGACGCGCCGCAGTACCAGCTGGACATCGACCGCGAGAAGGCGCGCGCGCTGGGCGTGGCCGTCTCGGACATCAACAGCACGCTGGCCACCGCATGGGGTTCGTCGTACGTCAACGACTTCATCGACCGCGGCCGCGTGAAGAAGGTGTTCGCGCAGGGCGAGGCATCGTCGCGCATGCTGCCGGAAGACCTGAACAAATGGTATGTGCGCAACAACGCCGGCGACATGGTGCCGTTCTCGGCGTTCTCCAGCGCCACCTGGAGCTTCGGCCCGCAAAAGCTGAACCGCTACAACGGCGTGCCGTCCTACAACATCCAGGGCCAGGCGGCGCCGGGCTACAGCTCGGGCGCGGCCATGGAGGAAATGGAACGGCTGGCGGCAAAGCTGCCGGTGGGCGTGGGCTTTGAATGGACGGGCCTGTCCTTCGAAGAGCGCCTGTCCGGAGCCCAGGCGCCCGCGCTGTACGCGATTTCGCTGATCGTGGTGTTCCTGTGCCTGGCGGCGCTGTATGAAAGCTGGACCATTCCGTCCGCGGTCATGCTGGTGGTGCCGCTGGGGATCATCGGGGCATTGCTGGCGACGCTGATGCGGGGCCTGTCCAACGACGTGTATTTCCAGGTGGGCCTGCTCACCACAATCGGGCTGGCGGCCAAAAACGCCATCCTGATCGTGGAGTTTGCCAAGGAGCACTACGAGGCGGGCGCCAGCCTGACGGAATCGGCCATCCACGCCGCCCGCCAGCGTCTGCGTCCCATCCTGATGACGTCCCTGGCGTTCATCCTGGGCGTGACCCCGCTGGCGATCTCGACGGGCGCGGGTTCGGGCAGCCAGAACGCCATCGGCACCGGCGTCATCGGCGGCATGCTGACCGGCACCTTCCTGGCCATCTTCTTTGTCCCGGCATTCTTCGTGATCATGCTGCGCGTGTTCAAGGTCAAGCGCATGAGCGAAAACCTCGACAAGCACGACACCAGCGCCAAGGCTACGCAGGACGTGTCCGCAGAAGGACAACCGTAATGAAACTTCAGATGAGAACCTTGCTGTCTGTTTCCCTGGCGGCGGCGCTTGCGGGCTGCTCGCTGGCCCCCACGTACGAACGGCCGGATGCGCCGATCGACACGGCCTATCCCACGGGCCCGGCCTACAACACGGCCCAGGCGGGCGCGCCGGGCGGCGTGTCCACGGCCGATGTCGGCTGGCGCGATTTCTTCAGTGAAGACGCGCTGCTGCAGCAGCTGATCGAACGGTCGCTCGCGAACAACCGCGACCTGCGCGTGGCGGCCCTGAACGTCGAGGCGGCGCGCGCGCAGTACCGCATCCAGCGCGCCGACCTGATGCCCAGCGTGGGCATCGCCGGCCAGGGATCGGCCCAGCGCACGCCGGCGGACCTCTCGCCCAGCGGGCAGGCCACTACCAGCCACAGCTATCAGGTGGGCGCAGCGACGTCCGCCTGGGAACTGGACCTGTTCGGCCGGATCCGCAGCCTGAGCGACCAGGCGCTGGAATCCTATCTGGCGCTGGACGAGACGCGCACCGCGACCCAGCTTGCGCTGATCGCCGAGGTGGCCAACGCCTACCTGACGCTGCGCGCCGACCAGGAACTGCTGAGCCTCACGCGCGACACGCTCAAGAGCCAGGAAGACTCCTTCAAGCTTACCCAGCAAAGCTACGACCAGGGCCTGTCCACCTCGCTGGACCTGAGCCAGGCGGAAGTGTCGCTGCGCACGGCCCAGCGCAACCTGTCGCAATACACGCGCCAGGCCGCGCAGGACCGCAACGCGCTGGTGCTGCTGGTGGGCCAGCCCATGCCGCCCGAGCTGACGGCGGCGCTGGACGGCGCGGTCAGGCTGGACGACGGCATGCTGCCGACCACGCTGCCCGCCGGCCTGCCGTCGGACCTGCTGGCCCGCCGTCCGGACATCCGCGCGGCCGAGCACCAGCTCAAGGGCGCCAACGCCAACATCGGCGCGGCTCGCGCGGCCTTCTTCCCGACCATCAGCCTGACGGGCTCGGCCGGCACCGCCAGCGCCAGCCTGGGCGGACTGTTCGAAGGCGGTTCGGGCGCCTGGAGCTTCGTGCCCCAGATCACCGCGCCGATCTTCGCGGGCGGCTCGCTGCTCGCCGGCCTGGACCTGGCCAAGGTGCAGAAGAACATCCAGGTCGCGCAATACGAGAAGTCCATCCAGACGGGCTTCCGTGAAGTCGCGGATGCCCTGGCCGGCCGCGGCACCCTGGACGAGCAGATCCAGGCGCAGCGCCTGCTGGTGGACGCCAACCAGCGCGCCTACGACGCCTCGGAACAGCGTTTTCGCCAGGGCATCGACGACTACCTGAGCGTGCTGGATTCGCAGCGTTCGCTGTACACCGCGCAGCAGGCGCTGGTCGACACGCGCCTGGCTCGGCTGTCCAACCTGGTCACCCTGTACAAGGTGCTGGGCGGCGGCTGGACCGAACGCACGGCGGCGGCGCCCGCCGGCTAAGCGGCGACGCGCTTGCGGCGCGGGCAAAGCAACATACAAAAGGGCCGGTCAAAAAGACCGGCCCTTTTTTATGTTGCTTTGCCTAGCAGGACGTCAGGCGCGTTTCTTGGCGATCAGGCCCACCACGAACAGGACGATGATCGCGCCCACGACGGACCCGATCCAGCCGGCGGGTTCGCCCGCAGCGTACCAGCCGAGCGACTGGCCCAGGAATCCGGCGACGACCGCGCCGATGATGCCCAGAATGGTGGTCATGATGATCCCCATGTTCTGGTCCCCGGGCATGATGGCGCGGGCGATCAGGCCCACGATGAACCCGACGATGATCATGATGATGATGCTCATGCGCGTACTCCTTACTAGGATAAAAGGGGCAATGTGGACTGATGATACCCACGCGTCGCGGGGCCCGGCTGTAACAACTGGTATGCGGAAACGGCTGTCCGGCTCAGGAGGAGAGGTCGATCAACTGGCGCACGTCCTTGGTCATGGCCTCGATGCTGTCGGTGTCCGAGGCCAGCAGGCGGGCCCGGCCGTCCTTGTCGAAAATGTACACGCCGCGGCTGTGCGTGACCTCGTACATATCGGCGTCGTCGCCGGGCCGGGGCTTTTCGATCTGATAGGCCACGCGGTAGCGGCGGGCCAGGTCTGCGATCTGCTTCTCGTCGCCGGTCACGCCGATGGCGTTGTTGTTGAAGGCGTTGACGTAGGCCTGCAGGATGTCGGGCGTGTCGCGGTGGGGATCGACGCTGACGAACAGGATGCGCACATCCCGTGCCTTGTCTCCCAGGTTCTGCAGCACGGCGGTCAATTGCGCCATGGTCGTCGGGCAGATGTCCGGGCAACTGGCGTAGCCGAAGAACAGCAGCACCGTCTTGCCCTTGAGCTCCTCGCTGCTGACCGTCTTGCCGCCCGCGCCGGGCAGCGAGAATTTCAGGTCGGGCAGATGCCCCTTCACGTTGTAGAGCGTCCAATCGACGTTCCTGTCGCCGCAGGCGGCAAGAAACACGCACAGAGCCAACAGCAGGCCGCGCCACGCGCGGCCGGAAATGAGGTGTCGCATGAGTCCAATAGCCGGAAAAGGGGGTAAACCTTTTGATTCTACCCGTTGCGGCAAGCCCGGGCAGGGCGCGGCGGCGGCGCCTTGTCCCGGCGCAAAGGGCGGGCTGAAAAAGAAACGGCCCGCGCGAAGGCGGGCCGCGGGCCGGCAGGCAGCGGGGGCTTGTCAGCCGGGCGTCATGCCGCTGTGGCGCAGCAGCGCGTCGATGCGCGGGGCGCGGCCGCGGAACGCGGCGAACGACTCCGCGGCGGGGCGCGAGCCGCCCACGGCCAGCACTTCGCGGCGGAAACGGGCGCCCGTTGCGGGATCCAGCGTGCCCAGCGCATTGCCGGCCTGCTTGGCCGCGGCTTCCTCGAAGGCCTCGTAGGCGTCGGCGGACAGCACCTCCGCCCACTTGTAGCTGTAATAGCCCGCGCCGTAGCCGCCCGCGAAAAGGTGCGAGAAGGCGTGCGGCAGGCGATGCCAGGCCGGCGGGAACAGCACGGCGACTTCCTCGCGCACCTGCTGCAGCAGGGCCAGCACGTCGGTAATCGATGCGCCCGTGGCGCGGTCATGCATCAGCATGTCGAAAAGCGCGAACTCGATCTGGCGCACGGTCTGCATGCCGCTCTGGTAGTTGCGGGCGGCGACCAGGCGGTCATAGAGCGCGCGCGGCAGCGGCTCGCCGGTGTCCACGTGGGCCGACAGCTTTTGCACCACGGCCCATTCCCAGCAGAAGTTCTCCATGAACTGCGAGGGCAGCTCGATGGCGTCCCATTCCACGCTGGCGAATGCGGCGGCGCCGGGCTCGTCGACCTCGGACAGCAGGGCATGCAGGGCGTGGCCGGTTTCATGGAAGAGGGTGATGACGTCGTCGTGCGTCAGCACGGCGGCGCGATCGCCGTTGGGGCGCGAGAAGTTGCAGGTGAGGTAGGCGATGGGCGTCTGGACGTGGCCGGCCACGACGCGGCGCGTGCGCTCGCTGTCGACCCAGGCGCCGTTCTGCTTGCCCGAGCGCGCGTACAGGTCCAGGTACAGGTGGCCGATCAGCTCGCCCTTGGGGCTTTCCACGCGCACGCCGCGCACATCGCCGTGCCACGACGATACCGGCGTTTCGCTCAGGCGCACGTCGAACAGCGTCTGGATGACGTCGAACAGGCCCGCCAGCACGCGGGGCTCGGTGAAGTACTGCTTCACCTCGTCTTCCGAATAGGCGTAGCGCGATTCGCGCAGGCGCTCGGACGCGTAGGCCACGTCCCAGGGCTGCAGGCTGTCCAGGCCCAGTTCGCCGGTGGCGTAGTCCTTCAGCTCGGCCAGGTCGCGCTGGGCATAGGGCTTGGCGCGCGCGGCCAGGTCGCGCAGGAACGTGGTGACTTCCTTGGCGTCGCGCGCCATGCGCGTTTGCAGGCGCAGCGCGGCGAAGGTGCCCAGGCCCAGCAGGCCGGATTCTTCGGCGCGCAGGGCCAGCAGTTCTTCGATGAGGGGGGAATTGTCGAACTTCGCCTCGCCCTGCTCGGACGCCACCGTGCCGTAGCCGCGGTACAGCGATTCGCGCAGCGCGCGGTCTTGCGCGTACTGCATGACGGGCAGGTAGCACGGCATCTTCAGGGTGAGCTTCCAGCCCGGCTTGCCGTCCTCTTCGGCGGCGGCGCGGGCGGCGGCCTGCACGTCGGCCGGGATGCCGGCCAGGCGGGCTTCGTCTTCCACCAGCAGCGACCAGGCGTCGATGGAATCCAGCACGTTTTCCGAGAACTTCTGCGAGGCCTGGGCCTCGCGGTCGGAAATGGCGGCGTAGCGTTCGCGGTCGGCGCCCTGCAGCTCGACGCCGCTCAGGCGGAAGTCGCGCAGGGCCATTTCCACGATGCGGCGGCGCACGGGCGTCCACGACGCGAAATCGGGGGCGGCGGCCAGGCGCTGGTACTGCTTGTACAGGCCTTCGTGCAGGCCGACCCAGGTCGAGAATTCGGTCACCAGGGGCAGGGCGGCGTTATAGGCCTCGCGCAGCTCCGGGGTGTTGACGACGGCGTTCAGGTGGCCGGCTACCGACCAGGCGCGCCACAGGCGCTCGGACGCGGTGTCCAGCGGCTCCACCACGGCTTTCCAGGTGGGCGCGAGCGCGGGATCGGCGGCGTGGTCGACGGCCTGCCGGGCGATGCCCAGCAGTTCCTCGACGGCGGGCACGATATGCCCGGGCTTGACGGCCGCGTAATCGACCAGATCGGAGACGGGAGCGAGCAGGGGGTTCTGGTTCATGGTGTTACCGGCGTGAAAAATAGCGGGCGGCGCGGACGGCGCGCCGACGAAGGACATAAGGATCAGGTAGGGGCGATCCGCCCAAACGCAAGGGCGGGATATCGCTTGCGGAGAGCGCCGCGGGGGCGCCCGCGGCCCGGGCCGAGGGCCGGGCGGGGCAGTTCCCGCGGCAGGGCCGGCGCGTGGCGCGGCCCGGGGGCGCAGCCGGACTCAGGCGGCAGCCCGTTCCGCCGCTTCGACGGTGTTGACCAGCAGCATGGCGATGGTCATGGGGCCCACGCCGCCCGGCACGGGCGTGATGGCGCCGGCCACTTCCTTGGCGGAGGCGAAGTCCACGTCGCCGCACAGCTTGCCGTCCGCGCCGCGGTTGATGCCCACGTCGATGACGACCGCGCCGGGCTTGATCATCGAGCCGTCGATCATGCCGGGCTTGCCCGTGGCAACCACCAGCACGTCGGCGCGGCGGGTCTGCGCGCCCAGGTCGCGCGTCTTGGAGTTGCAGAGCGTGATGGTGGCGCCGGCCTGCAGCAGCAGCATGGCCATGGGCTTGCCGACGATGTTGCTGGCGCCCACGATCACGGCTTCCGCGCCGCGCAGCGCCACGCCTTCCGATTCCAGCATCTTCATCACGCCGTAGGGCGTGCAGGGACGGAACAGCGGCTGGCCGGTCATGAGCAGGCCGGCGTTGCTGATATGGAAACCGTCCACGTCCTTCTCGGCCGCGATGGCCTCGATGACCTTGTGGGAATCCATGTGCTTGGGCAGCGGCAGCTGCACCAGGATGCCGTGGATGGACGGGTCCCGGTTCAGGATGGCGATGCGGGCCAGCAGCTCGGCCTCGGTCATCTCGGCCGGGTACTGCTCTTTCACGGAATGCAGGCCGGCCTTTTCGCAAGCGGCGACCTTGTTGCGCACGTACACCTGCGACGCGGGATCCGCGCCCACCAGCACTACGGCCAGGCCGGGGCGGGTTCCCTTGGCGGCCAGCACGGAAACGCGCTGGGCCACTTCTTCGCGAATGCGCAGCGACAATGCCGCGCCGTCAATAATCCTAGCGGTCATGCATGAGCCTCGGGTTTGGCCAAGGCCACTTTCATCAAATCAGCAACGGTGGTCACTTCAAGTTTTTCCATAATGTTGGCGCGGTGCGCCTCGACGGTCTTGATGCTGATGCCCAGATCGTCGGCGATCTGCTTGTTCAAGCGGCCGGCGACGATGCGCTCCAGCACCTGCTGCTCGCGCGCGGTCAGGCGCGCCAGCATGGCTTCGTGATCCTTCTGGGCCTGGTGCTTGCTCACGCGTTGCGTGGCCTGCTCCAGCATGCGCGCGACGATCTCGCGCAGGTCGGACTCGTTGAAGGGCTTTTCCAGGAAGTCGACCGCGCCCTTCTTCATCGTGGACACGGCCATGGGCACGTCGCCGTGGCCCGTGATGAACACGATGGGCAGCGGCGCATTGCGCAGGATCAGCTGTTCCTGCAATTCCAGGCCGCTCATGCCGGGCATGCGCACGTCGGCGATCAGCACGCCGATCTGGCTGGCGTCATAGTCTTCCAGGAACGATTCGCCGCTGGCGTAGGCGCGAACGCGGTAGCCATTGGCTTCCAATAGCCAGCGCAGCGAATCGCGGACCGCTTCGTCGTCGTCAACAATGAATACCGTGCTCGACAGGTGGGGCGTGTTCATGCGTGCAACTCCTCGGACTGATCATTCTGGGCCTGCGTCTGGGACGCAGCGCAGGGCAGGGTGAAGCGGAAAATAGTACCGCCGGCGGGGTTGGGGTCCGCCCACAGGCGGCCGTGGTGCGATTCAATAATGGTACGGCAGATATTCAGGCCCATGCCCAGGCCCTGGGTCTTGGTGCTGAAGAAGGGTTCGAACAGGCGCTCGGGTTCGGCCAGGCCATGGCCCCGGTCCACCACGGCCACCTCGATATGCTGCTCGTGCAGAATTACGGCAACCTTAAGCTCGTCGGACTCGCTCTTCTCCATGGCCTCCAGCCCGTTCTTCAGCAGGTTCAGCAGCACCTGCTCGATCAGGATGGGATCGGCCAGCACGTCCGGCGCGTTCGAGGGCACGAAGCTGTCGATGCGGATGCGGCGCTTGCGGGCGTCGATTTCGGCAAAGCCGATGGCGTTGTCGACAATGCGGCCGATGGCCACGCGCTGGCGGCGCGGCTCGCTGCGCTTCACGAATTCGCGGATGCGGCTGATGATCTTGCCGGCGCGCTCGGCCTGCGAGGCGGCTTTCTCCAGCGCGGGCAGCAGCATGTTGGGGCTGGTGTGGCCGGCCTTGACCAGGGCAACCGCGCCCATGCTGTAGTTGGCGATGGCCGTCAGCGGCTGGTTCAGTTCATGCGCCAGCGACGACGCCATTTCGCCCATCGTGGTCAGGCGGCTGGTGAGCTGGATCTTTTCCTGCTGCACGCGCGACGCTTCTTCGTGGCCGCGGCGCTCGGTGATGTCGCGCGCCACCTGCATGCGCACGCGGCGGCCGTCCGTCCAGGCCAGCATGCGGTGGTGCACTTCAAACCAGCGCTGCACGGACGGCGCGAACACCTCGACCGATTCGTCGGTGAAGCGGCCGCGGCGGCCGGCCAGCAGCTCGTCGTGCCCGCCCGTCTGCGCGCCGAACACGCGGCGGTAGGTGCGATTGGCAAACAGCAGTTCCAGGCCGTCGTGGGTGTCGGCGGTAACGGAAATGGCGTCGTCCAGGCCTTCCAGCACGGTCATGAAGCGCTCGTGCGCGGCGGTCAGGGCCTCGCGGATGCGCTTGGGTTCGGTGATGTCGGTCATGGAGGTCATCCAGCCGATCTGGTTGCCGTTGGGGTCCAGCAGCGGCGACACATACATGCGCGCCGTAAAGCGCGAGCCGTCGCGGCGCTGCGCCTCGACTTCCAGGCCGCTGCTGGGCGTCTTGCCCGACATCAGCACGTCCAGCGTGTGCTGGTGCTGTTCATGGCGGCCCGGCACCCAATAGGGGAAGGGCGGGCTGCGGCCGATCAGGTCGGCTTCGTTCCAGCCGATCATGCGGCAGAACGCCGGGTTCACGTAGGCGATGCGGCCTTCCATGTCCAGGACGCGCATGCCGGTGGACATGGAGTTCTCCATGGCGCGGCGAAAGCCGGTTTCGGCGATCAGGGCGGCCTCGGCGGTGGAGCGAAAGCGCGTGTAGCGCCAGAGCATCAGCAGGCTGATGACGATCACGCAGGACAGGGCCAGCACCACCCAGATGAGCCGCTGCTGGCGCATTTCCTGGTCGATCGTGACAAACATGACGCTGTCGTCATGGATGCGCTGCAGCCAGAAGAACACCGCCATCACACAGATATAGAGGATCAGCACCATCGCGGGCGTGACCCAGTACACGCCGCGCCGGCGGGTGCGGGCGTGGTCGTGGAAAGGCGTAGGTATATTGGACTTGGGCGCGCTGGACATGGAATTCGGGCCGGATAGACCGCGCATTTTAGTGCGTGTTGGAAGGGAATTGCCGGGAATCAACCCCTCCTTTTGGACTACGGCTTAAAAAGTATAGACGGGAGGTATTCAGCTTCCATTCAAAATTCCGCATTATGAAATGCCGTACCGCAACATGAAATTTTGCTTGCGAGCGGTTAATCTTCTTTCTTAGAATGCCGGCTGATAGGGAACAGGCCCTAGCCGCAGGTCCTTAGAAAACACCCCGACCCATGCATGACATGGTAGCCCGGATGATCCCGGCTACCATGCAATGTCCGCGAGTAGATAAATAAGCGGGTGTGGTCACGAACGAACCCCAACAGGAGACACACGATGTCCTCTTTCGCCCAGGCTGGCGCCGTGCAGGCTGCCAACGACGAAGACACCCTTGAAACCCAGGAGTGGCTCGAAGCCCTGGCGGCAGTCCTTGACCGTGAAGGACCGCAGCGCGCCCACTATCTGCTGGAACGCCTGATCGACGAAGCCCGTCGTTCCGGCGCCCACATCCCGTTCTCGCCGAATACCGCCTACGTCAACACGATTCCCCCCGGCCTGGAGCCGGCGCATCCGGGCAACCTGGAGCTGGAATCGCGCATCCGCTCGTACGTGCGCTGGAACGCCATGGCCATGGTGGTCAAGGCCAACAAGCACAACCCGCCGGACGGCGGCGACCTGGGCGGCCACATCGCGTCGTTCGCCTCGCTGGCCACCATGATCGGCTGCGGCCAGAACCATTTCTGGCACGCCGAAGACGAAGGCCACGGCGGCGACCTGGTCTACTTCCAGGGCCACACCTCGCCGGGCATGTACGGCCGCGCCTACCTCGAAGGCCGCCTGACCGAAGAACAGCTCAACCACTTCCGCCAGGAAGTCGACGGCAAGGGCCTGTCGTCCTACCCGCATCCGAAGCTGATGCCGGACTTCTGGCAGTTCCCGACGGTGTCGATGGGCCTGGGCCCGCTGATGGCCATCTACCAGGCCCGCTTCCTGAAGTACCTGCACGCCCGCGGCATCGCCGACACCAGCAACCGCAAGGTCTGGGTGTTCTGCGGCGACGGCGAAATGGACGAACCCGAATCGCTGGGCGCGATCGCGCTCGCGGCCCGTGAAAAGCTCGACAACCTGATCTTCGTCGTCAACTGCAACCTGCAGCGCCTGGACGGGCCGGTTCGCGGCAACGGCAAGATCATCCAGGAACTGGAAGGCGACTTCCGCGGTTCGGGCTGGAACGTCATCAAGCTGATCTGGGGCGGCTACTGGGATCCGCTGCTTGCGCACGACAAGGAAGGCATCCTGCGCCAGATCATGGAAGACACCGTCGACGGCGAGTACCAGGCGTACAAGGCCAACGACGGCAAGTTCGTCCGCGATCACTTCTTCGGCAAGCATCCGAAGCTGCTGGAAGCCGTGTCGCGCATGAGCGACGAGGACATCTGGCGCCTGAACCGCGGCGGCCACGACCCCCACAAGGTGTACGCCGCGTTCAACGCCGCGACCACCCACACCGGCCAGCCGACCGTCATCCTGGCCAAGACCATCAAGGGCTACGGCATGGGCCACGTGGGCCAGGCCAAGAATCCGACCCACCAGCAAAAGAAGCTGGAGCTCGAATCGATCCGCGAATTCCGCGACCGCTTCGGCATCCCGATCCCGGACGACAAGCTGGAAGACCTGCCGTACTTCAAGCCGGCCGAGGATTCGCCCGAAATGAAGTACCTGCACGAGCGCCGCGCCGCGCTGGGCGGCTACCTGCCGCGCCGTCGCGCCAAGGCCGACGAGCAGCTGAAGGCGCCCGCGCTGGACGCGTTCAAGGCCGTGCTGGAGCCCACCTCCGAAGGCCGTGAAATTTCCACCACCCAGGCCTTCGTGCGCATCCTGAACCAGGTGCTGCGCGACAAGGAACTGGGCCCGCGCGTCGTGCCGATCCTGGCCGACGAATCGCGCACCTTCGGCATGGAAGGCCTGTTCCGCCAGATCGGCATCTATGCGCCGGAAGGCCAGAAGTACACCCCGGTCGACAAGGACCAGGTCATGTACTACAAGGAAGCGGCCGACGGCCAGCTCCTGCAGGAAGGCATCAACGAAGCGGGCGCGATGAGCTCGTGGATTGCGGCGGCCACGTCGTACTCCTCGAACAACCGCATCATGATCCCGTTCTTCATCTACTACTCGATGTTCGGGTTCCAGCGCATCGGCGACCTGGCCTGGGCCGCCGGCGACATGCAGGCGCGCGGCTTCCTCCTGGGCGGCACCGCCGGCCGCACGACGCTGAACGGCGAAGGCCTGCAGCACGAAGACGGCCACAGCCACATCCTGGCCTCCACCATCCCGAACTGCGTGTCCTACGACCCGACGTTCGGCCATGAGCTGGCCGTGATCATCCAGCATGGCTTGAAGCGCATGGTGGAAGACCAGGAAAACGTCTACTACTACCTGACGGTGATGAACGAAAACTACCCGCAGCCCGGTCTGACCAAGGGCGACGAGGAAGGCATCATCCGCGGCATGTACAAGCTGAAGTCGCACGGCAAGGGCAAGAACCGCGTGCAGCTGATGGGTTCGGGCACGATTCTGCGTGAAGTCATGGCCGCGCAGGAACTGCTGGCCGCCGACTGGGACGTGGCGTCCGACCTGTGGAGCGTCACCAGCTTCACTGAACTGCGCCGCAACGGCCTGGACGCCGAGCGCCACAACATGCTGCACCCCGACGAGAAGAAGCCGCAGGTGGCTTACGTCACGGAACAGCTTGCCAAGACGGAAGGCCCGATCATCGCGTCGACCGACTACATGAAGCTCTTTGCGGACCAGATCCGTCCGTTCGTGCCCAAGGGCCGCGAATACAAGGTGCTGGGCACCGATGGTTTCGGCCGCTCGGATTTCCGCTCGAAGCTGCGCGAGCACTTCGAGGTGGATCGCCACTTCGTCGTGGTCGCCGCGCTGCGCGCGCTGGCCGACGAAGGCCGTGTGCCCGTCGCCAAGGTGGCCGAGGCCATCAAGAAGTACGGCATCAATCCGAACAAAGCCAACCCGCAATACGCCTGAGGGTAAAGAGACATGAGCAACATCGTGCAAATCAAGGTTCCCGACATCGGCGACTTCAAGGAAGTCGAAGTCATTGAGGTGCTGGTGGCGGTGGGCGACACGATCAAGGCCGAGCAGAGCCTGATTACCGTCGAATCCGACAAGGCCTCGATGGAAATCCCCGCCTCGCAGGGCGGCGTGGTGAAGGCCATCAGCGTGAAGGTCGGCGACAAGGTCGCCGAAGGCGCGGTCGTGCTGGAAGTGGAAGGGGCCGCCTCAGGCGCGGCCGAAGCTGGCGCGCCCGCCAAGGAAGAGACCCCCAAGGCCGACGCCAAGCCGGCCGCCAAGGAAGAACCCAAGCAGGCCGCCGCCGCGCCCAAGGCCGAGGCTTCGGCCCCGGCCGCCGCCAGCGGCCCGGTCGAGATCGAAGTGCCCGACATCGGCGACTTCAAGGAAGTGGAAGTCATCGAAGTCATGGTCGCCGTGGGCGACACGATCAAGGCCGAGCAAAGCCTGATCACCGTCGAGTCCGACAAGGCCTCGATGGAGATCCCGGCCTCGCAAGGCGGCGTGGTCAAGGAAGTGAAGGTCAAGGTTGGCGACAAGGTCGCCAAGGGCTCGGTCGTGGTCGTGGTGGAGGGCGCCGCGCCCGCCGCCGGCGCCGCTCCGGCCGCCAAGGCCGAGGCTGCCGCCGAGCCCGCCGCCAAAGCCCAAGCCAAGACCGAAGCCGCTGCTCCGGCCGCGCCCGCCTCGCGTCCGGCTCCCGCCGCCGCGCTGGAAGACGCCAACCTCAAGCCGGGCCAGCTGCCGCACGCCTCGCCCTCGGTGCGCAAGTTCGCGCGCGAACTGGGCGTGAACCTGAGCAAGGTCAAGGGTTCGGGTCCCAAGGAACGCATCACCGCCGACGACGTGCGCGGTTTCGTCAAGCAGGCGCTTTCCGCCGCCCCGGCGGCCGCCGCCGGCGGTTCGGCCGATGGCGCCGCGCTGGGCCTCTTGCCGTGGCCGAAGGTCGACTTCACCAAGTTCGGCCCGATCGAAGCCAAGCCGCTGTCGCGCATCAAGAAGATTTCCGGCGCGAACCTGCACCGCAACTGGGTCATGATCCCGCACGTCACCAACAACGACGAAGCGGACATCACCGACCTGGAAGCGCTGCGCGTCACGCTGAACAAGGAAAACGAGAAGTCGGGCGTCAAGGTCACGATGCTGGCCTTCCTGATCAAGGCCGTCGTCGCGGCCCTCAAGAAGTTCCCCGAGTTCAACGCCTCGCTGGACGGCGACAACCTGGTGCTCAAGCAGTACTACCACATCGGTTTTGCCGCCGACACGCCCAACGGGCTGGTGGTGCCGGTGATCCGCGACGCCGACAAGAAGGGCATCCTGCAGATCGCGCAGGAAATGACCGACCTGTCCAAGAAGGCGCGCGACGGCAAGATCTCGCCCGCGGAAATGCAGGGCGGCTGCTTCTCGATCTCGTCCCTGGGCGGCATCGGCGGCACCTCGTTCACGCCGATCATCAATGCGCCTGAAGTGGCCATCCTGGGCGTGTCGCGCTCCTCGCACAAGCCCGTTTGGGACGGCAAGCAGTTCGTGCCGCGCCTGATCGTGCCGCTGTCCCTGTCCTATGACCACCGCGTCATCGACGGCGCTTCGGCCGCGCGCTTCAACGCCTATCTGGGCGCCTTGCTGGCCGACTTCCGCCGCATCGCGCTGTAAACGGGGAGCCCTATGAGCAATACCGTTCAAATCAAAGTGCCGGACATCGGCGACTTCAAGGAAGTGGAAGTCATCGAGGTGCTGGTTGCCGTGGGCGACACGATCAAGGCCGAACAAAGCCTGATCACCGTCGAATCCGACAAGGCCTCGATGGAGATCCCCGCGTCGCAAGGCGGCGTGGTCAAGTCCATCGCCGTGAAGGTCGGCGACAAGGTCGCCGAAGGCGCGGTCGTGCTGGAAGTGGAGGCCGCCGACGCCGCCGCTGCCCCGGCAGCCCAGGCGTCTGGCGCCAAGACAGCACAGGTGTCAGACACCCAAGCGGCCAAAGCCCCGGTGTCTGACACCGCCAAAAAAGCCCCAGCCCCCGCCGCCGCCACCTACAGCGGTTCGGCCGACGCCGAATGCGACGTCCTGGTCCTGGGCGCCGGCCCTGGCGGCTATTCCGCCGCCTTCCGCGCCGCCGACCTGGGCCTGGCCGTGGTCCTGGTGGAACGCTACGACACGCTGGGCGGCGTCTGCCTGAACGTCGGCTGCATTCCGTCCAAGGCGCTGCTGCACAACGCCGCCATCATCGACGAGGCCCGCGAGCTGGCCTCCCACGGCATCAGCTTCGGCGAGCCCAAGATCGACCTGGACAAGCTGCGCGGCTACAAGGACAGCGTGGTCGCCAAGCTGACCGGCGGCCTGGCCGGCATGGCAAAGGCCCGCAAGGTCACCGTGGTGCACGGCGTAGGTGAATTCGCCGATGCCAACCACCTGACGGTCAAGGGCGCGGACGGCAAGTCGCAGACCATCCGCTTCAAGCAGGCCATCATCGCCGCGGGCAGCCAATCGGTGAAGCTGCCGTTCATGCCCGAGGACGATCGCGTCGTCGACTCGACCGGCGCCTTGCTGCTGCGTGAAATCCCCAAGAAGATGCTCATCGTCGGCGGCGGCATCATCGGCCTGGAAATGGGCACGGTGTACTCCACGCTGGGCGCGCGCCTGGACGTCGTGGAAATGCTGGACGGCCTGATGCAGGGCGCCGACCGCGACCTGGTCAAAGTCTGGCAGAAGAAGAACACCTACCGCTTCGACAACATCATGTTGAAGACCAAGACGGTGGGCGCGGAAGCCCGGAAGGACGGCATCTACGTCAGCTTCGAAGGCGAGGGCGCTCCCAAGGAGCCCCAGCGCTACGACCTGGTCCTGCAGGCCGTGGGCCGCAGCCCCAACGGCAAGAAGATCGGCGCTGACAAGGCAGGCATCGCCGTGACCGACCGCGGATTCATCGAGGTCGACCGCCAGATGCGCACCAACGTGCCGAACATTTTCGCGATTGGCGACATCGTCGGCCAGCCCATGCTGGCCCACAAGGCGGTGCATGAAGGCCACGTGGCGGCAGAAGCCGCGGCCGGCCAGAAGTCGTTCTTCGACGCGCGCGTCATCCCGTCGGTGGCCTACACCGATCCGGAAGTGGCGTGGGTGGGCCTGACCGAAGACGAAGCCAAGAAGCAAGGCATCAAGATCGAGAAGGGCGTGTTCCCGTGGGCCGCCTCCGGCCGCGCCATCGCCAACGGTCGCGACGAAGGCTTCACCAAGCTGATTTTCGACGCGGAAACGCATCGCATCCTGGGCGGCAGCATCGTGGGCACCCACGCTGGCGACCTGATCAGCGAATTGGCCCTGGCCGTGGAAATGGGCGCGGACGTCGTCGACATCGCCAAGACCATCCACCCGCACCCGACCCTGGGCGAATCGGTGGGCATGGCGGCCGAAGTCGCCGAAGGCGTGTGCACCGACCTGCCGCCGATGAAGAAGAAGTAAGGCGGGGCGGCTTGCCGCCATCGCAGTAAAAAGCGCCGGCCCTGTTCAGGGACCGGCGCTTTTTTTAATGGGCAATGCCAGGTGGAAGGCCGCCAGTCCTGCAATGAACAAAGCCGCCCTAGGCAGGCGGCTTGTTCAGGGTATTGCCGCGGGGCTCGCCGCCCCGCCGGCGACGCTCAGGCGTGCGTATTGACGCGCGAGCCCAGCGTGCTGTCGATGGCCATCACGGGAAGCGACTGCATCAGCGTCGCGACCGAATCGGCCTGCGCGTTGATGGCTTTCTTCAGCACGCGGGCCTGGACTTCCTGCATGACGTTAACGTCTTTCAGGGCCAAGGCGGAGTTGACGGTATTGTTGACGGAAGCGTCCATGGTCGGGGTGTCCTAGTGAAAGGCCGGGTCAGGCCGAAGCAAGCGCCATTATGGCGTACGTTTTCCGAGTGATGCGAAATATTTCTCCGCTATCTGACGCGGCAGTGGATTGTCGCGCCGGTTCGTGGCGGGCATGTGACATCCGTCGCGCACAGGCTATGGCTGCGTCAGGCCTTCATCCGGGGTGTGTGAGACACCATGCCGCATAAGCCTTCCTCCGCGCTTCCTGGTCTGCTCCTATCGCCAGATACAACTCATGGAAGTCCAGCGTTGCATCGTCGACAAGGCCCATCCGGGCCTGATAGCTCGACCAGGAGTAGTCCGAGGCGGACTCACACAAGCCGGCCCGCACCGGATTCAATTCTATGTACCGGCAGCATTCAAGCAGATATTGCTCGCTGTCGATCAGGCGTGATTTGAAACGGGCCTCCCAGAGCGAACCGGCGGTATCCCTGCGCAAGTTCCAGCGTCGCGTCGCCTGCCGCGCCACCCGCTGCATCAGTACCGAAACTGTCCGGGGATCGTCGCCCGGCGTCAGCAGCAGATGCACGTGGTTGGGCATCAGGCACCAGGCGTGCAGCGCGACGCCTAGCGACGCGCGGTAGGAGTGCAGGTCATCCAGATAGGCGCGATAAGCATGCGGATCACTGAAAATGACCTGCTGGCGATGGCCGCGCTGCACGACGTGATGCGGCTGATGCGCGACGAGAATGCGTGGGGGTCTTGCCATGGCTGTGCACGAATTGAAGGAGCAGCAGGCAGGATAGAGGTTCCGCGCAAGGCGTGGCCGCAATGCGGGATAAGTTCAGCGCTGCGACAACTTCATTGGAAGTCGATGGAAAGGTGTCTGACACCCTTGGAAAGGTGTCTGACACCCTTGAGGCGTGGTCGCAGGCTGGAAGTCGTCTCCCCCGGGTGTCAGACACCGACGCGGCAATGGCTCGCCGAGGGGGGGCATGCATGTTTCGTCTCCCCCAGGTGTCAGACACCGGTGCGGCAATGGCTCGCGCCGAGGGGGGCGCATGCATGTTCAAGGCTGCGTCGGGCATTCCTTGACGGCGCCCCAGCCGTGATTCGGCTCGCAGAACTGCTTGCGCGCCGTCCAGGCGCAATCGGGCCGTTCGAAAAAGCCGAGGTCCGCGCAGCGCGCCAGTTCACCCTTTAGCGCATCCACCCAGGCCAGCGGGTTTTGCATCGGGATCTCGGTGACGCGCAGCGTGGGGCGCGGCGCGTCGGTCGGCACCGGCGTTTCGCTTGCCGGCGGGCCCGGAACCATCGCAGGCGCGGCAATCGGCATCGACTGAGGGGCGGGGTGAGACGTGGGCTGAGAGGGGGGCTCAGATCCGGCCTGAGCCGCTGAGGCGGCCGGTCCGGGCTCGGCCGCGTCCGGCATTTCAGGCGGGGAGGCAGGGCCCTGCGGGGCGGGGTCCAACTCGGGCGCCGGCGGCAGCAGCGGCACCCGCACGGGGCCGGCCGCGGTCGCGCCGGTGCGCGCCGGGTTCGGCGAACTCCAGGACACCACAAGCAGCACCAGCGCGCCATAGATAGCCAGGGTGTACAGGACGGTCAATGTGGCATTGCCCACGCTGCGGCGGGTGATCGGCGTGGCTTCGTCGCGGCCCAGCAGGCTGCGCCAACCCACCAGCGCCGCTCCCGGCGCGGAAATCAGCCACCAGCCCAGCCGGCGGAGCCAGCCGGGCCGCTGCTGGGGAAGCGCGGCCTGGACTTGCGCGGCCAGCAGTTCGCGCAATGCGCGGTTCTCTTCGCGCAGACGCAAGGTCTGCATATCCACCGGCGCCTGATTGTCGGGATCCGTGGTGCCGTCGTGCTGCGTAGCGAGTGGATCGGGTGGCGTGGCGGTCATGTCGTGAAAAATATAGATACAAAAGCGTACAGCGGCAATTATGAAGTAAGTGTGAAACGGCGCAAGGGGGGAATAGAACGGGAAAAGGGGGGCTTGGGTCGGATTAACCCGCAGGCCAAGGCTCCCGGGCGCGGCGCGGACCGGACGAGGGGAGCCGTCGGCGCCGGGACGTGCGAATCAGCCGCCTGCGGCGGACCGGCCTCTTGGCGGGCGGTCGCTGAGGGGCGGCTGATGCGGGTAGGCGGCGGGCAGCCGCCTATTCCAGGATTGCGTAGCTGACGTGAGGTTCGTAAGTGAACCGCTGGATCCGCAGTTTGTTCAGCCCCAGCTTTTCCATGACGGCAAGGGTTTCGCCAGGCCAGGTGCGATTGTTCAGTTCGTCGAACACGATGACGGCGCCCTTGGGCATGCGCGGCACGAAGTGTTCCAAGCACAGTTTGGTCGGTTCGTAGAGATCCAGGTCCAGGTGCAGAAGCGAAACCACCGTCTGCGGCTCCCGGGCCAGATACCGCGGAACGCTTTCGGCCACGTCGCCCTTGACCAGTTCCACCTTCTGGATATGGCCGATGAAGCGATTAGCGTCGAAGAGCTCGATGGCGCGTTGCAGATCCGCGTAGCTGTCCGCCTCATACCCGTTGACGCGGCGCTCGGTGGTCTGCACCACGGCGTGCTGATCCTGCTCGGAGATGCCCGAAAAGCCCGAGAACGTATCGAAGCCGACGATGCGGCGTTGCAGGTTGACAGGTTCGAGCGTGGCGCTGAGCTGCGCAAACGTCATCAGCCCGCCACCCCAGTTGACGCCGCATTCCATGATGTCGCCCTGCACGTGCAGCGCCATCTTGAAAAGTTCCGAGAGGCAAAGGAATCGGGCGATGCTCTGGCGCGGGACGAAGCAGGGGAAGTTCTCAAGCTTCTCCACGGCGCTGCCGCGGGCGCCGCTGAAGAAGTCGCCCAGGTCGGCGCGATAGTTGACTTCGCGGCCGGTGCTGCGGCCATCCTGGCGGAAGCGGGAGGGGTCGGTGGTGTCGTTCATGCTGCGGCTTTCTCGGATTCAGCCTGACGCCGCTGTGCGGCGTCATGGCCCAGGTAGTCGACGTAGAAGATGTTGGTGCGGTCGCCGGTGGGGAATCGTTGGCGGCGGTACTCGGAATCGGCCAGGTCGGTGACGCGCAATTGGGTGGTCCAGCGTATCTGCTTGCCCAGGTTGGGCGTGCTGCGATGCAACAGCATCTGTTTGAAGACCACCACGTCGCCTCGGCTGGCAGTGATGGTCTCCGGCGTTTCGGTCACGTCGTAATCCAGGCTGAGATCGCGTTGCAGGAACGGGACGTAGGGCGCGATCACCTTGTCGCTGATCCGCTTGAAGGGGTAGATGCCCCGCTTGTGGCTGCCCGGGATCACCTGGATCGTGCCGGATTCCAGGCTGACGTCCTGGAAAGGAACCCATAGCGTTACGGCGTTCTCGGAACCCAGCAGGTATAGCGAATCCTGGTGCCAGGCGAACAGGTGCCGCGAGTCCGCGGGCTTGTCCAGGCGCATGTTGCAGCAGCCCATCAGCGACGGATGCGCCAGGCCCAGTTCCCGGCACAGCCCGTGCACCGCCGGGCTGCCCGACATGCGCGAGAGCGCGGGCAGGTACTTCAGCCGGTCGTACAGCAACGATTGCGTGGCGGGTTCCAGTTCGTACCGGCCATAGTCGCGCGCGTTGAATTGCGGTCCGACGATACGTTGGCCCAGTTCGGTGAGCTGGTTCTCCAGTTCGATCAGCTCGCCTTGCTTCCAGAAGTCGTTCAGGACCAGATAGCCTTCGGACTCGAAGCGGTCCCGCAGAGTAGTGCTCATGATGTTCCTACGATTGTCTCTTGTGATCAGGCGTCTTCAGGCGCCCGTTGCTTCACGCCAGCCCAGCACTTTCATCGGATTGCCGCCCTGGATCGAGAAGGCCGCCACTTCTCCGCGCACGATGGTGCCGGCCGCGACCACGCAGCCTTCGCGCAGGATGGCGCCATCCAGCAACACGCAATTGGCGCCGATCCAGACGTCGTCCTCGATCACGATCCCGCCTTTGCTGGGGCGGAAACCCTGGTCTCGGATCGGCAGGTCGCGTCGGCGGAATTCATGGTTGGCGGGCGCGAACGTGCAGTTCGCGGCCACGGCGACGCGCGCGCCCATGCGGATTCCATGGCCCGTGTAGAGCACGCAGCCGGAATTGATGACGCATTCCGGACCGATCTCGACATCGCCGGCGCCCCCCGCCGGCTTGATCTTCACGAAGGAATCGATCACGGCCTTCGGTCCGATCACGATGCGCGTGCCGCGCGTGGAGTCCTCGATATCCGCCAGGGCAGAAACGCGGGCGGTGGGGTCGATCTGGATCATGCGGGCGCCCGGGTCAGGCCTTGCGGCGCAGGAAGCCGTCCGGCGCGGACGTGACGAGCAGGCGGTCTTCCACCGAGCGGTCGATCTCGAACTCGGGGTGCTGCTTGATCCATTCCCAGACCGCGGTCTTGGGATTGTTGCCTTTGCCCCAGTGGCGGCCCGGCCATTCGTAGTCGGCGGGCATGTCTTCCACGAAGGTGTCGAATACCACGCAGTAGCTGCCCACGCTGACGAGGCCGGCGTAGGCGTTCAGTTCCGCCAGCACGTGGTCGTGCGTGTGGTTCGAGTCCAGGCAAACCATGATGTTCTTCTTGCCTTCGGCATGGGCCCGCACCTGCGCGATCGTCGCCGGATCGATGCTGGAGCCTTCGATCAGGTGGATGCGCTTTGCCAGCGGATGGGTTTCGATGGCGCGGCGGTTGTGCTCGCGGATCTCGATGTCCACGCCGACCACCTCGCCCGCGCCCAGCAGCTGCAGCATGGAGGCCGACAGCATCAGCGAGCCGCCGTGGGCGATGCCTGTCTCGATAATCAAGTCGGGCTTCACGGCCCAGATCAGCTCCTGCATGGCCATGGCGTCCATGGGCAGCTGGATCAGCGGCCGGCCGGCCCAGGAGAAGTTGTTCATGTACTTGCGTTCCAGCGCCATCTGGCGCCACGCGATGGACAGTTCGCGGAACTCCTGGTCTTTGGCGAAGCCGGCGATGCGGCCTTCTTTTTCCTGACGGTATTCCGGGTGCGCGTCGGGCGTGGTTTCAAGGTAGGACATTCAGATTCCTTTGTGCAGACGGTACTGCGCTAGAAAATTCGGGAAAAATTCGGAAAACGGGCGCGGCGCGAGGCCGCAGAGCGCCTGCGTGCGGCTCACGTCGACGTCGGCAAATGCCCACTCCGGCGCATCGGGCGCCACCGCGACGCGGTATCCCAGCGCGGCTTGCAGGCAGGCCGCGACTTCGCCGTTTTCCACGCCTGCGCCATGGGCGACATTGAAAATGCCCGTGGCGTCCGACAATGCGATGGCGATGATCTGCGACACCGCGTCGTCGATATGGAGATAGTCCTTGCGGGAAGACAACGCGGTACGCAGCGTGACGCCCCCGCCGCGGGCGCCTTCCGCCAGCAGTTGGTCGATGAAGCTGTCGGGCGCATCGCGCAAGCCGACGATATTGGACAGGCGCGCCACCTTGGCGCCTGCGCGCCCTCCGTGCAGACACAGGGATTCCCCCATGAGCTTGGACAGGTTGTAGAGATCGCTCGGGTCATTGGGATTGACGGAAAGCGTCGCGCTTTCACGGGTGTCGGCGGCGCCGGCGTACACCCGCGTGCTGGACAGGTAGGTGAGGCTGTCGAAATCGCCGTGGGCCAGCAGGCTGCGCAGCACGCACACGTGGGCTTCCACTGTCTCCAGCGGGCGTGTGCGGAAGTCCGACGTCAGCCCGATGGCATAGATCACGTGGCCCAGGGGGCGGCGCGGCAGATCCGTGTCCTGGCGCGGGGGCGCGTCGCAGGCCACGCCATCGGCGCGCAGGCGCGCGACCAGATGGCGGCCTATGAAGCCCGAAGCGCCAAGAACGGTGACCGTCGGGGTGTTCATGCCTGCGGACTGCTGTCGATGGAAAGCGAAGGAATCGCCGTCACCAGCTTGGCGTTCCATTCGTGGCGCGCGTAGGCCAGCTGCTCCGAAACTTCCGTCTTCAGGTTCCAGGGAAGGATCAGGATGTATTCGGGCCGGTCTTCGCGTAGACGGGCTTCCGCCACGACGGGGATGTGGCTGCCGGGCAGGTACTTGTCCTGCTTGGCGGGGTTGAGGTCCACGACGTACGGCAGCAGGTCCGGCCGCACGCCCGCGAAGTTCAGCAGCGTGTTGCCCTTGGCGGCCGCGCCGTAGGCCGCGATGCGCTTGCCGCCCCGGCGAAGCTCGACCAGGAAGGCCAGCAGGTCGTTCTTGACCCGTTCGGCCTGCTGCTGGAAGCGCGCATAGAAGTCCGCGCCGGCGACGCCGGCCCGCTGTTCTTCGTCCAGCGTGCGCGCCACCTCCGCCGTCGTCTCATGCTTGCCGGTATCCAGGCGCTGCGCGAAGACGCGCAGGCTGCCGCCGTGCGTGCCCAGATGCTCCACGTCGAACACCGCCAGGCCATTGGCCGCGAAGATGCGAGACACCGAGGTAAGCGACAGGTAGGAATAATGCTCGTGATAGGCCGTGTCGAACTGGCTTTCCTGCACCATGCGCAGCAGGTGCGGAAACTCGAACGTGGCCACGCCCTGGGGCTTGAGCAGCGCGGCGAAGCCCGAGACGAAGTCATTGATGTCGGGCACATGCGCCAGCACGTTGTTAGCGGCGACGAGGTCCGCCGCGCGGCCCTGCTCGGCCAGTTCATCGCCCAGTTCCACGCCGAAGAATCGCTGCACGATGTCGATGCCGCGTTCGCGGGCGGCTTGCGCCGTGCTGGCCGTGGGCTCCACGCCGTAGCAGGGGATGCCGGCCGCCTGCACATACTGCAGCAGATAGCCGTCGTTGGCGGCGATCTCGGTGACCATGCTGTGCGCGCCGAGGCCGAAACGGCTGATCATCGTGTCCACGTAACGGCGCGAATGCGCCAGCCACGACGAGGAGAACGAACTGAAGTAGGCGTAATCGTCGGTGAACAGCGCCTCGCGGCCGGCGTGGTCTTCCGTCTGGACCAGCCAGCAGGATTCGCACACCAGGATGCGCAGCGGAAACCAGGTCTCCGGACCCTGCACGGCAGTTTCGCTCAGGTAGGCGTTGGACGGGGGAGCGTGGCCCAGGTCCAGGAAGGGCAGGCGCAATTCAGCCTGGCAATGGCGGCACTTCACAGCGCGACTCCAGAGAAAGCAGCGTTCAGGCGCGGGTGTTGCTGATCGCGCTCGGACACCAGGGTAGGGGGCTGGGGCCAGTCGATGCCCACGCGGGCATCCTGGAAATGCAGGCCGGCTTCGGCCTGCGGGGAATAGGGCGCGGAATGGCAGTACAGCATTTCCGCGTCGTCGCTCAGCGCCTGGAAGCCGTGGGCGAATCCCTGCGGGATCAGCAGCGCGCGGCCGTTGTCGGCGGAAAGGCGCTCGGCGTGCCATTGCAGGAAGGTGGGTGAACCGGCGCGCAGGTCGACGGCCACATCCCAGACGGCGCCGCGGATGCAGCTGACGAGCTTCATCTCGGCATGCGGCGGCAGTTGGTAGTGCATGCCGCGGATCGTGCCGGCCCGGGCGGTGTACGTATGGTTGACCTGGGCAATGGCGGCGGTCCAGCCGCAGGCGCGCAGGTCGGCAGCGTCGAACAGGCGCGCCAGAAAGCCGCGCGCGTCGCCGCGCGGGTGGCGTTGCACGATCTTCAAGCCGGCCAGCGGCGTGTCCATGATGTCCAGGCTCATGGCCGCGACTCGTACAGATCGATATCGGCGCGGCACAGTGCCAGCGCGTCCTCGCCGGCGTCAAAGCGGCGGTACCAGTCCATGCTGCGCGCGACCGCCTGCGCCAGAGGCCAGCGCGGCGCGACATGCAATGCGGCGCGGGCCTTGGACGTGTCCAAGGCGAGCAGGCCGGCTTCATGCGGGCCTTCGGCCTCTACGGCATACACAGTGCGTCCCTGGCCGTAGGCGGCCTGGGCCAGGTCCACTACGGTGCGCACGGTGGCGGCGTCGGCGGCATCGGGCCCGAAGTTATAGGCGTCAGCCAATGCAGGCTTGTTCCACAGCGCCTGCGCAAGGATCAGATAGCCGGCCAGCGGTTCCAGCACGTGCTGCCACGGACGAACCGATTGGGGGCGCCGGACTTGCAGTTCGCCGTTGCGGCGCCAGGCGCGCACGGCGTCGGGCAGCAGGCGGTCCGCGGACCAGTCGCCGCCGCCGATGACGTTGCCCGCGCGCGCGCTGGCGACCGTCAGCCCCTGCGCATGCAGAAAGGCGTCGCGATAGGATGCAATGACCAGTTCGCTGGCGGCCTTGCTGGCGCTGTAGGGGTCGTGCCCGCCCAACGTGTCGCTTTCGCGGTACGGATAAGGCCATTCATTGTTGCGGTAGACCTTGTCGGTCGTGACCATGACCGCCACTTTGGCCGACGGCGTGGCGCGCAGCGCGTCCAGCAGATGCGCCGTACCCATGACATTCGTCGCGAAGGTCTCCACCGGCTGCGCGTAGCTGGGGCGCACCAGCGCTTGCGCGGCCAGGTGCAGCACGATCTCCGGCCGGGCGGCCACGACATGTTCGCGCAGCGCCGCAGCATCGCGGATGTCGCAATAGAGGCTGTCGATCAGGCTGCCGACGCGGGCGGCCCGATACAGGCTGGGCTCGGTGCAAGGGGGCAGGGCAAGCCCCGTCACCTGCGCGCCCAGGCGGTGCAGCCACAATGCCAGCCAGCTGCCCTTGAAGCCGGAGTGGCCGGTCAGCAAAACGCGCTTGCCGCGCCAGAACGCGGCGCCGGGTGTCACCAGACTTTCCATGGCGCCTTGCCCGTGCTCCACAGCGATTCCAGCAGGTTCTTTTCGCGCAGCGTGTCCATCGGCTGCCAGAAGCCCAGGTGCTCGAAGGCGTGCAGCTGGCCGTCGCGGCTGAGCGTTTCCAGCGGACCGGCTTCCCAGGTGGTGTCGTCGTCGTCGATCAGCGACAGCACGCTGGGCGACAGCACGAAAAAACCGCCGTTGATCAGGCCGCCGTCGCCACGGGGCTTTTCCGTGAACCCGGTGACCATGTCGCCCTCGCGGCGCAGCGCGCCGTAGCGTCCGGGCGGCTGCACGGCAGTGACCGTCGCGGCCTTGCCGTGCTTGCGGTGAAAGGCGATCAGCGCGCTGACGTCGATGTCCGCGACGCCGTCGCCATAGGTGAAGCAGAACGCTTCGTCTTCCTTTACATAGTCGGCCACGCGCTTGAGGCGGCCGCCCGTCATCGTGCTTTCGCCCGTGTCCACCAGGGTCACGCGCCACGGTTCCGCCTTGCGCTGATGCACTTCCATGCGGTTGTCGGCCATGTCGAAGGTCACGTCGGACATGTGCAGGAAGTAGTTGGCGAAGTACTCCTTGATCATGTAGCCCTTGTAGCCGCAGCAGATCACGAAGTCATTCACGCCATGGGCGGAATAGGTCTTCATGATGTGCCACAGGATGGGCCGTCCGCCGATTTCGATCATCGGCTTGGGACGCGTATGGGTTTCCTCGGAGATCCGGGTGCCGAGGCCGCCGGCCAGAATGATGGCTTTCATGCTTGGGTATCGCACCAGTTCTTGAACATTTCGGTCAGCGCGCCTTCGAACTTGCGCGCGAACGCGGGCTCGTCCATCAGCGGGCTGGCATGCATTTCGTCGCGCAGGCCGGCGCGGATCCTGGCGAGCGCGGGCAGGTCGCTGGCCAGGGCCACGACTTTCTGGATGTACTCTTCTTCCGTGTGGGCTATCCATTCGGGATGGCCGATGCCGTGCAGCACCGAGCCGCCGATGCGGCCCACGCTCGGGCGGTCCGCAAGGGTGACATAAGGCACGCCCATGTAAAGCGTCTCGACCAAGGTCACGCCGGAGTTGTGAGGGAAGCAGTCCAGGCCGATGTCCATGTTGCGCAGCACATCCCAGGCAGGACTGTGACAGCCGATCATCAGGCGGCCGCGGTCAATGCCCTGGGCCTCGAAGCGGGCGATCAGGCGTTCGCGCATCGGGCCGTCTCGGTAGCTGTTGCTGTCCACCACCAGGCGGCCTTGAGGCAGGCGGCGCAGGATTTCAGACCATACCCGGACCGTGCGGTCGTTCATCCGGATGGCGCGGGTGAGGGTGCCCAGCGTCACGAAGCCGTTGGCGAGCGCAGGCAGCGGGCCGTAATCTCCCATCGTCTTGTTGGGGCGGTAAACGAAATTGGTGGTGTCCAGGCGCCAGGGATCTTCCGAGAACAGGTGTTCGCTGCCTTCGGGCACCATGACGGCGTCCGTCATGATGTAGTCGATCGCGGACAGGCCGGTGCTGTAGCCAAATCCCAGCCACGTCAGCGAGACGGGCGCCGGCTTGCGTGCAAATACGCCGAGGCGGTTGTCGGCCGTGTGGCCCGCCACGTCGATGAGAATATCGATGCCATCCGCACGAATGCGTTCGGCCAATTGAGCGTCCGTCAGCATGACGGTGGGCACCCAATGGTCAAAGTAGGTCTTCAGGCGCTCTGTCGTGTCATCCGGATGGGTCAGTTCCGCGTAGGCGGTCAGTTCGAAGCCGGCGCGGTCGCGGTGCGCGAAAAGGGGCTCGATGAAATAGTTGCCCGAGTGCTGCCGGAAATCCGGGGAGACGTACCCAACCTTCAACTTGCGCGGCGGATGGCGGCTGTTCTTATGCGGCTTCCATGCCGAGCGGAATTCCAGGCACAGCTCGGTGTCGTAGTCGCGATACGCCTGGAACACTTCCTCGGCCGTTCGGTCGTCCGAGTAGTTCAGCGCGAACAGCAGATTATTGCGCGCCATTTTTTCGCGGGGAAATGCCGCTACGGCTTCGCGCGCAGCTTGCTCGGCCCGCGTCACCTCTCCGGCGTCGATAAGGGTCTTGCACAAGTTGATCCGTGCTTTCCGATGCTCGGGATTCAGGGTGATGGCGATCCTGTTGCAATCCTCCGCCTCCTTGAAGCGGCGTTCGGCCGCGAGGCCGTCCGCCAACGCGGAGTAGGCTTCCGCGTTCCGCGGGGCCAGCTCGATCGCGCGGCGGCCGGCGGCGATGGCTTCGGACGATCTGCCCGAGCGCGCCATCGTCGCGGCCAGCACGATGCAGCTTTGCGCGTCGGCGGGCGCCAGATCGATCATCTGGAGCGTCGGCAGCAGGGCTTCCTTCAGGCGGGCAACGCTGAAAAGCGCAATCGCCAGCGCTTCCCAGGCGTCCCAGAACTTGGGCGCCAGTTTCGTCAAGCGGCGGGCCGTAGACTCCGCCTCTACGTAGGCTTTGCGTGTCATCAGCTCATGCAGGAGCTTTGCTTGGGGCACGATTGCCGCGCCGGGATTCGGCTGATGCCCGTCTTGCGACAGGATGCGGGCATTCAATGAAAGGCAAGCCTGCGCGCCAAGATACAGGCCGAACAGGGGGGCGCCGCCTTCCGTGGCCACCAGCGTATCGCGCAGCATGCCGACCCAGGCGCGCGCATTGCTTGACGCCAGGCCGTAGCGTTTGACGATCGACAGGGTTTCCGCCACCTCGCCCAGATCGGCGGGTTTGCCGGCGACCTGCGCTTCGTCGGGCCGGCGGCCGTCGCCCATGGCGCGCAAGACAGCGGCATGGACTTCGGATGGGACGAACAGAATGGACTCATGCCACAAGTTGAACCGCGGCCAAGGCGCGTCGGGCGCAGCCTGCTGGTTCAGGTCCAGGCAGGCCAGGAGGCGCACCGGCGTGTCCACCTCCCGCTCATAGGGGCCGGCATCGAGGCAGTAGTGGACCAGATCGTTTTCCATCAAGACGCGGATTGCGCGATCCAGCGCCTTGCGGGCGTCGGTGTCCGGCACCTGATTCTTATGCAGCAGGACAGCCAGCAAAGCGCTGAAAGGCAACGACGCCGGCCACGCATGGGCCAGCGTGTCCACGACCGTCACAACGTCGGCGTCGTGCGTGATCAGCGCGCGGCCCTGGTGGTTGACGTAGGTCGCGCCTTGCTCCTGGCCGTTGGCCGCCAGGCGGACCAGGCCCGAGGCAAAGCGCAGATCCTGCAGACGCGCCAGATCCGGCATGCCGTGCGCTTCGGCGGACCTGGCTTGCGCCACCCACATGCACTGGCGGAAGGCGCGGCCGGTCGAGAAGTCCAGATACTGCTGGCGAACGGTGGCAGGCTGCCCCATGGTCAACAGGCTGTGACTGAGAGAGACGCCTTGACCGAAATTGAGCGGAATTTCGCTGAGCGGCTGGGCATCGCCGACGTAGGCCAGTCCGGCTTCCGAGGCGCGCCCGGCCAACTCCACGAAATAGCACGGGTTGCTCGCCAATGGGTTTGACGCCGCGGGCAGGCTTTGCCCGGCAGCGCCCAGGGCGCGTTCAAATTGGGCTGCGGCTGCGGATAGCGCGGCTCCCTGCGGGTTGGACGCCGACATGCCGTCCTTGAACAGTGTCAGCGCGGCGAGCGCGCCGTCCTGGAGTTCGGCTTCAGTCTGCGCGGCGTGTCCATGCAGCATGATGGCGTCGCGCACCACGTCCAGGGCCTTGGCGCCCGGATAGACGGGGCTGTCAAGGTAGAGAATTCCTTGGGGAGACAACAGCTTGGCGCAAGCTTCCAGGAGTTCCTGGGCGGCTTGCGGCGGGAGGTAGCTATATAGACCTGTGACGATCACGTAGTCAAACAGCCCCAGTTGCGTACCTAGATCCGCCGCACCGCCGACGTAGAGCGCAAGGTTCTGGATGCCCATGCCTTGCGCGGCGGCTGTTCCTTGCGCGATCAGGGTTTCCGAGGCGTCCACCCCGACAACCTGCGCTTGCGGATAGGCAACAGCGTAGGGCAGCAATCCTTCTCCCGCGCCGCAGCCAAGCGCAAGCACGCGGGCGCGTTCGAGCGGTGATGTTTCGACCCCATATAAATGCGCGGTTGCGCGCAGCCTGGCCGGCGAATGGCTCGGGGCGAGCCGCCCCGGTTCAGCAACGGCCTGGCGGTGGGAGAAGGCAGGATAAGACATGGAGAAAGTGGCTGGGCGAGCGTGAGGAGTCTGTTGCTGGGATTCTACGAATGGAGGCAATCGTCCATTCGTGGAATCAGCATCGGAATTCGCCGTCAGTTTGGCCGAAGCCGATCTCGCGGCCTCAAAAGAAAAAAACCCGCCGAGAGGCGGGTTTTTGGGGTGGCCAAGCCCGGCGCGAAGGGCCGTTCCTGGCTGCCAGCCAGAGGAAACCGGGGTTTCCTCTGCCGACTGTAGCTGTTGCTGAGAATTAACGCAGCAGCGACAGAACGGTTTGCGGGACTTGGTTGGCTTGGGCCAGAACCGAGGTGCCAGCTTGTTGCAGGATCTGAGCCTTGGACATGTTCGACACTTCCGTGGCGTAGTCGGCGTCTTGAATACGCGAACGAGCGTTGGAGAGGTTGTTGACCACGTTGTTCAGGTTGGCGATCGTCGATTCCAGGCGGTTTTGCACAGCGCCCAGTTCGCCGGTCAGCTTGTCCAGCTTCGTGAAGGCGGCGTCCAGCGTCTTCAGCGGATCGGTGGTCAGCGTGCCCTTGCTCTTTTCTTCCGTGGTCAGCTTGCCCGAGCTGTTGACCTTGGCTTCGGCGCCGACTTGGGCGGCGTAGTCGCCAGTGCCCGTGCCGCTCTTGACCGTGGCCTTGCCCGTGTTGACGTCGACGGTGTAGGTCGTGTCGTACGTCTTGGTCGTGGTGAAGGTGCCCTTGTCGTCAACGTACGTGTCGGTGGACGCGCCGCTGGTGAAGGTGACGTTGGCGCTGGTGATGCCTTGACCCAGCTTCACAACCACGCCGCCGGCGGTAGCGTTGGCCTTGACGTTGGCCAGCAGAGCATCGGTGGCGATGGTGTTGGTGAACGACAGAGCGTTGGCGGTACCGGTGTTCGAGTACGTCTTGCCACCGATCGAAACCGACGACGAGCCAGCAGCGCCGGTGTTGGCGGCGGCGGTCAGCACGCTGTTCAGCGTGGCGGTCGTTGCGGAGGCATTGTTGGTGGTCAGGTTGCCTGCGGCATCCAGGAACGCCTCTTGGCCGCCGATCGTGACCTTGCCCGTTGCGTCCACTTGGAATTCAGTGGTGCCGCCGCCGTTGTGGGTGTAGGTGGCGGTGGTCGTGCCGGTAGCCGGACGCAGCGAGTTTGCCAGCGTGGTGATGGCGCCAGCGTTCGAGGCCGACTTGTCGGTGAACGTGAAGTTCTTCTCGGCGGCGTCGTACGTGTAGACGGTGGCGCCGGTGCCCGTGCCAACGGTCACGGTGTTGCCGTTTTCCAGCTTGGCGAACGTTTGGTCGGCGGTGGCGGCAGCGTGGGTCGTGGTCACGGTCCAGTCGTTGCCAACCGAGGTGCCGCCAGCGGCTTGCAGGTCGGACACGGTGGCCGAACGGTTCTGGGTCACGCCCGAGCCGTTGACGTTGAAGCCGTCCAGACCCAGCGTCTTGACGCTGATTTCCGACAGGTTCAGGGTGATCGTTTCGCCGTCGTTGGCGCCGACTTGCAGCGTCAGGGGCTTGGCGTTGGCGGACAGAACCTTCACGCCGTTGAAGTCGGTTTGTTGCGAGATGCGGTCGATGTCCGACAGACGCTGGTTGATTTCGTCTTGCATCGAGTTCAGCTGCTCTTGCGAGTAGCTGCCGTTGCCGGCTTGCACCGACAGTTCGCGAACGCGCTGCAGGTGGGTGTTGATTTCGGAGGCGGCGCCTTCCGTCGTCTGGGCCAGCGAGATGCCGTCGTTGGCGTTACGAGCGGCTTGGGTCAGGCCCTTGACGTTCGCGGTGAAGCGGTTGGCAATGGCCATACCGGCGGCGTCGTCCTTGGCGCTGTTGATGCGCAGGCCCGACGACAGGCGTTCGATGGCGGTGCCCAGGGACGATTGGGACTTGTTCAGGTTGTTCTGAGCAACGAGCGACAAGTAGTTGGTATTGATGACTGCAGCCATGTTTAGGCTCCCAAGAGAGAAAGGCTTCTTCAAACCGGGCAGCGGGGCCGCCCATCTTTGTAACGGGAAGAATTCGTTGACTTGTGTCTTCGAATTTCTCCGTTGCCAGGATTACGGCAGTCTCAAATCAATCTTTAGCCTTTTTTTTGGGGCAATCGTAAATATGCCGCCGGACTTGCCATTTTGGTGGCGGCCGCCCCGGGGCGGCCGCCGATGGCCGCGCCTTAATTCAGCAGCAGGCCGGCCTTGCGCAGTTGAACCACCAGCGCGTTCAGGAATTCCTGGGCCACGGGCTCCAGGTTGCGTGCGCCCTTGTAGGACTGCCCGTTGGGGTGGGCAAGCCGTCCGGATGTCAGGGCGTCGCGGATTTGGGTCCGCAGCTCGGCGGCGCTCAGGCTGCCGTCCATCTGCGATGCAACTGATTGGCTCAATGCGTCAAGCGGCGGCGTGACGGGATGGTGCCAGAAATTGTGCATGCCGACCTGGCAATCTTTCTTGCCGACCTCCCGCATCAACTCCAGTGCGCCGGCGATGAGCCTGGGCCTTGTTTCCGGGGCAAGGTAGGGCGAAGCCTCCAGCCGGTAATGCAAGGCGCTGCCCTGAACCAGCGTGATCAGATGCATGTATGCAGCGTTGGCAAGGTCATCCCGCGTGGCGCCCGGGGCGTGCGGTTCGATGATGGCCAGGAGGTCATTGAAGGAAAGCGAGCGCGGCCAGACGCCGGCCAGGGCGTCGATGATGCCGATCATGGCTGGGTCTTTCGTGCTGAGGGTGGCGCCGTTGGGAGTGCGGTAATGCGCATGCCCCGAAGACGCGCCCGCGGCCGGCGGCGCCGCTTCCAGGTGCGTGGCAAAGTGCATTTCCTTGAACGCGTTGCCTTCAGGCTGCTCCAGCATCTGTTCCGCGCGCTCGGCATGAACCAGCAGGCTCTTGCGGAAAGTGCGGCCCACGGCGAAATCCAGGTATTGCTCGCGCATTTCGCGGCCGGCGTTTGCCGACAGGGAATTTAGCCCCACCGCGACTCGCGTTCCAAACGTGGAAGAGAAAGTCAGTTGCGGTTCGGCATCGGTGACATACGCCAACCCTGCTTGTTGCGCCGCAGCGGCGAACTCCAGGAAGTAGCAAGGCGTATTGATGGTCTCAAGATATTCGTGCAGCAGGTAATGGTCCGTCTGGCCGCGCAGCTTGCGCGCGGCTTCCTGCAGTGCGGACTGCAAGGGATTGTTCTGCCAGAGGCCATTTTCGATCAGGTCCAGCATGTCCTTGGCCCGCGCGAGTTTCTGCTGCGGGGTTTCGGCGCCGAAACTGTTCAAGATCATGGCATCGCGAATGACGTCCGACGCCTTCCAGCCGGGATACGTGTTGTAACTGATATAGGCAACACCATTCGGCGCCAGGTTTTCGCGGCAGATCCGGAATATGGCGTCGCGCACCTCCGGCGGCACCCAGCTGAAAACCCCGTGGCAGATGATGTAGTCGAACGTCCCGAAATCCGCGGTTATGTCGGTCAGGCTCATCGCCCGGAGATCGAGATTGCGCGCGCCGGCTGTTTCGGCGATGCGCCGGCCGGCCTCGATTTGCTGGGGCGCGAGATCGATGCCCACGACCGTCGCTCCGGGGTGGGCGAGCGCAAAGGGAAGCAGGTTGCCGCCCGCGGCGGAGCCCAGCTCCAGGACTTTCGCATTTTCCAGGGGGGGCGTATCCAAGCCGTAGAGACCCGCGACCGCGCGGAGATTGCCCGGCGACGTGTACGAGAACGGGTTGGAAATATAGGGGGTTTCGTCGTAAGCGTCTGAGATCGCCTGCGTCAAATGATCGGGTGCGGTCATTGCGAATTCCAGGGGTGGGGCGATGCGCTGCTGGCGAAGGCGGCCGCGCACGGATGTTGAATCGATGCGACAGGCTAGCAGTCGCCGGCGCGCGGCGAAGGCTCGAATAGCGTCCGATTTTCCGGGGAATTGTGCGCCCGCGCGCGGGCGAGGCGCCTAGATGATCTGCGCGATCTGCCCCTCCTGGGGCAGCTCCTGCCAGGCCTGGTCCTTCAGCTTCGCCCGGATCCGCGCCGTTGCCTGCGACCTCAGCTGGCATACCCGGGCCTCGGTCACGTTCATGATCGCCCCAATTTCCTTCAGGTTCAGCCCCTGCTCATAACAAAGCGACAGCAGCAGCTTTTCGCGGTCGGGCAGGGCGTCGATGGCGTGGATCAGCGCCTGGCGGAAGTCGCCCGCCAGCAGCGAGTCCAGCGGGTTGCCCCCGGCCGAACCGTGGTTCAGGGTGGCGGACCAGTCCGATTGGCCGGATGCCGAATCGGGTTCGGTCGTGAAATCTTCATAGTGGACGATCTGCACGCCCTGGGCGTCATGCAGGAGCGCCTGGTATTCATTCAGCGGGATCTCGAGCTGGGCTGCGATCTCGGCCTCCGTGGGCGCGCGCATCAAGCGCTGTTCCAGGTGCTGGATGGCCTGTTCGATCTTGCGCGCCTTGGTGCGGACGCTGCGCGGCAACCAGTCCTGGCCGCGGAGCTCGTCGAGCATCGCGCCACGGATGCGGGTCGTGGCGTAGGTCTCGAATTGAGCGTCGGCAGTTTCCTGGTAGCGGCGTACGGCGTCCAGCAGGCCGATCATGCCGGCCTGTATCAGGTCGTCGAGTTCAACGCTGGCCGGAAGCCTGGCGAGCAATTGCAGGGCCAGCTTTCGCACTAGCGGTGCATATTCGACCAGGCTGTCATCTGCGTGGGGCATTGCGGGAATGTCGGGCGGTGTCCATCGTGACGCCTTGTCGATTGTTGTCAATTTGCGACATTGTCGACAAGCGCGCGGCTGCGCTAAAGCTAGCAAGTTTTAGTGATCGGCAAGGTGCCATTGTCGGCACTGAACAGGGTTTCATTCGAAGAAGTACGCAATGTTTTGAATGCTTATTTGGCAAATTGGCGCAAATTTGTCACTAACTTGTATGTCAAGGTGTATCTAAACGGGCAAGTTGCGCAACATCAACAAAGATTTGTCATATAAGTCATAGAAAATGACATGACCTGTGGTAAATTTTACTTAAATTGCGAACAAATGATACATTTCGCATTAAAACAGGATGCAGCGGGCAGGCAGGCAACACACGTTGCCTGCGCCCTGGTTATCAAGCCCCTTCGGTGGGATAGGGATAGGGAGTTGGGCGTGCAACAAGTCGAAAATTCAATGCTGGCAGACATTCGCGAAGTGAATCTGTCCTATCTGTTACTTGCGCAGCGGATGCTGCGCGATGACTACGCTGCATCGATGTTCCGCTTGGGGTTCAGCAACGAAGTCGCTGACATCCTCATGCGTCTATCGCCGGCGCAACTGGTGAAGCTGGCCAGCTCCAGCTCGCTGCTGTGCCGTTTCCGCTTTGATGACTACAGCCTGTTGTCGGCATTGACCCACGACGTTCTGGGCGGTGCGCTTCAGCAAGCGCATGCGACGATCCTGCTGGCCAAGCAACCTGTTGAAGAATTGGCCTGACGGCCTGTGAATTCCACTCGGACATACGTGTAATGGCCTCCAAGAGCGTTTCTCAGGAAGCGGACGACATCCTGCTTGCCAGCTCCATGATTACCCTGGGCGCCCGGCTGCAGGTGCTGGAGGCTGAAACCAGCCTCAGCCACGACCGCCTGGCCCGCCTGTATCGCGAGATACGCGGTTGTTCGCCACCCAAGGGCATGCTGCCGTTTTCGGTCGACTGGTTCATGACCTGGCTGCCGAACATCCACTCCTCGCTCTTCTATAACGTGTATTCGTTCCTGAATGCGCGCACCAGCAGCAAAGGCATACGCGCCACGATCGACGCCTATCGCCTCTACCTTGAAAACGCCGGCCTGGACTCCACCGAAGCCGCCGAACCCGTCCTGAGCTTCACCCGAGCCTGGATGCTGGTGCGCTTCTTCGACAGCGGCATGCTGCAGCTCTCCGCCTGCCGCCAGTGCGGAGGCCATTTCATCGCGCATGCCCACGATCCGCAGTCGGATTTCGTGTGCGCCATCTGCAGGCCGCCACCTCGCGCGGGAAAGACCCGCGCGGCGGCCAAGGCGCGCGCCGGCAGTCGGCCCGCTCCCGTCGCGGATGCCGCCCGGCCCTGACCGGCGGCGTCCAAATACATCAAAAGCCCTGAAAAACTCCCCCTAACCCGCCTTTTTGGGTCGGGGGCGACAGGGGATCATTGACGCCGGTTTTAGACTTCGTTGGCAGGGGCCTGATGTGTTGATTGTTATCGGATTTCTTGTGGTGATCGTGTCGGTCGTCGGCAGCTTCATAGCGCTGGGCGGCCACTTGGGCGCGCTTTACCAGCCCTTTGAGCTGACGCTGATCTTCGGCTCGGCTTTTGGGGCATTCCTTGCCGGCAACAGCAAGAAGTCGCTGCTGCTGGTGAAGAAGGCGCTTCCCGACGCGCTGAAAAGCTCCCGCTACGGCAAGGACGTGTACATGGAGCTGATGGCGCTCTTGTACGTGCTGCTGAACAAGGCCCGGCGCGAAGGCCTGATGGCCATCGAATCGCACATCGAGGATCCGGCCTCCAGCCCGATCTTCAGCGAATACCCCCGTATCGCCAAAGACGCGAAGCTCATGGAGTTCATCACGGACTACCTGCGCATCATGATTAGCGGCAACATGAGCTCGTTCGAGATCGAGACCCTCATGGACGAGGAAATCGAAACCTACCGCCATGAGCGCCAGGTCCCCGCGCACGCCCTGCATCAGATGGCCGACGGCCTGCCGGCCTTCGGCATCGTGGCGGCGGTGCTGGGCGTGATCAAGGCGCTGGCCGCCGTGGACCAGCCCCCGGCGATCCTGGGCGACCTGATCTCCAAGGCCATGGTCGGCACCTTCCTGGGCATTTTGCTGGCATACGGCTTCGTGGGCCCGCTGGCCTCGCGTGTCGAGCGCCGCACGGATGAGGCCATGAAGGTGCTGGAATGCATCAAGACGACGCTGCTGGCCAGCATGAACGGCTATCCGCCCCAGCTGGCGGTGGAATTTGGCCGCAAGGTGCTGTTCTCGTCCGTGCGTCCGACCTTTGGTGAACTGGAAGAACACGTCCGGCAAACCAAGTCGACCGCGACCGGCAAGGCCTGACGGAGCGGCCCATGAGCACGGTAAACAATCACCGTGTGGTGATCCGCCGCAAGAAGGTCCAGGGCGGCGGGCACCACGGGGGAAGCTGGAAGATCGCCTACGCCGACTTCATCACGGCGATGATGGCGTTCTTCCTGGTGATGTGGCTGATCAGCATCGTACCGCGCGAAGAACTCAAGGGCATCGCGGAGTACTTCCGCATGCCCCTGCGCGTGGCGATCATGGGCGGTCCCAGCAATTCGGCAGAAACCAGCGCGGTGCCCGGCGGCGGGCAGGATCCCCTGCGCAGCGACGGCGATGTCCGGCGCGGGCAGGGCAACCGGGTTGAATCCCAGCCCATGGGCGACGCCGAGCGCCGCGAGCAGCATCGCCTGGAAAACCTGAAAAAGCGCCTCGAGAACGTCATCGAGACCAGCCCGGTCCTGAAGAGCTTCAGGCCGCAGTTGCTGATCGACCTGACCACCGAAGGCCTGCGCATCCAGATCATCGACAACCAGAATCGTCCGATGTTCGCCACCGGCCGCGCGGACGTGCAGCCCTACATGCGCGACATCCTGCGGGAATTGGGGCCGGTTCTCAACGAACTCCCCAACAAGGTCAGCATTTCGGGCCATACGGACGCCTCGCAGTATGCCCGGGGCGAACGCGCCTACAGCAACTGGGAGCTCTCGGCCGATCGCGCGAACGCCTCGCGCCAGGAATTGGTGGCCGGCGGCATGAACGAAAGCAAGGTCATGCGGATCCAGGGCCTGTCTTCCAGCATGAGCCTGGTTAAAGATGATCCGTATGCCGCCGTTAATAGACGTATCAGCCTAGTGGTGCTCAACCAGAGCACCCAGCGGCGCATCGAAAACGAGAACGCCGCCGCTGCGGACGTTAGCGCCAAGGATGCCCGCGAGGTGGGAACGGCAGTGGGCGCGGCGCAAGCCGCCGCCCAGGCCGCAACGGCAACCAAGCAAGGCGAGGCGGAGAGCACCCCGCCTGCTGAAGGGGTTCGATAGCAATGGCGGCAACGATTCTCGTGGCGGACGACTCTGCAACGATGCGGATGATCGTACAGGCGACGCTGACTGGCGCGGGCTGGAAGGTTCTGACGGCCGCGAACGGCCAGGAAGCGCTGGAGGTGGCCAAGAGCCATCCGGTGGACCTGGTCGTCAGCGACTGGAACATGCCCGTCAAGGGCGGCCTGGAGCTGATTCAGGGTTTGCGCGAACAGGACCAGTACATGGATGTGCCGGTGCTGGTGCTGACCACCGAGGACGATGTGGATAGCAAGATGGCCGCTCGGGATCTGGGCGTTTGTGGCTGGCTCTCCAAGCCCGTCGACCCCGACGTGCTGGTGGAATTGGCGACCGAGCTGCTCGACGAGCAGACCGGCGCTTAAGCAGGTTCATTTATGAAGGCGTACGGGTCATGAGTTCTGGTTTGGACCTCAGTCAGTTTTACGAGACCTTTTTCGACGAGGCGGACGAGCTGCTCGCGCAAATGGAGCAGCTCTTGCTCGAGCTCGATGTGGGCGCGCCCGACATCGAACAGCTCAATGCCATTTTCCGCGCGGCCCACTCGATCAAGGGCGGCGCGGCGACGTTCGGCTGTTTCACGCAGCTGGCGGGCACCACCCATCTGCTTGAGAACCTTCTGGACGCAATCCGTCGCGGCGAAATGGCGCTGCGCACGGACATGATTGATATTTTCTTGGAAACGAAAGACGTGCTCAAAAGCCAACTGGACGCCTATCGGGCCTCCGAAGAGCCCGATGATGCCGTGTTTGAGCGTATTTGCGCCGTGTTGAGGCAGCTTGCGCTGGAGCATAAGGATCCCGCCGCGGCTGCCGCCCCGGCGCCTGCCCCCGCTCCCGTGGCGGCAGCGCCGGCTCCTGCCCCGGTGCCGCAGGCCGCGCCGGCTGCGCCAGCCGCCGAAGCGGGCAGCCTGCCGCTGCGCGTGCGCATCACCAAGGTGTCGGACAAGGACGCCGCTTCCCTGCTCGAAGAAATGGGCAACCTCGGCACCGTCAAGGCCAGCGAACGCGCCGACGGCGTCCTGACCGTGTGGGTGGAAAGCACCTGCACGCCGGACGACATCGAAGCCGTGTGCTGCTTCATCGTCGACGGCGACCAGCTCAGCATCGAGCGCGAAGCAGTCCCGGCGGGCGCCGCCGCTGCCGCGTCCGTGCCGGCTCCCGCGCCGGCCGTCGCCGAACCGCCCGTGGCGGAATCGGCCGCCGCCGCCGAAGTCGTCACCCAGGCCGCCCGCGCGGCGGCCCGTCCGACGGCGCCGGCGCATGCCGACAAGGAATCCACGTCGATCCGCGTCGGCGTTGAAAAAGTCGACCAGGTGATCAACCTGGTGGGCGAACTGGTCATCACGCAGGCCATGCTGGCGCAGACGGCCTCCACGCTGGATCCGGTGCTGCACGACCGCCTGCTGAACGGCATGGAACAGCTTGAACGCAATGCCCGCGACCTCCAGGAAGCGGTCATGTCGATCCGCATGATGCCGATGGACTACGTGTTCAGCCGCTTTCCCCGCCTGGTGCGCGACATCGCCGGCAAGATGGGCAAGCAGATCGAACTGCAAACCCATGGCCGCGCGACCGAACTGGACAAGAGCCTGATCGAGCGCATCATCGATCCGCTGACCCACCTGGTCCGCAACAGCCTGGACCACGGCATCGAGACGCCCGAAAAGCGCATCGCGGCCGGCAAGGATCCGGTTGGCCAGCTGGTGCTGTCCGCCCAGCATAACGGCGGCAACATCGTGATCGAGGTCAGCGACGACGGCGGCGGCCTGAACCGCGAAAAGATCCTGAAAAAGGCGATGGCCCAGGGCCTGGCCGTCAACGAGAATTCCCCGGACGACGAAATCTGGCAGCTGATTTTCGCGCCGGGCTTTTCCACCGCCGAAAAGGTCACGGACATTTCCGGCCGCGGCGTCGGCATGGACGTGGTGCGCCGGAACATCCAGGACATGGGCGGCCATGTGCAGCTGTCGTGCGAGCCGGGCAACGGCACCACGACGCGCATCGTGCTGCCCCTGACGCTGGCCATCCTGGACGGCATGTCGGTGCGCGTGGGCGAGGAAACCTTCATCCTGCCGCTGAACAACGTGACCGAATCGCTGCAGCCCACCAACGACCAGATCTATTCCGTGGCCGGCAACGAGCGCGTCATGCACGTGCGCGGCGAATACCTGCCGCTCGTCGAGATGCACCGCGTGTTCTCCGTGGGCGCGGCCCAGACGGACCCCACGCAGGCCATCGCGGTCATCATGCAGGCCGAGGACCGCCGCTTTGCGCTGCTGGTGGACCACCTGATCGGGCAACACCAGGTCGTGGTGAAGAACCTCGAGTCGAATTACCGCAAAGTCCCGGGGATTTCCGCCGCGACCATCCTCGGCGATGGCAGCGTGGCCCTGATTGTCGACGTATTTGCGCTTGCGCGCGCCAACCGTGAGCGTTGGTCGCAGCCCGAAGCCATTCTGAATTGATGGAGCACTAAAAATCATGGCAGCCAAACCGCAAGCGCAAGCCGCGCGCAATGAAGATGTCGGCAGCGAATTCCTGGTCTTCACGCTGGGCGACGAAGAATACGGCATCGATATCCTGAAGGTGCAGGAGATCCGCGGCTACGACGCCGACACGGTCACCCGCATCGCGAATGTCCCGTCGTTCATCAAGGGCGTGACGAATCTGCGCGGCATCATCGTGCCGATCGTCGACCTGCGCATCAAGTTCAACCTGGGCCGCGTCGACTACAACGAGCAGACCGTCGTCATCATCCTGAACCTGGACCGCCGCGTCGTGGGCATCGTGGTCGATGGCGTGTCCGACGTGCTGATGCTCAATTCCGGCCAGATCCGCCCGGCGCCCGAATTCGGCGCCACCTTGTCCACCGAGTACCTGACGGGCCTGGGCACCGTGGACGAACGGATGCTGATCCTGGTGGATATCGAAAAGATGATGACCAGCGATGAAATGGCGCTGGTGGAGAAGGTCGCCTCCTGATCGGAGTCCGGCCTGGATGCGGGGTAGAGGCGCCATATTGAATCCGATGTGGCGCTTTCCTTTAACGATTGCAGTCAAGGGGTGGTTCTTGTGATGCGCAAGTTTTTCGCGAACATGACGATACGCAGCAGCCTTTTGTGGGTGCTGGCGTTCTTCTCATTCATGTTGGTGATCGGAGCGGCGCTTGGCGTCCTGTCTCTGCGCATCAGCAATGGGACGTTGGCCGAAATCAAGCAATCGCAGGAACTGGACGACGCCGTTGGCCGCGTCGTATCGAGCTACAAGGACACCTTGAACGGCCTGGGCCGCGCGGCGTCGGCGAACTACGCCGACATCGTCCGCAGCGTGGGCCAGCCCACCTTGCTGACGCAGGGCCTGTCGGGCGAAGCGGCCGGCCTGCTGGAGCGCGCCAAGGCCTCGTTGAACAAGGGCCAGGCCGAGTTCGATTACTTCAAGACCTTGCCCCGGCCGGCCGAGGCGGCCGAGTCGCTCAAGGAAATCGAGTCCTCCTACGCCACGCTCTCGCAGCAGGGGCTGGCCCCCTTGGTGGCCGCCCTGGAAAAGGCGGACATGCCGGGCTATCAGACGCACATCCAGATGGTGCAGGATGCGCTGGAAGGGCGCTTTGCGCGCGCCGTCGAGGGCTTTGACTTCTGGCGCGCCAGCAAGATGCTGGACGCCCATGAAGTGGCGCAGGTGCGCTACCAATTCGTATTGATGGCCGTCGCCGCCGGCGGCGTGATCGCGGCCCTGCTGGTTTTCGCCACCTACGTCTTCCTTCGCCGCCGCGTGCTGCAGCCCCTGAAAGAGGCCGGCCAGCATTTCGACCGCATCGCCGGCGGCGACCTTACCGCCCGCGTCGAGGCCGGCAACACCAACGAGATCGGCCAGCTGTTCGCGGCGCTCAAGCGTATGCAGGAAAGCCTGACCCGCACGGTGGCGTCGGTGCGCCGCGGCGTGGACGAGATCAATATCGGTTCGCAGGAGATCGCGGCCGGCAACACGGACCTGTCCAGCCGCACCGAGCAGCAGGCGGCCTCGCTTGAGGAAACCGCGGCCTCCATGGAGCAGCTGGCGTCCACCGTGAAGCAGAACGCCGACAATGCCCGCCAGGCCAACCAGCTGGCGGCCAGCGCGTCGGACGTGGCGGAACGCGGCGGCTCGGCGGTTTCGGAAGTGGTCAGCACGATGCAGGGCATTTCGGCCAGCTCGCGCAAGATTTCCGAGATCGTGTCGGTGATCGACGGCATTGCGTTCCAGACCAACATCCTGGCGCTGAACGCCGCGGTGGAAGCGGCGCGCGCGGGCGAGCAGGGCAAGGGCTTTGCGGTGGTGGCGGGCGAAGTGCGCTCTCTGGCGCAGCGCAGCGCGCAGGCGGCCAAGGAAATCAAGGGCCTGATCGAGGACTCGGTGACGAAGGTCGGCGCGGGCTCGCAGCAGGTCGAGCGCGCCGGCGCGACGATGCAGGAGATCGTGGCCTCGGTCAAGCGGGTGACGGACATCATGGGCGAGATCTCGGCGGCGTCCGAGGAGCAGTCCAGCGGGATCGACCAGGTCAATCGGGCGGTGTCGCAGATGGACGAAGTGACGCAGCAGAACGCGGCGCTCGTGGAAGAAGCGGCTGCCGCGGCCGGATCGCTGCAGGAGCAGGCGCAGCGCCTGGCCGAAGCGGTGGCGGTGTTCAAGATCAACGCGGGCGAAGTCATCGAAGTGCCGGCGCATCGCCTGTCCTCGGTGCATGCCTCCTATGACGACGCGCGCCTGGATGCGCCCGACTCGCTCGCGCTTGGACACGGAGGACCCTAGTGGCAACCGCGGCAAATACGGCCCCGTCCATTCCGGTGGACCGCCAGTTTGATTTCCGGGACGCGGACTTTTCCCGCGTCCGCAAAATGATCCACGCGCGCGCCGGCATTTCGCTGGGCACGCATAAGCGCGAAATGGTCTACAGCCGCCTGGCGCGCCGTCTGCGCGCCCTGGGCCGCCAGGACTTTGGCAGCTACCTGGACCAGCTGGAGAACGAGCCGGAGGCGGCCGAGTGGGAAGATTTCATCAACGCGCTCACGACCAACCTGACGGCGTTCTTCCGCGAATCGCATCACTTCCCGATCCTGGCCGACTTCGCGAGAAAGCGCGGCGGCCCGGTGTCCGTCTGGTGCTGCGCGGCGTCCACGGGTGAAGAGCCGTATTCCATCGCCATGACGCTGGTGGAAGCGCTGGGCCCGCGCGCGGGCGGCTCCACGGTGCTGGCGACCGACATCGACACCAATGTGTTGAACCGGGCGCGGACGGCGGTCTATCCCAACGAGCGCGTCGCCAAGATGGAAGACGAGCGCCTGCGCCGCTTCTTCCTCAAGGGCCGCGGCGCCAACGCGGGGCAGGTGAGGGTGCGCCCCGAGATTGCCGATATGGTGCAGTACGAGACCTTGAACCTGCTGGCGCCCTCGTGGGGGATCAGCGAGAAGTTCGACGTGATCTTCTGCCGCAACATCATGATCTATTTCGACAAGCCCACCCAGGCGAAGATTCTGGAGCGGTTTGTGCCGCTGATGAAGCCAGGCGGCCTGCTGTTTGCCGGCCATTCCGAGAACTTCACCTATATCAGCCGCGATTTTCGTCTGCGCGGACAGACGGTGTACGAATGCGCAAGTAAGGCCTGAACGGGCCAGGGCATCAAAAGATGAAGAAAATAAGCGTTTTGTGTGTGGACGACTCCGCGCTTGTACGCGGCTTGATGACCGAGATCATCAATAGCCAGCCGGATATGGAAGTGGTTGCGACCGCGCCCGATCCGCTGGTGGCGCGCGACCTGATCAAGCGCCACAACCCGGATGTATTGACGCTGGACGTGGAAATGCCCCGCATGGACGGGCTGGATTTCCTGGAAAAGCTGATGCGCCTGCGGCCCATGCCGGTGGTGATGGTGTCGTCGCTGACCGAGCGGGGCGGGGAAATCACCTTGCGCGCGCTGGAGTTGGGCGCGATCGATTTCGTGACCAAGCCCAAGCTGGGCATCCGCGACGGCCTGCTCGAATACACGGAGATCATCGCGGACAAGATCCGCGCCGCCTCGCGCGCCAAGCTGCGCGCGCCGACGCCGCATGCCACGCCGGCCGCGCCCGCGCCCATGCTGCGCCGGCCGCTGTCCAGCTCGGAAAAGCTGGTCATCGTCGGGGCGTCCACCGGCGGCACCGAGGCTATCCGCGAGGTGCTGCAGCCCTTGCCCCCGGACAGCCCGGCAATCCTGATCACGCAACACATGCCGGCCGGCTTCACGCGCTCGTTCGCGCAGCGCCTGGACGCGCTGTGCGCCGTGACGGTGCGCGAAGCCGTGCATGGCGACCGGGTCCTGCCCGGCCATGTGTATCTGGCTCCGGGCGGCGACACGCATATGCGGCTGGGCCGCAGCGGCGCCAACTATGTGATCGAACTGGACGCCAGCGATCCCGTCAACCGGCACCGTCCTTCCGTGGACGTGCTGTTCAACTCCGCCGCCGTCGCCGCGGGCAAGAACGCCATCGGCGTCATCCTGACCGGGATGGGCAAGGACGGCGCCGCCGGCATGCTGGCAATGCACCGGGCAGGCGCGCACACGATTGCGCAGGACGAAGCCAGTTGCGTGGTCTTTGGCATGCCCCGCGAGGCCATTGCCATTGGAGCCGCGGCTGAAGTGGTGCCGTTGTCGGCGATGAGCGAACGCATTCTGACTCGCCTGGGCGACCGTGGACACCGCGTTTGACGCGTATTGATCCACGGTCGGTCTCAAGCAAATTTTTTCTGGAGTGAAAGATGGTAGACAAGGGTCTGAAGATTCTGGTGGTGGATGACTTCCCCACTATGCGGCGGATCATCCGCAACCTGCTCAAGGAGCTTGGTTTCGAGAACGTGGATGAGGCCGAGGACGGCGCCATCGGCCTGGAAAAGCTGCGCAACGGCGGCTTCCAGTTCGTCGTGTCCGACTGGAACATGCCCAACCTCGACGGCCTGGAAATGCTCAAGCAGATTCGCGCCGACGCCTCGCTGGCTTCGCTGCCGGTGCTGATGGTGACGGCGGAAGCCAAGAAGGAAAACATCGTTGCGGCGGCGCAAGCCGGCGCCAACGGTTACGTGGTCAAGCCTTTCACGGCGGCAACGCTGGAAGAAAAGCTGGTCAAGATTTTCGAGAAAATTGCCGGCTGAGGTGTGCAATGAGCACAACGGAAAATGTTGATCCGGCGGAATCCCCCGATCTGATCCACCGGATCGCATCGCTGACCCGCATGTTGCGCGACAGCATGCGCGAGCTGGGCCTGGACCAGGCGATCAAGGACGCGGCCAATGCCATCCCCGACGCCCGGGACCGTCTGCGCTACGTGGCGCAGATGACGGAGCAGGCCGCCAACCGCGTGCTGAACGCGACCGAGCAGGCCGGCCCCATTCAGGACGGCATGGCGCGTTCGGCGCAGGCGCTGGATAGCCGCTGGCAGCAGTGGTACGACCAGCCGCTGGAATTGCCCGAGGCCCGGGAGCTGGTGAAGGACACGCGCGCCTTCCTGGAGGATGTGCCGAAGCAGACGCAGCAGACGCAGTCCAAGCTGATGGAAATCATCATGGCGCAGGATTTCCAGGACCTGACGGGCCAGGTCATCATGCGCATGATGGATGTGGTGGGCGCGATCGAACGCGAACTGCTGCAGGTGCTGCTGGACAACGTGCCGCAAGAGCGCCGCGACGAAGCCAACAGCCTGCTCAATGGGCCGCAGATCAGCCCGCAGGGCAAGACCGACGTGGTCACCAGCCAGGACCAGGTCGACGACCTGCTGGCCAGCCTGGGCTTCTGAAGCCCGGCGCGGCGCCGCTGGCGTCGGCGGTGTCCGACACCTTCTCCAGGAGGTGTCGGACACTTTCAACAGTGCGCCGCCAGCGCCATGGACGTATTCCCTAAGGGCGCAAACACCGTCTGGCCGATAGACTTCCTGCCAATAAAAAGAATCGGGGCCTCGCAGCACGAGACAAGGCGCGCCTGGCGCGCCAGGCAACGGATGCCCGCAGAAGGCGGTCCGGGCCAGCACAAGGAGGTTCATCTTGGCCAGATCCGTATTCCGCCTGGGCGGCATGTGGGGCTTGCTGCGCCGGCTAAACCGCGGCGACGCGATGCTGTCGGAGCGCACCCTGTCCATCAGTCCGGCCGTGTGGCCGCTGTACCGGTTTCTTGCGCAGATCCGCCGGCGGGTCATGACGGTGCGCCAGTCCAGCATTGAAATCGCGCTAAACGCGGCGCGCACGCAGTTCCAGGCGGGGCGCTGTTCGGTGCTGGCGCAGGAGCAGGCGCGCGCGGCGCAAGCGCTGGCCGCCAGCGGCGCGCAAATCGCGGCCCTGTCCACGTCCACCTCCATCCACGCCCGCGAGATCGCGGACGTTTCCGGGCAGAACCTGCATGCGGCCCAGCGGTCGCTGGCCGAGCTGTCCGAGGTCAAGGAGCGCGTCGACCGCATGACGCGCGAGATGGCGGCCTTCACCGAGGTGGTCGGGCAGCTCGCCACGCGCGCGCGCTCGGTCGGCGACATCAGCAAGCTGATCAAGGACATCGCCCTGCAGACCCAGCTGCTGGCGCTGAACGCCGGGGTCGAGGCGGCGAGGGCAGGGGACGCGGGGCGGGGCTTCGCGGTGGTCGCCAGCGAGGTCGGGCGGCTGGCCGAGCGCGTGAACTCGGCCACCAGCGATATCGGCCGCCACACCACCGAGATGCTGGACCTGGTGGACACGACCCAGTGTCAGACCGGAACGCTGCGCGAGGACGTCGACGCCTCGGGCGCCGTGCTGGACCGGACGTGCTCCGGCTTCCAGCGCTTTGTGCGCGATTTCGACAGCATGAACCGCCAGGTGGGCGACGTGGTGCAGGCGATCGGCGAGGTCGATGCCACCAACCACGGCATGAGCGAGGAAGTGGGCCGCATCGCGGCGCTGAGCGCCGATGTGCTGGAGCGCGTGGGCAGCATGTCGGGCGAGATCGACCGCATCCGCCGCCAGACCGAAAGCGTGCAGGAGGTCCTGGCGGACATGCGGACGGGCGACACCGCCTTCGACATCCTGTCGGACGCGGTCGAGGCCTTCGGAGACGCCGCCGTCGGCTTGCTGGAGGACGCCCGGCGGCAGGGCCTGGATGTGTTCGACCGCCACTACCAGCGCATTTCCGGCAGCGAGCCGCCTCGCTATCACACGGTCTATGACCGCGGCATCGAAGGGCCGCTCACGCGCCTGCTCGACAGCGTGCTGGAGGCGGTGCCGGGCGCGATCTACACGATCCTGGTGGACAGCCGGGGCTACGCGCCGGCCCACAACAGCCGGTTTTCGCATGCGCCCACCGGAGACCCCAAGCAGGACATCGCCCGGGTGCGGAACAAGCGCATCTTCGACGATCCCGTGGGCGCCCGGCTGGCGGCCAATACCGGATCGCTGCTGTTTCAGACGTATTCGCGGGATACCGGAGAAATCGTCAATGACATTTCCCTCCCCATTTATTTGGGGTCGGAACACTGGGGCGCTGTCCGGATCGGGCTGGACTATGCGCGTTTTCAGTCCATCCGGGAATAGCGCCGCTTTCCCCCCGCTTCTTGGCTTATCGCCAAATGGCCATGCCTCCTAGAATCTCGGCGGGCAGCTCGTAATCCGAAAATCCGCGAGCCGCAACGACACCGCAGAGCATGGCCGAAGAAAGCGACCTCGAAAAATCCGAAGCCGCCTCTCCCAGGCGCCTGGAAAAGGCGCGCGAGGAGGGGCAGATTGCGCGTTCCCGGGAACTGGGCACGTTCATGATGCTGGCCGCCGGTGTCGGGGCGATCTGGGCGGGCGGCGGTTCGATCTACCAGGGCTTGAGCGGGGTGCTGCGCAGCGGGCTGGCGTTCGACCAGCGCGTCGCGCTCGACCCGGGCGTCATGGTCGAGCAGGCGGTAAGCGGCTTCGGGCATGCGCTGCTGGTCATCCTGCCGATCTTCGGGCTGCTGGCGGTGGTCGCGGTGTTGTCCAGCGTGCTGCTGGGCGGTATCGTCATCTCGGGCAAGCCTTTGCAGGCGAATTTCTCCAAGCTCAGCCTTTTCGCCGGCCTCAAGCGGATGTTCTCGTCGCAGACGGTGGTGGAACTGATCAAGGCGCTGGCCAAGGCGTTGCTGGTGGGCGGCGTGGCGGTATGGGTCATCTGGCGCTATCACGACGACATGATGAGCCTGATGCACGTGGCGCCGTCGGCGGCGCTGACCAAGGCCCTGTCGCTGGTGGCCATGTGCTGCGCCTTCATCGTGGCGTCGCTGCTGGTCATCGTCATGCTGGACGTGCCGTGGCAGATCTGGAGCCACCTGAAGAAGCTGCGCATGTCCAAGGAGGATGTGCGCCAGGAACACAAGGAAAGCGAAGGCGATCCGCACGTGAAGGCCCGCATCCGCCAGCAGCAGCGCCAGGCGGCCCGGCGCCGGATGATGTCCGACGTGCCGAACGCGGATGTCGTGGTCACCAACCCGACGCACTACGCGGTGGCGCTGAAGTACGACGAATCGAAGGGCGGCGCCCCGCGCGTCTTGGCCAAGGGCACGGGCCTGATCGCGGCCAAGATCCGCGAGCTGGCTGCCGAGAACCGTATTCCCACATTGGAAGCGCCGCCTTTGGCGCGCGCATTGCATCAACACGTCGAACTGGGACAAGAAATCCCGGCCGAGCTGTATACCGCGGTGGCGGAAGTGCTGGCATGGGTCTTCCAGCTGCGTTCCTGGCGCTCAGGGTGGGGGGCGGAACCAACGGCGCCCACCAAACTGAACGTGCCAGACGAACTGGACCCGCAGGCAAAAACCGCAGCACAAGGAGTTTAAGGAATGAGCGCTCTGCTCACCATGTTGAAGAGTAACGGCGCCTCGCACGCGCGGCTGCTGGCGGGTCCGATCCTGATCGTGATGGTGCTGGGCATGATGGTGCTGCCCCTGCCCACGTTCTTGCTGGACTTGCTGTTCACCTTCAACATCGCGTTGTCGGTGATGATCCTGCTGGTGGCCATGTTCACGCGCAAGCCGCTGGACTTTGCCGCGTTTCCGGCCGTGCTGCTGTTCGCCACGCTGCTGCGCCTGTCGCTCAACGTCGCTTCCACCCGCGTGGTGCTGCTCCATGGCCATACCGGCCCCGACGCGGCGGGCAAGGTCATCGAAGCCTTCGGGCACTTCCTGGTGGGCGGGAACTTCGCCGTCGGGATCATCGTCTTCGTGATCCTGACCATCATCAACTTCATCGTCATCACCAAGGGCGCCGGGCGTATCGCGGAAGTGGGCGCGCGGTTCACCCTGGACGCCATGCCCGGCAAGCAGATGGCGATCGACGCCGACCTGAATGCCGGCCTGATCGGCGAAGACGAGGCGCGCAGGCGCCGCGCGGAAGTCTCGCAGGAATCGGACTTCTTCGGCTCGATGGACGGCGCCAGCAAGTTCGTTCGCGGCGACGCCATCGCCGGCCTCCTGATCATGGCGATCAACATCATCGGCGGCCTGATCGTGGGCGTGGCCCAGCACGATATGTCGATGAGCGATTCGGCCCGCGTCTACACGCTGCTGACCATCGGCGACGGCCTGGTCGCCCAGATCCCGGCGCTGGTGATCTCCACCGCCGCGGGCGTGGTCGTGTCGCGCGTGTCGACGGATCAGGACATCGGCCAGCAGATCATGAGCCAGCTGTTCTCGAACCCGGCGGTGCTTTTCCTCACGGCGGGCATTATCGGCATCATGGGCCTGATCCCCAACATGCCGCATATCGCCTTCCTTACCCTGGCCGGCATGCTGGCGTGGGGCGGCTGGATGCTGCATAAGCGCAGAGTGGCCGCGGCAGTGGCCGCCGAGGAGGTGCCGCCGCAAGCGATCAGCCAGGCGCAGGCCGCCGCGGCCGAAGCGAGCTGGGACGATGTGTCCATGGTGGACCAGCTGGGCCTGGAAGTGGGCTACAGGCTGATTCCGCTGGTGGACCACGCGCAGAACGGCGAGCTGCTGCACCGCATCCGGAGCCTGCGCAAGAAGTTCGCGCAGGACGTGGGCTTCCTGCCGCCGGTCGTCCATATCCGCGACAACCTGGAGCTCAAGCCCAACGACTACCGCATCCTGCTGTCGGGCGTGGAAGTGGGCAATGGCGTGGCGATGCCGGGCCAGTGGCTGGCGATCGATCCGGGCGGCGTGACGATGCAGATCAAGGGCACGCCCACCACCGACCCGGCCTTCGGCCTGCCCGCGCTGTGGATCGACGGCGGACTGCGCGACCAGGCGCAGGTGGCCGGTTATACCGTGGTCGACGCCGGCACGGTTGTCGCCACGCACTTGAACCACCTGATGCACCGCCACGGCTCGAACCTGCTGGGCCGCCAGGAAGTGCAGCAGCTGCTGGACCGCATCGGACGCGACGCGCCCAAGCTGGTCGAGGACCTGGTTCCGAAGACGCTGTCGCTGACCGCGCTGCAAAAGGTGCTGCAAGGCCTGCTGGCGGAAGAAGTGCCGATCCGCGACATGCGCACCATCATCGATACGCTGTCCGAGCACGGCCCGCGCCTGGCGGCGCAGGCGGCCGGCTCGGGCGGCCAGCCCGACATCAACGAGCTGATCGCGCTGACGCGCCGTTCGCTCGGCCGCGCGATCACGCAGCAATGGTTCCCGGGCGAGGGCGAACTGCGGGTCATTGGCCTGGACGTGAAGCTGGAGCGGGTGCTGTCGCAGGCCATGACGACCAGCGGCGGCCTGGAGCCGGGGCTGGCCGACACGCTCTTGCGCGAAGCGCAGGCGGCGGTCGAGCGCCAGGAGTCGCAGGGCAATGCGCCGGTGCTGCTGGTGTCGCCGGTCTTGCGCGCGCCGCTGTCGCGCTTCCTGCGGCACCACCTGCCGCAGCTGGGCGTGTTGTCGAATACCGAAATACCCGATGAGCGCATGGTCCGCGTGACCGCGCTGATCGGCGGGAGCAATGGGGCATGAAAATCAGCCGTTTCTTTGGGGCGAACAGCCGTGATGTGATGCGCCAGGTGCGCCAGGTCCTCGGGCCGGATGCGCTGATCGTGTCGAACCGCAGCGTCGATGGCGGCATCGAGGTGCTGGCCACCGTCGACGGGGCGTTTGACGACGAGGCCGCGCAGACGCCGCCGCGCGAAGCGCCCGCGTACGCGCCGCCCGTCGAGGCGCGGACGCCGTCGCCGTCGAGTTCTCCCTTTGGCGCGCCGGTCCCGGCCGAGCGTCCGCTGGCCGCGCCTGCGGCCATGCCGCAGGCCGGCTATGCGGCCCCGTCGCGTTCCATCGCCGCTTACCAGTCCGCTTACGCGGCGTCCGCGCTGCCCGAGGCGGAGTCGTCGCTGGAGCCGGCTGGGTATGCGGCGGCCGATACTGCCGCGCTTCAGCCGGCAGGGCCTCAGCCGACAGCGCTTCAGCCGACAGCGCCTATGCCGGCCGCGCCTCAGCCGGCCGCGCCTCAGCCGGCCGCGCCTATGCCGGCCGCGCCCATACGCATCGAGCTGCCGGCTTTGCCGCCGGCGCGTCCGTCCGCCGTTGCGGCGGTCCCGGGCGCTGCCGCGACGTCCTCGCCTGTGCATGCCGCGACCCTGGCGGCGATGGCTGCGCCGTCCGCGCCGGCCGCCTACCGGCCGGCCATGCCGGCTCCGGCTCCGGCTCCGGTTCAACCCGCGCCCGCCGCCTATGCGCCGCCCGCTGCGCCGCCGCTTGCCCCTGCCGCGCCGCAGCCCGCGCAGGCTTCCATGGCCCGCATGCCGGATACGCCGTTGCGCCAGGCCGTGGCCATGCCCGCCGCCAGCCTGCCCGTCGATACGGCAGCCGGCCTGCAGGACGCGATCAGCGCTTTGCGCGGCGCCCTGGAAACCCGCATGGACGGCCTGCTTTGGGGCGGTCCTCAAGGCCCAGGCCGCGAGCCCGCCGGCGCGGCGCTGTTCCGCAGCCTGCTGGATGCCGGCTTCAGCACGAAGCTGGTGCGCACCCTGGTCGAACGCCTGCCGCAAGGGATGACGCCCGAGGCGGCGCTCAGCTGGGCACGCAACGAGCTGGTCACGCACCTGCCCGTGGTGCGGTCCGAAGATGCCTTCCTGGCCGGCGGGGTGTATGCGCTGGTCGGCCCGACCGGCGTGGGCAAGACCACCACGCTCGCCAAGCTGGCCGCCCGCTGCGTGGCGCGCGAGGGCCGCGAGCAGGTCGCGATGCTGACCACCGACCTTTTCCGGATCGGGGCGCTGGAGCAGCTGCAGATCTACGGCCGCCTGATGGGAGTGCCGGCCCATTCGGTGCGCGATGCCGGCGAACTGCGCCGCATCCTGGCCGAGCTGGGCAACCGCAAGATCGTGCTGATCGACACGACCGGCATCAGCCAGCGCGACCGCCTGGTGGCGGAGCAGGCCGCGATGCTGTGCAATGCGGGCAAGCCCGTGCGCCGGCTGCTGGTGCTCAACGCAGCCAGCCAGGGCGACACGCTGGACGAGGTGGCGCATGCCTACCGCAATGGCGTGGGCGAGGACGTGGCCGGCTGCATCATCACCAAGCTGGATGAGGCCTCCCGCCTGGGAGCCGCCCTGGACACGGCCATCCGCCACCGCTTGCCGATCCACTACATGTCGGTCGGCCAGAAAGTGCCCGAACACATGGAGCTGGCGCGCGCCGACGTGCTGATCGATCGCGCATTTTCGATGGTCGAGCGCGCCCGCGCGCTGTATACGCCCAGCGAGGCGGACCTGGCGTCGCTGGTTTCATCGTCGCGCGAGGCGGATGCCGTGGACCCCGCGCGGCGGCGGCAATTGCTGGCCTCGGCCATCCTGCGCCCGCAGGGCGGCCCGGCCTCGATCGCCGCGGCGCAGAATCTGGATGACACCATCGTCTGGCTGGACAACGATCCGGCCTGCGTCCAGGCGCGCGCCGCCTGGCGCGAGTACGTCAGCGATGGCGCCGGCTCCAGCCTTGCCGCGCTGGCGGACGATCCGCTGGCGATGGTTGGCCGCGAGTTCTCGGCCACCTGCAGCCGGCATCTGCTCGCCATGCATGGCAAGACCAGCATGAAGGGCGAGGCATTGCCGGGCGGCACGCTGCTGAGCGCGCTCCTGATGAGCGACCGCGGCGCAGCCCTGGCCGCGCCCGCGCAGCAACTGGTGCTGACGCATGGCATGCTGAGCTCGTTCGCGCCCGCGGCGCCGGCCCAGCCGGATCCGGTGCTGGCGCTGGAGGCGCGCGTGCGCTGGCTGGGCGAGCGGCTGCCGGCCCTGCCTCTGGTGCATATGCTCGAGGCGGGCACCGTCGCGCTGTGGCACTCCTTCAGCCAGCAGGGTGTTTCCTGGGTGGCTCGCTGCCCGGGCGGCCTGCGCGTGATCCAGGACGAGTGCCCCACCAATCTGAATGCCGTGGGCAAGAGCGTGGGCTATCTGCCCGTGGGCCAGCCCGGCGACATGCCGGGCCTGCATGCGGTCAAGGATGGCAAGGCCACGCCGCTGGCGCTATGGGCCTCGGGCACCGAGATTGTCTTGCCGGGCAAGGGGCAGGAAGCGCCGGTGCGCCTGGTTTGCGCACGCTTGATCGATACGGTCAGCGGGGAAGTCGCTGGCCAGCTGTTCGGCTCGACGAATCTTCCCGCGTCGCAGGCGGACGCCGCCACGGTCGCGCGCTGGCTGGTCCTGCAGGACGAGGCCAAGGCCGGGTTCCGCTACATGGCCAACGCCTGGCAGGCATTGCCGGCGGTGGACGGGTCCCACACGCTGGCGCGGCAATCCCTGATGGCAGGCCAGCTGGGCGCGGCATGCTGGCAGTTGGCGCATTCGCCGGCTGCGGAAGTCGTGCGCGGCCCCTTGTCGGGCATCGTGGGCTCGGAGCGCAAGCTGTCGGGACGCATGCTGCCCGTGGCCTTGCTGAAGATGTTCGCCATGCTGGAGATGACCGGCGGAGCCTGAAGGCTCGCCGGTGACTCTGGTGGGGCAGGTGTCTGACACCCTGGGGAGACGGGCTTCAACCTGCGCCGGCATCTCAGAGGGTGTCAGACACCTTCAGCGTATGGCAGGTGTCTCAGAGGGTGTCAGACACCTTCAGCGCGCCGGCATCTCAGAGGGTGTCAGACACCCTGTGAATGGAGCTGTTCAGCCTGCGACGATCGGCTTGCGCCCGGGAGCGCTGCGGGCGCCACGGCCTTGCGCGGTGTAGGTCGGCGCGTTGCCAACCCCCATGTTGCGCAATGCGTCCAGGGACTGCTGGGTATAGCGCAGATGCACGTCTATCAGCGCGCCATTGCGCATGTTGATTTCATTGGCCGACGCCGACTTGGTCAGCAGCGCCTGCCAGACCCCGGACAGCTGCGGGTGCTGCGCGGCGGCCTGCTCGGTGCCGGCATGCCCGGCCGGCAGGCCGATTTCCGTGAGGAGATTGTCCCGCGTCTGGCTCAGGTCGACCAATTGCTGAGCAACGTCGCGCTTGCGTTCGGTGATCTCATGCAGCGCCGCCACGTTGCCCTGTCCGACCAGCACCTCGGTTTCTTCTTCCAGGATGGCGGAGAAGGCGGTGATCAGGGCATCTTCCTGCTTCATGCAGGATTGCAGGGATTCGACGAGGCTCATGACATGCTGCTCAGGTGCGGGTGGATGGGGAGGGCTACTTCAGCAGATCTCGGGCGCTGGCGATCAGGCTGTCGGCGATGCGGCCGGTATCGATCTTGAGCTGGCCCGAGGCGATGGCGGCGCGAATCGCGGCGACGCGTTCGACATTGATGTCGTTCGAGCCGTCCTGCAGGGCGAGCATCTTGCGCGATGCCGAGCTCAGCGCCACTTGCGAGCTGCTGGAGCCGCTGGCATTGCCGGCGCCGTAGGCCTGGCTAACGGCGGACTCGGCGCGTGCACCGACGGCGTCGGCCGACAGGGGCCGGTTGGTGGTCGAATTGATTTTCAAGGTTTTCTCCGCAGGGCGTCCTGGGTCGGTTTGCGACGGATCCGCCTACTTATGTCTCTGTAACGACAAGGCCGGAAGGAACTTTAGGGTATGCGATCAGCCGCCGCAACGCGATATGTAACATTAACTACAGTTGTATTTCAACCAGGGCTGCGTTTCGCACCACGCCGCTCACCACCTGCCCGCCGGCGGTGCGAACCTGCACCATCGCGCCAGGTGCCGCGTTGTCCAGGGCCTGGCCTTCGCTGCTGACCACGAAACCGTTGCCGCGGGCATTGATGCGGACGTTGGAGCCGCGCACCACCGACTGCGCGTTGCGCAACGCCGTGTTCTTGACCGGCTGGCCGGCGTTGATCCGGTAGGCGGCCGTCATGCCGACGACGGTCTGCGGGTCGGTAATTGCGCCGGGAGGCAGGGCGACGAGGTCGCCCTCGCGGGGGGCCAGATCGTCCGGGCTCAGGGCCTGGCCGGCGGCGATCATGCGCGAGGCGACGTAATAGTAGCCGGGCACGCTCACCGTGGCCTGCACGTAGGTCGTCCAGGCCTTGGGCGCGTTGCAGCGCACGCCCACGGTCATGCGCGAACGCAGCTTCATGCCGGAGGACATAAATGGGGACAATGCATCGCAAGGCGCCAGGCGCTCGACGCGCGGCGGATCGATGACGATGGACGGCTGGCCGGGCAGGGCGGCCAGCTGTTCCTGCAGATAGGCCTGCACCGCGATGGCAATCGCTTCGGGGGCCTGGACGGCTGCTTCCTGCCCGTGCGTGGCCGCCATCGGGGCCAGCAGCAGGGCGGCCAGGCAGCCGGCGCGCGCGCGTGGGAGTCGTGCAGGGATTTTCATGATGGATGAATTGTAGAAGCCGGCCGCGTTCGGCAATACGTGAATTGGATGAGAAATGACGGGTTGTTTGGCTGATTGTGTTTAGCCGCCGACCCCTATGATTCCGGCATCCAATGGGATAGCGGTGTGTCCGAAATCCCGTGCTCTATCCGTATTGCAACGCACGAAGGCGCCACGATGCTAGACAGGCTTAACGAAGATTTCCGGTTCTACCAGCAAGCCCTGGGGCTGCGCGCGCAGCGCCAGGAAGTGCTGTCGTCGAACATCGCCAACGCCGACACGCCCAACTACAAGGCGCGCGACTTCGATTTCAAGACGGCGATGCAGAACGCCCTCGATGGCACCAAGCGCCTTCCCGACACCTCGCTGGCGCTGACCTCGGCGCGCCACATCCCGGCCAAGGCCGTCTCGCAGGGCCCCACGGATCTGCTGTACCGCCTGCCGTACCAGCCCAGCCTGGACGGCAACACGGTGGATATGGACATCGAGCGCGTGCAGTTCGCCGACAACACCTTGCACTATCAAAGCACGATGCAAATGATCTCCGGCCGCATCCGGACCATGCAGACCGCTATTCAGGATTGATCTTTAAAGGGAGCGACAGGCAATGTCCTTGTTGAGCATTTTCGATATCGCCGGTTCGGCGCTGAGCGCGCAATCGCAGCGCATGAACGTGGCGGCCAGCAACATGGCCAACGCCGACAGTGTCGTCGGTCCGGATGGCCAGGCCTATCGCGCCCGCCAGGTGGTGTTCCAGGTCAACCCGGCCCCCGGCCAGGCGCTGGGCCAGGAAATCGGCGGCGTGCGCGTCGCCGGCGTGGTCCAGGACCAGTCGCCCCTGAAGCAGGTCTACGACCCCAAGCACCCCATGGCCGACGCCCAGGGCTACATCAGCATGCCCAACGTCGATCCGGTGGCCGAAACCGTCAACATGATTGCGGCTTCGCGGTCGTATCAGGCGAACGTCGAGGTGCTCAACACCGCCAAGGCGCTGATGCAGAAGACGCTGACCATCGGTCAATCCTAATTTCCCGGCAGAGCGAATTCATGACCACCATCGATCAAACCACGAGCAACACCGGACTGGGCCTGGCGCAAACCGGCGCCAACACCACCAGCACGGCGCAAGGCCTGCAGGACCAGTTCCTGAAGCTGCTGGTGACGCAGCTGCAAAACCAGGACCCGCTGAACCCGATGCAGAACGCCGAGCTGACCTCCCAGCTGGCGCAGATCTCCACGGTGGAAGGCATCACCAATCTGAAGAACACCATGCTGGCCATCAGCGGCCAGATCGACGTGTCCCAGTCGATGAACGCCGTCGCCATGATCGGCAAGGGCGTGCTGATTCCCGGCTCCAAGATCAAGGTCGGCGTCGACAGCGAAAACCCCGCCGAGCGCGTGGTCACCCCCTACGGCCTGGACCTGCAGGGCGACGCCAACAAGGTTCAGATCCGTATTTCGGATTCGAACGGCGCGGTCGTGCGCACGATCGACATGGGCGACCAGGAAAGCGGCGTCAAGACCGGCGTCTACACGCTGGACTGGGACGGCAAGAACGACAGTGGCGTGGCGCTGGAAGCGGGCGCGTACACCGTGTCCGTCCTGGCCACCGACGCCGACGGCAAGAAGGTGAACGCCGAAGTGCTGAGCTACGGCATGGTCAAGAGCGTGGCGTATTCCACCAACGGCCTGCGCCTGGACCTGGGCCTGGACGGCCAGACCAGCATGCTGGACGTGCGCAAGGTGATCGGCGCCTGAGCTAGGCGCAACTGAATCGGTGCCGGCGCACGGGCGGCGGCTTTCCCACTACAGATTAGCGAGAGAGAAAACATGGGCTTCGGACAAGGATTGAGCGGCTTGAATGCCGCGGCGCAGAACCTGGACGTCATCGGCAACAACATCGCCAACTCCGGCACGGTCGGCTTCAAGTCGTCCACGGCATCGTTCGCCGACGTCTACGCCAGCTCCCGCGTGGGCCTGGGCGTGAAGGTCGCGGCCATCAGCCAGCGCTTCACGGTGGGCACGGTCAACGGCGGCGGCGGCGAATACGACATCGCCATCGACGGCGCCAAGGGCATGTTCCGCGTGACCGACCAGAGCGGCGCCGTGATGTACACCCGCAACGGCGAATTCCTGGTCGACAAGAACAACTTCATCGTCAACGCGCAGGGCTACCGCATGACCGGCTACCCGCCCGGCGCGGTCGGCGCGAACCCGGTGGAACTGCAGCTGCCCACCGCCAACGTGGCCCCGCAGGCAACCTCCACCGCCACCACCGTGGCCAACCTGAACGCCAACGCCAAGGTCATTTACCTGACCGACACCGTGACGTCGCCGGCTGTCAACGGTTCCGTCACGCTGACCGCCGTCGCGCCGCCCGCGGTCACCGGCACCTACAATTTCACCCGCAATCCCGCGGGCGACATCGTCTGGGTGGCCGCGCCGCCCAATGGCGATTATGGCGCTGCGCCCAACCTGATCACCATCGACTCCGCGAACCCCGCCCCCGGCGGCATTGCCGCCGGCGACATCGCCCTGGTTCCCGGCTACACGAACTACACGGCCGCCGTCACGGAACTGGCCAAGCCTTTCGATCCCAAGATCTCCGACAGCTACACCAACGCGTCGCCGATGACGGTGTTCGACTCGCTGGGCAACTCGCACCAGGTGATGCAGTACTTCGTGAAGCGCCCCGCCGAAGCGGGCACCAGCGTCTATGACGTCTACTACACGATGGACGGCCAGGCCATGGCGCCGACGACCGAAGTGGGCGGCGTCTGGGGCGCCCCGCAGAAGTTCACCTTCAACAACGCCGGCACGATGACCAGCGCCCCGACCGTGACCCTGAGCTTCGCCCAGCCCGGCGGCACGGCCACCCCGGCCGATCCGCTGAGCATCGCCGTCAACTACACCGGCACCACCCAGTACGGCAGCGACTACAAGCTGGTTGGCAAGCCCAACGGCTACACGTCCGGCGAGTTCAGCGGCATCAACATCGGCGGCGACGGCAGCCTGGTGGCCAGCTACACCAACGGCGAAACTCAGGTCGTGGGCACGATCGTGCTGGCCGACTTCGCCAACCTGCAGGGCCTGCAGCCCGTGGGCAACAACGCCTGGACCGAAACGGCGGCCTCCGGCCAGCCCATCCTGGGCCAGCCCGGCACCAACGGCATGTCCAAGGTGGTTGGCCAAGCCACCGAGTCGTCCAACGTCGACATGAGCAAGGAACTGGTCAACATGATCATTGCCCAGCGCACGTACCAGGCCAACTCGCAAACCATCAAGACCCAGGACGAAATCATGCAAGTCCTGATGAACCTGAAGTAATGCCCGGCAGGCACGCGACGACACCGACGGAATAGGCAATGGATCGAATCATCTACACCGCCATGAATGGCGCGGCGCGGATCGCTGAGCATCAGGCCGCGCTCTCCAACAATATGGCCAACGTGAACACGGCGGGGTTCCGCGAGCAGATCGCGCTATACCGCTCGGTTCCGGTGACGGACGGGGTGAGCCTGCCTACGCGTGTTTCGACGGTGGCGTCCACGCCTGGCAACAGCTTCCAGATGGGCGCCATGCAGACCACGGGCCGCGACCTGGACGTGGCGCTGTCCAGCGAAAATGGCTGGATCGCGGTGCAGACGCCCCAGGGCGAAGCCTATACGCGCGCCGGCAGCCTGCAGGTCGGCGTCAACGGGCTGCTGCAGACGTCCCTGGGCCAGCCGGTGCTATCGGACCAGGGCGGGCCCATCGATGTGCCCGACCAGGCCGCGCTGACCATCACGTCGGACGGCACCATCACCGCCATCGGCGCGGGCGACGCGCCCAACAACATCCTGAACCTGGGCCGGCTCAAGCTCGTCAACCCGCCCAACGCGCAGTTGGTGCACGGCGACGACGGCGTGTTCCGCCGGGCCCCGGTCAATGGCCAGCCGGCGCCTCCGTACCCCGCGGACCCCAGCCTGCGCCTGTTGTCGGGCGTGCTGGAAGGCAGCAACACCAATCCCATGGCGTCGATGGTGGGCATGATCGAAAATGCCCGCCGCTTCGAGCAGCAGATGCAGGTGATCCAGCATTCGGACCGCAACGCCGAACGCGCCAACGGCATCCTGTCCGTCAGCGCCTGATCCAAATAACTATTCGCTCGCGGCCGGGCCGCGGCACCTGGAGTACTTCATCATGATGCGTTCGCTGTGGATTGCCAAGACGGGCCTGGAGGGTCAGCAGACCTCCATGGACGTGATTTCCAACAACTTGGCCAACGTCTCCACCAACGGGTTCAAACGCGGCCGCGCCGTGTTCCAGGACCTGATGTACCAGACGCTGCGCCAGCCCGGCGCCCAAGTCGGCGACGCCACGCAGCTGCCGTCCGGCCTGCAGCTGGGCACCGGCGCGCGCGTGGCCGCGACCGAGCGTATCCATACCGCCGGCAACCTGAACAACACGGGCGGCGAGATGGACATCGCCATCAACGGCCGCGGCTTCCTGCAGATCGAACTGCCCGACGGCACGCAGGCCTACACCCGCGACGGCGCCCTGCAGCGCGACCAGAACGGCCAGCTGACCACCGTCAGCGGCTACGTGATCCAGCCCCCGATGAACGTGCCGGACAACGCCTTGTCCATCTCGATCGGCAACGACGGCATCGTCTCGGTGACGCAGCCTGGCGCCGCGGGCGTCAACGTGCAGATCGGCCAGCTCCAGATCGCCACCTTCATCAATCCGACGGGCCTGCAGAGCATCGGCGAGAACCTGTACCTGGAAACCGACGCGTCGGGTCCGGCCAACCTGCTGCAGCCCGGCGTGGACGGCGCTGGCTCGATCATGCAGAACTACGTCGAGACGTCCAACGTCAACGTTGCCGAAGAGCTGGTCAACATGATCACGACGCAGCGCGCCTACGAAATGAACAGCAAGGCCGTCAAGACCTCGGACGAGATGCTGGCCCGCCTGACCCAACTGTGATGCCCATGTCTGTCCTGCGTCTGGTATTCGGTGCAGCCCTGGCTTTGCTGGCGGCTGGCTGCGCCATGATTCCACCCGAGCCCATCGTGACCGGGCCGACGACGGCGGCGCCGCCGCCGCCGCCCATGCCCATGGCGCAGCCCACGGGCTCGATCTACCAGCCCACGACTTACGGCAACTACCCCTTGTTCGAGGACCGCCGGCCGCGCAACGTGGGCGACATCGTCACTATCGTCCTGAACGAGCGCACGAATGCCTCGAAGAACGTGGCGACGAACACCAACCGCAGCGGTTCGACAACCCTGGGCATCGCGGCCGCGCCGTCCTTCATGGACAGCTGGGCGGGCGCCAACCTGAATACCGACGCCAAGGGCGGCAACGTCGCGCAGGGCAAGGGCGACAGCACGGCGAACAACGCGTTTACCGGCACCATCACCACGACGGTGGTGGGCGTGATGTCCAACGGCAACCTGCAGGTCGCCGGCGAAAAGCAGATCGCCATCAACCGCGGCAGCGAGTACGTGCGCTTCGCGGGCGTGGTGGATCCGCGCTCCATCACCGGCACGAACACCGTGTCGTCCACCCAGGTGGCCGACGCCCGCATCGAGTACCGCAGCAAGGGCGTCATGGACGAAGTCCAGACCATGGGCTGGCTGCAACGCTTCTTCCTGATCGCTTCGCCGTTCTAAAACATGAAACAACCGACTCCGATATCCGCCTTGCTGTCTCTGTTGGCGCGCGTGTGCGTTGCCGTCGGGCTGGCGGCTGGCGCCGGTGCGGCGCACGCTGAACGGCTCAAGGACCTGGCCTCCATTCAGGGCGTGCGGGGCAACCAGCTGATCGGCTACGGCCTGGTCGTGGGCCTGGACGGCAGCGGCGACCAGGTCCGCCAGACGCCCTTCACGCAGCAGAGCCTGACCAACATGCTGTCGCAACTGGGCATCACGGTGCCCTCCGGCAGCAACATGCAGCTAAAGAACGTGGCGGCCGTCATGGTGACGACCACCTTGCCGGCATTCGCCCGGCCCGGCCAGACGCTGGACGTGGTGGTGTCCTCCATGGGCAACGCCAAGAGCCTGCGCGGCGGCACTCTGCTGATGACGCCGCTCAAGGGCGCCGACAGCCAGGTCTACGCGATCGCCCAGGGCAACATCCTGGTGGGCGGCGCGGGCGCGTCCGCCGGCGGTTCCAGCGTGCAGATCAACCAGCTGAACGGCGGCCGCATCAGCGCGGGCGCCATCGTCGAGCGCGGCGTGCCCACCACGTTCTCGCGCGACGGCTACATCCATGTAGAGCTGAACAATACCGACTTCGGCACCGCGCAGAACGTGGCGACGGCGCTGAACCGCAAGTTCGGCCAGGGCACCGCCACGGCGCTGGACGGCCGGGTGGTGCAGGTGCGCACCCCGATGGAGCAGGCCTCCCAGGCCCGCTTCCTGTCGCAGGTCGAAGACTTGCAGGTCGCGCGCGCGCCCACGGTCGCCAAGGTGATCATCAACGCCCGCACGGGTTCGGTCGTCATGAACCGCACGGTCATGATCGAAGAAGCCGCCGTGGCGCACGGCAACCTGTCCGTCATCATCAACCGCCAGAACGAGGTCTTCCAGCCGGACACGCCTTTCACGCAGGGCCAGACGGTGGTGGTGCCCAATACCCAGATCGAAGTGCGCCAGGACAACGGCTCGCTGCAGCGCGTGAACACCAGCGCCAATCTGGCTGACGTGGTCAAGGGCCTGAATGCGCTGGGCGCCACGCCCCAGGACCTGCTGGCGATCCTGCAGGCTATGAAGACCGCGGGCGCCCTGCGCGCCGAACTGGAAATCATCTGACGGCCATGGCATACACCAACGATGCGGCTCGCGGCGCGGGCCGGCAGGATTCGGTCTTCGACATGGGCCGCCTGTCGGACCTGAAGCGCGACGTCAAGAAAGACCCCGAGGGCACCGAGCAGCAGAAGCAGGTGGCCAAGCAGTTCGAGGCCCTGTTCCTGCAGATGATGGTCAAGCGCATGCGCGAGGCCACGCCCAAGGAGGGCCTATTCGACTCGCAGCAGACGCAGATGCTGCAGTCCATGGCGGACGAGCAGCTCGCGCTGCACCTGGCCACGCCGGGCATCGGGCTGTCCCAGTCCATCCTGGCGCAGATGCAGCAGGGCAAGCCGGGCGACGTGTCCGAGGACGCCGTGAAGAGCATCGGGCAGGGCGGCGACCTGGATTTCCGCACGGGCGGTTCGCGCGAAGTCTCGGCATTGCTCAACGTCATGCGCAACAACCGCGCCAGCGATCGCGCGCTTGCGGCGGCGGAAGGCGCGCCCGAGCACGTGGTCAGCTTCGTGTCGAAGATGTCGCGCGCGGCCAACCTGGCATCGCAGCAGAGCGGCGTGCCGGCGCGCCTGATCATGGGCCAGGCGGCCCTGGAGTCCGGCTGGGGCAAGCGCGAGATCAAGCACGAAGATGGCCGCACCAGCTACAACCTGTTCGGGATCAAGGCGGGCGGCAGCTGGAAGGGCCAGGTCGTGAACGTATTGACCACCGAGTACGAAGACGGTGTCGCGAAAAAGGTGACGCAACCTTTCCGCGCTTATGCCTCTTACGAAGAATCGTTCGCGGACTATGCCCGCCTGATCGGCAACAGCCCGCGCTACGAGAACGTGACACAGGCGCGCAACGAAATCGAAGCGGCGCGCCGCATCCAGGACGCAGGGTACGCGACCGACCCGCAGTACGCGCAAAAGCTGATCGGCATCATGGGCCAGCTGCGCGGCGCGGCATCCAAGGTGGAAATTTCGCGGCAGATGTTGGAAGGGCTCTAAATTTGGGGCGGCTCCTGCCGTAAACGGAGTATCCAGAGATATCAGCTGCGGTTACATACGGGGCATTGTCAGCATGAATTTGTACAAAACGGCATTGGGCGGGTTGAACGCGGCGCAGGCGGGTCTGGCGACCACCAGCCACAACATCAACAATGCCACCACTGTGGGCTACAACCGCCAGCGCGTCATGACCTCCACGGCGGGCGCGCAAGCGACCACCAACGGCTACATCGGCCGCGGCGTACAGGTCGACACGGTCGAGCGCAGCTACGACAGCTTCCTTTACAAGCAGCTCGTCGGCGCGCAGGGCAGCGGCGCCCAATTGCAGGCCCAATTTGACCAGATCTCGCAGGTCAACAACCTGTTCGCGGACCGCACCGTCGGCATCCATCCGGGCCTGACCAATTTCTTCACCAGCATGAACACCGTGGCCAGCAAGCCCGCGGATCCGGCCGCGCGCCAGGACCTGATCGGCCAGGCCAACAGCCTGACCACGCAGATCCGCTCGGCCTACCAGGAAATGCAGAACCAGCGCGACGGCCTGAACACGCAGATCACCACCACGGTCGAGCAGGTCAACAGCTACCTGACCCGCATCGACGACCTGAACCAGCAGATTTCGCTGGCTTCCGGCAAGGCCGGCGGCAGCCCCCCCAACGACCTGCTTGACCAGCGCGACCAGGCCGTGATGGAGCTCAACCAGCTGATCGGCGTCACGACCTACCAGCAGGGCGACAAGATCAGCGTGTCGCTGACCAAGGGCGGCCAGTCGCTGCTGTCGGGCAACACCATCTATCCGCTGCAAGCCGTGCCGTCCTCGAAGGACGCCAGCCGCACGGTGCTGGCCTACACCTTGCCGGCGGGTTCGGGCAAGACCATCGCGGTCGAAATGAAAGACAGCGAAGTCACCGGCGGCAAGCTGGGCGGCCTGCTGCAGTTCCGCGCGTCCTCGCTGGATCTCATGCAGAACCAGCTGGGCCAGATGGCGGTCGGCCTGGCGCTGTCCTTCAATGAACAGCACAGGCAAGGCCTGGACCAGAACGGCGACCCGGGCACGGATTTCTTCAGCATCGGTTCCCCGCAAGGCGTCCCGAACACGCAGAACAAGAGCAATGCCCAGATCTCGGGCGAGTTCACGGACCTCGCCAGCATCAACGCCAAGGATTACGAGATCTCGTTCGACGGCACCAACTACCAGGTGCTGCGCATGCCGGAAGGCGCCCAGGTCTACAACGGCCCCGCCACGGGCACGCCGCCCACCGCCACGCTGAACCTCGAAAGCGAGATGGGCGTGACCCTGACCATCAACGCCCCGCCCCAGGCGGGCGATAAATGGTCGTTGTCGCCGACCCGCGACGCCGCGCGCGATATCAAGGTCGTGATCACTGATCCGGAGAAGGTCGCCGCCGCCGACGCCGAAGGCGGCGACGCCAACGGCAAGAACGCCTTGAAGCTGGCGCAATTGCAGAATGCCAAGGTCCTGGGTCACGGCACGATGAGCACGACGGACATGTTTGCGCAGGTCGTGAACACCGTGGGCGTGCAGACGCAGCAGGTCAAGTCGGCAGCCACCGCGCAGGTCAACCTGATCAAGCAGACGACGGCCGCCCAGCAGGCGGTGTCGGGCGTAAACCTGAACGAAGAGTACGTCAGCCTTTCGCTGTACCAGGAACAGTACCAGGCCAGCGCTCGCATCATTGATGTGGCGAGCACCGTTTTCGACACGCTGCTGGGCCTGCGCGGCTGACCGGATCGTTGAATTGTGATGACTAAAAAGATTTTCGGAGCTGCACCATGCGCCTGAGCACCACGATGATGTACACGAACGGCCTGAGCGGTGTTCTCGCCCAGGAATCCGACATGAATCGCCTGGTCGAGCAGGTCGGCAGCGGACGCAAGTTCCTCACCCCGGCGGACGATCCGCTGTCGGCGTCCCTGTCGATCGGCGTCGCGAGCACGCAGAGCATGAACAGCACGTACGGCCTGAACCGGAATACGGCAAAGACCAACCTGGGCCAGGAAAGCAATATCCTGGACTCGATCACGACCGCATTGCAGGACGTGCGCACCCGCGTCGTGCAAGCCGGCAACGGCACCTTCGCCGACAGCGACCGCCAGGCCCTGTCGACCGCCTTGAAGAGCGCCCGCGATGCCCTGCTGGGGCTGGCGAACAGCACGGACGGCAATGGCCAGTACCTGTTCTCTGGCTACCAGGGCGGCGTGGTGCCTTACGCCCAGGATGCGTCGGGCAAGATCGTCTACAGCGGCGCCACCGGCGAACGCACGGTGCAGGTCGACCAGTCGCGCCAACTGTCCACCAGCGACCTGGGCAGCGACGTCTTCAACCGCGCCAACCCGGGCTCGCAGGCCTATGTCAGCACCGCCGCGCCGGCCAACGGCGGCACGGCCCAATTCGGCACCGTGTCGGTCACGCCGGGCAGCCCCAACATCGGCAAGAATTTCAGCTTGCAGTTCGAGTCGGACGTTGCCACCGGCAACATGGGCTACCGCGTCATCACGACGGACCCGAACGCCAATCCGCCGGTGCCGCCGGTGATCACGCCCGCGCCGCCCGCTGCGCCCACGACTTACACGCCGGACGCCAGCATCGACTTCGGCGGCGTCGCCGTCGTGGTGAAAGGCGCGCCGCAGAACGGCGACGTGATCAACGTCGAGAGCATCCAGTCCGCCGACGTGGACATGTTCAACACGCTGGACAGCCTGATCAAGGTTCTGGATTCGCCCATTGCCGGCGACGACAAGGCGCTGGCCAGGCTGAACAATGAACTGGCGACCGCCAACAAGAAGCTGGCAAGCAACTACGACAACGTTCTGACGGTGGCCGCTTCGGTGGGCGCCCGCTTGAATGAGCTGGATGCGCTGGACGCCACCGGGACGCAAAAGGGCCTGTCGTACGCCAAGTCCTTGTCCGATCTGGAAGACCTGGACTATTACGCCGGCGCAAGCCAGCTTGCCTTGCGCCAGGTGGCGCTGCAGGCGGCTTCGGCGGCTTTCATGACCATTCAGGGCTCCAGCCTGTTCATGCGCAAGTAGTTCGGCTAGACCCAGGACCGCGCCCCGGGGCGCGGCGATTGCGCCCTTGCGGACGCTTCTGGCCAAAGGCTGGGGCGTCCGTGGTTGCGTGCACGGTAGGAAATTGTCGTTTCACGTTGCTCATCGCTCGGATATTTCATGCTTGGTAATTTGAAAGTTCGCACCTGTATCGTTCTGGTGCTGTTGCTCTTCACGGGGGCCATGTTCATATCCAATGGCGTGGCGTGGATGGGCTTGAACTCCAGCAACGAAAAGCTGGAGCAGGTCAATCGCGCCTACACCGATCAGGCGACGCAGTTGAGCCGGGGCTATACCCAGTTCCTGCGCGCCCGCTTGCTGCTGGCGACGTCCCTGATGGACATGCAGCAAGGCAAGACCGAACAGTCGGCGTCCCAGGCCAAGCGGGCCGAGACCCTGATGCAGGAAGGCAACAAGACGCTCGATGCGTTCCGCAAGGCCCCGCGCCTGGCGGGCACCGAGCCGCTGATCCAGAAGCTGGATGTCGCGTTCAAGCAATTTGACGACGTGGTCAAGCGCCAGTCCGCCGCGCTCTCGACCATGGCGGTGCAGGACTACCTGGACCTGAACGATGCCGGCAGCGCCGCGAACACCGCGCTGCGCGAGGCGGTGAACGAGCTGCTGACCTTCGTCGACAAGCGGACGGACGAGCTTGTCACCGAGGCGGAGGCGGCGCACCGGGTGTCGCGCCTGGTCACGATCGTCATGCTGGCGATCGCGCTGGCGCTGGCCTTGGGATGCTGGCTTTTCATCAACCGCACCGTGCTGCGTCCGCTGCACGAGGCAGGCGACCATTTCGAGAAGATCTCGGGCGGGGATTTCACCGGCCGCATCGAGGTGCGCAGCACCAATGAGATCGGCCAGCTGTTCGCGGCGATCAAGCGCATGCAGGAAAGCCTGACGCGCACGGTGGCGTCGGTGCGCCGCGGCGTGGACGAGATCAATGTGGGTTCGCGTGAAATTTCCGCGGGCAACACGGACCTGTCCAGCCGCACCGAACAGCAGGCGGCCTCGCTCGAGGAAACCGCGGCTTCCATGGAGCAGCTGGCGTCCACCGTGAAGCAGAACGCCGACAATGCCCGCCAGGCCAACCAGCTGGCGGCCAGCGCGTCGGACGTGGCGGAACGTGGCGGCTCGGCGGTCTCGGAAGTGGTCAGCACGATGCAGGGTATTTCGGCCAGCTCGCGCAAGATTTCCGAGATCGTGTCGGTGATCGACGGCATTGCGTTCCAGACCAACATCCTGGCGCTGAACGCCGCGGTGGAAGCGGCGCGCGCGGGCGAGCAGGGCAAGGGCTTTGCGGTGGTGGCGGGCGAAGTGCGCTCGCTGGCGCAGCGCAGCGCGCAGGCGGCCAAGGAAATCAAAGGCCTGATCGAGGACTCGGTGACGAAGGTCGGCGCGGGCTCGCAGCAGGTCGAGCGTGCCGGCGCGACGATGCAGGAGATTGTGTCGTCGGTCAAGCGGGTGACGGACATCATGGGCGAGATCTCGGCGGCGTCCGAGGAGCAGTCCAGCGGAATCGACCAGGTCAACCGTGCGGTGTCGCAGATGGACGAAGTGACGCAGCAGAACGCGGCGCTCGTGGAAGAAGCGGCTGCCGCGGCCGGATCGCTGCAGGAGCAGGCGCAGCGCCTGGCCGAAGCGGTGGCCGTGTTCAAGATCAACGCGGGCGAAGTCATCGAAGTGCCGGCCCGCCAATTGGCTCAGCAACAACGCAGCGCCCCGCGCGTAGCGGCGCCGCAAGCCGCCCCGGCGGAGGAGCCGGCGCCGGCCCCGAAGGCCGCGGCGGCGCCTCGCCTGACGCAGGTCGCCCGGCCCAGGCCCGCATCCGCGGCGTCGGCAACGCGCCCGTTGCGCCGGCCGGTTACGCGCACGGTCGAGACGGCGGAAGCGGCTACGGCCAGCCCGCCGCCCGCCGCTCGCCGGCCGCCGCCTTCGGACGACGATTGGGAGTCCTTCTGACGGAGCGTTCCGCCAGCGCAATAAGCAGGCAGTAGATAACACCCCTTTTACGGTCCGGCGGCCACAGAGCGCCGCCGGGACGACTACCGGAACATACGGAAATGTTTAGCAATCTGAAGGTGCGCACGGGCTTGATGCTTGCCCAGTTAGCCGTTGCCCTGGCCGCGCTCGTTGCCATTGTCTTGGGTTGGAACAGCATGCAGTCCAATGCCCGGGCGATCGACGCTTTGGATACCTTGAGCGTGCAGCAGAGCAATCTGATCAAGGATTCGTATACGCAGATGCTGCGCGCCACGATCCGCGCCGACATTGCCGCCGCTCAGCGCGCGGCCGGCGACACGAACGGCGCCGCCGAGAACTCGCGCACCGTGCAGCAGCTGATCACGGACGCCAAGAAGAAGATGGAAACCTTCAAGGCGATTCCGAAGACCACGGAAATCGGCAAGGCGGCCGAGGGCGAACTGGTGACGTCCTTCAACGGTTTCGCCGACGCCCTGCAATCCATGATGTCGGCCTTGGACAAGGGCGATTCGGCGACGTATCTGTCCTTGAAGAACACTAAGGCGGGCGCCGCGAGTGGGCTTTTCTTCAAGCAGCTTGGCGACTTTGCCGGCGACATCAATACCTACAGCGAAGAGATGGTCTCGTCGTCGCGCACGCAGGCGGCGATGATGGCCTATGTCTACATCGCGCTGGCGGTGCTGATCCTGGCGGTGTCGCTGGGCGCGTTCCTGTTCATGAACCGCGTCATCCTGCGCCCGCTGCGCGCGGTCAGCGACAGTTTCGACAAGATCGCCGGCGGCGACCTGACCGTGCGCGTGGAGGTGAATTCCAGCAACGAGATCGGCGCCCTCATGGCGGCGGTAAAGCGCATGCAGGAAAGCCTCGCCCGCACGGTGGCGTCAGTGCGTCGCGGCGTGGACGAGATCAATGTGGGTTCGCGTGAAATTTCCGCGGGCAACACGGACCTGTCCAGCCGCACGGAAGAGCAGGCGGCCTCGCTCGAGGAAACCGCGGCTTCCATGGAGCAGCTGGCGTCCACCGTGAA
>NZ_JBHXNI010000009.1:0-139389 GCF_042721735.1 Achromobacter sp. NPDC058515
AAGGCTTGCTTTTAGATGCGCCCGTAGCTCAGCTGGATAGAGTACCTGGCTACGAACCAGGGGGTCGTAGGTTCGAATCCTGCCGGGCGCACCAAAACCGCAAAGAAAATGAAAAGGCCTTTGATCTCGCATCGAAGGCCTTTTTGTTTTGCGCAAGCGACCCGGGTTACGGGCGGTCCCATGCTCAGGTGTTCGATGGCCTCAAGCAGGCAGACCTGCTGGCGCCATTGGGCAAAACTCACGCGCAGTCTGCGCACGGCATATTCGATGGCCACTACCCGATGAACGAGGCGCCGCTCGCGCTTGCGGGGGCTATCGAGTCTTTTTTCTCGACCTTTTCCTCGCCGTCTTCAAACCCCCAATCGCCCACCATGTACCAATCGTCTCCCAGCGATTCCGCGGGATGCATGGTGCGCCCGGAGCCGTTGCCGCAGGCCATCGAATCGGTGGGGCAATAGCGGTCGCAGCCCCAGCAGATGCGCTCGGGGTGCTTGGGATGCAGGGGAAACTTCTTGGCCATGGCGATGCCCGGTTAGGATGCGATGCGAAGCGTCAAGCCTCTGCATTCAGCGTACTGCGCGGTGTGCGGGCGATCATTGACATGGCGCAAACGCGGGCGGCGGCGGCGCGGGAAATCGCGGCATTTTCCCTGCCTGATTTGCATGGCGCGATTCTTTCGTGTTATAAACACGCCTCTTTCGGGGCGCCCGTAGCTCAGCTGGATAGAGTACCTGGCTACGAACCAGGGGGTCGTAGGTTCGAATCCTGCCGGGCGCACCAACTTATTCGAAATCACGCAACAGCAGCGCGATTTTTCGCAGGAAAAAAGGCGGCTTGATGGTTTTCCATCAAGCCGCTTTTCTTTTGTCTTGCCAACCCCTGTCTTGCCAACCCCGCCCTACCAGACCCGGAACACGCGTCCGGTCTGCGCGCCTTCGACGCTGCGGCGGTAGGCCAGGGCCACGCGGCTGGCGGGCGCCGCCTCGAAGCCCGGGAAATAGGGACCGTAGCTGCCCAGCGATTCCGTCAGCACCGTGGGGCTGACGGCGTTGATGCGGATGCCTTGCAGTTCCACCGACGCGCCGCGCACGAAGCCGTCGATGGCGGCGTTGACCGCGGACGCATTGGCGCCGTAGCGGATGGGCTCGTCGCTGAGGATGCCGCTGGTCAGCGTGATGGAGCCGCCGGCGTTGAGGTAGTGCTGGCCGATCAGCGCCAGGTCCACCTGGCCGAGCAGCTTGTCGTGCAGGCCGATCTTGAATTGCTCGGCCGTCATTTCGTTCAGGGGGCCGAAGTGCAGGCTGCCCGTGGTGGAGACGATGGCGTCGACCTTGCCCACGTGTTCGAACAGCTCGCGGATGCTGTCGCTGCGGGTCACGTCCACCTGATATTGGCCGCGGGTCTTGCCCACGGCGATGACGTCATGGCGCTGGCCCAGTTCTGCGGCGACCGCGCTGCCGACGGTGCCGCTGGCGCCGATGAGGATGATTTTCATAAGGGAACTCCGAGGGGGCGCGCTGGCTGATCGCCAGCGCATGAGTGCATTCTGCCCGTTGGATTTCGGTGGAAAAATCCTAGAATGGTGGGATCACTTCACACTCAGGGTGCGTAATTCGTGGATCGCCTGCTCAGCATGGAAGTCTTCGTGGCGGTCGTGGAGCTGGGCAGCCTGACTGCCGCGGCTGCTCGCCACGACATGTCGCCGGCCATGGCGGCCAAGCACATCAAGGGGCTGGAATCGCGGCTGGGCTTAAGGCTGATGAACCGCACGACGCGCCGGCAGAGCCTGACCGAGGCGGGGCAGGCCTACTTCGCGCGCTGCAAGACCATCCTGGCGGATATCCGCGACGCGGAGCAGGGCGCCGAGGCGCTGCGCTCGGCGCCGCGCGGGCATCTGCGCATCACATCGTCGGTGTCCTTCGGATCGTTCGCGCTGGCGCCGGCGATTGCCGATTACCTGACCATTTATCCCGATGTCAGCGTGGACCTGGCGCTGAGCGACATGGTGGAGGACGTCGTGGCCTCGCGATTCGACCTGGCGCTGCGCATTGGCGAGCCGGCGGATTCGGGGCTGGTGGCGCGCCGGATAGGGCTTTACCAGATGATCATCTGCGCGGCGCCGGCCTATCTGGAACGCTACGGCACGCCGGCGTCGCCAAGCGACCTGGCCGGCCATCAATGCCTGGATTTTTCGCATTGGAGCCGCCGCACCGGCTGGCGCCTCGCCGCGGGCGAGGGCGAGGGCGAAGGCGACGAGACGGGCTACCCCACGGGCCGCTTCGTGTCGAACAATGGCCAGGCGCTCCGACAGGCGGCGCTGGCCGGCTTCGGCATCGTGCTGCAGCCGGAACTGCTGCTGGCCGACGACGTGCGCGCCGGCCGGCTGATCCCGATACTGCAGCCCTACTGGCCCGCGCCAAGGCCGATCACGCTGCTGTACCCGAAGGACAGGCAGGCCTTGCCCAAGCTCACGACCTTCGTGGACTTCGTGGTGGCGCGCTTTACTCGATAGGGGAATGGGGTCAGCCGCGCCGTCGGTCCACCGCCGTCAGCGACGTGCCGCTCTTGAGCAACTGGTAGGTCTGTCCGCCCAGCCAGGCGACCTTCTCGCCTGAACTCGTGCGGCAGACGCAGTGGGCCTTGGGATCGAAGCGGGAGGTCCCCAGCGCGGAGTACGCGTCGGGATCGGAAACGAACCGCTCAATGCGGTACAGCGTGCCATCCGGGGAGGTGGCCAGCACGTCGGTCAATCGTCTTGCGGTGCCGAGCATATTCAGTATCTCCATGCGCGGGCCGTATGTGTCGGCGCCAAAGTCGTGTGAACGTTTTCATAGTGCCTGGCGGAAGCGCGATGCTTCCGCGCGCTGCGCTAGTGAACCGGTCCTCCTAACAGTGATTCATCGAGCTGTTCCGGGGAAACGCCCAAGGCCGCCGATACGCGGTCCAGGATGACCTGCCGGGGCTGCGGGCGTGGCCGTTCCAGTTCAATATAGATGGAGTGGTCCACGCCTAGCCGGGCAGCCATGTCCGCAGTGCTGATATTCAGGTGCTCGCGCCATGCGCGTATCAGGCTCCAGTCGTTGCCGGTTTTCAGATTGACTACAGCCGGCGGCAGCGGGGCGCGCCCCGCGACACGCTTCTTGCGCGAGGCAGGCGCCGCGCCCGAGGCCTTTTCGCGGCTTCGGACGGCGCCGCTCTTGCGGGGCTCGGCGCGAGGCGCCGTGGCCGTGGATTCGGCCAGGAAGATGGCCCCGCCGTTCAACTGGCGGTACTGATTATCGCCTATCCAGCACAGGGTTTCGCCGTTATCCAGCTTGCATTCGCAATCCAGATGGTAGTTGCTGGGCATGCTCTCAAGCTTGGCGATGGTTTCCGTGGTCGTGGCATGACGCACCACACGGTGCAGGATACCGTCTGGCGAACGTACGAAGACATCGGGAAGTCTCCAGGAAAACGGAATGATCATCTCCACGGTCGAAACCTATTTCAACACTGTATCTCTCTGTTGCAGCAATGAGATTTGGGGTTTCCCCTCGCCCGTTGCGCGCGGCCTCATCCGGCGGCGCGCACGCGCTCCACATCTTCACGAATCTTCACTGGCGGGCGGGCGATGGCGCGGCGCCGGGCATGCCGTTTTTGCCGGCCGCGACGATTATGGATCCGGGGTCAAACGGCGAGACCGAAGCCCGCGGCGGCCAGCAGCCTGGGCATCACGTCGGCGGCCGCGCCGCGCAGATTGTGGTGGGCGTGCGCATCCAGCGGTGTGGCAGCGGGGTTGATTTGCACCACGGTGGCGCCCGAGGCCAGCGCGCGCTGAGGCAGTTCCGCGGCGGGGTAGACCAGGGCCGAGGTGCCGATGCTGAACAGCAGGTCGCACGCTTGGACCGCGCGCCAGGCGCTGTTCCAGGCCTCGGCAGGCAGGCTTTCGCCGAACCATACGACGCCTGGCCTTACCGGCGCGCGGCAACGGGCGCAGGCGGGCGGCGCGATGCGCCGGCCGCCGTCGGGCTCGTCGGGGTGTTCGGCGGCAAAGGCCTGCGGCGCTGCACAGGCCGAGCAGCGCGGGGCATGCAGGCTTCCATGCAGATGCGTGACGCGGGCGCTGCCCGCGCGTTCGTGCAGGTCGTCCACATTCTGCGTGACGACGGCGAGTTCGGGCACATGCCGCGCCAGTTCCGCGATGGCCCGGTGCGCGGCGTTGGGCTTGGCGCGCAAGGCCTGCGCGCGCCGCCATTCATACCAGCCCCACACGACATCGGGATGCTCCCGGAACGCTTCGGGCGTCGCCAGCGCCTGCGCGTCGAAGCGGGACCACAGGCCCGTCAGCGCATCGCGGAAGGTGGCGATGCCGCTTTCGGCGGATACGCCGGCCCCCGTGAAGACGACGACGCGCCGCGCCTGATGCAGCGCCTGCAGCAGCGCGGGCGGAATATCGTGATGCGTGTTTTTCATTTCCAACCTTGAGGACAGTCCGATACGCTGCACGCGCGGGCACGGACCTGTCAAGCGGACGGCACGGAGCGTGGCAGGGGCTTGAGTGCGTTTGTGTCCCGAATGGTGGATACTGTTTTTTCGATCTGGGATTTCAATACGCCTTGGAGACACGCAATGCCTGAATCGCACGCCGGACTGGACCGGCTTCGCCGTTTTATCGCCACCGCGACGCGGCTGGCGTCGCCCCAGGCGCTGGAACAGACGCCCGCCCTGGAGGCGGCGTTCAAGGAACTGGTGGCCCATGACGACTGGCTGCCCGAGGCCTGTACCGCGCCGCATCCGCAGTACTACCAGCAGTATCTGCTGCACTGCGACCCGCTGGAGCGGTTCTCGCTGGTGAGCTTTGTCTGGGGGCCCGGCCAGTTCACGCCGGTGCACGATCACGAGGTCTGGGGCTATGTGGGCATGCTGCGCGGCGCCGAGGTCAACCAGCGCTATGTCCGGGACGCGGGCGGCAGCCTGGCGACGGCGGGCGAGGCCACCACCTTGCGGCCCGGCGACGTGGAGCGCCTGTCGCCCGCCGAAGGGGACATCCATCGCGTGTCCAATGCCTACCCGGACCGCGTCTCCATCAGCGTGCATCTCTATGGCGGCAATATCGGCGCCGTCTCGCGCCACGTCTATGACCCCGCCACCGGCCAGGCCAAGCCTTTCGTGTCGGGTTATTCGTCGCCCAGCCTGCCGAATCTCTGGGACCGTTCCGAAGCCGTGCGCGCCGCGATTTCCTAGTTCCGGTCCGACTTCGCCGGCGTATGGAAAGCGCTGTTCCCGCGCCGCGTCTCGTGCTATGTTCCCGTCCTAAATATTGGGAAAAATGAATAATGGACAAGACGCTGCTCAAAGGGCTGATGGTGCTGGAGGCGGTGACCGACGTGGACAATCCGCCGCGCACGATCGACGCGCTGGCCGCCCGCGTCGGGCTGACCCGCAGCAATACGCACCGCACCCTGCAGACGCTGATACACGCCGGCTATGTCATCAAGGACGACGACGGCGGCGGATATCGGGGCGCGGTGCGCCTGTTCGAGCTGGCGGCCCGGCAGCTCGCGCAACTGGACGTGCGCAAGCTGGCCGCGCCCTTCATGCGCACGCTGGCGGACCAGACGGGCGAGACCGTGCATCTTTCCGTGCTGGACGGGTTTGACGTGGTCTATGTGGACAAGATCGACAGCCCGCAGCCCATACGCGCCTATTCCATGGTGGGCGGCCGCGCGCCCGCCTATGCCGTGGCTACGGGCAAGGCCTTGCTGGCGTATCAGGCCGAAGGCTATGTCGAACGCTATGCGGAACAGCTGGTGCGCCACACGCCGTCCACCATCGTGTCCATGCCGCTCCTCAAGGACGAACTGCGCAAGATCGCGCGCGCCGGCTATGCCGTGAACCGCGGCGAATGGCGCGAAGGCGTGGGCGGGCTGGCCGTGACCGTGTTCAACAGCCTGGACCAGCCCGTGGCCGCGGTGGGCATTTCCGGCCCGCTGGACCGCCTGAGCGCCGCCAGGATGAAGCAGCTGGCGCCGGACGTGGCGGCCTGTGCGCAGTCCATCTCGCAAGGGATGGGGTATCGCCGGGGTTTCCTGGATCAGTAGGCGCCTGTCCCGCGGGACAGGCGGCTGGCTCACTTGGCTTGCGACAGGCGCACGACGTCCGCCCAGCGCGAGACTTCCTGCTTGAGCACGCGGCTGGTGTCGGCCGGCGACGTGGCCACGGCGTCCGCGCCCAGCTTCAGCGCCGCCTGCTGCACGGACGCCGTCGCGGCGGCCTTCTGCATGCTGGCCGACAGCTTGTCGACCACCGCGGGCGGCGTGCCGGCCGGCGCCAGCAAAGCGTAGGTGGTGGCGACCGAATAGTCTTTCACGCCCTGTTCCATCAGGGTCGGCAGGTCGGGCAGCGCCGTGGCGCGCGTGGCGGTCGTGACGCCCAGCAGCCGGATCTTGCCGCTGGCCACTTGCGGCAGCAGCGCGGGCAGCGTTTCGATGACCATGTCGATCTGGCCGCCAAGCAGGTCGGTGATGGCCGGGCCGCTGCCGCGATAGGGCACATGCATGAGCTTGGCGCCCGTGACGACCTGGAAGAGTTCGCCCGCCATGTGCTGCGACGTGCCGGGGCCGGCCGACCCGAAGGTGATGGATCCCGGCTTGCTCTTGGCCAGCGCGATCAGTTCCTGCACGTTCTTGGCCGGGATCTTGCTGCTGTTCACGGCCACCGCCATCGGCATGCTGGTGGCCATGGAGACGCCGACAAACGCGGTGCCGAAGTCGTAGCCGGGCTTGTCCGGCATGGCGGCGTGGATCGCATGGCTGCCCACTGCGCCCATCAGCAGCGTATAGCCGTCCGCCGGCGATTTGGCGACGAACTCCGCGCCGATCTCGCCGCCCGCGCCGGCCTTGTTTTCCACCACCACGCTTTGTCCCAGGTAGTCGCCCAGGTGCTGCGCATAGATGCGCGCGGCGGCATCCGTCGCGCCGCCCGGCGGGAACGGCACCACCATGCGCACGGGTTTCGCGGGCCAGGCGTCGGCGGCCGCCGGGTTGGCCGCCAGCGCCAGCACCGCGCTGGCCAGGGCAATGCGCCACAACTGTCTCATGCAAGTCTCCTTGGGGGATAGGCGGGCCTGCATGCGAGGCGCGGCCCGCTTTCGCGGACGGCGGGATACGCTGCGGTCCCTTATATAAATCCTAAAATATAGGATTGATATTTCAATAAATGATTTACGTAGAATTCCACACGGTGATATGCTGGTCAACAATTAAGCAGGTCATCTAGGGAATCCACTAGGATTCATGCTTTTCGTATCCCAAATATTGAATTTTCATAACGAGAGGTCAGACATGACACCCAGTTCGGCGCTAGCCGGCATTACGGTGCTGGAGATTTGCAACGTCGCGGCGGGACCCTTTTGCGGCATGTTGTTGGCGGATATGGGCGCCGACGTGATCAAGGTGGAAAACCCGGAAGGCGGCGACACGCTGCGCAGCTGGCCGCCCATTTCCGACGGCTATAGCGAGAACTTCGCCTCGCTCAACCGCAACAAGCGCTCGGTGACGCTGAACCTGAAAGACCCGGGCGACCTGGCCTTGGCGCGCGAGCTGGCGCTGACCGCCGACGTGCTGATCGAGAACAACCGGCCGGGCGTGATGGACCGCCTGGGCCTGGGCTACGCGCAGTTGCGCGAGGCCAATCCCAAGCTGGTGTATTGCTCGATTTCCGCCTACGGCCAGTCGGGTCCGCGCTCCCAGGAAGGCGGCTTCGACCTGACCATCCAGGCCATGAGCGGCATCATGAGCGTCACGGGCGAGGCCGGCGGCGAACCCGTCAAATGCGGCGTGCCGGTGGCGGACTTCTCGGCGGGCCTGTATGGCGCCTTCGCCATCGCTTCCGCGCTGCGCGCGGCCCAGGCCAGCGGGCAGGGCACGCATATCGACGTGCCGATGCTGGGCGCCACGCTGGGCATCGCGGCCCTGCAGACCTCGGAGTTCTTCGGCAGCGGCAAAGACCCCGTCAAGCTGGGTTCCGCGCATCCGCGCAATGCGCCGTACCAGGCCTTCCGCTGCAAGGGCGGCTACTTCGGCATGGCGGCGGGCAACCAGGCCTTGTGGAAGAGCGTTTGCGAGACCGTGGGGCGCGCGGACCTGCTGGGCGACCCGCGCTTCACGGACACCAGCGCCCGCGCGCGCAACCAGGCCGCGCTGCGCGACATCCTGGAAGCGGTCTTCGCCGACGACGACGCGCAGGCCTGGCTGGCGCGCTTTCGCGCGGCGGGCGTGCCGTGCGCGCCGATCAACACCTATTCCGAGGTGCTGTCCGACCCGCAGGTGGAACACATGGGCTGGGTGCAGCCGGTGGAGCTGCCCAACGGCGTGCAGACGCGCACCTTCGGCCTGCCGGTGCGCTTTGACGGCGCCGCCACCGCGCTGCGCCGCCGGCCTCCCGCGCTGGGCGAGCACAACGACGAAGTGCTGGGCGCGCTGCGCGCGGCCAGGAAGGGAGCAGCGGCATGAGCGCGGTCCTGCATATCGACAAGCAAGGGGCGCGCCATGTGCTGACCCTTGCGCGCCCCGAGAAGATGAATGCGCTGTCGGCCGACCTGGTCGAGGCGCTGCTCGCGGCGCTGGACGACGCCGAGGCGCAAGGCGCCAAGGCGATCGTCCTGAAGGGCGAAGGCAAGAATTTCAGCGCCGGCTTTGATTTTGGAGACTGGCAGGCGCAGAGCGAAGGCGACCTGCTGCTGCGCTTCGTGCGCATCGAGACGCTGCTCCAGCGCCTGGCGGCCTCTCCTTGCCTGACGGTGGCGCTGGCGCATGGCCGCAACTTCGGCGCGGGCGTGGACGTGTTCGGCGCCTGCAAGTGGCGCGTCGCCGCGCCGGACGCCACGTTCCGCATGCCGGGCCTGAAGTTCGGCCTGGTGCTGGGCACGCGCCGCTTTGCCGCGCTGGTGGGCGCGGAGCGCGCGCGCACGGTTCTTGAGCAGGCCGCGACCTTCAACGCCGAGGATGCCTTGCGCGACGGATTCGCCTGCCGGCTGGCCGCGCAGGAGGAATGGCCGCAGATCGGGCAGCAGGCGCTGGACACGGCGTCCGCCCTGACGGACGCCAGCCGGGCGCAGCTGTATGCGGCCTTGTCGCAGGAAGCGCCGGATGCCGACATGGCCCGCCTGGTGCGCTCGGCGGCGCAACCGGGCCTGAAAGACCGCGTGGCCGCTTATCTGCAAGCGCGCTAGCCGCAACGGAACAAGCAGGGAGGAAGACAATGGCTTCGGGATTCAATCAAAAAAACAAGCAATGCACGCTGGCGGAACTGGCGGCGCTGGTGCCCGATGGGGCATCGATCGCGCTGGGCGGCAGTTTTCTGCATCGCGGGCCCTTTGCGTTCGTGCGCGAACTGATCCGCCAGCAAAAGCGCGGCCTGGAACTGGTCAAGCAATCGCCCGGGTATGACGTGGACATCCTGTGCCGGGCCGGCGTGCTGCGCCGCGTGCGAGCGGGCATCGTTGCGATGGAAGGCAACTTCGGCCTGGCGCCCTGGTATCGGCGCGCGGTGGAGCGCCGCGAGATCGAACTGGAAGAACACGCCTGCGCCAGCCTGACCGCGGGACTGCGGGCGGCGGCCTTTGGCGTGCCGTTCCAGCCTTGCGGCGGCCTGCAAGGCAGCGGCCTGCCCGAGCTCAACGGATGGAAGTGCCTGGACGACCCCTACGGCAGCGGCCAGAAGACCTGGGTAGTGCCCGCCATCCGGCCCGACTTCGCCGTGATCCAGGCGTCCGAAGTGGACGCGCTGGGCAATGTGCGCGTGCATGGCACGGCGCACTGGGACCGCATTATGTCGCGCGCCGCGGGCAGCGTGCTGGTGGTGGCCGAGAAAGTCGTGGACAGCGCCGTGTTCGAAGCGCAGCCGGAGTCCACGCTGGTGCCGTACTTCATGGTGCAGGCCTTTGCCGTCGCGCCGCGCGGCGCGTGGCCGGGATCATGCTGGCCGGACTACGCCATCGACTACCCGGCGGTGGAGGCATACATGGACAAGAACAGCGATCTGCAGGCGCACATGGCCGCGGCGCCCGAAGCGCGGGAGGGAAATCATGGCTGAGCAATGGTCTGGCTTTTCGTACATCGTGACCAATCTGGCGCGCTTCATCCGTCCGGACGAAATCACCTTCAGCGGCGTGAACTCCACCATGCCGATGCTGGCCTGCCTGCTGGCCAAGCGCGCCTACGACTGGGACTTCGTCTACATCAACGTGGCCGGCGGCGTGAACCCGCGGCCATCGCATATCCCGATCTCCAGCTCCGATCCGGTGCTGGCAGAGCGCACGGCGTCGATCTTCTCCAACGAAGACTTCTACGACCTGTGCACGCGCGGCCGCATGGACCTGACCTTCCTGGGCGCCGCGCAGATCGACGGCGCGGGCTGCGCGAACAATTCCGTCATCGGCGACTGGCATGAACCCAAGGTGCGCCTGCCGGGCGGCGGCGGCGGGGCGGTGATGCTGCCCACGGCCAGGCGGGCGTGCACCTGGCGCACGGAACACTCGCGCCGCACCCTCGTGCCCAAGCTGGACTTCGTGACGTCCTGGGGCGGCTTTCATGGCGTGGTGACGCCGGTCGCCGTGTTCGTCAAGCGGGACGGGCGTCTGGCCCTGCAGTCCTGGCATCCGGAGTCCAGTCTGTCGGAGGTGCGTGAGCGTACGGGCTTCGAGTTCGACGCCACGGGCGCCGAGCCGACCGAGCCGCCCACGGCAAACGAAGCTCGCGCCCTGCGCGAGCTGGACGCGGACGGGCAGTTCGAACGCGACGCGGCCGTCGCGCTGCGCTAGGGGAAACCGCCATGACGATTGCCGATGCCACCTTGGTGGCGGCGTTTGCGCGCTTGTGGAGCCAGCCCGAATGGGCGGCGCGGCCCGCCATCGCGACCGCGCGGGAAACGCTGAGCTATGCGCAGCTGCACCGCCGCGTCGGCCAGGTGGCGGGCGGCCTGCGCGCCGCCGGCGTCGGGCCGGGCGACTACGTGGCCGTGGCAATGGAGCGTTCGCTGGCGCAGGTTCTTGCCATCCTGGGCGCGATGGCGGCGGGGGCCTGCCCATGCCCGCTGGAGCCGCGCCTGTCGGTCGAGGAAACCGCGCGCCGCGTGGCGGCGGTGGGCCTGACCTGGATGCTGTACGACGAGGCCAACGCCGGCGGCGCCCAGGCCTGCGGGCTGGCGGCGGCCCGCCTGCTGAGGGCGGAGCAGGCGGCGCAAGGGCCGATGGACTGGTCGGGCAGCGGCATCGCGCCCCGGGCGCCGGGCCTGTTGCTGTTCACCTCCGGCAGCACGGGCAATCCCAAGGGCGTGCTGCTGAGCCACCAGGGCCTGGCGAACAACGCGCGCGGCGTGCTGGCGCACACGGGCCTCACGCCCGCCGACCGCCTGCTGCACGTCATGCCCCTGCACCACACCAACGCGCTGAACAACCAGATATTCACGCCGCTGCTGGCCGGCGCCAGCGTGGCGCTGGCGGGCCGCTTCCGCGCCGAGGACATGCCTGGCCTGCTGACGGCGTTCCGGCCCACCATCATCACCGGCGTGCCCACCATGTACGCCCGCATGCTGGAGCTGCCGTTCGATCCGGACAGCCTGGCCCGCTTGCGCTTTGCGCGCTGCGGCTCGGCGCCGATCACCGAAGCGCTGCACCGGCGCATCGAAGCCTTCCTGGGCTGCCCGCTGGTGGTGTCCTACGGATTGTCGGAAGCGACCTGCACGTCCACGATGAACCCGCCCGCCGCCCGGCGCGTGGGATCGGTGGGCACGGTGCTGGCGGGGCAGGACGTCGCCTTGCGCCTGCCGGACGGCGCCGAGGCCGCGCCGGGCGGCGAGGGCGAGATCTGCATCGCGGGCGCGAGCCTGATGCTGGGCTACCTGGGCGTGGAAAGCGCGGATGCCGGCGCGCCGCCGCTGTTGCGCACGGGCGACCTGGGGCGCTTCGACGCGGACGGATACCTGACCATCACCGGCCGCATCAAGGACGTGATCATCCGGGGCGGCGAGAACATCTCGCCCGCGCTGATCGAGGGCGTCGTGACGGGCTTGCCTGGCGTGGCGGCCTGCTGCGTGGTCGGCGCGCCCGACGAGGACCTGGGGGAAGTGCCGGTGATCTTCGTGCAGCGCAACGGCGGGCCGGCGCCGGACGCGCCGCGCATACAGGCCGAGGTGCTGGCGCGGCTGGGCCGGATCTACGTGCCGCGCGAGGTGCGGTGGATAGCGCGCCTGCCGGAGAACGCGGTGGGCAAGGTCGACCGCAAGGCCTTGGCGCGCCAGGCGGCGGCGGTATCGAAGTAACTTTTTATGTCTCTTCCGGGCAGCTGCCGGCCGATTCGTTACAAGCCCTCCCAACTTTCAATAAATAAAACAGTTTCCTGTCCCCATCTGATTTAGTTGTAGTCCTTGCTTACGGCAGTGTCCGGCGGCACGATGTCCCGGGACCCGAAGGCAGAAACAAGAGCAATAAACCGGAGGAGGAGCCAATGCGTACTTTTTATCGCAGGGTCGCCACATTGCTGGCGAGCGGGCTGATCGTGTTGCTGGCCGGCTGCGCCGGGCCGGGCGGCAAGAAGGACACGATAGACATGGCGGGGCTGTCACAGCCCGTGGAGATCGTGAGGGACAAGCACGGCGTATCGCACATTTACGCGCAAAACCAGAATGACCTGTTCTTTGCCCAGGGCTTCAGCGCCGCGCGCGACCGGCTGTGGCAACTGGACCTGTGGCGCCGCCAGGGCGAAGGCAAGATGGCCGAGCAGTTCGGCCCGCGCTTCATCGAGCAGGACCGGGCCGCGCGCCTGTTCCTCTATCGCGGCGACATGCAAGCCGAATTCGCCAGCTATCACCCCGAAGGCAAGGCCATCCTGACCTCCTTCGCGGCCGGCATCAACGCCTACGTGAATTGGGTCAAGGCGAATCCCGACCAATTGCCGCCGGAATTCAAGCTGACGGGCACCGAGCCCGGCTACTGGAGCCCGGAGACCTCGCTCATCCGCATCTACGGGCTGACCCGCAACCTCAACGAGGAAGTCAGGATTGCGCAGCAGGTCGCCGCCCTGGGGCTCAATACCGTGCAGGGACTGGCCACGTTCGAGCCGCCCCTGGCTTTGCAGGTGCCGGCGGGCCTGGACGTGCGCCAGATCGACAAGGCGGTCCTGGACAATTACAAGCTGGCGCGCGACGGCCAGAAATTCGTCGCGGCCGACTTCCCGCGCAGTCCGCTCGCGGCCGATCAGCGCGCGGCGCTTGCCAGTGCGCTGTCCGAGGGCAGGCTGGCGTCGCTGGACCCGGACTTCGACCCCATGGCGACCCGCTATGAAAGCAACAACTGGACGCTGGCCGGGCAGCTCACCTCCACCGGCAAGCCCATCCTGGCGGGCGATCCGCACCGGTCCATCACCATGCCCTCGCTGCGCTACATGGTTCACCTGAATGCGCCGGGCTGGAACGTGATCGGCGCCGGAGAACCCGCGCTGCCCGGCGTCTCCATGGGCCACAACGACCGCATCGCCTTCGGGTTGACGATCTTTGCGTTCGGCGACGAGGAAGACCTCTATGTCTACGACACCAACCCGGCCAACCCCAACGAATACCGCTATCGGGGCGGCTGGGAAAAAATGCGCCAGGCCGACGAATCCATACCCGTGCGCGGCCAGGCGGCAACCGTCCGCCAGCTGAAGTTCACGCGCCACGGCCCGGTGATCCACGAAGATCCGGTGCGGCACAAGGCGTACGCCCTGCGCGCGGCCTACCTGGAGTATCCGGGCACGGCAGCCTATCTGGCCAGCCTGCGCCTGAACCAGGCGCAGAACTGGAACGAGTTCGTCGCCGGCATGGAAAAGCACTACACGCCCAGCGAGAACATGGTGTATGCCGACGTGGACGGCAACATCGGCTGGTTTGGCGGCAGCATCGCGCCGATACGCCCGCGCGGCGACTGGTCGGGCATGCTGCCCGTGCCCGGCAACGGCGACTTCGAATGGCGCGGCGTGCTGCCGGGCAGCTCGCTGCCCCGGGCCTACAACCCGCCCGAAGGCTATATCGCCACCGCCAACGAGTACAACCTGCCCGCCGACTTCCCCTACAAGGACATGTCCGCGCGCACCTGGGCCGAGCCTTTCCGCGTCCAGCGCATACGGGAGGTGGTGGCCGAGGGCAAGGGGCTGACCGTGCAGCAATCCCAGGATCTGCAGTTCGACAACCTGTCGATTCCCGCCCGCGCCCTGGGCGGCTACGCCAAGTCCCTGAACTCGGCGGACGCCGGGCTGGCCGATGCCCTGGGCCTGCTGAAGGACTGGGACTACCGCATGGACACCGAGTCGCGCGCCGCGACGGTCTACGCGTTCTGGCTGCCCGAAGTCGTCAAGCGCGTGTCGGATCTCTATGTGCCCGCAAGCGGGCGCGCGGTATTCGGCGACCTGTCCACCCGCAAGACGCTGGAGAAACTGGCCGCGCCCGACGCCGCCTTCGGCCCAAGGCCGGAGCAGGGCCGCAATACGCTGTTGCTCCAGGCGCTGGCCGATGGCGTGAAGAACCTGCGCGCCAAGCTGGGGCCGGATTCGACCCAGTGGCAATGGGGCAAGCTGCATCACATCCAGTTCGAGCACAGCCTGGCGAGCCTGCTGCCGCCCGATACCGCCAAGGCCTACGGCACGCCGCGCTATCCGGTCGGCGGCGATAACGACACGGTGCATCGCGCCACGTTCCGCAAGAGTGATTTCCGCCAGATCAGCGGCGCGTCGTACCGCCAGGTGATAGACGTGGCGGACTGGGACAATTCGCGCGTCCAGAACGTGCCGGGACAATCCGCCGATCCGCGCAGCCCGCACTACCAGGACCTGCTCAAGGGCTGGGCCACCGGGGAGTACTTCCCCATGGCGTTCAGCCGGGCCAAGGTGGACAGCCAGCGATCGGATACGCTGACGCTGCGTCCGTCCGGGAAGTGAAGAGACGGCGGGCCGGTTCCGGCCCGCCGCCTTGAACCGCTTACTTCGCGGTCGGCATCGCAAACTCCGCGCCGTGGGCCGTATCGTTCGGCCAACGCTGCATGATGCTCTTCTGGCGGGTATAGAAGCGCACGCCTTCCTCGCCGTAGGCGTGCATGTCGCCGAACAGCGAGCGCTTCCAGCCGCCGAAGCCGTGCCACGCCATCGGCACGGGGATGGGCACGTTGATGCCGACCATGCCTACCTCGATGCGGCGGGAAAATTCGCGCGCGATCTGGCCGTCGCGCGTGTAGCAGGCCACGCCGTTGCCGAATTCATGGCCGTTGACCAGCTTCACGGCCTGGGCGAAGTCGTCCACGCGCACGCACGCCAGCACCGGGCCGAAGATCTCTTCCTTGTAGATGCGCATCTCGGGGGTGACGTTGTCGAACAGCGTGCCGCCGGTGAAGAAGCCCCGTTCGTGGCCGGGCACCTTGTAGTTGCGGCCGTCGACCAGCAGCCGGGCGCCTTCCTGCACTCCGAGCGCGATGTAGTTCTCGATGCGTTCGAGCGCCTGGCCGGTGACGACCGGGCCCATTTCCGCGTCGGGTTCCATGCCGTTCTTGATGACCAGTTCCCGGGCGCGGGCTTCGAGCTTGGGCATGATCTTGTCGGCGGCGTCGCCTACCAGCACGGCTACCGAGATCGCCATGCAGCGCTCGCCGGCCGAGCCATAGGCGGCGCCGATCAGGCCATCCACCGCCTGGTCGATGTCGGCGTCCGGCATCACGACCATGTGGTTCTTGGCGCCGCCCAGCGCCTGCACGCGCTTGCCCAGCCTGGCGCCGGTTTCGTAGATGTAGTTCGCGATCGGGGTCGAGCCCACGAAGCTCACCGCCCTCACGTCGTCGTGGTGGAGCAGGGCGTCGACCACGGCCTTGTCGCCCTGGACGACGTTGAACACGCCGTCGGGCAGGCCCGCCTGCTTGAGGAGGCCGGCCATGAACAGCGAGGCCGACGGATCGCGTTCGCTGGGCTTGAGGATGAAGCAGTTGCCGGCCGCAATGGCCACCGGGAACATCCAGCACGGCACCATGCAGGGAAAGTTGAAGGGCGTGATGCCGGCCACGACGCCTAGCGGCTGGCGCAGGGTCCAGTTGTCCATGCCCGTGGACACCTGATCGGTGTAGTCGCCCTTGAGCAGTTGGGGAATGCCGCAGGCGAACTCGATGATGTCGATGCCGCGGCTCACTTCGCCGGCCGCATCGCTGAGCACCTTGCCGTGTTCGGCGGTAATGATGGCGGCCAGTTCGTCCTTGTGCTGGTTCATCAGCTCCAGGAACTTCAGCATGATGCGGGCGCGGCGGATGGGAGGCGTGTCCGCCCACTTCGGGAAGGCCGCCTGCGCGCTGGCCACCGCCGCGTCCACGTCTTCAGGCGCGCCCAGGCGGACCTGGCGCGCCACGGCGCCCGTGGCCGGGTTGAAAACGGACTGGGAGCGGGTTCCGGCGCCGGCGTAGGGGGCGCCGGACACATAGTGGATGACGTCTGCGGAATCGGTGTAGGCCTGGACTTGGGCTGCGGTCATGCGTGTCTCCTGGTGGCATTGCGTGACCTCAGTGTAGGAAGCGGCCCGTCTGCCGGGTAGCCGCCAGTTGCTGAATTGATTGTTCAGGATTCTGCACTACCATCCATGCCATAAACTCGAAATATCGAATCGCCAGGGCGATAGAGGGCAAGCCATGAAACCGGGAAATGTCGAACATCTCTGGAAGCATCTGCACTGGCTGACCGTGCTGCACCAGCAGGGCAGCTTCAGCAAGGCGGCGGCGCGGCTGGGTGTGAGCAAGGCGTCGATGAGCCAGCACATTGCCGACCTGGAGAAGTCCGTGGGCATCATGCTGGTGCAGCGCACCACGCGCAGCGCCACCCTCACCGACGCGGGGCGGCAGCTGGTGGACTCGCTGGACGGCGCATTCGAGCAGATCGCCAGCGGGTTTTCCAACGTGCGCGACCTGGCCGGCGCGCCGCGCGGGTTTTTGCGGGTGACGGCCCCGGTGGCGTTTTCCAGGCAGCAACTGGTTCCCCGGCTGCCCGGCTTCCTGCGGCAGTACCCGCAGATCCAGATCGAACTCGACATGTCGGACCGCATCCGACCCTTGGCGCAGGAGGGCTTCGACATTGCCGTGCGGCATACGTCCGCCCCGCCCGACACTCATGTGGCGTGGACCCTGGCGGATACGCGCACCGTGCTGGTCGCCAGCCGGTCATATCTGCGCAAGCGCGGCAGTCCGGCGTCGCCGCAGGAGTTGGCCGGCCATGCGTGCCTGCCCTACCCGCGCGTGCAAGGGCAGTCCACCTGGACGTTCGTTCCGGCAGGCGTGAACAAAGCGCCCGGACATCCCGATCCGATCACGGTGCCTGTCGCCGGCCCCCTGGCGGTCAACAACAGCGAGGCCCTGCGAGACGCCGCGATGGAGGGGCTGGGCATTGCGCTGCTGCCGGACTTCAGCGCGCAATCGGCGCTCGAAGCCGGACGGCTGGTCGAAGTGCTGCCCGGCTGGCGGTCCGCCGGCGCGTTCGGCGAATGGCTCTATGCGATCCGCCCTTATTCGGCGCATGCGTCGCGGGTATCGACGGTCTTCGTCGAATACCTCCGGGAGGCCTTCTCGCAAGGCTTTGCGTCCGCGCCGTCCCGGCGCTAGCCGCGCTGGCTCAGGGCGCGGCTGATGCGGTTGCGCGCCACCGTGGTGCGCGGCACCTTGAAGGGAAACCAGCTGCGCACGTCCTCGTCCAGGCCGATGCCGTGCATGTAGTTGTAGATGGCCTTCTTCAGGCCCTTGCCCAGCGCGTCGTGATCCACGCCCGTGGGGTCGTGGAAGCCGATGTCGTTCTTGGCAAACGTGACCTCGGGCAGCGGCCGCAGCGTCACGCCATATTCCTCGGGGTTCTTGCCCACGGGAGAATGGACCGTACAGGCGAAGCGATGGAAGAAGCCGCTCTGGATGCAGTCATTCTCAAACAGCTGCCGCACGTACTCCAGCGCATCCACGGTGTCCTGCACCGTCTGCGTGGGAAAGCCGTACATCAGGTACGCATGCACCAGGACGCCCGCATCGGTGAAGGCGCGCGTCACCCGCGCCACCTGGTCGACCGACACGCCTTTCTTCATCAGGTTCAGCAGCCGGTCCGACGCGACTTCCAGTCCGCCCGACACGGCGATGCAGCCGCTATCGGCCAGAAGCTCGCACAACTCGGGCGTAAAGGTCTTTTCGAAGCGGATGTTTCCCCACCACGAGATCCCGGTGTTGCGGTCGATCAGTTCGGTCGCCAGCGCCTTGAGCGACTTGGGCGGCGCGGCCTCGTCGACGAAATGAAAGCCGGTCTGCCCGGTTTCGCGCACGATGGCGTCGATGCGATCGGCCAGCACCGTGGCCGACGCGCCCTCGTAGCGGCCGATGTAGTCCAGGCTGACATCGCAGAAACTGCATTTCTTCCAATAGCAACCATGCGCCACGGTCAGCTTGTTCCAGCGCCCGTCGCTCCACAGCCGGTGCATCGGGTTCAGCATGTCCAGCAGCGACAGGTAGCGGTCCAGGGGCAGGCCGTCCCAGGTGGGCGTGCCCACTTCCGCGAACGCCACATCCGGCTCGACCATGTTCACATAGCGCACCGCGCCGGTGTCGCTCTCGCGCAGGAAGGTCCGCACCAGGCGCTGGCGCGAACGCTTGCCTTGCACATGCTCCATCAGGGCCTGCAGGGGGCGCTCGCCGGCATCCAGCGTGACGTAGTCGAAGTAGTCGAACACGCGCGGGTCTTTCAGTTCGCGCAGTTCCGTGTTGACGAAGCCGCCGCCCAGCACCGTGACGATGCCCGGGTCCTGCGCCTTGATGGCCTGGGCGATCCGGAAGGCCGCATAAACGGCGCCGGGAAACGGCACCGACACCAGCACCATCGTCGGCGCATGGCGCGCCAGCGCTTCCGTTGTCAGGTCGCGCAGCGTGTCGTCCACCAGGTTCAGGGGGGCGGCGAGCGCCTGGGCCAGCGGGTCGAAGGTAGGCTGGCTGCCCGCCAGCGATTCGGCGTAGCGCACGAACTCGAAGCGCGAGTCGACGGCGTCCCGCAGCACGTCGGCCAGGTCGTTCAGATACAGGGTGGCCAAGTGCTTGGCGCGGTCGTGCAGGCCCAGCGCGCCGAATGCCCAACCCAGGGGATCGCCGCCGTCTTCGTCCATGTACACGTCCAGCGTGCTGAAACGCGGTCCCTCGGGCAGGAAATTGCGGCCCACGATGCGGTGCGCCAGGGTGGGGTCGCGGCCTTGCAGGAACGCGATTGCCGGCTCGATCGTGGCCAGGTAGCGCGGCTGCAGCGCCACGAAGGCCTGGATCGCGGGCGTGTGCTTCTCAAGCGGCAGCGCGTCGACCCGCTCGGCCACGGCGCGCAGGCCGCCGGCCGACAGCAGCCGCAGCACCAGCGCAAGCGCAAGGTCTTCCTGGAACGACGCCACCCCGCGCGACCGTAAAAAGCCGGTCAGGTAGGCGGTGGACGGATAAGGGGTATTGAGCTGCGTCATCGGCGGAATGACGGACAGCACGCGTAAAGGCAAGGTGGACATGGGGCGCGGCAAGGCTGCCGCCGAAAGCAGGGATCGAGGCAATTATAGGCAGCCCGCCGGCGGCGCCCGGTTTTTTGGGTGCCGGATCAACAATCCGATCCGGCGTCCGGGCTCCGTGGAACGCCGCCGGGCGTATGATTCCACGTAGGGGTTCAAGCCCAGCCTGGCTCTGGCCGGCATGCCATTGCCAACCTCATCATATGGTTGCTTAACATCGGTCGTCCCAGCCAATCCGCGGGTGGCCGTGAAGGCGTTGCGCCATGGATCACTTTCTGTTTGCCGTCCGCATGGATGGCCGGGACGTTCGGGGGACTTGGATCAAAGTCCGTTCACCGGCGGGCGACCACGACCTCCAGATACTCGCTGGGCACCACCATCGCCGCATCCCCCGATCGATTGAACCGCTCGATCTGCGCCATGAGATCGCCGGTCAGCGCCGTTTGCGCCGCAGGCTCCAGGGCGCCAAACGCCTTGAGCAGCGGGCCGTAGTAGGTCTTGAAGGTCTGCAGCCAGTGCTCCGGCGAGCGATAGCGGAACACGAAGTTGCGCGATTCGGTCTTGATCGACGACGCCTGCCCCCCGAACATTTCTTCGATGCGCGCGCGGGTGCCCCACAGCGCGGGCGACTTGACGCCGGCAGGCGGCGGCAGATGCTTGCCGATGGTCTTGAACACCTGGCCGATGAAGCCGTCCGGCGTCCAGTTGGCCATGCCGATCTTGCCCCCGGGCCGGCACACGCGCATCAGTTCGGCAGCCGCCTTGTCCTGGTCGGGCGTGAACATCACCCCGAAGGTCGAGACGACGGCGTCGAAGCTGGCGTCCGGGAACGGCAGGGCTTCGGCGTCGGCCTCCTGGAACTCGATCTTCAGCCGTTCGGCCGCAGCGCGCTCGCGGGCGCGCCCGAGCAGGGCCGGCACGTAGTCGGTCGAGACGACGTCGCACCAGCGGCGCGCGGCCGCCAACGAGGCATTGCCGTTGCCGGCGGCGACATCGAGCACCTTTTGTCCGGCGCGGATATCGAGGGATTCGCACAGCTGTTCTCCTACGATCTGCAGCGTCGTGCCGACAACGGCATAGTCCCCGGAAGACCAGGTGCCTTGCTGGCGGGTCTTCAAGGCGGCCAGGTCGGGCTGTGCGGTATCACGCACTGGACTGGTGGCGAGGGTGGAAGTGGACATGGTGTGTCTCCATTAAGGCGGTGGGGGTGCGACAGCGCTTGTCGCCGGCGCAAGAGGGAATCGCAATCGGCGTCGCGTAGGCCTACGCGCGCCGTGCTTCCCGAGGTCCAAGTTAAGAGCCGACCGTGGAGGCGAGCGTGGTAGCGCGCGTGGAATCTGCGGTGGAATCCGGTGGCTCGGGTTATCCCGAACGCGCGGCCGCCGTCGATGTGCGCATGCTCGGACCTCTGTCGATCAGCCGGGCGGGGGCGGCATTGGCGCTGCCGCCATCGCGCAAGCTGCGCGCGCTCATCGCCTACCTGGCGCTGGCCCCGCATGCCGTCATGCGCGCGCATCTCTGCGAACTGCTGTGGGACATCCCGAACGACCCGCGCGGCGAGCTACGTTGGTGCCTCAGCAAGGCAAGAACCTTGCTCGACGAGCCCGGCCGCCGCAGGATCGAGACCGCGCAAGACACGGTGAGGCTCGACCTGGGCGACTGCTATGTCGATGTCGTCGATATCGGCCAGGCGATGCAGCAGGGCATCGACAAGCAGGCCACCGAGCGGCTGCGCGCACTCTCGGCGCTGTTTGCCGGCGACTTTCTCGAAGGGCTGGAGATCGGCCGCAGCCCGTTCTTCAATAACTGGCTGATAGCGCAGCGGCGGCGCCTGAGAGCCTGCCATGCCGCAGTCCTGGAGCACCTGGTCGGCCGGCTCCCGGCCGGCTCCGCAGAGAGCTTCGCCTGCCTGGACAAATGGCTCCAGCTCGCCCCGTTTGACCGCCATGCGCACGAGCTGGTGCTGGACGCCCTGGGATCCCGCGGCCGTTGGCGCGAAGGCGAAGAGCACCTTGCCGCGGCCGTCCGGGCCTTCGAGGCCGAAGGGCTGGACTGGCGGCCCCTGCGCGACGCGTGGCGGGAGGCGAGGGCGCGCCGGGCGGCGCACCCGCCGGGCCCGCAAGCGCCGGCTGCAGGGCGGGCGCTGCTGGTCGGCGCGCCCGAGGGCGCCGCGCCGGGCAATGGCGAGGACAGGGCTTGCCGCGCCTCGATCGCGGTCATGCCGTTTGCCGACCGGTCAGCCCAGAGCGGTGTCCGGGGAGGACTGGCGGACGGCCTCGCCCACGACATCATCACCCGGCTGGCGAAGCTGCGCAGCCTGTTCGTCATCGCGCAAGGCACCGTTTTTGCGCTGGATCAGCGCAGCGTGGGGCCCGAGGAGGCGGGCCGGACGCTCAACGTGGACTATGTCGTCAGCGGATCGCTGCGCCGCCAGGAAAAGCGCATCGTCGTGCAAGTTGAACTCGTCGAGTCCAGGACGGCCCGCATCGTGTGGGCGGACGTCTTCGATCACACGTTGGACGATGCCTTTCTTGCGCTCGACGAGATCGGCAACCGGATCGTCGCGTCGATTGAGATCGAGGTCGAGTCCGCCGAACGCAACCGGGCCATCCTGCGGCCGCCGAACTCGCTGGATGCGTGGGAGGCCCATCACCGCGGCCTCTGGCACATGTACCGGTTCAACCGCGCCGACAATGAGCAGGCGCGGCGCTTCTTCGAAATGGCGGTGCGGCTCGACCCGACATTTTCACGGGCCTATGCAGGCCTGTCCTTCACGCATTGGCAGACCGCGTTTCAATGCTGGGGCGACCAGGAGCAGGCGATCGGCCTTGCGTTCGAGACAGCCGGGCAGGGCCTGATCGTCGACGACCGCGACCCGGCCGCGCATTGGGCAATGGGTCGGGCGCTGTGGCTGCGCGGCGACCCGGACCAGTCGCTGACCGAATTGCAGAGCGCCGTGGACCTGAGTCCGAACTTCGCCCTTGGGCACTACACGCTCGGGTTCGTCAACTGCCAGACGGGCGATGCCGAAGCGGCTATCGGGTCGTCCGATTATTCGCGCCATCTGAGTCCATTCGACCCGCTGCTGTTCGGCATGCTGGCCGTCCGCGCGATTGCGCTGGTTCGCCTGGGCCGGCCCGAGGAAGCCGCTGACTGGGCCGTCAAGGCGGCGGCGCGCCCCAACGCCCACGTGCACATCCTGGCCATCGCGGCCCACTGTCTTGCGATGGCCGGCAGGATCGACGAGGCGCGCGGCTTCCTGGCCGCGCTCCACAAGGTGCTCCCCTCCTATCGCGTCGACGATCTGCTGGCGACGTTCCGGTTCACCGCGGACGCGCAAGCCTTGTTCCGGGAGGGGGCCAGGCGCATAGGGACCGGCTGACGCAAGGCGATCCGCCCGCAGGACGATTGTTGTCATTGAGGCAACATCGTGATCCCCTGGCCGGGTCTACTGCCGCGTTCCGCCGGGACCTACGATTTGGGTGTCGTTCAAGCATGCGCCGCGCCCGGTCCAGCCGGGCAGCGCCAACCTATCTAGGAGTCACCCCATGAGTCAACGTCTCAACGCTTTCGGTCAATCGCCCGAGCTGTTCAAGAAATTCGTCGAATTCGGCATGCTCCTGAAGTCGGGCGCCATCGAGCAGCCGATCCTGGACCTGATCGAGATCCGCGCTTCGCAATTGAACGGCTGCGGCTTCTGCCTGGACATGCACGTCAAAGAGGCCAAGATCCACGGCGAACGCGAACTGCGCCTGCACCACGTGGCGATCTGGCGCGAGTCCACCCTGTTCTCGCCGCGCGAGCGCGCCGCCCTGGCCTGGACCGAGGCGCTTACCAATCTGCCGGCCACCGGCGTGCCCGATGAAATCTACGAGCGCGTGCGCACCCAGCTGTCCGAAAAGGAAATCTCGGACCTCAGCTTCGCGGTCATGGCGATCAATGGCTGGAACCGCCTGAATGTGGGGTTCCAGACCGTGCCCGGCTCGGCCGACAAGGCCTACGGCCTGGACAAGGCTCAACTGAACTAAGGAGTTCATCATGAAAATCCTGGTTATCGGCGGCACCGGCCTGATCGGTTCCAAGCTCGTCAAAATCCTCAGCGACCGCGGCCATGAAGCCATCGCCGCATCGCCCGCCACCGGCGTGAACACGATCACCGGCGAAGGCCTGGACGACGCGCTGGCCGGCGTCGACATTGTGGTCGACGTGGCGAACTCGCCCTCGTTCGAAGACAAGGCCGTGCTGGAGTTCTTCCAGACCTCGGGGCGCAACCTGCTGGCGGCCGAAACCCGGGCCGGCGTGCGCCACCACGTTGCGCTGTCGGTGGTGGGCACGCGCCGCCTGGCCGAAAGCGGCTACTTCCGCGGCAAGATCGCCCAGGAAGAACTGATCGAGGCGGCCGGCATTCCCTACACCATCGTCCACAGCACGCAGTTCTTCGAGTTCCTGGGCGGCATCGTGCAATCGGGCGCCCAGGGCGACGAGGTGCGCCTGTCGCCCGCCTTTGTCCAGCCCATCGCTTCGGACGACGTGGCCCTGGCGATGGCCGACGCCACGCTGGGCGAGCCGGTCAACGGCATTGTCGAGATCGCGGGGCCCGAGCGCGTGAGCCTGGCGGCGCTGGCGCAGCGGTACATGGGTAAAATCGGCGATACTCGCTCCGTGCAGGCGGACCGAGGCGCGCGCTATTTCGGCGCATTGCTCGACGACGATACGCTGGTGCCGGGAGCCGCCCCGCGTCTGGGCAAGGTCGACTTCGAAACCTGGTTCAGCCGTTCCGGCGCAAGAAAATAAACGGCAGGAACGAGAACCTTCATGAGCAAACTTCGGCCTCCTCCCCAGACCTTGCTGGACAAATACCGGGGTGGGGATTTTCACCCCCTGTATACGACCAGCGTCACGGTGCGCGGCGGGGAGGCCGCGCACGGCCGCGCATCCGGCATCGCCATTTCCGATGACGGCGAACTGCTGGTGGAACTGCGATTGCCGGTCGAACTGGGCGGCTCGGGCGGCGGAACAAATCCCGAACAGCTGTTTGCCGCCGGCTACGCGGCCTGCTTTCACGGCGCGCTGAGCATGCTGGCCGAGCGCGCGGGCGTGGCCATCCCGGAGGCCTCCGTGACGGCCACCGTCTCGTTCGGACGCGACCCGGTCGATGGCCTGTATGCCCTGACCGCGGAGATCAACATCCACCTGCCGGGCGTGGACAAGGCAGTGGCCGAGGAGCTGGTGCGCAATACCGAGCGCCTCTGCCCGTATTCCAAGATGGCCCAGGACGGAATCGAAAGCGTCGTGGCGCTGACTCAGTAGCGATTCACGGCTGCTTGACCAGCAGGCTTTCCAGAATCTGCAGGTCCAGCGCGCGGATGCGTTCGGTCATGTAGTCGATGAACACGCGCATGCGCGCGGGCAGGTGCTGGCGGCTGAGGAAGCACAGGTAATGGCCGCGGTCGTCCGGCGCATGCTGCGGCAGGCAGGCCACCAGCGTGCCGGCGCGCAGGTGTTCGCAGACCTGGTAGCCGGCCATTTGCGCGATGCCATGGCCGTCCAGCACCGACTGCAGGACGAGGTCGGCGTCGTTGAAGGTCAGCATGGCGGGCGGCGCGACCTTGCGCAGGTGGCCGCCCACCTTGAACTCCCATTCGTACACGCGCCCCGACGCCAGCCGGAAATTCACGCAGCCATGGTCGGCGAGCTCGTCGATGCCGGCCGGCAGGCCGTGCCTGGCGGCATAGCCGGGCGAGGCGCACAGCAGCATCTGCATGGGTATCACTTTCTTGGCAATCACCTGGCTGTCTTCCATGCGGCCATTGCGGAACGACACGTCGATGCGGTCCGTGGTGAAGTCCGTGGGGCCGTCATCGAGCAGCAGCTCCACCGAGATCCCCGGGTTGGCCTCGCGAAAGCCCTGGAGCAGCGGCGCGACGACCTTGCGGCCAAAGCCCACGGTGGAGCACACGCGCAATTGCCCGGAAGGCGGGCCCTGGCGCAGTTCGCGCATCTCGTCCAGGGCCTGGACGATGCGCTCCACGCCCGGATGGCAGTTTTCATAGAAGCGTTCGCCCTCGGTGGTCAGCGTGGTGCTGCGCGTGGTGCGCACGAATAGCCGGGTGCCCAGTTGGTCTTCCAGCTTTTGCACGCTGCGGCTGACCGCCGAGCGGCCGATGCCCAGCCGGTCGCCGGCCTTGGCGAAGTTGCCTTCCGCGGCGACGGCGATGAACGCCACGACGCCCGCATAGCTGGTGGCGAAGCTGTCGGCCAGGGAATCCGCTTCGGTGGAGGGCGTGGTGACCGGGGGAGCTGATAAGGGTGTCGACATGGGGAGGCAGCGCCGCGAATTGGTTGATCCTACCGCTAAGACGTCGCGCCGGGCCATTTTGTGACATGGGCCGCCAAAAAAAACGCTGGCTTTCCCCAAACGGGGAAGGCCAGCGGCGGACAGGCGCCCGCCCCGGCATGGCGTGCCGGGGCCGGGCTTGTGGTGTCCCTTATTTAATGGGAATCAGGGCGGGCGCGCCCTGCTTCTTGATCAGCACGACCAGAAACTTGGCCGGCTCGGTCTGGCTGGCGTTGCGGCCGACGGTGTGGATATCGTCCGGGCCTTCGTAGAACGTCTGGCCGGGAGTCAGCAGCGTTTCCTTGCCGCCTTTTACCTGCATGATGATGCTGCCTTCCAGCACGTAGACGAAGCTGTAGGCGTCGTGGCGATGGATGGGGTCGGCCGCGCCGGGCGGATAGTCGACGATGATCATCAGTGCGTCCTTGCCGGGGATGTCCGGCAGGTCCTTGTTCATCAGCGCCGTCACGATGGGGTCGGCCGGCGTGGCGGCATGCGCGGCGTGCTGCGGCGCGGCGTGGGCAAGCTGGCCCAGCAGCGCGCCGGCGGCGATGAAGGGCAATCCGATTTTCGCGATCTTGGACATGGCAGTTCCTTGGCGGTAGTGACAGCCCCATCGTAGAAGCCCCGGCGGCGCGGCGGTAGATCCGCGCAGGGGACCACAATGTTGCCCGCCACGCACCAAAGCGGGGGCGCGATGCCGGGCGTCAGCCTTGCGCCAGCGCGGCGGCGATGCGCGCCAGCTTGTCCGGATTGCGCTGCACCAGGACCCTGGTCAGGCGCTGGCCATCCGTTTCGTAGGATTGCACGGACTCGAGGTTGCCGTCGATGAAGCGCAGCAGCGTCCATTGACCGTTCACCTGGATCACCTCGGTGTGAAGCGCATCGCGGAAACGCCGCTTGCCCGCGTAGAACAGCTGCGCCAGCCGCTTGCCGCCCACCAGGCTGGCAAAGCTGCTTGCCTTGCCGCCGCCGTCGCCGATGAGCTCCGCGTCGTCGCTCAGCAAGGCGTGCAGGCCGTGGAAGTCGCTGCGCTGCATCGCGTCGGCAAAGGCCAGCAGCAGGCGCTGCAGCGTGGCGCGCGGCACCGTCTCGCGGGGGGCGCCCTGGCGCAACTGCTGCTTGGCCCGCCGCACGAGCTGGCGGCACGCGGCCTCGGTCTTGCCCAGGGTGAGCGCAACGTCTTCATAGTCGGCGTCGAACACCTCGCGCATCAGGAAAGCCGCGCGGGCGTCGGGCGACAGCCGTTCCAGCATGAACAGGAACGCCACCGAGACATCGTCGGCGAACTCGCGGATCTGCTCCGGCGTGGGCGGCGCGGCCATCAGCATCGGTTCCGGCAGCCAGACGCCTACGTAGCTGGCCCGCTCGGCCTTGGCCGCGCGCAGGCGGTCGATGGACAGGCGGGTGGCGACGGTGACGAGCCAGGCCTCGGCGTTCTCGATGACGGAGCGGTCGGCGTCGTGCCAGCGCAGCCACGCGTCCTGCACCACATCTTCGGCCTCGGCGACCGCGCCCAGCATGCGGTAGGCGATCGCGTACAGGCGAGGCCGGTGACAATCGAACAAGAGGACCGAGTCGGTCATGGGAAAGGCTGACGCCAAGGGAAGGGGGGCGGGAGGCGGAGGCTATTTTGCCGTACCCGTCCGAGGACGGCAAGCGCGGGCGCGGCCGGCTCCGCGGCCTACAGCACGATGTCCTCGCCGCAGAGCGCCGGCAGGTCGCCGCGGCCATGCATCTGTTTCAGGCCGCGTTCCATCATCGTGCTCAGCAGGCTGATCGGCACATCGCTGGCGCTGCCCTCGAACGGGTTTTCCGTGCTTTCGCCCACCTGCGTGCGCGTGTAGGTCTGCACATTCTTGAAGCCGACCACGAAGGTGGTCGCCGTGCCCAGCAGTGAAACCACCGACAGGGGCAGGGTCAGCCATTTCATGCCGGCCACCTGGTACAGCAGCACGGGCGCCAGGCTCAGCGCCAGCAAGCCGCCGCGATGACGCGCCGCCCGTAGCGGTACGCGAGATAAAGGCCCATGGCGACCGCCAGCCCGATCAACGCCTGTTCTCCCAGCGCGGACAGGGTCGACAGAACGTCCTGGATCCGGGCCGCGAACGCCGCGCCCACGATCAGCCCCGCCGAGGCCCAAAGCGCCACCCCCGCGCAGTCGTGCCAGATGAAAGACCGCAGCCGGACGCCCATGGCGCCGCAAAGCGGCACGGCAACCAGCGACAGGCCCGGCATGAAGCGCGCAACGATCAGCAGGCGCACGCCCCAGCGCTCGAAAACGCGCTCGGTCCTGCTGACGCAGGCCTCGCGCGAGAGCGACAGGGTGCAGACCGTGCGCAGCGTGCGCGCTCCATAGCGCATGCCGCCCCTGAACCACAGCAGGTCGGCCAGCACGCCGGCCAGCACGGCCGCGGCCAGCATGAGGGAAAGCGGCAAGGCGATGGCCCATGAGCCGGGCGAGCCGATGGCATGGCTGGCCCCCACGGCGATCAGCGTCGGCATGACGGGCAGCGGCAGCCCTAGCGATGCGCCCAGCACATTCAGGAACACCACCAGCGCGCCATACTGCGCGATCCATTCATGCGGCAACATGGGCTGCTCCTGTTGAGGTTTTACGTCCGGGGTCCGCCGGCATGCCATGCCGCCGTCAGGACAAATGCTAGAGGCGGGGCTGGGGCGGCGGTAGGCCCGCGCAAGGATGCATGGTGTTGTCGGGGCGGCAACAATCGGTACCTGATTGACGGTGCTCCTGGGCGGGAGCAACAGCGTCACGCAAGCCCCTGGCGCGCCCGGGGAAGATTCGGCAGCGGCGACATGGTGCGCCAGCTGCTCGCGGCGGGCCTGGTGGACGAGCTTCGGCTGGTGGTCTACCCCGTCATGCTCGGGCGCGGCAAGCGCCTGTTCGGCGACGACGCGCAGGCGTCCGCCTACACGCTGGCGCACTCGATCAGCACGCCGGGCGGCGTGCTGATCAACCGTTACCTGCGCGACGGCGAGGTGCGCACGGGGACGTTCGGCGAGGCCGATTGACGGGGGGCTATTCGACCTTCCCTATCTTTTCCACCGCCACCGCCAGGGAAGCGGAGTCCTTTTTCCAGTAGGCGTCAAACGCCGGCGCGTCCAGGTATTGCAGGGGGCTGCCGGTAGCGGCGATGCGGGATTGGACGCCGGGATCGTCGGCGACCGACTTGACGGCCTGGCGCAGCTTTTCAATGACGGCGGGCGGCGTGCCGGCCAGCGCAAAAACGCCTGACCATTGCACGAAGCTGATGGCGTAGCCCTGCGATTTGAATGACGGCACTTGCGGCAGGCTGTCGAGCTTTTCGTCGCCCCAATGCGCCAGCGCCTTGACGCGCCCCGCCTGGATCAGCTGCATCACGCTGGAGGGGCCGGTGGCCAAGGCATCGACCTGGCCGCCCACCAGCGCCTGCACCGCCGGCCCGGCGCCGGTGAAAGGCACATGCATCATCTTGATCCCGGCCGCGCTCTGCAGCATTTCCATCGGCACATGCATCGTGCCGTAGATGCCGGAGCTGCCGTAGCTGAGCTTGCTCCCTTGGGATTTGGCCGCGTCGATGAACTCCTGCAGCGTCTTGTAAGGAGCGTCCGCGCGCACCACCAGCACCGTGGGATCGGCCGTGATCCGCGCGATCGGCACGAACTGCTCCAGCTGATAGGCCGGCTTGCGTTCCAGCAGGCGATCCGCGGCGGGCAGGATGGAAATGGACGACAGGCTCATCAAGAGCGTGTAGCCATCCGGCTTGGCGCGTCCCGCCTGGCCAATGCCGATGGCGCCGCCGGCGCCGCCCTTGTTCTCGATGACGACAGGCTGGCCCAGCTTGTCGCCCATGGCCTGGGCCAGCGGCCGCGCGATGGTGTCGGCGACCCCTCCGGGCGGAAAGGGCACCAGCATGGTCACGGGACGGTCGGGATAGCCGGCAGCCATCGACTTGGCCGCCCCGAGCAATAGCAAAGCAGCGGCAGTTCCCCGCTTGCAGCGCAGATTCATGTCTCACTCCTTTATGTTTTATGTGCCGCGTCGCGCCGTGTTCACGTCCGGCGCCGCCCTTCAGACGAACCGGTTTTCAATCCTCCCGATGCCGTCGATCTCGATCCGCACCGTGTCCCCGCTCTTGAGGAACCGCGGCGGATTGAGGCCCTGGCCCACGCCGGCGGGCGTGCCGGTGGCGATGACGTCGCCCGGATACAGCGTGATGCCGCGCGAGCAGGTTTCGATCAGGGTGGGAATGTCGAAGATCAGGTCTTCGGTGTCGCCATCCTGGCGCAGCTCGCCGTTCACCCAGCAGCGCACCCGGGTCTTCTGCCCGTTCAGTTCGTCGGCCGTCACCAGCCAGGGGCCCATGGGGCAGAAGGTGTCGAAGGATTTGCCGAGGTCCCATTGCTGATGGCGCATCTGCACATCGCGCGCGGTGACGTCATTGACCACGGTGTAGCCAAACACATGGTTCATGGCGTCGGCGCGGGCAATGTTGCTGCCGCCTTTGCCGATCACCACCGCCAGCTCGGCTTCGTAGTCGATCTTTTCGGAGATGCCCTGCGGCAGCCGCACGTCGGCCCACGGACCCACCACCGTTTGCGGCACCTTGGTGAACACGATGGGCCAGGATTCCGGGTTGGCGTCGTTGTCCTTGAACACGGAGTCGCGCAACTCCTTGGCATGGGCGTGATAGTTGCGCCCCACGCAGAACAGATTGCGACGCTGCGCAGGCAAAGGCGCCTCATGCTCCACCTGGTCCCAGCGGTATGACGGACCGGTCTTGCCCGGCAAGGCCCGGCCCTCGGCCAGCCATTCCACCGCCGTCAGCGCGCCGGCCGCCGCGAGTTCCCGAGGAAAGTCCAGGGCCGTCACCGCGCTGCCGTCTCCCGAGACCACGCCTACCCGGCGCTCGCCATCGATTCGAAATACTGCGATCTTCATTCTTGCTCCTTGGGCGGCCCAGGCCGTCCCTTGATTTAGTACCAATAAATACCAATCAGGCGCTTTTTCCGGCCCAATTTGGGGAAAAGAATATACCAATAGAGGAAGGCCGCCTATATGGGTTTAGCCGATCCTTCGCCTTTTATTGGACTGATTTGGTATCATCACGCCGCTAGCCATTCCGAGAGAGTCCATGGACAAAGCCTCCGCCATGCGCGCGGTCATCATCGAGAACCTGCAATCCGGCGCCTGGCCCGCCGGCCATCGCCTGCCCACCGAACGCGCCCTGAGCGAGCAATTCGCCATCAGCCGTTCCACGGTGCGCCGCACCCTGTCCGCCTTGAAGGACGAAGGCCTGATCTCGCAGCGCGTGGGCAGCGGCACTTACGCCAACCCGCCCTCCACGCTGGCGCAGGCGGAAGTCCTGCTGCGCAGCGAAGTGCTGTCCACCAGCCCGGCCGAGCTCATGGCCGCAAGGCTGGTTCTGGAGCCGGCCATCGCGGCGCTGGTGGTGCAACATGGCACGCCCGCCGACTTCGCGGCCATGCAGGACGCCTGCGCGCAGGCCGAGGCCGCGGCCAGCTTTGAAGCGTTCGAAGTGTGGGACGCCAGGCTGCACGAACTGATGGCCACGGCCACCCACAATCTCTTCATCGAGAAAGTGTTTGCGCTGATGACGGCGGCGCGCTCGCAAGCCACATGGGGTGCTCTCAAACGAAAAAGCCTGACGCCGGAACGGCGCGAGGCGTATCAGGCCGAGCATCGCGAGATCGTCGCCGCGCTGCATGACCGCGACGCCGCGCGAGCCATGGAGGCCGTGCGGCGGCACTTGCTGCATGTGAGGGATAACTTGCTGGGCTAAGAAGGGCGCTGCCCGGATCGCCCCGTCCCTTGGGGCTGCCTCATTCCATCCAGCCATCCGCCGCGCCACGCCGGCCGGGCTGAATTTCCATACGCAAATCCGTGATGCGCTGCGCGCCGCCAAGGGCGGCGCGCACGACAGCGCACGCCTGCGCATTGGTGCGCGCGGCACAACATTGTGCTTCCCGCTGCGGGCCTACCGCGCGCCAGGGGCCAGACCTACGATGGCCTCCATCATCTCCCCCGACGCAAGGATCCTCATGAACGAGACCCACAACCCCGCCCGCCGCAGTCTTCTTGCCGGTAGCGCCGTCCTGGCGGCCGGCGCCTTCTCCCTGCGCGCCGAAGCATCCGCGCAACGCAGTCCCCAACCCAACCGGAGCACACCCATGGCCAACAACACCATCATTACCAAGGACGGCACGCAGATCTACTACAAGGACTGGGGCGACGGCCCGGTTGTCACGTTTTCGCACGGCTGGCCGCTTAACGCGGACGCCTGGGACGGGCAGATGCACTTCCTGGCGCGCAAGGGCTTTCGCGTCATCGCGCACGACCGCCGCGGACACGGCCGCTCGTCGCAGCCCTCGTCGGGCAATGACATGAATGGCTACGCCGATGACCTGGCGCAACTGATCGAGGCGCTGGACCTGAAGCGCATCACGATGGTCGGCCACTCCACCGGCGGCGGCGAAGTGGCGCGCTACATCGGCCGCCACGGCAACAGGCGCGTGGCCAGGGCGGTGCTCATCGGGGCGGTGCCGCCGGTGATGCTGAAGTCGGCCGCGAATCCCGAAGGCCTGCCGATCGAAGTCTTCGACGGCATCCGCGAAGGCGTGGCCGGCGACCGCTCGCAGTTCTACAAGGAACTGGCCATTCCCTTCTATGGCGCCAACCGCGAGGGCGCCAAGGTCTCGCAGGGCATGCTGGACCAGTTCTGGCTGTGGAGCATGCAAAGCGGCCAGAAGAATGCCTACGAATGCGTCAAGGCCTTCTCCGAGACGGACTTCACCGAAGACCTGAAGAAGATCGACGTGCCGACATTGTTCATGCACGGCGAGGACGACCAGATCGTGCCCGTGCACGATTCGGCGAAGAAGGCCGCGCGGCTGGTGAAGAACGCCAAGGAGATCTACTACCCCGGCGCACCGCACGGCCTCACCGCCACCATGCAGGACCGCATCAACGCCGACCTGCTCGCCTTCATCCGCGCCTCGGCCTGACGCGCTCTACTTTCCACGGCGGCGCCAGGCGCCGCCCTTCAGGAGATATCGCCATGCTTTCCGTAGACAACACCTTGCATGCCGCCAGCCAGACGCCCATCGATCTGGTTCCGTCCCGCTACGCGCTGCGGGTCGGCGAGATAGACGCGCTGGTCATCAGCGATGGCGTGCTGCCGCTGCCGACCGCGACGATGGCCACCAATGCCGACCCGGCCGATCTGGCGGATTGGCTGGACCACATGTTCATGCCGGCGGACGCGTTCGACTGGCCGCTGAACGTGATGGTGGCGCGCAGCGCAGACCAGACCATCCTTATCGATGCGGGTCTGGGCGGGCAGTTCTCGGGCTTCCCGCGCGCCGGGCAATTCCCTCAGCGGCTGGAGGCCGCCGGCATCCCGCTGGAGTCCGTGACGGATGTGATCATTACCCATATGCACATGGACCACGTGGGCGGGCTGCTGGTCGAAGGGGTGAAGGAGCGCCTGCGTCCGGACGTGCGCATCCACGTGTGCGCCACCGAGGTCGAGTTCTGGACCTCGCCCGATTTCACGCACACCGTGATGCCGAAGCCGGTGCCCGGCGTGCTCCGGTCGACCGCCACAAGCTTCTACAACGAATACCGCGACCGGCTGCGGATCTTCAAGGACACGCACGAGGTTGCGCCGGGCGTGGTCGTTCGTCTCACGGGCGGCCATACCCCAGGGCACAGCGTGGTCGACCTGGTGTCGGGCGGCGAACGGCTGACCTTTGCCGGCGACGCCGTGTTCCCGGTCGGCTTCGACCACCCCGAGTGGCACAACGGCTTCGAGCACGATCCCGAGGAGTCGGCCCGCGTTCGCATCAGCCTGTTCCGGGAATTGGCGGAGAACCGCGGGCTGCTGGTGGCCGCTCATCTGCCGTTCCCGTCCATCGGCCGGGTAGCGGTCGACGGCGACGCCTTTCGCTGGGTGCCGATCCTCTGGGATTACTGATCGCCGCGCCACCCGCGCGGCGGCCGGGCGAGAAAGAACGTCTGCAACGCCGGGGACGCGCAGTCCCCGGCGCCCGCAATGGCCCATGCCGATGAAGGAACACACATGAAAAAACTCTCAGGAAAGACCGCGGTCATCACCGGCGGCAACAGCGGTATCGGCCTGGCCGCGGCCCAGGCATTCGTGGCCGAAGGCGCGCGGGTCGCGATCCTCGGGCGGCGGCGCAAGGCCGTCGACGATGCGGTGGCGCAGCTCGGCGCATCGGCTTTCGGCGTGGTGGGCGACGTCGGCGAGCTGTCGACGCACGATCGCCTGATGGCCGAAGTCCGTGAACGCTACGGCGCCATCGACATCTACATGGCCAACGCGGGCATGAACAACATCGAGCCCTCGTCCGCGGTAAGCGTCGACAGCTACGACACCCAGTTCGACACCAACACACGCGCCGTGTTCTTCGGCGTCGCCAAGGCCTTGCCGCTGATGCGCGACGGCGCCTCCATCATCCTTACCGGCTCCATCGCGAGCGCGAAGGTGCTGGAAAACCATGCCGTCTACGCGGGCTCAAAGGCGGCCATCGGCGCTTTCGCGCGCGCCTGGGCGCTGGAATTCAAGGCCAGGAAGATCCGCGTCAACGTCTTGAGCCCGGGCCCCACCGACACCCCCATCCTCGAAAAGCTGGGCGTGTCCGAATCGGACCGGCCCGCGTTCGAGCAAGGCATGGCCTCGGCCATTCCTCTGGGACGGCTCGCGCAATCTGAGGAACTGGCCCGCGCCGCGTTGTTCCTGGCGTCGGACGACAGCAGTTTCATTACGGGCGTCGACCTGCGCGTCGACGGCGGCATCGCGCTGACCTGATTGGACGGGTTAGCCGTTAGGGAAGAGGAGCGGGTCCGGCCGGCAATGAGGCCGGCTGGGGGCATTCACTTGCTTCGTCTGACCATGCCCAGGATGGTCTGAAAGAGTTCGTCCCGCGCCTGGGCTTCGGTGATTTCGCCGGCCACGGCCGCATTCGAAAGAGCGTCGGCCGCCCCGAGCATCGCCCACAGGCTGGCCTGAGAAACGCCCTGAGGCCCGGCGAACGGCGCAAGGATCTTCTGGCACTTTTCGAGGAAGGCCTGTTGATACTGGCTTTTTACCGCGGAGAGTTCCGGGGATCCGTTAAGCGCCGCAAGAACGCCGGGGATCTCGCGTCCTTGCGTCGACACGCATTCGATATACCTTGATGCAATCGCGCCGGCCTTGTCCTTCAAGGTCGGTTTGCTGGCGGCGATGGCGGCGTCGATGATCGCGGTCTGGCGCAGGTCGAAGTCCTGGTAGAGCACCGCAAGCAGTCCGTTGCGTGTACCGAAATGATCGTAGACGACGGGCTTGGAGACGCCGGCTTCTTCGGCAAGCCGGCCCAAGGTCAAGGCATCGGCGCCTTCGTCGTTGATCAGTTTCCAGGAAACATCCAGAAGCTGGCGCAGCCGCTCTTCTTTCGACAGGCGACGGCGCGGCGGGGAGGGCGCGGGGGCAGGCATCGTTCTCTTTCTCTCTGGTTTCAGATCACGGTTGCGGGGTAAAGACCCTGCTGCCTATGGCGTGCGCCGCATCGAGAAGAGAAGCCGGGAATCCGGCGTCCGAGGCGAGCAGCAATTCCGATGTCGCAACGCGTGCGCCGCAGTAGCCGAAGATCCCGTGGTCGATCTGCGTTTTCATCGCGCCGAAGTAGCCATGCCGGGCGTAGGTTCGCATATCGGCGCCGCCGCTGGCAATCAAATGCACGTCAAGCCGCTGCAGCTTCTTGACCAGCTTTCCGTCCGGGCTTGCGTCGTAGGCCCAGCCATTGGTGAACACCCGGTCGATCCACCCCTTCAACAAGGCCGGAAACGACCACCAGTGAACGGGATAGACCAGCACCAGGGCGTCCGCCCGGTCGATGCGGGCATGCTCGGCGGCAACGTCGGGCGAGGGCGCGGCTTGTTTCAGGTGCAGGGCCACATCGGCCTGGGTGAATCTTGGATCGAAGGCCTCCGAGGCCAGGTCGGCGACCTCGAAAGAATGCTGTGGGCCGGCAGCGGCGATCCCTTGGGTCACCTGGGCGGCGATCGCGTGGGTGAGGGACGCCTGATCGGGATGGGCGACAACGATGAGTGCATGCATGTCGGTGTGACCTGAAGTTGCTATGTACTTATCGTAGCCTACTTTTAGTAGGTTGTGTGCGAAACGCTCTCGCTCCGGGCAAGCGCGCGTCCATGACCCTTCCACAGAACGCCTCGGTCGAGGATGTCTTTGCATGCATCGACCAGGAAACCAATGCAGCACTCCCAACGTGGCCGGGTTTCGCCTGAGAGCCGAGGCTTCAGAGCCGCCTCTCGCCCGGACCTTCCCACTGATTGCCACAAAGCGGCCCCTGCCGCCGCTAAACTGAGCGCAGCATCCATTTCAATCGGAGGGCAGACTGATGGAACCAGCCGTAAGAAAGCTATTCGAACGATACGAGCGATTTTTCAACCAGTCCCTGCACGGGGTCGTGAACATGGACGAGATGGCATCGCTGTATGCCTCGGCGTTCGTCGCGGCGTCTCCCGCCGGGGTAATGGCTGGGAAGAACGACGATCAGCTAAAGCAGGCCATGGCGCAGGGGTATGCGCGCTATCGCGCGATGGGGACCAAGGAGATGCGGATCCGGGATGTCCGGATCTCGCCGGTCGATGAGCTGCATTGCATGGCGCATGTTGCCTGGACGGCGGTCTATGCGCGCAAGGATCAGCCGGACACGATCATCGATTTCGATGTTCACTATCTTGTCCAGACGCGGGACGGCGCAGCCAAGGTCTTCGGCTGGATGTCAGGCGATGAGCAAGCGCTTTTGAAGAAGCATGGGATCGTCTGACGGCAGCGTGGGGTGATCTTCCAGCGTCCGGCTCGAAGCGCGTGCGCGCCTTCAGGACTGTCCGCGCAGCCTGGCCAGTTCGGCGGAAAGCTCGGCCACCAGGGCCTGGGCGCGCGCCAGCGGATCGTGTTCGCCGGATGCGGATTCCGGCTGGACCGCGGCGTCCTGCAGCCGGGGCTGCACGCTTTCGTGGCCTATGCTGACGTCCACGTCGAACACCAGCTGTTCGGCCCGATGCCAGGTCGTGAACCATTCCAGCGGCTGGCCGTGCTGGTCCATGCCCTGGCCTTGCAGCATCAGGAGCGGAATGCCAGCCTGGGTGTCCAGCAGTTCAGCCAGTTTCGCGTCGGCGGCCACCGCCCGGATCTGATTGCGCCCCGCGCCGGGGCGCAGGCCGAATTGCCGGGTCAGCACGCCATGCAGGGACGCGTCGACCAGGTGTTCGGCGCGCAGGCCCGGCACGGCGTCGGCGGGCAGCCAGGTGCGCACATAGGCCAGGGGGGCGCCGGCCACGTGGCGCAGGCGTTCCAGCATCAAGAGGCGGGTCGTGCCGAAGAATTCGGCCACATCGGCGGGCGGTTCGGCGCGGCCGAAGGCCAGCACCCGGGTCTGCAAGGCCACGCCCGATTGGGCGAATTGCTCGTAGAGCCCGGTGGACCGCTGCACCAGCCGCCGGTGTTCCTGCGGCGCCGCCACGGTGGCGGGACGCCCGGTCTCGCGCTGGATCAGGCCTTCGGCGGCCAGGGCCGCCAGCGCCTGGCGCACGACGCTGCGCGCCACGCCGAAGCGTTCGCACAGCGCGGCCTCGCTGGGCAGCACGGCGCCCGCCGCGAGTTTGTTCGTGCGGATGTAGCCGCGCAGCAAGGTCGCCACCTGGGCGTGCAGCGGGACATCGCCAGCGCGGTCAAGAACGGGTAATGCGTCGTGGGTGGCGGGCGCCATGGGAATCAACCTCCGGTTTGTGCCCGCGCAGTTTCCCATACATGCGTCCAGCCCGGGGCCAGGTGCGCGGCGCGCTCGGCGGCCAGGATCAGGCTGTCTTCGCGGGCGATGCCCTTGCCCGCGATGTCGAAGGCGGTGCCGTGGTCCACGGACACGCGCACGACGGGCAGGCCCACCGTGATGTTCACCCCGTCGTCGCCGTAGACCGCCTTGAAGGGCGCGTGGCCCTGGTCGTGGTAACAGGCGATCACGAACTTCCACTTGCCGCGCACGGCTTGCGGGAACAGCGCGTCGGCCGGGATGGGGCCGGCGGCGAGAATGCCCGCGGCGTTGGCTTCGGCCACGGCGGGGGCCAGGATGTCGGCGTCTTCGCTGCCGAAGATGCCGTTCTCGCCGGCATGCGGGTTCAGGCCCGACACGGCGACCGGCTCGTCGCCGCGGCCCAGCGCCTTGGCAAACGATCCGGCCAGGCGCAGCACCGCGCGCATGCGCGCTGGGGTCAGGTCTTCAATGGCCTGGCGCAGCGACACGTGGGTGGTGGCGTGGAAGATGTAGAGTTCGCCGGCCGACAGCACCAGCGAGAAGGTCTTGACGCCGAACTCGTGGGCCAGCAGTTCGGTGTGGCCGGGCCACTTGTGGCCGGCGGCGTGCATGGCGGCCTTGTTCAGCGGCGCGGTGACGATGCCGTCGACTTCGCCGGCACGCGCCAGGGCGCAGGCCGTGGTGACAAAGCGCACCGAGCCGTCGCCGGCGTCCGCGCTGATTTCGCCCAGCTTCACGTGGGCCAGCGACGGACCGGCCTGCAGCACCTCGATCGTGCCCGGCGTGTTGCTCGCGTCGGCCGCGCGGTCCAGCTTGCGCACGATGGCGGGATCGCCGCCCAGGTTGCGCACGGCGTTGACCATGACGTCCACGTCGCCGACCACCAGCAGGCGGGCCTTCTGGCGCAGTTCGTCGTGGCCCATCAGCATCTTGGCCGTGATTTCCGGCCCGATGCCCGCTACATCGCCCAATGTCACGGCCAGCAGGGGCAGCTTCGCGGATAGGGTTTGTGTCATCGCTTGAATCTCCTGTCGCGGATCGCGCGCACCGCGCGAACCAATACGTCTTCGGCGCCAAAGCCGCCGGCCTTGGTCACCACGGGCAGGCCAGCGGCCGTGCCCCCGGTCAGCGTGCCCAAGGGCACGCCGCCCATGACTTCGTCCACCAGGGCAATGCCGCTGGCGCCAAGGGCCACCAGCACGCTGCGCGCGCCGTCGCCGCCCGTGGCGACGACGCCGGCCGCGTTTGAGGCGGCAATCAACTGCGCGGCCAGGCTGCCCAGGCGGTCGGCGACCGTCTCGGAATCCAGGCCGTCCTGCTGTCCTTCGGGAGCCAGCAGCAGCACGGTGCCGGCGTCGGCCGGGGCTTGCGCATGCGCTTGCAGCAGGGGCCGGGTCCAGGCCTGCCACGCGGCGTCGTCGGCCAGCTGCGCAAGCGTGGGCGTCCAGGTGTCGGCGCCCGAGGCTTGCAGCGCGGCGGCTTGCGCGCGCGCGGCGCTGTGTTGCGAGGTTACGACCACCACGACGGGCGCGGTCTGGTCGGCGCCTGCCCACACGCGGGCCAGCGGCACGGCCAGGCCGCCCGCGCCCACGGGCAGGGCGCGTTCGCCCAGGAGCCCGATGGCGCGCGCGAGCCGGTCCAGGTCGGCATCGGTGGCGGCGTCGACCACCACCGTGTTGCCGGCCTGCGCGATGCGCGCCGCCAGCGAGTCCGGCGTGTCGCCGTCGTCTGGCGCGACGTGGGCGCAGCCCAGCAGGGTGGGGATGTGGCTTTCGGTGACCGGCGTGACGGGGTCGGTGGCCGCCGAGGTCTCGGTGACGGGCTTGCCGTTCACGAACAGGATGCCCTGTTCGACGGTGCGGCCGGTGGCCGGGAAGGCGGGGCAGATCACCGCCACGGTGTCCGGGCCCCAGGCTTCGCGCGCCGCGTCGATCTCTGCCTTGAACGCGCCGCGCAAGGTGGAGTCCACCTTCTTGTAAAGACGCGATACGCCGGCCGCGCGCAGTTGCCGCACGTTCAGGCGGATGAGCTCGGCGGCGTCGGCGGCGCCCAGGGCGCGGCTGTTGGTCGTCACGGCCAGCACCTCGACGCCGGCGGTGGCCGGCCCCGACAGGGCCTCTTCGGCGCCGCCGATCGACAGATGCGTGCTCCAGCCGGCGCGCACGAACTGCACGGCGGTGTCGCCGGACCCGGTCAGGTCATCCGCGACGATGGCGATGGCGGGTTTCAAAGGGCTTCTCCGCGCGCTTCGGCAAGAGGGGGCGCGATGCCGGTGTCGGCGTCTTCGGACTTGAGCTCACCGGCCCGCTTGAGGAAGTATGAGGCCAGGATCGGCGCCAGGATGGAACTGATCAGCACGCAGGCCGCGACCTGCGCGGTGGCGGTCGACACGTATTGCTGGAAGTTGGGATCGGCCGCCGCGACCACGGCGGGCGTGGCGATGGCGTTGCCGGCCGTGGTTCCCGCCGCAAAGCCCAGGCCGCTCTTGCCGCCGCGGCGCAGGATCATGCGATAGCCCAGGTAGACCAGGCCGCCGGTGATGGGGCTGATGATCAGGCCCAGGATCAGGCCGCTGACGCCGCCGCTGACCACCGCGCCCAGGTCGATGCCGGTGCCCAGCGCGAAGGCGAAGAACGGGATGACGATGTTGGGCACGGGCTTGAGCACGTCGCGCCACTTGGGGTCCAGGTTGCCCACGACCACGCCCAGCAGGAACGGCACCAGGGCCGCCACCAGGGCGATCATCGGAATGTCGGCCAGGCCCGAGGCGCCCAGGAACAGCAGGCTGAAGAAGGGACCGTCGTTGACCGCGCTGGCCACATAGGCGCCGCGGTCGCGCGCATCGCCGTACTGGCCGGTGTAGGCCAGCCACAGACCGCCGTTGCTGTTGTCGAACGCGGCCAGCATCGCCAGGATGGAGATGCCGAACACGCCGTCCAGGCCCACATAGCTGCCCAGGATGATGATCAGGGTGGCGGGCACCAGGGTCTTCATCAGCAGGATGGTGCCGGCGGTGGCCAGGATGGGGCCGCCCGTGCGGGTGTTGACCTGCGTGCCGGTCGCGAAGATCAGCAGCGCGATCAGCGGCATGGCGCTGTTTTTGAACAAGGCGGTGGTGAAGCCGCCGATGGCCAGCGCATCGGGGGCGAAGGTGCCGATCAGGGAACCCAGGATCAGCGGCACCAGCATCAATCCACCAGGGATTTTCTGCATCGTGCCAAAAAAGGGCGAGCGGGAAGTTGCGGTTGACACTAGCGGGGTCTCCAAGACGATTTTTCTGGGTTGCAGACGTTCATGCGTGCGTCTGTCGTACGGTGGAAAAATCGTAGTGTACACCTGTACGTACAGCATGTACGTACAGGTGTGGTTCCCGCTGGGGGCCGTCCCTATCCAGGGACGGATAGTCCGGTCAGAAGCGGTAGGCGCCGCTGAGCATCACCGTGCGGCGCGCGCCGTAGAAGCAGTCGCCGCGGTCCAGGCAGACCACTTCATAGGTGCGGTCCGCGATGTTGTTGACGTTCAGCGCATAGCGCCACGGCCCGTTGTCGTAGCTGACCATGGCGTCGAACAGCGTGACCGAAGGCGTCTCCGGCGCGCCGCCGTCGCGGAACGACGACAGGTAGCGCACCCCCGCGCCCACGGCGAAGCCCGGCTGGTTGGCGATGGCGAAGCGGTACTTGCCCCACAGCGACGCCATGTGCTTGGGCATGCCTTCAAGCTGCGGATCGATATCGGTGTAGATGTAGTTGGCGATCACGTCCACTTCCTTCGTGACGCGGCCGCGCATCTCCAGTTCCACGCCGCGCGTGCGCGTCTTGCCCGCCTGGATCTGGTTGTTGGGATTTTCCGGATCGTTGGTCTGGCGGTTGCTTTCGCGCAGATCGTAGGCGGCCGCGGTGAATTCCATGTCGGCGCCCGCGGGCATGTACTTGACGCCGGCCTCCCATTGCTTGCCGCGCATGGGCTTCCAGCGCTGGTTGAAGAAGTCGGCGCCCGCGATCGGGGTGAACGATTCGCTGTAGCTCACGTAGGGCGACCAGCCGTTGTCGGCCGCGTACATCAGGCCGAAGCGCTTGGTGGTGGCAAGGTCGGTTTCCTTGTCCTGGCCGTCCGTCGTGCTTTCCGCGCGGTCGCGGCGGATGCCGGCGAGGAAGATCCAGTTCTTGTCGAACTTGATCTGGTCCTGCGCATAGAAGCCCAGCTGCTGCTGCCTTTGCTTGGGCTTGTCGGACAGCTCGTAGTCCGGCGCGTTGCCGTAGACCGGGTGGTACAGGTTCAGCGGCGCGCCCAGGCCGCTGGCCGTCTGGCCGGTTTCGCGGTAGCGCGAATAGTCCATGCCCACGATGACGGTGTGTTCGGTGCGGCCCCAGTTCAGCTTGCCTTCCAGGTTCTGGTCGGCCAGCAGGGTGCGCATGCGCGGCTTGTTGATGTAGTAGAAGCGGTCGGTGGTGGTCTGCTCGGGGTCGATGTAGGAATCGCCGCGCCGGTCGCCGTACACATTGGGATAGAGCGACTTGTAGTCCACGCGGCTGACGGTGTTGCGGAAGTTCTGGCGGAACTTCCAGGTGTCGTTGAACTTGTGCTCGAACAGCCAGCCCACGTTGAACTGCTCGGTGTCGTAGGCGTCGAAGCCGGGCTCGCTGACGAAGCGGCGCGTCGGGATACGGCCGTTCGGATTGTGCGATACGGTCCCGCTCCAGGGCAGGAACGACTGCGTCGTCCCGGACCTGTCCTTCTGCCAGGAGGCCTGCAGCGTGAGCGAGGTGGCCGCGCTGGGCTGCCACGTGAGCGAGGGCGCCAGGAACAGGCGGTCGTCCTGGGCATACTGCATCTGGGTATCGCTGTCGCGCCCGACCGCGACCACGCGGTACAGCCACTGGCCGTCCTCGGTCAGGGGGCCGGTCAGGTCGGCCTGGATCTCGCGGCGGTTGTAGTTGCCCAGCAATACGCCGATCTCGCCCTGCTGTTCGGCCTGCGGGCGCTTGCTGACCAGGTTGACGATGCCGCCGGTGCTGCCCTGGCCATAAAGCATGGACGAGGGCCCGCGCAGCACTTCCACGCGCTCCATCCCGTACACCTCGGTGCGCGGGTTGTTGAAGTTGAAGAACTGGCGCAGGCCGTCCAGGTACTGCACCGGCTCCACGCCGCGGATCCGCACATAGTCGCCGCGGTTGTCGACGCCATACGCGTTGGGCCGGACGCCGGCCGCGTAGTTCATGGTGTCCTGCACATTCTGCGCGCCCTGGTCGATGATCTGCTGGCGCGGAATGATGGTGATGGCCTGCGGTGTTTCGGACAGCGGCGTATCGGTCTTGGTGCCGGTCGCGCTGCGCCTGGCCACATAGCCTTCCACCGGGCCGGTCGCGGTCTCGCCGGTGCCCGTGACCTGCACGGCAGGCAGCGTGGTGGTCTGCTCGGCGGGTTGCGCGTGCGCGGCGGCGGCGCCCAGGCAGGCTGCCAGCGCGGCGACGGCGGGCAAACGGGGGTGGAGCCGCGCGCGGAGCGCGGGCTGGGAATGGTGGCGTTTCAAGAGAGCTCCCCACTGGCCTCGGAGAGGTAGGGCCAGTTACGTATAGAAATGACAACGATAATTATTATTGATTGTGATGCCATCGGAGCCAATAGCCGCGGCGGGCCCAAGATGTAAAAAAGGCCCCTTATCCGGGGCGGATGCCGGGGCGAAGTTGGGAAAACCGAATGTTTTCAGCGGCTTGGGGGCGATTCTCGCGCGCGGGGCAAAATGGGGCGGTTGTTGGTGCGGCGCGACACTGGCGGGCCGCCGTCTTTCAAGCCTTGATCGAGGGCTGGGCTTCGGGCGGGACGGGAGCCGCCTGTTGAGCGGCCGGTTTGAGTTCGCGGCGCAGGATCTTGCCCACGTTGGTGCGCGGCAGATCGTCGCGGAACTCGACATGGCGCGGCACCTTGTAGCCCGTCAGTTGGCTGCGGCAGTGCGCGATCAGCGTTTCGGCGTCCAGCGCGGGATCCTTGCGGATCACGTACAGCTTGACCGCCTCGCCCGAGCGTTCGTCCGGCACGCCCACGGCCGCCACCTCGCGCACGCCGGGATGCAGCGCGGCGACGTCCTCGACCTCGTTCGGGTACACGTTGAACCCGGACACCAGGATCATGTCCTTCTTGCGGTCGATCAGGAACACGTAGCCGGTCTCGTCGACGTAGCCGATGTCGCCGGTGCGCAGGAAGCCGTCCGGATACATGACCAGCGCCGTTTCGTCGGGGCGGTTCCAGTAGCCCTGCGTGACCTGGGGCCCCCGCACGCAGATCTCGCCGCTTTCGCCGATGTCCAGCTCGCGGCCCTCGTCGTCGCGGATGGAGAGGTCGGTGGACGGCACGGGCAGGCCGATAGACCCCGTGAAGACCTTTACGTCCAGCGGATTGATGGTGACGGCAGGCGAGGTCTCGGTCAGCCCGTAGGCCTGCGCGATCGACCTGCCCGTCACGGCGCGCCAGCGGTCGGCGACCGAGCGCTGCACCGCCATGCCCCCGCCCATGGTCAGGCGCAGCCGGGAGAAGTCCAGGCGGGCGAAGTCCGGGTGGTTGAGCAGGGCGTTGAACAGCGTGTTCACGCCGGTGAAGGCCGAAAACGGCACCTTGCCCATTTCCTTGATCAGGCCGGCGATGTCGCGCGGATTGATGATGAGAAGGTTGCTGGCGCCCATCTTCATGAAGGTCAGGCAGTTCGCCGTGAGCGCGAAGATGTGATAAAGCGGCAAGGCCGTCACGATGCATTCTTCGCCGTCTTTCACCAGCGGCCTTACCCAGGCGTAGGCCTGGCTCACGTTGGCCACCAGGTTGCCGTGCGACAGCATCGCGGCCTTGGCTACGCCTGTCGTGCCGCCCGTGTATTGCAGGCAGGCCAGGTCGTCTGGCGTCAGCGCGACCTCGGCGAACGGGGCCTGGCGTCCCGCGCGCAGCGCGTCGCCCAGGCGAACAGCGCCCGGCAGGGACCAGGCCGGCACCATGCGCTTGACGCGGCGAACCACGAAGTCCACCAGGCGGCCCTTCACCGGCCCCAGCATCTCGCCGATGGAGGTGACCAGCACGCGTTCTATCGCCGTCTTGGGCAAAGCCTTTTGCAAGGTGGCCGCGAAGTTGTCCGCCACGACGATGGCGCGGGCGCCCGAGTCGGCCAGCTGGTGTTCAAGCTCGTGCGCCGTGTAGAGCGGGTTGCAGTTGACCACGATGCAGCCGGCGCGCAGCGCGCCGAACAGGCAGACCGGGTACTGCAGCAGATTGGGCATCATCAGCGCGATGCGGTCGCCGTGGCCCAGGCCGTTGGCGTGCAGCCATGCCGCGAAGCTGCGCGTCAGCGCGTCGAGTTCCGCGTAGCTGATCGACTTGCCCATGCTGATGTACGCGGTCTTGCCGGGAAAGCGGCGGCAGCTTTCCTGGACGATCGAGACCAGGGTCGTGGCGCCGTCGGTGTCGATCTCCGCGGGAACGCCGGAGGGATAGCTCTTGTGCCAGATTCGTTCCATCGTTGTGGGATTCCGCCTAGTTGCCCAACAGGGCTTTCTTCAGGGAGGCCTGCGCGGGGTTGTCGCCCAGCCAGACGCGCAGCAGGGCGCGCGCGAATTCGGGGCTGTCGATGCGGCCGCGCGGCTTGCCGTTGCTGGCGACCGCGACGCCCCGGGCATCGAAGTCCAGGTCGACCACATCGCCTTCGCGGGCGGTGCCGATCTCGGCCATGAGGCCGGACAAGCGCTGCGCGGGCTCCTTCAGCGCGGCAAGCTCCTGTTTGGACGTATTGTCGCGCAAACCCTCCTGCAGCGCCTCGTCCAGGCTCTTGCTGTCCACATCGCGCAGCAGCTGCAGGCGGATGCGGCGCGGCTCCGCGCTGTTGATCAGCGCGGCCGCGTCGCCGGTTTTCTTCGTGGCATACAGCGCGGCTACGTAGACCTTCACGACAAACTTGGTGCGCAGGCCGGCGCCGTTGAGCACCAGCGCATGGCCGCCTTCGGACAGCTGTTGGGGCACGCGCACGCCGGCGACTTCCATGTCGGCGGAAAACGCGGGCGCGCCTGCCAGGCTGGCCGCAAGGATGAGGCTCAGGGCGGCGGTTCGCCCTCCGGGGATGCTATGCATTTGTCTCCTCCTGTGTTCTTCTGCTTGTAGAACTTCTTGTCGGCGATGTAGATCGTGCGTTCCACGACGGCGTACACGATGCCGTCCTTGTCCTTCAATTCCACTGTGTAGCTGCGGGTGGTCTCGTGGTCCCGCGCGAGGATTTCGCGGATGTCCGCGATTTCCCCGGGCGGCAGGCGGAAGTCCGCGTACAGGGTGGTGTAGGCGGGCTTGCGAAAGCGGATCGACGCCGCCTTGTCCCACACGATGTGATCCGCGCCCAGCGCGGACATCAGCATGGTGGGATGGGCGCCGTCGGTGACCGCGAACAGCGAGCCGCCATACATCGACCCCACGATGTTGCGGGTGCGGCGAAGCAAAGGCAGCTTGATGCGGATGTGCTGGAAGTCCGGCGACACGTGCACCACCCGGCCGCCGGTGGCGCGAAATGCCGGATGCAGATTGAATCCCACCCGCATCAGGCGCGCGCGCCATTCCGGCGACAGGTTCTTGAACCAATAGGGCTTCACGCGCGCACCGTCCCGGCTACATGGCCTCGAACAGGCCGGCCGCGCCCATGCCGGTGCCGATGCACATCGTGACCAGCCCGTACTTGCCGCCCGTGCGCCGCAGGCCGTGCGTGATGGTGGCGGTGCGGATCGCGCCGGTGGCGCCCAACGGGTGGCCCAGCGCAATCGCGCCGCCTAGCGGGTTGACCTTGGCGGGATCGAGCTTGAGTTCGCGGATGACGGCCAGCGATTGGGCTGCAAAGGCCTCGTTCAGCTCGATCCAGTCCAGCGCGTCCTGCGTGATGCCGGCGCGTTCGAGCACCTTGGGAATGGCGGCCACGGGCCCGATGCCCATGATCTCGGGCGGCACGCCCGCGACGGCGAAGCTGACAAAGCGCGCCAGCGGGCTCAGGTTGAATTCGCGCAGGATGCGGTCGGACACCAGGATCACGGCGGCGGCGCCGTCGGACATCTGCGAGCTGTTGCCGGCGGTGACGCTGCCGCGCGCCGAGAACACCGGCTTCAGGCGCGCCAGGGCCTGGGCGCTGCTGTCCGGGCGCGGTCCTTCGTCGACCTCGACCAGCCTGCGCACGACCCGGACCGCGCCGCTGGCGCCGTCGGGCAGGTGCGACACCACTTCGTAGGGCGTGGTCTCGGCGCGGAAATGGCCGGCGGCGATGGCGGCGCAGGCCTTCTGGTGCGAGGCCAGCGCAAAGGCGTCCTGATCCTCGCGCGACACCTTCCAGCGCTCGGCGACCTTTTCGCCCGTCAGGCCCATGCCGAAGGCCATGCCGATGTTCTCTTCATGGGCGAAGATGGCGGGGTTCATCGATACCTTGTTGCCCATGATCTGCGGCATGGCGCTCATGGACTCGGTGCCCGCGCCGATCATGATGTCGGCTTCGCCCGTGCGGATGCGGGCGGCGGCATCCGCCACCGCCTGCAGCCCGGACGCGCAGAAGCGGTTCACGGTGACCCCGGCCACGCTTTGCGGCAGGCCCGCCAGCAAGAGGCCGATGCGCGCGACGTTCATGCCTTGTTCGGCTTCGGGCATGGCGCAGCCGGCAATCACGTCGTCGATGCGCGCGGGGTCCAGGCCGGGCGCTTGCGCCAGCGCGCCGTTCAGCGCGGCGGCCAGCATGTCGTCGGGACGGGTGGTGATGTAGGCGCCGTTGCGCTTGCCCACCGGCAGGCGCGTGGCGGCGACGATGTAGGCGTCTTGAATCTGCTTCGTCATGATGGTTCCTTAGTTGCGCAGCGGCTTGCCGGTGTCCAGGGTGTGGCGGATGCGGGCCTGGGTCTCCGGCGTGCGCAGCAGCGCGACGAATTCCTTGCGTTCCACCGCCAGCAGCCATTCCTCGTCGACCTTGGCTCCGGTCTCGACCTCGCCGCCGCACAGCGCGACGGCCGCGCTGCGCGCCACGCGGTAATCGTGGGCGCTGATCATGCCGCCTTCGCGCATGTTGACCAGCACCATCTCGAAGTTGGCGATGCCGTTGCGGCCCGCCACGGGGATGTCCTTCAAGCGGGCAGGCGGCGTGTAGCCCGCCTGGGCGGCGGCGCGCGCCTGGCCGATGGCGACGAACAGCAGCTCGTCGGGATGGAACAGCACGATGTCGTGTTCACGGGCAAAGCCCGCATCGATGGCTTCCAGCGCGCTCTTGGCCACCTGCGCCATGGCGATGGTCTGGAAGACGGGTTGCAGGTAGGGGAAGACCTCGCCGGGCGTGGCGGTCTTGGCCGCCAGCGCCGCGGCGCGGCCGGCGAACTCCTTGCTGCCGCCGCCCGCGGGAATCAGGCCCACGCCGGCCTCGACCAGCCCGATATAGCTTTCCAGCGCCAGCACGCGATGCGAGGCGTGCATCAGGAATTCGCAGCCGCCGCCCAGCGCCATGCCTTGCACGGCCGCGACGGTGGGGATCTGCGCGTACTTGAAGGACTGCGAGGCGCGCTGGAATTTTTCCACCGTGGCTTCCAGCATGTCCCACTGGCCGGCGGCGCAGGCTTCGACCACCTGCTGCAGGTTGGCGCCCACGGCGAAGGGCGGCTCGTGCCAGATGACCAGGCCATCGAACTCGCGTTCGGCCTTCGCCACGGCGGCGAGCACGCCTTCCAGCACTTCGGCGCCCAGCGTGTGGTTCCTGGACGTGACCGACAGGATGGCGATGCCGGGATCCACGCGGGGCAGATTCCACAGGCGCACGCCTTCGTTTTCCCAGACCGTGACGCCGCGGTCGTCGCGGGCTTCGCCGAACACGCGTTCGGGGAAGAGCTGGCGGGCATACACCGGCAGCGCCGATCGCGGATGCAGCTTGCCGGTTCTTGCGGAATACGAGCCCTCCGGCGCGTGCACGCCCTGGCGGGCGGGCTCCAGCGCCCAGGCGGGCAGGGGAGCGTCGCTCATGGCGCGGCCGGCGGCGATGTCCTCGGCCACTGCCGCGGCGATGGCCTGCCAGCCGGCGGCCTGCCAGGTTTCGAAGGGGCCTTGCGACCAGCCGAACCCCCAGCGCATGGCCAGGTCCAGGTCGCGCGCATTGTCGGCGACGCGCTCAAGCTGCACGGCGCTGTAGTGGAAGATGTCGCGGAACAGGCTCCACAGGAATTGGGCCTGCGGATGTTCGCTGGCGCGAAGCAGGGCGAAGCGCTTGGCCGGATCGCGTTCCTTGAGCAGCGCGGCGACCTCGTCGGCCAGTTTGCCCGCGCTGGGCACATAGTCCTGCGCCTTCAGGTCCAGCACCAGGATGTCGCGGCCCTGCTTGCGGTAGACGCCGGCGCCCGTCTTCTGGCCCAGCGCGCCCTTGCCGATCAGCGCGGACAGCCAGGCGGGCAGCGCGAAGTAGCGGTGCCACGGATCGTCCGGGAGGTTCTTTTCCATGGTGCCCACCACGTGGGCCAGCGTGTCCAGGCCGACGACGTCGGCAGTGCGGTAGGTGGCGCTCTTGGGACGGCCGATCTTGGGGCCGGTCAGCGCGTCGACCTCGTCAAAGCCCAGTCCCAGGCGCTCAGTGTGGTGCATGGCGGCCAGGATGGAGAACACGCCGATGCGGTTGGCCACGAAGTTGGGGGTGTCCAGCGCGCGGATCACGCCCTTGCCCAGCGTCGAGGTCAGCCACGTTTCCAGCTGGTCCGGCACGGACGCTTGCGTGTGGGAGGTGGCGATGATTTCCACCAGCCGCATGTAGCGGGGCGGATTGAAGAAATGGATGCCGCAGAAGCGGCCGCGCAGGGCGGCGGGCAGCGCGTTGGCCAGCGCGTCGATGGACAGGCCGGACGTGTTGGAGGCAATGATGGCGTCTGGCGAGACATGCGGCGCGATGCGCTCGTAGAGCGCCGTCTTCCAGTCCATGCGCTCGGCGATGGCTTCGATGACCAGGTCGCAGCCGCGCAGGCGCTCCAGGTGATCGTCGTAGTTCGCCGGCGTGATCAGCGCCATGCGGGCGGCGCCCGCCAGCGGGGCCGGCTCCAGTTTCTTCAGGCCGGCCAGCGCTTTCTTGACGGTGCCGTTGCGGTCGCCTTCGGGTGCGGCCAGATCGAACAGCGTGACGGGCACGCCGGCATTGGCCAGGTGGGCGGCGATCTGCGCGCCCATGACGCCGGCACCCAGGACGGCGACGTGTTTGACGACGAACTTGCTCAAGGAAGTCTCCTGAAAAGGCGGGCGGGCGGCGCGGCGGCCGTCCGCCCGTTCAAGGCTAGAAGCGGGACGACAGCTGCAGGCCGAAGATGTGGCCGCTGCTGTCATAGGTGCCCGCCACGCGGCCCTTGGTCATCTGGTTGCCGGACGTCGTGTCGATGTCCGTCTTGCGCAGGTACAGATAGGTATAGCCCACGTCCAGCGTGGTGCTCTTGGTGGCCGCCCATTGCACGCCCGTCGAGAACCAGTAGCGGTTGTTGTCGGGCAGGGACGTCGGGCGGTCGGCGGCGTCGTGCACCGGCGACTGGTCGTACGCCAGGCCGAACTTCCACTTCCAGTCGGGCGCGAACTTGTAGTTGGCGCCCAGGGCGACACGCCAGGTATCGCGGAAGTTCAGCGGCAGGTCGTCGTCGCGCGCGCCGGGTCCCGAATTGCGGATCTTCAGGTCGGGGATGCTGCTCCAGCCCGTCCACGAGACGTCGCCCAGCAGCTCCCACTTTTCGTTGAGCTGGTGCGTGGCGCTCAGGATCAGCGTGTCGGGCAGGTCCACCGACGCCTTGGCGTCGAACGACACCGATTGCCGGGTGGGGCCGATGTTGTCGATGTCGGTGTCGCCCTTGGCCGTGTGCTTGATCTTCGAGCGGTACGACAGGCCGATGCGGGTGTCTTCCGTCGGCTGCAGCATGAAGCCCACGTTCCAGCCCCAGGCGTCGCCCTTGAGGTTCAGGTCCGCGTCGCCGTTGGTGGCCAGAGGCAGGCCGGCGATGGGCACCACGGTCTTTTTCTTGTAGTTGGCGTCGATGTGCTGCCAGTTCACGCCAAAGCCCATCGAGAACTTCTCGTTGACCTTGTAGGCGATCGAGGGGTTGACGTTGATGGTCTTGATCTCGAATTTGTTCGAGTGATACTGGCCCACCCAGCCGTCGTCGTATTCGGTCATCAGGCCGAAGGGAGCGCCCACGCCCAGGCCGATGTACCACTGTTCGTTCAACTGCCAGGAGGCATAGAGGTTGGGGACGACGCCCAGGTGGCCCGCGTCTCCGCCGTTGCCGCCGGTGGGGACCGAGCCATTCAGGCCGGAGCCGGGGATGCCGGGAACGCTGGGATTGCGGCTGTTGCCGTTGTCCGAGAATTTGAACGAAGGCTTGATCAGATTGACCCCGCCGGAAACGTTGATGCCCGGCAGGTACGTCATGCCTGCAGGATTGAAATAAATGATGCTGGCGTTTTCCGGATTTGCCGCCGAGCCCGCGTACGCGTTGCCCAGGCCGCTGGCGTTCTGCTCTAAAAGCTGAAAGCCGGCGGCATGTGACGTTGCGGATGCGCCCAAGCCGACCACGATGGCCGACAAGGTGCTCAGGGACAATGAACGTCTGCTCATGGTATTGCCTCCTCGAGTTGGATGTGTGTCTCTCTTCCACTGCCGGGCTTGGCGCCCCGGTCTATTCGGCCTGAGCCGGTTTGCTGCTGTGCTGCGTGTTGCTGTCTTGGTAATGCAGGGGCCCGCCCGTGAATGGCGCAAAGCCCGTTCCGAAAATGACGCCGGCGTCGGCCAAGTCGGCATCGGCCACGATGCCGGCGTTCACGCGCTGCCGCGTGGCGTCGACCAGCGGCTGGATCAGGCGCTGCGCCAGGCCGGCGGGGGCGCGGGCGGCATCCGCGCCGCCCGGTTTGACCGGCTTGCCGTCGCGCCACGTATAAAAGCCCTTGCCGCTTTTCTTGCCCAATTCGTTGCGCGCCAGCCGCTCGGCCAGGCACCGGGGCGGCTCGGCGCCGCCGGCCAGTTCCTCGCCCGCTGCGCGCGCAATGTCCAGGCCCACGGTATCGGCCAGCTCCAGCGGCCCCATCGGCATGCCGAAGGCCACCATGGCGGCGTCCACGGCTTGCGGCGCGACGCCCTCGTCCACGCTGCGCATGGCCTGCAGCATGTAGGGCGCCAGCACGGCGTTGACCAGGAACCCGGGCGCGCTCTTGACGGGCAGCGCCAGCTTGTCGATCTGGCCGACAAAGGCGCATGCACGGGCCTGGGCGGCGGGGGCGTCGCCGTCCGCGTGCACCACCTCGACCAGGGGCATCTTGGCCACCGGATTGAAGAAGTGGATGCCCACCAGGCGGTCCGGGCGCGCAAGGCCCGAGCGCAGGGTCTCCAGCGACAGGCTGGAGGTGTTGGTGGCGAGCAGGGCGTCCGCCTTCATGCGGGGCTCAAGCGACAGGTACAGGGCGCGCTTGGCCTCGGGCTGCTCGCTGATGGCTTCGATGACGATGTCGGCCAGCGGCACGCCGTGGGCGGCCGGGTCGGGGACCAGCCGGTCGAACGCGGCGCGCGCCAGCCGGGGATCCTTCAGGCGGCGCGTAAAGAGCTCGGCGGCGCGCTTGACCGCGGGCGCGATGCGAGCCATGTCCTGGTCCTGCAGCGTGACCGTCATGCCCTTGAGCGCGCACCAGGCCGCGATGTCGCCGCCCATCACGCCGGCTCCCACCACGTGCACGTGGCGCGCGGGCGCAACGCCGGTCTGCTTGCCGTTGGCCTTCAGGCGCTCCTGCAGGCGGAACACGCGCAGCAGGTTGCGGGCCGTGCCGGAGGAGATGATGCCGTCGATCAGCTCGGGCGCCTTCAAGGCGTTGCCGCCGTGCTTTTCCCAGATCGTCACGATGGCGGGCGCGGCGGGATAGTGGCCCAGCGGGTCCTTGGCAGCGATCTGCTTGCGGGCGCGATTGGCCACGATGGACTTCAGCGGCCAGCGGTTTGCCCAGCCGCCCGGGCCGCGCGCGCGCCGGGGCGGCTTGCGCGACAGCACGGTCTGGCGCGCCGCCGCCAGCAGCAGGCGGGGCGGCACGCGTGCATCGGCCAGGCCCAGCGCGGCGGCGCGGCGGGCGTCGGCCCCGCGGCCGGTCAGCATCATGTCCAGCGCGGCGGGCGCGCCGATCACCTGCGGCAAGCGCAGCATGCCGCCCCAGCCGGGGAAGATGCCCAGCATGACTTCGGGCAGCGCGAGCGACGTGCCGGGCTGATCGGCCACCAGCCGGTAGCGGCAGGCCAGCGCCAGTTCCAGGCCGCCGCCCAGGCAATGGCCCTGGATCAGCGCCAGGGTGGGATAGCGCACCGCGGCCAGGCGGTTCATGAGATTCCAGCCGCGCGCCACCAGCGCGCGGCCCTGTTCGGGCGTGTCCAGGCTGGCAAACTCGTTGACGTCGGCGCCCACGATGAAGCCCGTGGCCTTGCCGGATTGAATGATCAGCCCCTTGGGCGGATCGGCGTCCAGCGCGTCCAGCACCACGCCAAGCTCGGCCATGGTGTCGGCCGACAGGGCGTTGACGGCGCTGCCCGCGCGGTCGAACGTCAGCCAAGCCAGCCCGTCGGGCTCGCGGTCCAGGCGCCAGTGGGAAAGCGTGTCCAGTGCCGTCATGGCCGGTCCTCGTCCAGGGTTTCAACCAGCATCGCGCCGCCTTGGCCGCCGCCGATGCAGATGGCCGCCATGCCGCGCCGGGCGCCGCGGCGCTTCAGCGCTTCGAGCAGATGCAGCACGATGCGGGCGCCGGACGCGCCCACGGGATGGCCGATCGCGATCGCGCCGCCGTCCACGTTGAGCCTGGCGGGGTCCAGTTCTCCCCACGCCGGCGTGCCGAAGTTCTCCTGGCAATAGGCCTCGTCGCGCCACGCGGCCAGGCAGCCTAGCACCTGCGCGGCGAAGGCCTCGTTGATTTCCCACAAATCCAGGTCATTCAGGCCGAGTCCATGGCGCTGCAGGATGGGGGTGGCGGCATGCACGGGGCCCAGGCCCATTTGCGCGGGGTCCAGGCCGGCCCACTGGCTGTCGAGGATGCGGCCCAGCGGGCGCAGGTTCCATTTGCTGACGGCCTCTTCGGAGGCCAGCACCAGCATCGCCGCGCCGTCGGTCACCTGCGAGCTGTTGCCCGCGGTGATATTGCCCCAGGGCTTGTCGAAGACGGGCTTGAGCTTGGCCAGCTTTTCAGGCGTGGAGTCGTCGCGCACGCCGTCGTCGTCGGCGTAGAGCTTGCCCTGCGTGTCGATCAGCGGCGTGATCTCGGGCATGCCCGCCGCGCGGGCCGCCAGCGCGCGCCGGTGGCTGCCGGCGGCATAGGCGTCCATCGCGGCGCGGTCGATGCCGAAGAGGGTGGCGACGTTCTCGGCGGTCTGCCCCATCGACAGGCCCACGACCGGGTCCGTCAGCCCCTTGAGCAGGCCGATGACGGGCGCCAGGTTCTTCAGCCTGAAGCCGCCCAGCGCCGCGAGTTTTGCGCCCAGGCCGCGCGCCGCATACCAGCGCGCCAGCCAGCGCACCATGTCGTCGGAGAACAACACCGGCGCGCGCGAGAGCGCGTCCGTGCCGCCGGCCAGCACCAGTTGCGAGCGGCCGGACTGGATGTTGGCGATGCCCGAATCCAGGGCCTGCATGCCGGACGCGCAGTTGCGCATCACGGTCCAGCCGGGCACGCGGTTGCCGCAGCCCAGGCGCAGGGAGATCACGCGGCCGATGTTCACTTCGTCGGGCGATGGCGCGGCGCAGCCCACGATGACCTCGTCCAGGTCCGTGGGCGCGTAGGGCTGGCGCAACAGCAGGCCGCGGCCGGCCTGCACGGCGAGGTCGCCGGCGGAGAAGGGGCCCGGGCCGGTGCGCGCCTTCAGGAAGGGCGTACGCGAGCCATCGACGACGTAAACCGGTTTGAATGCCATCCGTTCCCTCGCTCAGGCGACCTTGCGTTCGGCGGCGGGCTGGGCCGCGCCGGTGGCGCCAAGGTCAAAGGGGAAATCATCCACTTTCACCACCGTATCGCGCAAGCGGTTGCGGCGCTTCACGACCGCATATTCTTCTGCCGTGATGCCGCCGATCGCGACCGCGGCGTCGGCGATGTCGCGCACATTGGCCTGCGGATTGCCGTCCAGCGCGCCGCGCTTTTCAAGCTCGCGGATCTTGGCTTCGATGGGCTCGGCCTCCAGCGTCGCGGCCAGCGCCTGCTCGATGGCGCCCACGGGCTCGTCGGCGCTGTCGGGCAGGTGGCAGCCGGCCGTCAGCCGGTCGCGCGTCGCGCTGGGGCTGATCAGCAGGCGCGCCACTTCCTGGCCAAGCTGGTCCGACGGCTGAGTCTGGCTGTGGCCCCAGGGGAAGATGATGCGGCGCAGGCTCCAGGCGACGAAGCGGTTGGGATAGTTTTCCAGCACGCCGTCGAAGGCTTCCTGCGCCTTGAACAGCGCGTCCTGGATGGACCAGTGCGCCAGCGGCGCGTCGGCGGCCTGGCGGCCTTCATCCTCGAAGCGCTTGAGCGTGGCGCTGATCAGGTACATCTGCGAGAGCACGTCGCCCAGGCGCGCCGACAGGCGCTCGCGGCGCTTCAGGCTGCCGCCCAGCACCAGCATCGAGGTGTCGGCCAGCAGGGCGAAGGCGGCAGAATAGCGGCTGAGCAGCTGGTAGTAGCGCTTCATGCCCGGCGCCACGTCGGCGTTCACGCCGACAAAGCGCGCACCGGTCAGCGCAGTGCCCAGCGCGCGCAGCTTGTTCTTCGCCACAAAGCCCACATGGCTCCAGAAGGCGCGGTCGAAGTCGGTCAGCCCCTGCTGGCGGTCGGGCGACTGCGCGGCCTGCATCTCGGCCAGCACATAGGGGTGACAGCGGATCGCGCCCTGGCCGAAGATGATCAGGCTGCGGGTAAGGATGTTGGCGCCTTCCACGGTGATGCCGATGGGAATCTGCTGGTAGGCGCGGCCCAGGAAGTTGGACGGTCCCAGGCAGATGCCCTTGCCGCCGATCACGTCCATGCCGTCGTTGACGACCTGGCGCGCGCGTTCCGTCACGTGGTATTTGACGATGGCCGACACCACCGAGGGCTTTTCGCCCAGGTCCACGGCGCCCGCCGTCATGCTGCGCGCGGCGTCCATCATGTAGGTGTGGCCGCCGATGCGGGCCAGCGCCTCTTCCACGCCTTCGAACTTGCCGACGGGCGTGCGGAACTGGCTGCGCACCCGCGCATAGCCGCCCACGGCGCGCGCCGTCAGCTTGGACATGCCGGTGTTGGAGGAGGGCAGCGAGATCGAGCGGCCCGCGGCCAGGCATTCCATCAGCATGCGCCAGCCCTGGCCGGCCATGGCGGGGCCGCCGATGATGAAGTCCAGCGGCATGAAGACTTCGGCGCCGCGCGTGGGCCCGTTCATGAACATGGCGTTCAGCGGGAAGTGGCGGCGGCCGGTGTCCACGCCGGGGTGGTCGTGCGGCACCAGCGCGCAGGTGATGCCCAGGTCTTTCGCGCCGCCCAGCAGGCCCTCGGGGTCATACAGGCGGAACGCCAGGCCCAGCAGGGTGCAGACGGGCGCCAGCGTGATATAGCGCTTGTCCCAGGTGACCTTCATGCCGATCACTTCGCGGCCCTGCCATTCGCCCTTGCAGACGATGCCGCTGTCGGGGATGGCGGCGGCGTCCGAGCCGGCCCACGGGCTGGTCAGCGCGAAGGCGGGCACTTCCTCGCCGCGCGCCAGGCGCGGCAGGTAGTGGTTCTTCTGCTCGTCGGTGCCGTAGTGCAGCAGCAGTTCGGCGGGCCCGAGCGAGTTGGGCACCATGACCGACACGGCCAGCGCCGACGAGCGCGTGGACAGCTTGGTCACGATTTCGGAATGGGCAAACGCGGAGAAGGCGAGGCCGCCGTATTCCTTGGGGATGATCATGCCCAGGAAACCCTCGGCCTTCAGGTAGTTCCAGACTTCGGCGGGCAGGTCGAAGCGCTCTTGGGTGACGCTCCAGTCATTGACCATGCGGCAGGCGGTCTCGGCCTGGTTGTCCAGGAAGCGCTGCTCCTCGTCCGTCAGGCGCGGGCGGGGGTAGGCCAGCAGGCGGCTCCAGTCGGGCCGGCCGCGGAACAGTTCGCCTTCCCACCACACCGTGCCCGCTTCCAGCGCATCGCGCTCGGTGTCCGACATCTGCGGCAGCACCTTGCGGTACATGTTGAAGATCGGGGCGGACAGCAATGCCCGGCGGATGGGACGCACGCCCAGCGCGACGGCGACCAGGAGCGCGATGACAACCAGCGCGAGGATGACTGCGTTCATTTCTTTGTCTCCGTGAATTGTCCAATCAAGGTGTCTGACACCGTCGAGAGATGAACTCCAGTCTGCGCAGGCGTCTCATCGGTGTCAGACACCTTTGTCATCGGTGTCAGACACCTTCCAATCATTAGGGCACCTGCGGCAGCGGCGCGCGCAGGCCGCCAAGCAGGAAGCTCATCAGGCGGGGCAGCAGCAGGTCCGGGTTGTTGGGCTGTTCGGCTTCGTCGATGGTCCAGCCGGTGACCGACCGCAGCAGGTCGGTGCCGATGATGGCGTACGACGTGGCGCCGAGCATGAACTGGAAGCGCCACATGATTTCGGCCTTGGGCACGTCCGGCAGCGCCGCGAACAGCGCATTGCGGTAGCGGTCAAGCACGTCGGCGTATTCCTCGGCGAACAGCGCGCGTATGAAATCAGAGGGGTCCGTCATGGTGCGTTCGAGCAGCGGCAGGAACGTGCTGCCGGCCTGGGCGGGGTCGGCTGCCAGCCGCAGCAGCGTGCCGAAGAAGGCGTCCACGATCTGCGACGGCTTTAAGGGCTTGCCTCCGGATTGCGCCTCCAGTTCGTCCAAAAGGCGCAGGCGCTCGCGATTCAGCACTTCCAGGCGGCGTTTTAGCACCGCCTGCACGAGTGACTCCTTGGAGCCGAAGTGGTAGTTCACCGATGCGAGGTTCACGCCGGCGACGCCGGTGATCTGGCGCATGGAGGTGCCGTCGTGGCCCTGTTGCGCGAACAGGGCTTCGGCGGTGTCCAGAATGGTTTCGCGGGTGGTGAGGGATCTGATTTCTTGCATAAGGTTGAATTCAAACGTTTGTTTAAAAATATTATGCGTGAGCCTTGGACGAGAAGCGAGCCTCGGCTATCCCCAATAGGGTTTACCCCTAACTTCGCGGCTCCGACTCTGGCCGGCCATCGTTGGGCCGCTCCACTCCGCCGGATGGATGACGCCAAACCGGGCTTGCGGATGAGCGCAATTCAAGGTGGGAGGGTGAGGCTGAGCCGTTCGTCCTCGGACGGCCGCCCTAGGATGAATGTGGTCTGGAAGCGAGGCGCAAAACGCCGCAGTATCAGCGCGAGGACTTGAATGCATTGCCCCGTGTACGCGCCTGGTGAAACCTTCGCCGTTTCGGCGCGGCAGGCTGATCGCCCAGATACAGGAGCAGGAGAAATGAAGACCTACAGAGTGGGACTGCTGGTTGACGGGTATGAGCAACCCGGCTGGATGCATGAGATGGTTGAGTGGCTCGTCCATAGTCAGGATTTCGAACTCGCCGCGCTGCTGGTGATGAGCAGCGAGGGCATCGACAAGGCGCCCCGCCTGGGCGTGAAGGCGTTGTTCGGCACGCTTTCGCGCCTGGAGGGCAAGCTCCTGCCGCAGAAGCAGAGGCTGATGCTGGCGTGCCGCGACTTGCGCGAGAGCCTGCCGTCGGACGCGGTGCCGGTGCTGCCGCTGGAGCCGGGCGCGGAGGATGCGGCAGGGCAGCGCGAAGTCGACGTCCTGGAGCTCGACCTGGTGATCACCCTGGGCGCGTCGCTGGCGACGCGCGCGCAGATGATGGGCTGGGCGCGCCTGGGCGTATGGCAGCTGAGCTATTCGGATATTGCGGTGGCGACCAGCCGCTATGCCGGGTTCTGGGAGGTCTTCCAGCGCGAGGATCACACCACCGTGAAACTCTGGCGGATCGCGGCGAACGCGGACGAGGACGAGCTGCTGGACCAGCGCAGTTTCAACACGGAAGTGTTCTGGCTGAAGAATCAGGCGCGCGCATTCAGTTTGGGAAATTTCATGCTTTACGATGCCCTGCAGACCCTGGCCCGCGCCACCCAGGGCGTCGCGCCGCCCGGCATGCAGATCATGAGCGGCCCGCGCCGCGCCGATCCCGCGGAGTGGGATAGCGCGGCATATATCGCTCGCCAGGCCTGGTTAATGTCGGATTTGATTGTGCGGCGCATCATGAAGCGCAATGTGCGCTGGCGGATTGGTATGTTTCCGTCGGCCCGGCAACAAGCGGTGGTTTCGGAGGCAATGGTATTGCAGCCGCCCAAGGGCAGATTTTTTGCGGACCCGTTTGTATATACCCACGACAAGAAGCCATATATATTCTTCGAGGATTATGATTTCACTTCCCGCAAGGGCACGATTTCAGTCGCGACCTACTCCGACGGGGCTTTCCGGCTGCTTGGCACCGCGCTGAACCTGCCTTACCACCTGTCATTTCCGTATATATTCGAACACGACGGCGTGACGTACATGGTGCCGGAGACGTGTGGAAATCGCAGTATCGAGCTCTGGAAATGCACTGAATTTCCGCTTAAATGGGAGCTTGACGTAAATCTGATGACGAATATATCGGCGGTTGACACCATTATTTTCAAACACGGAGAATATTGGTGGCTATTAACTAATATCGACAGGACGGATGGCCAAAGCCATTGCGACGAGCTGTTCGCGTTCTTTTCCGATTCGCCGCGCTCGACGGAGTGGACGCCGCACGCCTGCAACCCGATCGTGCGCAACCCGATGCGCGCGCGCAACGCCGGAATCGTTGTCTCGCCTAGCGGAGACGTGATCCGCTGCGCCCAGTACCAGGGCTTCTGTCACTACGGCAAGGGCGTGTCGCTCAACCGGATCGAAGAGCTTTCCCCTTCCACCTACGTCGAAACCGATGGCGAGATCCACTACGCCAGCTTCCTGAGAAAACGCCATGCTTCAATGCACCATTGGCATCACCAGGGGGGGCACACGGTATTTGACTTCGCCTACATGGAGTAAATCCGTCCGCCGGCACGAAAATAAAAATGTTACCTATATTTCGAATGCAGGGAACGCGCCCGGGCATAATGTGTCCGCAGATACATATAGACAGCTTTCCCCTCACATACAGCTGTTTCGAGCCGCGTCCGGCGGATGTCCCGGCGCGGCATTTTTTCGTCTGTAACAATGGTGGGAGCGCGGTTGCAGGCGCCCCTGCGGAGATTTTCCATAGGGAAAACGCAGAGATGCGGCAGAGGGGCTGGTGGAAACCCTAGCGGTAAAAAGGAGGAGATGATCGTCTCATCCGTATTTAGGATCGTGATTAAGGCTAACGAATGATTTCTGATTTTATCGGATTATATCGCCCTGAAACGTCTTGATTTTGACAAATCCGAACCATAAGATGGGTTCATGCCATCCGTTATGTTGGCTACCAAAGTCTCCCAGCCCAAATGCCCCGGTCCAGCTTCATTAGATATTCCGGGATATGCGGTCCACCCCCGCGGGGCTGGAAAAAAAATAGTCTTCAGCACAGCGAAGATCCCTTCTAGGCCCGTCGAAAAACCGGGAGGACACCATGGCCAAGATGGTCCTGATTGAAGCCCATCCGCTCTTGCGGTTGGGGTTGTGGCAGATACTGAGCAAGTTGGACGATGTGTGGGAAATCGAGGGGATGGGCTTGGCGGATGTGTCCAAGGCCGATGGCGTGCATGCTGGCGCCGATCTCCTGATCTATGGATTGCCGGTGGATACCGACGAGGCCTGGAGCGCCTTGCACGAGATCCAGCGCGTGCTGACGCCGAAACGGATTCTTCTGTTGACGGATGTCATGCCCTTGCCGATGCCGGTGCAGGGCCTGCCTGGCGCGAGCGTCTACGGTTGCCTGATGAAAACGGCCTCGGTCGAGATTCTCGAGGCCGCGATTCGCCTGGTCATGGCGGGCGGGCAGTGCTTCCCCAGCGAACAGGCGCTGCAGGCTCCGGCTTCGACGGTCTGCGCCCTGCCGGCACGGGACGCGGACGATGGCGCATCCAAGGGCACTATGCCTGTCAGCGCGGGAGCGCAGTTGCTTCAAATCACGCCGCGCCAGTACGAAGTGCTGGTGTTGCTGGCCAGGGGCTATCCGATCAAGACCGTCAGCCGCATGCTGAATATTTCCGTGGCGACGGCCAAGACGCATGCGTGCACGCTCTACCAGCGTCTGCATGTCAAGAACAAGGGCGAGGCCGTATACGCGGCGCTGCAGCGCGGCGCGACCTTGGAATGGCATGAACCGAATGGCAGGGATGCGGACGCCGGGCAGCTTTATGGGCGCAAGCTTGGGTAGTCGACGGGATGCGCTGCCTGCCCGGCAGCATGGAACGCGCTTGTTCCGCAGCTGCCGGGTTCGCGCATAGCCATCGCGGCTAAGGCATACACAGCAGTATCCGCAGTTGCAGTGCTGCTGCTTTCCTCCACCAATCATCCTCCTGAACGAGATTCAGCGGACGTAGCCGCTGATAGCATGGGTTGTGTCCGCAAGCATGGATTGAGAGGGCGAATCACTTAGTCTCGCCATTGCGATTCAATGCCGCGGACGAGATTCCCTTGAATCTGGCGAAGCGCATGAACCCGCGCCTCGCGCCGCGCTGCGCCAGCGTCTTGGGAACCGTGTATGGGCCATGCGTCACAAGGTTCTTCCCGGGATGACAACCGTACTGATCGAAGACTACGCTCTGCTTCGTGTCGCAATCCAGCATGTGCTGGAACGTGTGCGGAACGCCGACGATATCCTGGCCATTTCGCCAGCCCATCTGCTCAATATGTCCAGCTCGATAAACCGCCCAGTGGAGTTGCTGGTGGTCGGTTGCAGCGGGGTGGCTGAACAGGACGTAGGGCTCCTATCGCAGGCGATGGCTTTCTTCATGCCCCGGCTGGTGCTGGTGCTTTATTCCGCCCTGGACCAGAGCGTGATGGCCGCCTGCGCGCGGGCGGGGGTGGCGGGCTATCTGCCCAAGGCCTCCAGTCCCGACGCGCTGGCCGCGGCGGTCAGCCTGGTGATGGCGGGGGGCGAGTGCTATCCGCAGCCTGCCGGGCGGCCCCAAGGCGCCACGCACGCGCCGGTGCAGGAACTGCGCGAGCTGACGCAGCGGCAGGAAGAGATATTGCAGCTGCTGGTGCAAGGCAAGACGATGCGCGAAATCGGCCAGCAGGTGGGCATATCGGTGGCCACCGTGAAAAGCCATGCGCGCACGCTCTACTGGAAACTGAACGCGCGCAACCAGGCCGAGGCGGCCTATATCGCCGTGCAGATGGGGCTGGTCAGAAACGCCAACAGCCCTGCGCCGGGCAAGAGCGACGGCGGGGGCTGACGGGGGCTCATGGAGTCAGGGCCTGTGCGGGTTGCGATGCAGCCCGCACAGGCCCTGGTTCGTTTGGCAAGCGTCGGGCGCGCGTTCGCGGGCCCGCCAGCGGGGGCCCTGGGGCAGGGATCAGATATCGCCTTCGCGGGCGCGCGCGTCCGCGGCGGCGGGCTTGCCTTTCGAAGCCACTAGGGCTGCGAATTCGCGTTCCGCCGCAGCCAGCACGGCATCCACGTGCAGGTGGGCCAGCGCGTATTGGCGCGCGGCCGCGCCCAGCGTCTCGCGGATCTGCGAGTTGTAGCTGAGCTTGCGCACGGCTTCGGCCATGGCCACGGCGTCTTCGGGCGGCGTGAGCAGGCCGCAATGCGCCACCACGCCGGCAAGTTCCGTGCCCCGCGCCGCGCCGCACACCACCGGCCGGCCGCTGGCCAGCATGCCGGTCAGCTTGGACGGCATGACCAGGTCGGCCGCGCCGGCGCGCTGCGGCAGCAAATGGATGTCCGCCGTGTTCAGCAGCGCGCCCAGGCGTTCGGCCGGCTGCAGGTCCATGAAGACGACTCGGGCCAGTCCCTTGCATTTCTCTTGCAGCGGCACGCGTTCCGGGCCCTGCCCGCAGAACACGAACCACAGGCGGTCTTCGCGGCTGAGCCGGCGCGCCACATCCGCCAGCGTCTGCAGGCCCTGCTTGCCGCCCATGTTGCCGGAGTACAGCGCGACGATGGCGTTGCCGGGAATGCCGAGCTGCGCGCGGTAGTCCCCGCCATCGGCGCGCGGGGCAATGGCGTCGACGTCGATCCAGTTGGGCAGCAGCACGGCGCGGCCGGGGTCGACGCCCTTGGCCACCGCCAGTTCCAGCATGCGGCGTGAAATGGTGGAGACGCGGTCGAAGCGGCGCATCAGGAACCGCTCCGCGCGCTTGACCATCCCCCGCAGGCGCGCGCCCTTGAGCAGGCCCAGCTCGAACGCCGCGTCCACTTCGTAGTCCTGGATGTGCAGCCAGGCGCGGGCGCCGCACAGGCGCGCCGCGAGCCAGGCGGCGGGCGCGCAAAAGAGCGCGGGCTCCACGACCAGGATGATGTCGGGCCGGCCGGCGGCGGCGCGCAGCAGCGAGGGCAGGCTGGACAGCGCGAAGCTGGCCAGGTGGATCAGGCGCTTGAGCCCGCCGGGCCGTGCGGGCACCCAGAGCGGAGCCCGCCGCACGGTCACGCCGCGGCGCTCTTCCTTGGCGTAGCGTCCGGCGCGGTAGCCGTCGTGGACCCGCCACTGGGGGTAGTAGGGCGGCGCGGTGACCGCGCTGACCTCGTGGCCGCGCGCGGTCAGCCATTCCGCCAATTCGGCGGTGTACTTGCCGATGCCGGTCAGTTCGGGCGCGTAGTTGATGCCGTACAGGAGTATTTTCATGTCGGGCCGGCCATGCGGGGCCGGATGGGCCGGCACGGATTGCCGTGGCATACCATCGCGGGCGGCATGTTGCGAAACACCGAGCTGCGCGCGCCGACCACGGCTTCGCGTCCGATGGTCACGCCCGGGCCGACAAACACGTCGGTCGCCACCCACGCGCCTTCCTCGACGCGCACGGCCCGCTCGCGCAAGGGAAAATCGGGCTGTCCGGCGTCGTGGTCGGCCGCGCACAGGTAGCTGCGCTGCGACACCACGGCATGCGCGCCGATGTGGATGGGGCCCAGGCTGTAGATCACCGCGTCGTCGCCGATCCAGGCATAGTCCCCGATCTCCACCTTCCAGGGATAGGTCACGGTGGCCGTCGGCCGGATCAGCACCTTGTGGCCCACGCGCGCGCCGAAGCAGCGCAGCAGCCAGCGCCGGAATCCATACGCCACCTGTGGCGACCAGCGGAAAATCGTCCCCTGCACCATCCACCACAGCTGCACGGTCAAGGCCGAGCGGCCGCGCTGTCCCGGCGCCAGCGCAAACTGGTCCAAGCGCTGCAATGTGCTCATTTGGCGGCCCCCGCCACGGCATCGCGACGGGCGCTGGCGGCGCTGGCGCGCTGCGCCTTCTGGATCTCTTCGGTCTTGATGCGGATCTGCCAGTAGTACATGGCGCGCGCCACGGCGTAGTCGTAGCCGGCCTTGCCGTCCAGGAAGCCCAGGCGGAAGACGTAGGAATGCAGGAACGAGATCGGCGCCTTGAACGGCAGCGCCTGGAAGATCCGCTTGAGCAGGGAGCGCACGCCCACATTGGCTTCGCGGGGATCGTTCATGAGCCCCTTGGTGCGCAGGTTGGCTTCCCAGTCCGAATAGCGGTTGTGCTTGTCGAAATAGTGATAGAGCGAGTCATGGTCGTTGTGGACCATGCGCTGGCGCAGGGCGAAGGTCTCGCCTTCGACTTGCGGCTGGTAGTGGCCTTCCACTTCCCACATGTTGGCGACGTCCAGGTCGTCGTAGTCCAGGAAGCGGGAGCGGCCGCGGGCCAGCAGCGCCAGCTTGTAGACGCGGTGGCCGTGTTCCAGCTTCTTGCCGCAGAACACGTAGTCGAACGGCACGAAGGCGCCGCCGGCGCCCGCGGCAAAGCGCGGCAGGGCCTCGCGTATCTCGGCGGCCAGGCCGGGCGTCATTTCCTCGTCGGCATCCACGTACAGCACCACGGAATGCGTGAACGGCAACTGCTCAAGACACCATTGCTTTTTCTTGGGGTACTTGCCGTCCCATTGGAAATTCGAGATGCGGGCGCCCAGCGCCGTGGCGATCGAGCAGGTCGCGTCCGTGCTGTTGGAGTCCACCACGAAGACCTCGTCGAATTCCACCAGGGCCTTTAAACACTTGGCGATATTGCGTTCCTCGTTCTTCGTCATGACCACGACGGATACCGGTATCTTCTGCATGATGCTGTCCTGTTCAGGGCGTGCCGCGCTGCATGAGCGGCTGGAATAGCTCGATGACGTTGCGGCAGTGCCGCTCCAGGGAAAAGGCGTCCGCGCGCTCCGGCCCTTGGGCGGCCAGCTTTTCGCGCATGGCGCCGTCATAGGCGAGGCGCCGCACCGCCTCGGCCAGCGCCGCGGCGTCGCCGACCGGCACCAGCAGGCCGTAGCGGCCCGCGTCCAGGATTTCGGCGGGGCCATGGGGGCAGTCGGTGGAGATCACGGGCACCCCCAGGCACAGCGCCTCCACCAGCACGTTGCCGAAGCTCTCGCGGAGGGATGTGAGGGCGAATGCGCCCGCGCCCGCGATCATCGGAAACGGGTTGTCGATGTGGCCGGCCAGCGTGACCTGGCTGCGCGATGGCTTGTCGTCGATCCGCTTCTGCAGGGCGGCGTGTTCGGACCCTTCTCCCAGGATCGTGAAGGTGATGCCGGGATCGTCCAGCAAGGCGGCTGCGTCGATCAGGGTGGCGTAATCCTTGACGGCCTCAAGCCGGCCCACGGCCACCACGTTTAGCGGCGCCTCCCTGTCGGCGTCGGCTTGACGCCCGGCGCCTTGCCGGCGCACGTTGTCCAGCGGCACGCCGTTGTAGATGGTGTGGACCTTGCCGCGCAGCGGCGGGAACATGCTGACCAGGTCTTCCTTGACGCCGCGCGAGACGCCCACCACTGCGTCGTGGCGGCGATAGGTCTGGCTCACCAGCCAGCACTTCAGGCGCCGCATGCGCGAGGCGCCGTAATGGATGGCCGGACTGCTGTGCTCGAAGGCCACCGTGCTGAAGTTGCCGCGCAGGACCTTCTTGGCCAGCACGACCAGCATATTGCACAGCAGGCCGTGCGAGCAGACGATGGCGGGCTTGTCGCGGCGTATCTGGGCGAGCAGCCGGAAAAAGGCGAGCGGCAGCATGAGCCGCAGCTTGGTTGGCGATTCGATGACGGGCAGGGCGCGGGTGACCTTGGGGTTGGCGATGGGATACTCGCGATTGCGGGAGCGCAGCAGGAACAGGGCGGAATCGACGCCCTGTTCCGGCAAGGCATCCACGATGAAGGCGACGCATCTTCCGACGCCACCGTGCAAGTCTGGCGCGACAAACAGGACATCAGGCATGAGGTATTACTCGCGGTGGCGCCCGGCGCACGGCGTCCGGGCGGTGTCTGGGGGTGGGCGGTTCTTTGCGCGGCACGGGCATGATCTGCGCATTGCGCATCAGGGACAGGCAATAGCACAGCAGGAATCCGGTAAAGGCGGTCTTGGGCGCATAGGCCAGGCCGCCGGACAGCGAATCGATGAAGATGTAGATCGGGGCCGTGGCCAGCAGGTAGCGCCGGTGCATCTCCAGGCCGGGATGCGCGTAGCGCCTGAACAGCGTGAGCAGCAGGATGAGCAGGGGCGGCAGCATGATCATGAACGTGCCCACCACGCCGAACTTCATCAGGTAGAAAGCCCAGGAGTTATGCGCGAACGTGCTGAGCTCGAAGCCGTTTTCGCCCATCACCCAACTGCGGAACCCGGCGCCCTTGCCGAACACGGGGCTTTCCGCGAAGAAGTCCATCTGGCCTTCCATTTCCTGGATGCGCGCGCCGTAGCTTGAATCCTCGTCCAGCTTTTCGACGCTGAAGATGCGGTTGGTCAGCACATCCAGGTAGCCGATGCTGGCGAAGATCAGCACGCCGGCGACCGCCGCGGGCGCAAAGATCAGCACGGCGCGGCGCCGGATTTCGGAGCTGCCCCCGAGCATCACGGCGATCACGACGGAGACCGCAAGCTGCAGGTACTGGCTGCGGTTCAGCGAGAAAACCAGCGCCATCACCATGTACACCGTCAGCGCGTAGGCCTTCGGGCCCGACACGTTCAGCGTGCGCCGGAAGTACAGCAGCGACACCACGCCCATCGGGATGGCCCACACGCCCAGCCGCACGTTGCGCAGCGGATTGGCCACGCTGAAGCCCTGCATCTGTTCCAGCAGCATCAGCGTGGCAACCGCCAGGCAAGCGGCCACGATGTACTTTTGCAGCACCGCGTAGGCGGCCGGACTGTCGATGTCCTTGTAGCAAAGAAAGGGCGTACACAAGAAATAGAACACGATGCGCAGGTCGCGCGCCACGTCGCCGGTCTGGATGCCGGGATGGTCCATGGACACCAGCAGCAGGTAGATCACGGACAGGGTCTGGAAGCCCAGCAGCATGCCCAGCACGCCGCGGGGCAGGGCATAGGCGCTGGGCTCCGCCAGCCTCAGCGCCTTGACCGCCAGCATGGCGACGAACAGCACATCGAAGGGCGAGAGCTTGAAGCTGCCCACGCCCAGGATGAACCGGTCGTCGTTCAGAGCGAGCGCGGTGAACGCGAACATGCCCAGCAGGTGCAGGGTGGAGAAGCGGCGGTGCGGGTTCATTGCGGCTCCATGCGGTGTCGGCCGGTCCTAGTGCGAGGTCCAGTCGTCGCGTCCGAGTATCTTGGTGGTCAGCTTCTCGAACAGGTACGACAGGTCGCCCTGGCGGGCATGGGCGGCCACCTTGGAGGCCCGGCAGGACAGTTCGAACAGCTTGCCCAGGCCGGGCTCGGTGCGCCGGATGCGCGTGACGATCTGCTCGCGCTCTTCCAGCAGCACGTCCTGCATCAGCGCCGTCTTGGTCTCGTCGTGAGCGGTGTAGACGCCCAGCGCATCCGGCACGATCAGGTTCTTGCCCTCGCGCAGCAGGCGGCTCCACAGCTCCAGGTCCATGCAGTAGCGCATGCTCTCCTGCAGCAGGCCGTACTTGCGCAGCAGGTCGCGGCGGAAGATGGCCGACTGGTTGGGAATGGACGCCTTCACCACCGTCAGCGTGCCGCGGTTGACGGGGGTGTAGTGGATCTTGCGGAAGATATGGTTGTCCGCGTCCGCCACGAACAGGTTGCCGCTGACGATGGGCGCGCGGCCGCGCGCCGCCGCCGCGCCCAGCTTGCGCAGCGCGCCGGGGAAGTACAGGTCGTCCGAATTCTGCCAGCCCACATAGTCGCCCGTCGCGCGTTCGAAGCCCTTGTTGATGGCGTGCGACTGGCCGCGGTCCGGCGTGCTTTCCCAGTACGTCAGGTAGCGCTCGTACTTCTTGATGATGTCCACGCTGCCATCGGTGGAGCCGCCGTCGATGATGATGTACTCCAGGCGCGGGTAGCCCTGGTTGAGCACGGACAGGATGGTGCGCTCCAGGAACTTGGCCTGGTTGAACGAGGGGGTCACGATGGTCACTTTGGGCAACAGGCCGCCGGCGATGGGCGCTGGCGGGCGGAGCTCGCGGACGAAGTCGATGAGCTGACGTGAATACTCGTTATGACGCTTGCGCATGTAGGACCTCAGCATGTTGGTTATCGGGTGGCCGCAGGCATGGCGCCCGGGAAGTCGGGGCGGGATTGACGAATGGCGAGTGCCACGCCGGCCAGCGTGATCGCCGCGTAGGCCATGCGGCCCCAAGCCGCGGCGTGCTCCCCTGCCGCGTGTACCAGCCCCGCCATGACGCACAGCATCGCCAGCCCGCCCAGGCCGTTCAGGATGGCGACGGCCCGGGAATTTCCGAGCCCAAGCAGGGAGAAATGCGCTGCGGCGTTCAGGGACAGCAGGCCTGACGCCACGATGAGCAGCTGGAAGGTGCCGAGATGGCCGGTGGCGACGTTGGCGCCCAGCAGCAGGTTCAGCAGCGGATGGCTGACCGCCAGCACCGCCAGCGTGGCGCCGGCCGACAGGGCCAGGTTCCACAGCATCATGCGGCGGATCTCGCGTTCGGCGGCGCCCGGAAACGGCGGCGACACGGACAGGCGGCTGATGCGCGGCATGGCCTTCTGGAAGATGGCGACCGCGGCGGTATGGATGATCTGGCCGACCTGCACGCCGACCGTGTAGATGGCCAGCGCGGCCGGGCCCATCAGGCTGCCGACCAGCACCCGGTCCACCGAGCCGAAGGCCAGCGCGCTCAGGCTGTTCAGCCACGACCAGCGCGAGAATTTGAATGCGTCCATCATGGCGCCGCGGTCGCGCACGGGGCGCACCAGCACGCGGCCGTAGGCGCGGGAGAAGACGCGCATCTTTACGGTGCCGGCCAGCAGCAGGCCGAAGGCCTGGGCCAGGCCCGTCCAGGTGGGCGATGCGGTCAAGGAGGCCGCCGCGCAGGCCAGCGCCATCGTGCCGGCTCGGCTGAAGACCTCGCACAGCGCGGTGGCGCGAAAGTCCTCGCGGCCCTTCAGGCATCCCGAGAAGAGCTGGTCATACTGCTGCGTCAGGTAGATGGCCAGCGCCGGCATGGCCAGCATGGTCACCGCCACGCCGCCGAATGTGGCCGCGGGCCATCCCAGGCCGACCACGCCCCACAGCAGCACGGCCGCCAGGGTCACGACCGCCAGCGCGCAGCCGATCAGCGACATGCTGACGCCGGCCGCGCGGTAGGCGCCGCCCGGCTCGTGCATGCGTTCGGACACCAGCTTGGTCGCCGTCACCGCCGCGCCCAGGTTGGCCGCGTTGCCGAAGCCGGCCAGCGCGATGATCATGGAATACTGGCCAAAGCCCACCGTTCCCAGCTGCCGGAACAGGATGGGCAAGGCCACCAGCGCGGCGACGGGGCCGATGCCGTATTCGACCAGCCCCCAGAAGGAGGCGTTGCCGGCGATGTGTTTCCTTACGAATCCAAGCATCGGGAACCCCGTCGGTCATGCTGGCGCGGCCGTCAGGCCACGGGCAGCGCGTGTTGAGTGCGCTCGCGCAGGAAATGCCCGTAGGCCAGCGTGATGCCGTGCGTCAGCGAAATCTCCGGCCTCCAGCCCAGCGACTGCACGCGCGACGAATCCATCAGCTTGCGCGGCGTTCCGTCGGGCTTGCCGTTGTCGTAGACGATGTTGCCGCCGTAGCCCACGACGCGCGCCACCAGCTGCGCCAGGTCGGCGATGGAGATGTCCTTGCCGGCGCCGATGTTGTAGATGCCCTCGGCGTCCGGATGCTCCATCAGCATGACGCAGGCCTGCGCCAGGTCGTCCACGTACAGGAACTCGCGCAGCGGCGTGCCCGTGCCCCAGATGGTCACGCTTTCCTGCCCGGCCTCGCGGCCTTCATGGAACTTGCGGATCAGGGCGGGAAGCACATGGCTGCTGTGCAGGTCGTAGTTGTCGTGCGGGCCATACAGATTGGTCGGCATGGCGCAGATGAAGCGCGCGCCATACTGGCGCTGGTAGGCCTCGCACAGTTTCAGGCCCGCGATCTTGGCGATCGCGTAGGGCTCGTTGGTGGCTTCCAGCGGACCGGTCAGCAGGGCGTCTTCGCGGATCGGCTGCGGCGCCTCGCGGGGGTAGATGCATGACGAACCCAGAAACAGCAGCTTGCGCACGCCGGCCGCATAGGCGGCGCGGATCACGTTGCACTGGATCATCAGGTTCTTGTAGAGGAAGTCCACCGGATGCGTCTGGTTGGCCAGGATGCCGCCCACCTTGGCGGCCGCCAGATACACCACGTCGACCGGCGTGGTCGAGAAGAAGCGGTGCACCTGGTTCTGGTTCTCCAGGTCCAGCTCCTCCCGGCTGCGGGTCAGCACGTTGGGGTAGCCGCGGCGGTGCAGTTCGCGGGTGATCGCCGCGCCCACCATGCCGCGGTGGCCGGCGACAAACACGCGTTGGTCCAGGTTCGTCATGTCGGACTACTCCTTGTAGGCGTAGATTTCGTAGCCGTTCTGTTCGACTAGCGCATCGCGCCGCGCGTCCTTCAGATCGCTTTCCACCATTTCCTTGACCAGCTGCGCGAACGAGGTGCGCGGCGACCAGCCGAGCTTTTCGCGCGCCTTGGTGGGATCGCCCAGCAGGGTTTCGACTTCCGTCGGGCGGAAGTAGCGCGGGTCCACGCGCACGATGACCTGGCCGGGCTTGACGTCGTGAACCGGCGAAAAGAGCACGGTCGCGGTCTCTTCCAGGCCTTCGCCTTCCCAGGCCAGCAGGATGCCCAGCTCGCGCGCGGCGGTATTGATGAACTCGCGCACGCTGTACTGCATGCCGGTGGCGATGACGTAGTCTTCCGGCGTGTCCTGCTGCAGCATCAGCCACTGCATTTCGACGTAGTCGCGGGCGTGGCCCCAGTCGCGCAGCGCGGACAGGTTGCCCAGGTACAGGCATTCCTGCAGCCCCAGCACGATGCGCGCCAGGCCGCGGGTGATCTTGCGCGTGACGAAGGTTTCGCCGCGCTTGGGCGATTCGTGGTTGAACAGGATGCCGTTGCACGCGTACATGCCATAGGCTTCGCGGTAGTTCACGCTGATCCAGTAGGCGTACAGCTTGGCCGCCGCATACGGGCTGCGCGGATAGAACGGCGTCGTTTCCTTTTGCGGCGTTTCCTGCACCAGCCCGTAGAGCTCGGAGGTGGACGCCTGGTAGAAGCGCGACTTGTTCTCCAGCTTCAGGATGCGGATGGCTTCAAGCAGGCGCAAGGTGCCCAGTCCGTCGGCGTTGGCCGTGTATTCCGGCTCCTCGAACGAGACGCCCACGTGGCTCTGCGCGGCCAGGTTGTAGATCTCGTCGGGCTGCACCGACTGGACGATGCGGATCAGGCTGCACGAGTCGGTCATGTCGCCGTGGTGCAGGACGAAATTGCGGGGCTGGTCGTGCGGATCCTGGTACAGATGGTCGATGCGCGCGGTATTGAACAGCGAAGCACGCCGCTTGATGCCGTGGACCTCATAGCCCTTGGCCAGCAGAAACTCCGCCAGATAGGCCCCGTCTTGGCCAGTAACGCCGGTAATCAGTGCCCGTTTTGGCATGGTTGTGTCCTTAAGACTTAGTGACTGCACGAAAGGAGCCGAAGGCTGCGGTACCAATGTGCAATGAGATTACTGTTGCACCAGCCGCTAAGATATCGGCCAAAAGGTCTAATAATTCAGCCTGTCGGTAGGGAAAAAAGGACTGGATTGCTTCATCCAGCGCGGCCAGGGCGGTGGCCGCCAACATGGCCGTCAGGGCCGGGCGCCGGTTGACCGAGACGTAGATGAGCCCGGTCAGGAAGGCGTAGGCCGCCAGGTGCAGGCGCTTGTCGCCAAAGGCGTCCGACATGTCCGCCGCCAGCCCGGGCAGGTTGCCCACCGTCACCAGGACGGCGAAGAACAGCGCCGCCACGGGCAGGCAGATGCGGGCCATGCCCGGGCGCCAGAATGGCTTGTCTTCGCTGTACCGCCCGTGGTCAGACACGGCCATACATATCCTGGAAGCGGACGATGTCATCCTCGCCCAGATACGCGCCCGACTGCACCTCGATGATCTCCAGGGGGATCTTTCCCGGGTTCTCCAGGCTGTGGACCTCGCCCAGCGGGATATAGGTCGACTGGTTCTCCGTCAGCAGGTACTGCTTGTCGCCGTTGTAGATGCGCGCCGTGCCCGACACCACGATCCAGTGCTCGGCCCGGTGGTGGTGCATCTGCGAGGACAGGCGCGCGCCCGGCTTGACCGTGATGCGCTTGACCTGGTAGCGCGGCCCCTGGCCCACCGAGTCGTAGGAACCCCAAGGCCGCTGCACCTCGCGATGGTGGTTGAGCTCCGACCGGTGCTGAGTCTTGAATATCTCGACCAGCCGCTTGACGTCCTGGGAGCGCGACTTGTGCGCCACCAGCACGGCATCGGCCGTTTCGATGACCACAATGTCGTCCAGGCCCACCGAGGCGACCAGCCGGCTGGTGGAGTGGATCAGGCAATTGCGCGAGTCCTCCACCATGACGTCGCCGGTGGTGGAGTTGCCTTCCAGGTTCTTCTGGGCGATGCCCCAGACCGCGTCCCATGCGCCGACGTCGCTCCAGGAGGCCGCCAGCGGAATGACCACGGCGCTGTCGGTGCGTTCCATGATGGCGTAGTCCATCGAGTCGCTGGGGCAGGCCTCGAACGAGGGGCCGTCCAGGTGGAACAGTGCGTTTTCCCCGTGGCCCGTGGCCACGGCGGCCTGCACCTGCTCCAGGATCTTGGGCGCCAGCCGCGCCATCTCGGACAGGAACACGGAGGCCTGGAAGGCGAACATGCCGCTGTTCCAGTAGTAGCCGCCGTCCTCGATGAAGCGCTGCGCGACTTCCGGCGACGGTTTTTCGACAAAGCGGCGCACGCGCCGCGCGGGCGCCATGGCGCCGGGCTCCTCCGCCTGGATGTAGCCGTAGCCGCTGAGCGGGGCGGTGGGCGTAATCCCGAACGTCACCAGCGCGCCCTGGCGGGCGGCCTGGTAGGCCTCGGCGAACGCCGCGCTGAGCACCTCGCCGTCCTCCAGCACATGGTCCGACGGCATGATGAGCATGATGGGGTCCTCGCCGTCGCGCATGGCGCGCAGCGTGGCCGCGGCGATGGCCGGCGCGGTGTTGCGCGCAAACGGCTCCAGGATCACTTCCACGTCCTTGATGCCCAGCTCCAGGGCCTGCTCCGCGGCGATGTAGCGGTGCGCGTCGTTGCACACGAGCGTGGGCCTGGCCTCGGCGCCCGCCGCGCCCAGGCGCCGCAGGGTGTTCTGCAGGAGGCTGCGGTCATCGGTCAAACGGATGAACTGCTTGGGCAGCAGTTCGCGCGACAGCGGCCACAGGCGCGAGCCTGATCCGCCGCAGAGTATGACTGCCCGGTACGGGGGAGGGGGATTGGTCATGGCGCTCACTCCTTGAAGTAGGCCTGGGTGTACGGATGCACGCCGGGGTCGGCGGCGATCACTTCCGCGGGCAGCCAGCGGTAGCTGTCGTGCTGGGCCAGGGGAAGGCTTGCGGTATCCAACGAAAGCTCGGCCTCGTAGGCGAGGACGACGTAGTGGGTGGAGCGTCCGGCTTCACCCGCGAAATTGGTGCCATAGAAATGCTCGTACACGCCGCGCGGCTTCCATGCCGCTTCGGGCACGGACAGGCCCAGCTCGTCCTGGACGATGCGGCGCAGCGCGTCGCGCAGGGACTCGTTCTTCCGGATGCGGCCGCCGGGCACGAACCAGGCGCCCTGGGCCGGCGGGTTCGCGCGCAGGCCGGTCAGGTAGTGGCCGTCGCGGTCGCGCAGCAGCAGGTCGATCGACACCAGGGGCAGCATCTCCACCGCCTGGCGGAAGTCCGCCCGGGCCAGCACGCCGCCGCGCACCGCCGGCGCCTCCCGCACGGGCCATCCCAACGGCTTAGTAGACATTGCGGCCCGTCCATCCGGAGAACGCCGTGCGGGCGATGATCAGCAGGTCCATCCTGAACGTCCAGTGCTGGATGTAGTAGATGTCGTGCTCGACGCGATCGCTCATCTTGCGCAGCGTGTCGGTCTGCCCGCGAAAGCCGTTGACCTGCGCCCATCCGGTGATGCCGGGCTTGACGCGGTGGCGCATCATGTAGCGCTGCACCAGGTCCTTGTACATTTCGTTGTGCTCCAGCGCGTGGGGCCGCGGGCCGACAACGGACATGTCGCCCATCAGCACGTTCAGGAACTGCGGCAGCTCGTCCAGGCTGGTGCGCCGCAGGAAGCCGCCGATCCGCGTGATGCGGTTGTCGTTGCGGGTGGCCTGCGTGACCACGCCATGCTCCTGGTGCACGGTCATGGTGCGGAACTTGTAGACATGGAACACCTTGCCGTCCACGCCCAGGCGAGGCTGGGTGAAGAAGACCGGGCCGCGCGACGTCGCCTTGACCAGCAGGGCCACGGTCAGCATGACGGGCAACAGCCCGATCAGCGCGCAGAGGGCGAAGCCGCGGTCAAAGACTTCCTTGGCCCAGCCGCGCACGCCGGCCGCCGGCAGGCTGTTGAGCTGGATGGCGGGCAGGCCCAGGAACTCGCCGATGCGGTGGCCGAGCAGCTGGATGGACATCACGTCGGGAATCCAGCGGATATCCACCAGGTCGTTGCGCAGGTGGTAGAGCACTTCGCGCAGTTCCTGGCCAGCCTCCATCGGCAGCACGATCCAGATCTCGCGCACATTGTTCTCATGCACGAAGGCGTGCAGGTTGTCGAGGTCCTGCAGGCGGCGCACTTGCGGCGGCAGGATTTCGTGCGGCTCCGCATAGATGCCGGCCACCTCGTAGCCGGCTTCCCGGTACTTCTCGACGCGGCGCCACAGGTCGTGGCCCAAGGCGCCGAAGCCCACCAGCAGCACGCGCTTCTTGTTCAGCCCGCGGTCGCGCGCGGCGCCCAGCGCCGCATAGACGGCGATGCGCACCCCGGCCAGGGCCAGCGCCGCCGTGCCGAACCAGGTAGCCGCCCATATGCGGGATACCGCTCCGGTCTGGTGCATGAGAAAACTGACGAATATTCCCAGCGCGAAAACGGTGGCCCACGCGGCTAGGCTGCGCACCACCAGGTCGGTCAACAGGCGGCCGCGCCAGGACACGTACAGACGGAAGGCCGGGAAGATGGCGATCACGCCCAGGCCGCACAGATAGATCAGGAACAAATGAATCTGCGGGGGATCGACCACGGCGTCGTCCGAGAATTTCAAGCCGGTGGCAGTCAGGCCGCAGGCAATGACGATCGCGGCGTCGAGCAAGCGATAGAGATAGCTTGCCGCGCTGAACTTTGTCGACGTGTCCGTTTGGGACGGGTCCATCACTCGCTCCTGTTCATGTGGAGTCGGCCTTCGCGCAGTCTTTCAACACGTACTCCACGTGAAAAAAATGCTCTGGCTCGGGCGACATTGCGCGCCTCCCGAATGGAGGCATTGCGCGATATAAAACTAGAGCCTGCGAAGAGCGAAAGACATCAGACCTGTCAGATTTCAAGGCCCGCATGCCGCAGCTATCATGGCGATCCCCTCGACCTGACTTGCTTGCAACCAGCAAGAAAAGTGCAGTGCCGCAAAGCATGTGGCCACCGACAAAATCTTATTGAGTGCGCGGTTTACCCGAAACCTCCAAACGATGTAGGAGAAGGCTTAGGACATCCGTCGAATGTGCGGGGCCGAGAAAAGAGAGTGGAATGTCGCAACCCGTTACGCATCGGGCTCCTTTCCAAGCAACGAAGTCATTCACAGTGGATTTGCCATGACTACATTTTTCGGAACGTTGAGCCGAGCCATAGCCGCTATCGCGCTCGTGTCGTCGCTGGGCGCTTGCGCCCTCTCTCCCGGTATGACCTTCAATGCCAATCAGCTCGCGGATCCGCTGGATCCCAACTCGAAGGCAGTCATCAAGGAGATCACGCCAACCCTGGTTCTCGAGGACCAGCGCGCGCGGCAGGCGCTGCTTGACAACGAGGGCATCGATCATCTGTTTGGCAAGCCGGGGCCCTACCTCATCGGGCCGGGGGACATCCTCTCGATCGTCGTGTGGGATCACCCCGAGCTCGTGCTTCCGACGCAAACCTACGCCATTGGGTCTGGGGCAACGGAACTAGCTATTGGGGATACCGCCTCGGGCATTCCGGGCTATACGGTCTCATCCACTGGATATATCCAATTTCCGTATACCGGACTGCTGAAAGTGGCGGGGTTGACGGAACTTCAGGCTCGCAATCTCATAGTCAATAGTTCGAGCAAGTACATCCAGGACCCGCAGATCACCGTACGCGTTCTGGGATATCGCAGCAAGCGCATCTACGTCGACGGCGAGGTGACGACGCCGGGGACGGTCGCGATCAACGATGTCCCTATGACCCTGTTGGAAGCGATCAACAGGGCCGGCGGCATTTTGCCGACCGGAGACCGCAGCGCGGTCTACGTGATCCGCGACGGCCGGCGTACTCGCGTGAACCTGCCTGCGTTGATCGAGCGCGGCCAGGATTTGAACCAGGTGATGCTGAAGGCGGGAGACATCGTGAGAGTCACATCGCGAGACGACAGCAAGGTGTTCGTGATGGGCGAAGTGTTCATACCCGGAGCGCCGGTGATGCGTGACGGGCGCATGTCGTTGACGGAAGCGCTGGGTGTGTCGGGGGGGCCTAACCAGCTGAGTTCAGATCCGTCGCAGGTGTTTGTCGTTCGCAGCACGGAGCAGGCGACGCCGCTGGTGTTCCACCTGAACGCCGGTTCGCCGCAAGCCCTTGCCGTGGCGGAGAAATTCGAGTTGCAACCTAAAGACGTCGTGTTCGTGGATTCGGCCGGCCTGGTGCGGTGGAACCGCTTCATCAGCAATCTTTTCCCGAGCGCGCAAACGGTACAGACCGTCAGGTCCATCGATTAGTCCGTCTCAAAACCACCCCTTTGGGGGCGCCGCAACCGCCGCGGCGCCCTCTCTTGGAGAGCTGCATGTCGTTGCCTATCGAATCGTTCGAGCCGCCAGTCCCGGCCCGTCAGCAGGAAACCCCCCTGTCGTCCCACGTGGACGCCATTTTTTCCAACCGGTGGATGATCATCGCGATCACCATGATCGCTTTGCTCGGCGCCCTGGCCTACGTGATGGTGACGCCCGCCGTCTACTCGGCCGACATCATCGTGCAAGTCGAGGAGGAGTTGCCCGGCGGGCAGGCGCGCAGCCTGCTGGGCGACGTGTCGTCGATGTTCGATACCAAGGCGGAGACCTCCGGCGAAATGGAAGTGCTGCGTTCGCGGATGGTCGTCGGCCCCGCCGTCGACAAGTTCCTCTTGTACATCCACGCCAAGCCGCGCTATTTCCCGGTGGTGGGAGAATGGCTGGCGCAGCGTTATGAAAGCCTGCCGTATCCGTCGAGCTTTCCGCGCGGCGGCTACGCCTGGGGCGGAGAAGCCATCGCGATCTCGCAGCTGGACGTGCCCAACGAGTGGCTGGGCAAGCCCTTTCGCCTGACCGCGCTGGGAGAAGGGCGCTACACCTTGAGCGACAAGCTCACCGGCGCCACCTTCACCGGCACGGTCGGCAAGCCCGAGCATTTCCTGCTGCCGGGCGGAGGCGCGATGGACGTGCACGTCGACGCGCTTGCGGGCCGTCCGGGCACCGAGTTCACCGTGTCGCGCAGCTCGCGCCTGGCGGCGATCGAGAACGTGCAGTCGCACATGGGGATCTTCGAGCGGGGTCGCGCGTCGGGCGTGATCGGCGTCACGCTGGAAGGCAACGATCCCGCGCTGACCACCGCGGTCCTGAACCAGATCGGCCAGGAGTACGTGCAGCAGAACGTGAACCGCAAGTCCGCGCAGGCCGAGAAGTCGCTGGTGTTCCTGGAGCAGCAGCTGCCCCAGCTCAAGGGCGAGCTGGACGCCGCCGAAACCAAGTACAACGCCTTGCGCAACAAGCGCGGCACGATCGACCTGAGCGAAGAGGCCAAGCTCATCCTGGCGCAGTCGGTGGACGCCCAGACCAAGGTGATGGAGCTGCGTTCCAAGCGCCAGGAGCTGATCACGCGCTTTGCGCCGACGCACCCGAGCATCGTCGGCATCGACCGCCAGATCGCTTCGCTGACGGGCGACGTGAACCGCATCGGCAACAACATCAAGCAGCTGCCCGACCTTGAGCAGGACGTGGTGCGCCTGGTGCGCGACGTGCGGGTCAACACCGAGCTGTACACGGCGCTGCTCAACAACGCCCAGCAGCTCAAGCTGATCCGCGCCGGCAAGGTGGGCAACGTGCGCATCCTGGATGCGGCCGTGCAGCCCGACAAGCCGGTGCGCCCCAAGGCCGCGATCATCATCGGCGTGGCCACGGCGATCGGCCTGATCTTCGGCATCCTGTGCGCCTTCGTCCGCAACGCGCTGTTCGGCGGCCTGTCGGAGCCCGAGGACGTCGAGCGCCATACCGGCCTGCCGGTGCTGGCCGCCATTCCCTACAGCGACATGCAGGACAAGCTGTGGCGCCGCAGCCGGCGCAAGAACGCCACCGTGCCGGCGCTGCTGGCGCAGAGCCAGGGCAACTCGCCTCCCATAGAAAGCCTGCGGTCCTTCCGCAACGTGCTGCAGGCGTCGCTGCGCCAGTCCGCCAACAACATGGTCATGTTCACCGGTCCGGTGGCGGGCGTGGGCAAGTCGTTCCTGTCGGCAAACTTCGCCTTCATCCAGGGCGGCGTGGGCAAGCGAGTGCTGCTGATCGACGCCGACTTCCGCAAGGGTCAGCTCAACCGCTACTTCGGCGTGCCCAAGGAAGACGGCCTGTTCGAAGTGCTGTCGGGCACGATCCCGCTGACCCGCGTCAGAAAGCACAGCGTGTCCGAGGGCGTGGACTTCATCGCCACGGGCGCCGTCACCTTCGATCCTTCCGAACTGCTGGCCTCGCCGGTATTCGGCGAGACCCTGCGCGAGCTGGCCACCCAATACGACATGGTGATCCTGGACACGGCGCCCGTGCTGTCGTCTCCGGACGCGGCCGTGGTGGGCACGCATGCGGCGGCGGTGATGGTGGTGGTGCGTTCCGGCATGAACACGGTGGGCGAGATCCGGGAAACGGCCAAGCGCCTGATCCAGGCCGGCGCGCCCGTGGACGGCGTGGTCTTCAACGGTCTCAAGCTCCTGCCGGAACGCTTCGGCTTCCGGTCCAAGTACGGCGGTTATCGATACTCCCGTGCGGCGTACTACGGCGATTTCAAGCAGAACGGTCCCAAGTGAACGCCACCCGGAGAAACTGGCATGCACGGAACTTTTGGCTGGGACACCCCGCAAATTCTGGATGCGGTTTTCAAGGCTTATGACATACGCGGCACGGTGCCGGACGAGATCGACGCAAGGTTCGCGCACAGCCTGGGCATGGCGGTGGGCGCCCGGGCGCGCGAACAGGGGGCGCGCTCCATCGTGGTGGGGCGCGACGGCAGGCTGAGCAGCGTGGAGCTGGCGGCCGCGCTGCAGGCCGGCCTGCGCTCGGCGGGCATGCATGTCATCGATATCGGCATGGCGACCACGCCGATGGTGTATTTCGCGACCCGCCTCATGGACACGGGCGCCGGCATCGCGGTCACGGGCAGCCACAATCCGCCCGCGCACAACGGCTTCAAGGTTGTGCTGGAAGGCGCGTCGCTCTATGGCGAGGGCATCACGGCGCTGCGCGACGCGATGCGCCTGCCGATCGAGTCGGCAAGCGTGGCCGGCGGCCGCACGCAGATGCAGATCATGCCCTGCTATGCGGCGCGCTTGGTCGGCGACATCCGCATGGCGCGGCCCATGAAGATCGCGATCGACTGCGGCAGCGGCGTGGCGGGCGCGGTGGCGCCGGCGCTGTTTCGCGCGCTGGGCTGCGAAGTGACCGAGCTGTTCTGCGAAGTGGACGGCTCCTTCCCGGGCCACCACCCGGACCCCGCCGATCCGCACAACCTGCAGGACCTGATCTATTGCCTGCGCTATTCCGACTGCGAGGTCGGCCTGGCGTTCGATGGCGACGGCGACCGGCTCGGCGTAGTGACGAAGTCGGGGCAGATCATCTGGCCGGACCGCCAGCTCATCCTGTTTGCCCGCGACGTGCTGGCGCGCAACCCGGGCGCCGAGATCATCTACGACGTCAAGTGCAGCCGCCATGTGGCGCGCGCGATCACCGAGGCCGGGGGCAAGGCCACGATGTGGAAGACAGGACATTCCCTGATCAAGGCCAAGATGCGCGAGTCGGGAGCGCTTCTTGCTGGGGAGATGAGCGGCCATATTTTCTTCAGGGAGCGCTGGTACGGCTTTGACGACGGCATTTACGCCGCCGCGCGCCTGCTGGAGATCCTGTCGGCGGCGCCGGACCCGTCGGCCTTGCTGGAAGGCTTGCCGCAGTCCTGCGCCACGCCTGAAATAAAGCTGGAGACCGCCGAAGGCGAGAGCGTTGAGCTGGTGAAGGCGCTGCGCGAGCACGGGGAATTCCCGGGCGCCGTGTCGATCAACGATCTGGACGGTATCAGGGTGGACTACGCCGACGGCTTCGGCCTGGCGCGTCCGTCCAATACCACGCCGACGGTGGTACTGCGGTTTGAAGGAGACACCGTGGCCGCACTGGCCCGAATCGAGGAGGACTTCCGCAAAGCGTTCAGGCGCATTGCACCTCATGTTCGTTTACCGTTCTAAGGAGCATCACGCGATGGGAAAGGCTCAACATGCGATTGAGGCGTTAAGGGCGAACTCCGGCCTGTCGGAAAGCCCGGAGTGGGTGGCTTTTGCGCAGGCCGCGCAAGGCGCCGCACTGGATGCCGGCGCGCTGAAGGTCATCGAGGCGGCGGGGTTGTGCGTGGACCTGACGATGCAGCGCCAGTCCTCGGCGCTGGATGCCGCGGCGCTCGCGCTGTTGCAGGCGCGCGGCGTGGCGGATGCGCGCCATGCGCTTTTTTCCGGGGAACCGGTCAACTGGACCGAAGGCAAGCCCGCATGGCACACCGCGCTGCGCGCGGGGCGCACGCGCGAGCAGCCGGACGGACAGGACGCGGATTCTGTTTGCGAATATTCGCGCATGACCGACTTCGTGCGGCGCGTGGACCAGAGCGCGGATTTCTCGACCGTGCTGCACATCGGCATCGGCGGCAGCGACTGGGGCCCGCGCCTGGCGATCCAGGCGTTCGGCGGCCCGTTGCAGCGCCGCCAGATCCGCTTCGTGTCCAACATCGACGGGCATGCCTTCCATGACGCCGTGGCCGGGCTGGACCCGCGCCGCTGCCTGGTGGTCGTGTCCTCGAAGTCGTTCACCACGGCCGAAACCCTGCACAACGCGCGCGCCGCCATCGCCTGGCTCAAGCAGGGCGGCGTGGCCGACGTGTCGGACCACCTTGCCGCGGTCACCGCCAATGTGCCGGCCGCCAGGGCGCTGGGCGTGCCGTCCAGCCAGGTCTTCAAGATGTGCGACTGGGTGGGCGGGCGCTATTCGGTCTGGTCGGTGGCGGGCCTGTCCATCGCGCTGACGGTCGGGGCCGACGTGCTGATCGGCATGCGCGCGGGCGCGGAAGCGATGGACCAGCATTTCCAGCAGGCGCCTTTCGCGTCGAACGCGCCGATCCAGCTGGCATTGTCCGGTCTCGTGAACTGCAGCGTGCTGGGGCACAACTCGCTGAACATCGCGGCCTACAGCGCTCGCATGCTGCATCTGGTCACCTACCTGCAGCAGCTGGAAATGGAATCGCTGGGCAAGCGGGTCGCGGGCGACGGCGCCGCGGTCGGCGTGCCGACGGCCCCCATCATCTGGGGCATGCCCGGCACCGACGGCCAGCACACCTTCTTCCAGTGGCTGCACCAGAGCGAGGACGGCGCGCCCGTGGACTTCATCGCCAGCCTGCAGGGCCACGCGGACAGCCCGGACGCGCATCGCATGCTGCTGGCCAACTGCCTGGCGCAGCGCCAGGCCCTGTTGCGCGGCAAGTGCCTGGAGCAGGCCTTGCTGGACGTGGCGCACATCGACGACCAGGAGCGCGCGCTGAGCCTGGCCCAGCACATGGTGCATCCGGGCGGACGGCCCTCCACGCTGATCGTGCTGCGCCAGCTCGACCCGCGCGGGCTGGGCGCGCTGCTTGCCCTGTATGAACACAAAGTGTTCGTGCAGAGCGTGGTCTGGGGCATTAACCCGTTTGACCAATGGGGCGTGGAACTGGGCAAGCGGCTGGCCACCGGCATCGAGCGCGAGCTTGCCGTGCCGGTCTCGGCGGGCGTGGTGGATTGGGGGCACGACGCTTCCACGTCCTACTGGATCGACCGCTATCGCGGCCACGCGCAGGCCCCGCGCTCGCGGCATGCCTGGGTGCCTGGCATGGCGGCGCATCTGTGACGGGGGCGGGCATGCCGGACACGCATGTGCTGGTGACCGGCGGCGCGGGCTATATCGGCACGCACACGCTGGTGGCGATGCTGGCAGCGGGCCAGCGGCCACTGGTGCTGGACAATTTCAGCAACGGCAGCCGCGAGGCCGTGCGCCGCGTGGAGCGGCTCTGCGGAGCCCGGATCCCGCTGGTCGAAGGCGACATCCGCACGCCGGGCCTGATCGGGTCGGTGCTGGCCGACTCGGCGGGCCGTGGCATGCCGGTGCGGGCGGTGCTGCACCTGGCGGGCTGCAAGGCGGTGGGCGAATCCGTGGCGGACCCGCTCAAGTACTACGACAACAACGTCAACGGCTCCCTGGTCCTGCTGCGCGCCATGCGGGAGGCGGGCGTGTCGCGGCTGGTGTTCAGCTCGTCGGCCACCGTCTATGGAGAACCGCGCTACCTGCCGTTCACCGAAGCGCATCCGCTGGCGCCGACCAATCCCTATGGCCGCACCAAGCTGATGGTGGAAGAGATGCTGCGCGACGTTTGCGCGGCGGACCCCGCCTTCAGCGCGGTCACGCTGCGCTACTTCAATCCCATCGGCGCGCATCCCAGCGGGCAGATCGGCGAAAGCCCGCGGGACCTGCCGAACAATCTCTTTCCGTTCATCACGCAGGTGGCGGTGGGACGCCAGCCCTTCCTGCGGGTATTCGGCAACGACTACGACACGGCCGACGGCACCGGCGTGCGGGACTATCTGCACGTCATGGACCTGGCGCAGGGCCATGTGCAGGCCCTGTCCTACTCGGAGGGCCAGGCGGGCTTCGTGGCGGTCAACCTGGGCACCGGGCAGGGCACCAGCGTGCTGGAGCTGGTGCGCGCGTTCGAACGGGTCAACGGCTGCGAGATCCCCACGCGCACGCTGCCCCGGCGGGCGGGCGATGTCGAGCGCATGTGGGCCGATCCGGCGCTGGCCAGGTCCTTGCTGGGGTGGCGCAGCACGCACGATGTGGAGTCCATGTGCGCCGACGGCTGGCGCTGGCAGCGGGGCAATCCGCAGGGATACGAGGCGGACCCGGCCGCGGCATAACCCCAACGCCATGTCGGATGGATTCCAGGAAAGGCGCGCGAGCGGTTACAGTTGACGAGAATATTGCGTAGCAACATTGCCCCGGCGGTCCGGCCGCCGGGGCAATGCACCGTCAGCGAGGCACTCCCATGTTTGATTTCCATCCGTATGCCGGAATTGCCGGCGCCCAACCGGGGCTCTGGCAATGAGCGGCCCGGCCTACCTCCCGCCCGCCCACTGGAACCTGGACAGCATCGTGTCCGGCCTGCGCGAGGCGCGCGTCGCCTGGCGCGGCCCGCGCGGCCGCCTGCGCGACGACGCCGGCATGCGCGAATTCCCCTCGCAGGAAAGCCTGCGCCAGATCGTCAAGGATCTCTGCGGCGCCTTGTTCCCGATGCGCCTGGGCCCCATCGACCTGCGCGAGGAGGTCGAGGACTTCTATGTCGGGCACACCATCGGCGCGGCGCTGGACGCGCTCTTGCACCAGGTCTGCCTTGAACTGCAGTACGTCGGCCGCCAGGAGCCCACCCTGCACGCGGAAACGCAGCAGCGCGCCATCGAGATCGTGCGCCGGTTCGGCGCCGAACTGCCCGCCGTGCGCGCCGCGCTCGACCTGGACGTGACGGCGGCCTATCAGGGCGACCCGGCGGCGCACAGCGTGGACGAGGTCCTGCTGTGCTATCCCGGCGTGGCGGCCATGATCCATCACCGCCTGGCCAACGTCCTGTACCGCCTGGGCGTGCCCATGCTGGCGCGCATCGTGGCGGAGATCGCCCATGCCGACACGGGCATCGACATCCATCCCGGCGCCACCATCGGCCGCAGCTTCTTCATCGACCACGGCACGGGCGTCGTGATCGGCGAAACCGCCATCATCGGCGACCGCGTGCGGCTCTACCAGATGGTCACCCTGGGCGCCAAGCGCTTCCCGCCCGGCGAAAACGGCGAACTCAAGAAGGGCCTGGCGCGCCACCCCTTGATCGAAGACGATGTGGTGATCTACGCTGGCGCCACGATTCTGGGCCGCGTCACCATCGGCAAGGGATCGACCATCGGCGGCAACGTCTGGCTGACGCGCAGCGTGGCCCCGGGCAGCAACGTGACGCAGGCCAGCCTGGTGAGCGACATGCCCGACTGCGGCCTGGGCGGCTGAACGCCGTTTCCCCGCGCGCGGCGCATCGCTGCCCGCGCGGGCGGGCAGGACACAGGAGCCAGCATGGATACAGGAGTCTCGGATCTGGCCGCGCTGCGCGGCTTCATCGACCGCCACCCGCGGCTGTTCGTGCTGACGGGGGCGGGAGTCAGCACCGACTCCGGCATCCCCGACTACCGCGACACCGAGGGCGAATGGAAGCGCAGTCCGCCCATGACCCTGCAAACCTTCATGGGCGGCGATCTGGCACGGGCGCGCTATTGGGCGCGCAGCATGGTGGGCTGGCGCCGCTTCGGCCATGTGCGGCCCAACGCCTCGCACCGCGCGCTGGCTCGCCTGGAATCGCGCGGCCACGTCGCGCTGCTGGTGACGCAAAACGTCGACGGCCTGCACGAGGCCGCCGGAAGCCGCGAGGTCGTCGATCTGCACGGCCGGCTGGACGAGGTGCGCTGCATGAACTGCGACTGGCGCGGCTGCCGCCACGACTGGCAGGACGCGCTGCACGCCGGCAACCCCGACTGGGCGCTGCTGGACGCAGCGGACGCGCCCGACGGCGATGCGGACCTGGACGGCGAGGACTTCTCGCGCTTTTCCATCCCGCCGTGTCCGCGCTGCGGCGGCATCGTCAAGCCGGATGTGGTGTTCTTTGGCGAAACGGTGCCGCGGGACCGGGTGGACCGCGCCAACGCGGGCCTCATGAGCGCCGACGCGGTGCTGGTGGTCGGGTCTTCCTTGATGGTGTATTCGGGCTACCGCTTCGTGACCGCCGCGTCGCGCAACGGCATGCCGATAGCCGCGATCAACCTGGGCAGGACCCGCGCCGACAGCCTGCTGACCCTGAAGGTGGAACAGCCTTGCGCGGTGGCGCTGGACGCGCTATAGGCCAGGGCGGGCGCGGCCGGTTTTTGACCGGTCTAAGCAAGTGCTTGGCCCGCAACGGTTTTTTCGCGGTGTTACAGACCTTTCCATAGGGTTGTCCACAGGAACTGTGGATAATTCCTAGGGATAACCCCATATTTTGACCCCTTTCCGAGGCGCTTTTGTCAAGCCTCGATGCCGTCTGCTGCGTCCCCCAACAACGCCTTGCGGGCCGCGTGCCAGCTCCCGGCGTCCGGGGCGTACAGTAGGCCGCCCGTGCGGTGGGTGGGCTTGTAGGGCGAGCCGTCGAAGCGGGCCGCATAGCCGCCGGCCTCCCGGTGCAGCAGCCAGCCGGCGGCGTGGTCCCAGGCGGTGAGCTGGTTGTACAGCGCGATGTGGCAGTGTCCCGCCGCCAGCATGCGGTATTCGTGCGCGGCGCAGCGCAGCGAGGCCGTGCTGCCCAGGCGCGACAGATTGCCGTTGACGGCGCTGCGCAGGGGCTCGGGCAGGGCGCCGGTGGCGATCAGCCCGTCCATGTCTTCCGGGGGCGCGGGGCTGGCGACCGCCAGCGGCGCCTGCCTGCCGTTTTCGTACTCCATCCAGGCGCCTTCGCCGCGCACGGCCAATGCGCTGTCGCGGCTGACCGGGTCGTAGATCACGCCCGCGATCACGTCGCCGCGGTGGCAGGCCGCGATCATCATGCCGAACAGGGGCAGGCCCGCGACATAGTTGCGGGTGCCGTCGATGGGGTCGATCAGGAAGGCCAGGTCGGCGTCGACCAGCATGTTCAGCAGGGCGGGATTGCGCGACGAGGCTTCTTCGCCGATCAGCACGGCGCCGGGATGCAGCTTCGCCAGGCGCGCGGCGATCAGGCGTTCGGCCGCTTCATCGGCGTCGGTGACGAGGTCGCGGGGGGAACTCTTGCCCCGCACCGAGCCTTCCGGCAGGTTGCGAAAGCGCGGCATGACCTCCGCCTGGGCGGTTTCAGCCAGAATGGCCGCCAGCCTGCGGGTGTCCTCACGGGTAAAAGTTCTGCTCATACTGACTCGTCCAGGGAACGCGCAAATCTATCATGCCTGGGCGACATTTGATCGCGATTTTCAAGTCACTGGTTTGAAAGGACTTTTTCCGGTCATGCAGGAGTTATCTGCCGGGTTGTCCACAGTTGCTGGGGATAAGCGGGCGCGGAGCCCGCCTATCCCGGCGCGCGGCGGGGAGCCGCGCGCCCTGGGGCATCAGGCGCCCAGGTCCACGCAGAGGTACTTGATCTCCAGGTACTCTTCGATGCCGTACTTGGAGCCTTCGCGGCCCAGGCCGGACTGCTTGACGCCGCCGAACGGGCCGACTTCGTTGGAGATGAGGCCGGTGTTGATGCCGACGATGCCGTATTCCAGGGCCTCGGACACGCGCCAGATGCGGGCGTAGTCGCGGGTAAAGAAGTAGGCGGCCAGGCCGAAGATGGTGTCGTTGGCCATGCCGATGACTTCTTCTTCCGTTTCGAAGCGGAACAGCGGCGCCACCGGGCCGAAGGTCTCTTCGGTCGCAAAGCGCATGGATTGCGTCACGTCGCGCACCACGGTCGGCTCAAAGAAGGTGCCGCCCAGCGCATGCGGCTTGCCGCCGGCGATGACCTTGGCGCCGTGGGCCGTGGCGTCGGCGATGTGCTCTTGCACCTTTTCGACCGCGTTGGCATCGATCAGCGGACCTTGCGTCACGCCGTCGGCAAAGCCGTCGCCGACCTTCATGGCGGTGACCTTGGCCACCAGGCGCTTGGCGATTTCCTCGTACACGCCGGCCTGCACGTAGATGCGGTTGGCGCACACGCAGGTCTGGCCGGCGTTGCGGTACTTCGAGGCCAGGATGCCGTCGACGGCGCGGTCCAGGTCGGCGTCGTCGAACACGATGAAGGGCGCGTTGCCGCCCAGTTCCAGCGACAGCTTCTTGATGGTGGGCGCGCATTGCTCCATCAGCGTGCGGCCGACTTCGGTCGAGCCCGTGAAGCTCAGCTTGCGCACGACATCGCTTTCGCACAGGGCCGCGCCGATGTCGCGCGAGCTGCCGGTGATGACATGGAACACGCCCGCGGGCACGCCGGCTTCTTCGGCCAGCACGGCCAGCGCCAGCGCGGTCAGCGGCGTCTGCTGGGCGGGCTTGACCACCATGGTGCAGCCGGCGGCAAGCGCGGGGCCGACCTTGCGGGTGATCATGGCGGCGGGGAAGTTCCAGGGCGTGATCGCGGCGGTGACGCCGATCGGCTGCTTGAGCGCCATCAGGCGCTGGCCGGCCTTGGGGCTTTGCAGGATGTCGCCGTCGATGCGCTTGGCTTCCTCGGCAAACCATTCCAGGAACGACGCCGCGTAGGCGATTTCACCCGCGGCCTCGGTCACGGGCTTGCCCTGTTCGGAGGTCATGATGGCGGCGAGGTCTTGCTGGTTCTGCAGCATGAGCTGCGCCCATTTCTGCAGGATCGCCGCGCGTTCCTTGCCCGTCTTGGCGCTCCAGGCCGGCAGCGCGGCCTGGGCGCTGGCGATGGCCTGTTCCGTTTCCTTGCGGCCCAGCTTGGGCACCGACACGATGGTCTTGCCGGTGGAGGGATTGTCCACGGGGATGGATGCGCCGCTGCCGGCGCCTACCCACTTGCCGTCGATATAGCAGGCGTCGCGCAGCAGATCGGGACGCGAAAGGGGATGGGTCAATGCTGTCATGTCGGGAGTCTCCTTGATGGGTGCGGCAGGCCAAGCGACTACGGGCGTGGCAGGCTCCGGGCTTGAGTGCCAAGCCGGAGTCCCTGCTACGCCCGCAATCGTCGTGCCTGCCGGCCGAATAACCGGGTATTCAGGGCTGCGCGCCTTACGCCGCGAGCGCCTCGGACAGGATGTCCAGCGCGCGCGCGAACTGGGCGTCGGGAATGGTCAAGGGGTACAGGAAGCGCAGAACGTTCCCGTACACACCGCAGCTTAGCAAAATCAGGCCGCGTTCGAGGGCGCGCGCCTGCACGCGCTTGACCGCTTCGGCGTCCGGCTTGCCGGCCGGGTCGTTCAGCTCCAGCGCGACCATCGAACCCAGGCCGCGCACGTCGGCGATGCCCGGAACCTTGGCGCGCAGGCCTTCCAGATGCGCGCGCAGCTTGTCGCCGAGTTCGGCGGCGCGCTCGCACAGCTTTTCCTCGGCGATCACGTCCAGCACGGCATGCGCGGCGGCGACCGCCAGCGGGTTGCCGGCGTAGGTGCCGCCCAGGCCGCCGGCTGCGGGGCCGTCCATGACGTCGGCGCGGCCGACCACGCCCGAGATCGGCATGCCGCCGCCCAGGCTCTTGGCCATCGTGATGAGGTCGGCCTGGACCGTGTGGTGTTCCATCGCGAACAGCTTGCCCGTGCGGCCAAAGCCGGTCTGGACTTCATCGGCGATCAGCAGGATGCCGTGTTCGTCGCAGACCTTGCGCAGCGCCGTCATCAGTTCGGGCGGCGTGATGTTGAAGCCGCCTTCGCCCTGCACCGGCTCGATGATGATGGCCGCGACGCGCTTGGGATCGATGTCGACCTTGAACAGCAGGTCCAGCGCCTTGAGCGAATCGGCCACGCTGATGGACTGCGTGGCGTTGGGGAACGGCACGTGATAGATGTCGCCCGGCATGGGGCCGAACGACAGCTTGTAGGGGGCGACCTTGCCGGTCAGCGCCATGCCGAGCATGGTGCGGCCGTGGAACGAGCCCGAGAACGCGATGACGCCCGAACGGCCCGTGGCCGAACGCGCGATCTTCACGGCGTTTTCGACGGCTTCGACGCCGGTGGTGAAGAAGGCGGTCTTCTTCAGGCCCGCGATCGGCGCCAGGCGGTTGATGCGCTCGGCCAGCGAGATGTAGCCTTCGTACGGCACGATCTGGTAGGCGGTGTGCGTGAAGTTGTCGAGCTGCGCGGTGATCGCGGCCTTGATCTTCGGGTGCAGGTGGCCGGTGTTCAGGACGGCGATGCCGCCTGCGAAATCGATGTATTCCTTGCCATTGGCATCCCACAGCGTGGCGTTTTCCGCGCGCACGGCATAGAAGTCGCACATGACGCCGACGCCGCGGGGCGTGGCGAGGGAACGGCGGGTATTCAGATCCTGATTCTTCATCTCGGCCTCGAAGAGCATGATGGGCGGTAAAAACCTTATTTAATGCTACGATGGCCCCACTTGTGGGAACCACTTTAATAAATCAGGTAGAACCAATTGCGTTCCATCGTGGGTGACTTGCTGCTGCTGCGCCTGGCCGACGGGTCGACCGAGCCCATGAACAAGCGGCTGTACCGGGGAGTGCGCGAAGCCATCCTCGACGGATCCATCGCCGCGGACTCGCGCCTGCCCGCCACGCGCGACCTGGCGGCCGAGCTGGGCATCGCCCGCAACACCGTGGTTCACGTATACAGCCAGCTGCTGGCCGAAGGCTATACCCGCAGCCGCCAGGGCAACGGCACCTTCGTCAACGCCTCGGTGCCGGATTCCTACCTGGCCAGCGGCCGCCGCTTGCGCCAGGCCGCGCACGCGCAGGCCCGCCCGGCGCTGTCGCCGCGCGGCGCGGCGATCGTCGACAGCGTGTCCGCCTCGCCCTACCAATGGGGCGCCTTCATGCCGGGCGTGCCCGACCTGACCGAGTTCCCGCACAAGAAATTCGGCCGCATTTTCAGCGCCCTGTGGCGCAACCCCTCGCCCGACCTGCTGACCTACGCCTACGGGGGCGGCCTGCCCGCGCTGCGCGAGGCGCTGGCGCAGCATCTGGCGCTGACCCGCTCCATCGACTGCGATCCCGAGCAGATCATCATCACCGAAGGTTCCCACCAGGCCATCGACCTGACTACCCGCATCCTGGGCGAGGCCGGCGAGACCGCCTGGGTCGAGGACCCGGGCTACTGGGGCGCCCGCACCATCCTGCAGGCCAACGGCCTGCGCACGGTGCACCTGCCGGTGGACGAAGAGGGCATGCGCCTGCCCGAGACGGCCGGCGCGCCGCCGCGCTTCATCTTCGTCACGCCGTCGCACCAGTATCCCCTGGGGCCGGTCATGTCGCTGACCCGCCGACGCCAGTTGCTGGCGATGGCGCGGCAAAGCGGCAGCTGGATCATCGAAGACGACTACGACAGCGAGTTCCGCTTCTCGGGGCGGCCCATCGCGTCGCTGCTGGGCCTGGAGCCCGATGCGCCCGTCATCTACATGGGCACCTTCAGCAAGACGCTTTATCCCGGCCTGCGCGTGGGCTACCTGGTGCTGCCCAAGGCCCTGACCGCCGCGTTCCAGGCCGCCCATGCGGAGCTCTACCGCGAGGGTCACCTGATGACGCACGCCGCGCTGGCAACCTTCATCTCGGAAGGCCACTACGCCGCCCACATCCGCCGCATGCGCATGCTGTATGGACGCCGCCGCGCCATGCTGGTCAACCTGATCGAACGGCGGCTGGGCCCCGACTGGCTGCATCGCGACGCCAGCATGGCGGGCCTGCACCTGGTGCTGACCTTGCCGCAAGACATGGACGACCTGCGCGTGGTGGACGGGGCGCGCGGCAAGGGCGTGCTGACGCGCGCGCTGTCGCGCTACTACGTCAACGACGAGGGACGCCGGCCCGGCCTGCTGCTGGGCTATGCCTGCGTGCCCGAGCACGACATTGCGCGCAAATTTGAAGTGCTGCTTGAAAGCCTGGCGGAAGTGGCGCGGGGGAAGTAGTTGTAATGGACGTCTATGTGCAGGATCGCAATCGCCGAAACCGGAAATGGCGCGAAGTAGTGCGCATATCCGGTGTCTGACACCTTTGCCTTGCCGGTGTCAGACACCGCGCGTCCCCGCGCAGGCAGTCTCAGAACGGCAGCAACGCCGACGCAAAGGCCGCCGCATTGCGCATGCCCTGGTCTTCGAAGTTGGTGTTGAACACGGCGTGCGCCTGGGCGCTTTGCGCCGCCAGCCGGGTGAACCGTTCGGCCAGTTCGGCCAGTTCCTCGTCCGAATACTCGTACTGGAAGCGTCCGGAAGAGGCCGCGCCCGATACGTTCCAGGCGGCCGTGTTGCGCCCGTGCAGGCGCAATAGCGCCAGGTCGGGATGCGTGCTTTCCCAGACGGCGGGCACGGTGTTGTCAAAGCCCTGCGGCGCGTCCACCACGGTATGCGCGACGCCCAGCTCGCGCTCGAAGGCCAGGGTGTCCGCGGTGGCGGCGGGCGTGTCGAACCAGCTGCGGTGCCGGAATTCCACCGACACCAGGTGTTCTTCCATGCGCCGCGCGCAGTCGGCCACGCGCGCCATGCCGCGCGCGTCGCGCCGGATCCATGGCGGAAACTGGAAGTGCACGGCGCCCAGCTTGCCGGGCAGGCGCAGGGGCTCCAGCGCGAGCTGGTAGCGCCGCCAGAGTTCGTCGCGCAGATCGGGCGGCATGCGGTCGTGGTAGATGATGGGTTCGGGCCAGTCGGCAAGCTCGCGGCGGATGTCGGCGGGCAGGGCGGACAGCGGCGTCTGGTGGCCGGTGAACAGCCGGAAGGCCTTGATGTTGAAAACGAATTCGTCCGGCGTCCGGGTGGCCCACAGGTAGGCGTTTTCCGGCGTGGGCATGGCGTAGAAGCTGGAATCGATCTCGGCCATGGGAAAGCGCGACGCATAGAAGCGCAGGCGGGCTTCGGCGCTGCGGGCCTCGGGCGGGTAGAAGCGTCCGCAGGCAAGCAGGGTCGGGTCGGTCCAGGAGGCGGTGCCGGTCAGGATGCGGGTCGAAAGACGCATGGCGCCAGGGGGGAATCAGACGGAATCGAAAAAATTCTGTATAAATATACAGTGTTCATCCGCAGCCAGGCAACGCCATGGCTCCCTCATTCCTTGCGGCCGCAGCGCTGCGGCCCCGCTCCATGTCCGACCCATCCAATTTGCCGTCTCCGCCCGCCAACGACCGCCCAGCCGGCCGTCCCGACCCCCTGGCCGACCTCAATCCCGCCCAGCGCGAGGCCGCCGAATTCGGCGTGGCCGGCGCGCCGGGGGACGACGGCGCCCTGCTCGTCATAGCCGGGGCGGGTTCGGGCAAGACCAATACGCTGGCGCATCGCGTCGCGCACCTGATCATGAACGGCGCGGACCCGCAGCGCATGCTGCTCCTGACCTTCTCGCGCCGCGCGGCGCTGGAGATGGATCGCCGCGTGGGCTCGGTGCTGCAGCGGGTGATGAACCTGCGCGCTTCCCAGCAGGCGCCGTCCCTGCCTTGGGCGGGCACCTTCCACGCGATCGGCGCGCGCCTCCTGCGCGATTGCGCGCAGCGCATCGGCCTGTCCGAAGCCTTCACCATCCATGACCGCGGCGACGCCGAGGACCTGATGGGCATGGTCCGCCACGAACTGGGCCTGTCGTCCACGAAGTCCCGCTTTCCGCTTAAGGGCACCTGCCTGGCCATCTATTCGCGCGTGGTCAACAGCCAGACGCCCGTGGACGACGTGCTGAAGACGTCCTTTCCCTGGTGCGCCCAATGGGAAGACGAACTGAAGAAACTGTTCCGCGCCTATGTCGTGGCCAAGCAGGACCAGCAGGTGCTGGACTACGACGACCTGCTGCTCTACTGGGCCGAGATGATGTCCGACCCCGGCATCTCGGCCGACGTGGGCGCGCGCTTCGACCACGTGCTGGTGGACGAATACCAGGACACCAACCGCCTGCAGTCGGCCATCCTGCTGGCGATGAAGCCCGACGGCCGCGGCCTGACGGTGGTGGGCGACGACGCCCAGTCCATCTATTCGTTCCGCGCGGCGACGGTGCGCAACATCCTGGACTTCCCGAACCAGTTTCCCAAGCCCGCGCGCGTCATCACGCTGGACCGCAACTACCGGTCCTCGCAGCCCATCCTGAATGCGTCCAACGCCGTGATCGGCCAGGCGGCGGAACGCTACGCCAAGGACCTGTGGACCGACCGGCTGTCGTCCCAGCTGCCTGAACTGGTGACCGTCAGCGACGAAAGCGGGCAGGCGCGCTGGGTGGCCGACCAGGTCCTGGCCCAGCGCGAGGGCGGCGCCACGCTCAAGTCGCAGGCGGCGCTGTTTCGCACCGCCAGCCATAGCGCCGCGCTGGAACTGGAGCTGACCCGCCGCAATATTCCCTTCGTGAAATTCGGCGGCCTGCGCTTCCTGGAAGCCGCGCATGTGAAGGACCTGCTGTCGCTGCTGCGATGGGCCGAGAACCCGCGCGGGCGCATGGCGGGTTTCCGCGTGGCCCAGCTGATGCCCGGCATCGGCCCCGCCACGGCGGGCAAGCTGATGGACGCCATGTCGGCGTCGGCCGAACCTCTGCGGGCGCTGCGCGAATTCAAGCCGGGGGCGGCGGCGCAAGAGGAATGGGGCGCGTTCGCCGACACCTATGCCGCGCTGTGCGATCCCGCGCTGAAATGGCCGGCGGACGTGGACCTGGCCCTGCGCTGGTACTCGGGCCAACTGGAACGCCTGTACGACGATGCGCGCGTGCGCAAGACGGACCTCGACCAGCTCGCGCGCATCGCGGCGACCTATCCGTCGCGCGAGCGCTTCCTGACCGAGCTGACCCTGGACCCGCCCGACGCCACCAGCGACGAGTCCGGCGCGCCGCTGCGCGACGAAGACTACATGATCCTGTCCACGATCCATTCCGCCAAGGGCCAGGAATGGAAGGCGGTCTACGTGCTGAACGTGGTCGACGGCTGCATTCCGTCCGACATGAGCACCGGCACCGCCGAGGAAATCGAAGAAGAGCGCCGCCTGCTGTATGTCGCGATGACGCGCGCCAAGGAACGCCTGCAGCTCATCGTGCCGCAGCGCTTCTACGTGCATCAGCAGACCGGCATGGGCGACCGCCACGTATATGGATCGCGCACGCGCTACATCACCAATTCGATGCTGCCGCTGTTCGACCACCTGCCCAAGCTGCCCGAACTGCCGGCGGGGCGCGGCGAACCCAAGGAGCCCCAGGCGCCGCGCGTGGACGTGGCCAAGCGCGTGCGCAATCTGTTCTAGGACGCGCAGGACGCAGGCAGGCTGGGCTATCATCGCCCGATACGCATAAGCTGTCCGGCAGGGATCGCATTGTCAGAGGGTGTTTATGTCTACTGAAGAACGTGCCGGCGACCCGTCCAAGAGCGAGGTCGTGGCGTCGATCGCCTATGTGAACGGACGGCGGGACCGCGAGGTTCCCATCGATGAAGTCGGCCAGTACGTCAGCCAGAGCCACAGCATGCTGTGGATCGGCCTGCGCAATCCCGGCCCGGAAATGTTGGCCAAGGTTGCCCGGGAACTCGGCGCCTGCGGCAAGAACCAGGAAGAGATGCTGGAAACCCACCGGCGGCCGAAGATCATCGACTACGGCAACATGATCCTCATTGTCGCCATCACGGTCGAGGTCGAGGCCGAGCGCCCCATCTTCGGCGAGACCCAGTTCCTGATCGGCGACGGCTTTCTGGTCACGGTGCGCCGCGGCGCAACCGCGGGCCACAGCCCCTTGCGCGAGCGGCTGGAGGCCGCGCCCGACCTCCTCAAGCGGGGCAGCGACTATGTGGCGTCCGAACTGCTGGACTGGCTGGTGGACCGCTACGTGGCGGCAGCCGGCAAGATCGAATCCGTCGTGGAAGGCGCGGAGCAGAAACTGCTGATCCGCGGCGCCAAGGACTCCGACATCCGCAGGCTGTACCGGCAGCGCCGCGACCTGCTGCGCATCCATACCGTCGTGTCGCCGCTGTCGGAGATCTGCCGCCGCCTGGCGCGGGTGGAAATGTCCGCCGTGGACGAGCATGCCCGCCCGTATTTCGGCGAGGTCGCCGACCGCGTGCTGCGCGTGGACGAACTGTTCAATGCCCTGCGCGAATCGCTGGCGTTCGCGTTTGAAGCCAGCCTGATGATCGGCCAGGCCGCGCAAAACGACACCACCCGCAAGCTGGCTTCCTGGGCCGCCATCCTGGCGGTGCCCACGGCCATTGCCGGCATCTACGGCATGAACTTCGAGTTCATGCCCGAACTCAAGACCCCCTGGGGCTACCCCATCACGCTGGGCGTGATCGGGACGGTCTGCTCCGTGCTGTACTGGCGCTTTCGCAAGTCCGGCTGGCTCTGATGCGCCCCGGTGTCTGACACCCTGGGAGATGAACCTTGGCCTGTGGCGATGCGCCTTAGGGTGTCAGACACCTCACCCCGGTGTCTGACACCCTGGGAGATGAACCTTGGCCTGTGGCGATGCGCCTTAGGGTGTCAGACACCTCGCCCCGGTGTCTGACACCCAGGGAGATGAACCTTGGCCTGTAGCGGTGCGCCTTAGGGTGTCAGACACCTCACCCCGGTGTCTGACACCCTGGGAGATGAACCTTGGCATGTGGCAGTGCGCCTTAGGGTGTCAGACACCTCGCCATGAACCTTCCCTTAGGGTGTCAGACACCTCCTTAGGGTGCAGACACCTCAGCCGCCAGCGGGCTTGTGGCAAACTGCCTGCGTTTTCCTGTCTGGAGCCCGGCTGGTGCGTGGCAAACCTTTCTTTCGCGGCGGCAGCAAGCTGACCGCCCTTGTCGTCGCCCTGATCCTCGCGGCGGCCGGCGCCCTCATCAACTGGCTGCAGCCCTCGGGCCGCGACGGGCAGCGTCCGGCCGAACGGCCGGGCGCTTCCGCGCCCGCCGTCCAGAACAAGCCCGGCCCGGCCGCCGCGGGGGGCGTTCCCCCGGGCAGCTATACGCTGACCGGCATGATCGTCAACGTGGCCGATGGCGATACCGTGACCCTGCGCGCCCCAGACGGCCAGCGGCGCATCCGCATGGACAGCATCGACGCGCCGGAAGAGGGCCATGGAACCGAGCAGCCGGGGCAGCCCGATGCCGAAGCCTCGCGCAAGCACCTGGCCAGCCTGGTGGCGGGCAAGACGCTCACCGCCCAATGCTATGAGCAGGACCAGTACGGCCGCGATGTCTGCGCGCTGATCCTGGACGACGGCCGTTCCGCCAACCGCTTGCAGGTGGAGGCCGGCTATGCCTGGGCCTACACCGCCCCCAAGGGCGACTATCTGCGCGACAAGGCCATGCCGGAACTGCAGCGCCAGGCCAAGGCGGCCCGGCGCGGCCTGTGGGTGCGCCAGGACGCCATGCAGCCCTGGAAATGGCGCTACGACTGCTGGCGGCAGCGCCAGTGCGGCTGAGGCTTCTTCCAGTGCGGACGGGCCGCTAGGGGATGCCTGGGTACTGGCTGCGGCCCGCGTTTGCTATCCTCTGTCGCAACGATACGAAGGGAAGGTTTCCATGGGTGTAATGAAGCGGCTCTGGGCGTCGGCCATGCTGCTGTCGCTGGCTTTGACGGGCTGCTCGCAAGAAAGCCCCATCAACAGCCCGTATCCATCCGGCGCCGAGAGCCAGAACACGCTCTATTCCGCTTTCGTCAAACGCTCTCCGAAGTACCTGGATCCGGCCAGCTCTTATTCCGGCGATGAAACCCCATATACCTACAACATCTATGAGCCGCTCTACGGGTACCACTACCTGAAGCGGCCCTACGAGCTGGTGCCGCGCGCGGCCGCGGCGATCGACCCGCCGGTCTTCCTGGATGCCCAGGGCAATCCGCTGCCCGCGGATGCGCCGGGCGAACAGATCGCCGAAAGCGTCTACGACATCAAGATCCGGCCCGGCATGCGCTTCGCGCCGCATCCCGCCTTTGCCCGCAAGGCGGACGGCAGCTACGCCTACTATCCGCTGGCGCCCGGCGAACTCGACGACAAGTTCTACATTCCCGACTTTCCGCTCACAGGGACGCGCGAGCTGACGGCCGACGACTACGTCTACGCCTTTCGCCGCCTGGCCAGCCCGCGCGTGGTGTCGCCCATCTATTCGCTGATGGCCGAGCACGTGCAGGGCCTGAAGGACTACGGCGACCGCCTGCGCAAGCGCGACCAGGAACTGCGGCGCGACATGCCCGGCGGCGCCGGCGCGCCGCCCTGGCTGGACCTGCGCGAAGCCGATGGGTTTACCGGCGTCGAGGCGCTGGACCCGCACACGCTGCGCATCCGCGTCAACGGCAAGTACCCGCAGTTCAAGTACTGGCTGGCCATGACCTTCACCGCGCCCATCCCCTGGGAGGCGGACCGCTTCTACAGCCAGCCGGGCATGGCGGCGCACGACCTGTCCTTGAATACCTGGCCCGTGGGCACCGGCCCTTACATGCTGGTGGAGTCCCTGCAGAACCGCCGCCACGTGCTGGGCCGCAATCCCAACTTCCATGGCGAGCCCTATCCCTGCGAAGGCGAGCCGGGCGATGCGGCGGCCGGCATGCTGGCCGATTGCGGCAAGCCCACGCCGTTTATCGACCGGGCGGAATTCAATGTCGAAAAGGAAGCCATCCCGCTGACCGGCAAGTTCCTGCAGGGCTACTACGACGTGCCGCAGATCGAGCGCGGCGAATACGGCGTGGCGATGCTGGTGGCGGCCGGCGACAGCCAGGACAAGGCGCGCACGTATCGCGAACACGGCATCAAGCTGCCCACCACGGTCGAGACCGCCAACTGGTACATGGGCTTTAACTGGCTGGACCCAGTGGTGGGCAAGGGCGACACGCCCGAGCAAGAGGAACGCAACCGCAAGCTGCGCCAGGCCATCAGCATCGCATTCGACTGGGAAGAGTATGTCGCGGTGTTCGAGAACAGCCAGGCGTCCGTGGCCTACGGTCCGGTGCCCCCGGGCGTGCTGGGCTACCGCGAGCCGCCCGAAGGCGTGAACCCGGTGGTCTACGACCTGGTCGACGGCAAGCCCGTGCGCAAGTCCGTCGGCGAGGCCAAGCGCCTGCTGGCCGAGGCCGGCTACCCGGACGGCCGCAACGCCACGACAGGCGCGCCGCTGGTGCTGTACTACGACTCCATGTCCGGGGGCGGGTCCAACCCGCAATTCGACTGGATGCGCCGCCAGCTGGCCAAGATCGGCGTGCAGCTGGACGTGCGGGCCACGGACTACAACCGCTTCCAGGACAAAATGCTGCGCGGCTCCGCGCAGATCTTCCTGTGGGGCTGGAATGCCGACTACCCCGACGCCGAGAACTTCCTCTTCCTGCTCTACGGCCCGAACGCCAAGGCCAAGGGCGGCGGCGAGAACGCGGCCAACTACGCCAGCCCCGAATTCGACAGGCTGTTCGAACAGATGAAGTTCCTGGACGACGGTCCGGAAAAGGCGGAGCTGATCGCCCGGATGATCGCCGTCGTGCAGCGCGACGCGCCGTGGATGTTCGGCTACTTCCCGATGTCGGGCGGCGCCTATCAGCAGTGGGTGGGCAACGCCAAGCCCACGCAGATGGTGCGCAACACGCTGCAGTACATGAAGATCGACCCGGAACTCAGGCAGCAGAAGATCGACGAATGGAACTCGCCCATCTGGTGGCCCATCGGCGTCTTCGTGCTGCTGCTGGCGCTGGCGATATGGCCTTCGTATGTGGCGCTCAAGCGGCGCGAACGCCAGACGGCCTTTGTTCCGTCCGAGCGCAAGGAGCAATCATGATCGGCTACGTGATCCGCCGGCTGCTGTACGGCGTGCTGATTCTGATCGGCGTGAATCTGTTCACCTTCATCCTGTTCTTCGCGGTCAACACGCCCGACGACATGGCGCGGCTGGCCATCGGCGGGCAGCGCGTCAGCCAGGACGCCGTGGAAAAATGGAAGGCCGAGCGCGGCTACGACAAGCCGCTGTTCTTCAATGCCCAGGCCGAGGGCGCGGCGCGGCTGACCGACACGGTGTTCTACCGGCGCTCGGTGCCGCTGCTGGTCATGGACTTCGGCGCGTCCGACGGCGGCCGCGACATCGGCCGCGAGATCAAGACGCGCATGGGCCCCAGCCTGGCGCTGGCGGTGCCGACCTTCTTCCTGGGGCTTTTCGCCAGCATCGTCTTTTCGCTGACCCTGGTGTATTTCCGGGCCACGCGGCTGGACTTCTGGGGCGTCGTGCTGTGCGTGATGCTGCTGTCCATCTCCAGCCTGTTCTACATCATTGCCGGCCAGTGGGTCTTTGCCAAGCTGCTGCGGCTGGTGCCGTTCTCGGGCTTTTCCGGCGGCCTGGATATGGTCAAGTTCCTGGCGCTGCCGGTGCTGGTCGCGATCGTGTCGCGGCTGGGACCGGAGGCGCGCTTCTACCGCACGCTGTTCCTTGAGGAAATCGGCAAGGATTACGTGCGCACCGCCCGCTCCAAGGGGCTGGCCGAGCGCGTGGTGCTGTTCCGCCACGTGCTGCGCAACGCCATGCTGCCCATCCTGACCAGCACGGTCGCCGCGCTGCCGCTGCTGTTCATGGGCAGCCTGATCGCGGAATCGTTCTTCGGCATCCCCGGCCTGGGCAGCTACACCATCGACGCCATCAACGCGCAGGACTTCTCCATCGTGCGCGCCATGGTGTTCCTGGGCTCCGCGCTCTACATCGTGGGGCTGATCCTGGCCGACATTTCCTACACGCTGGCCGATCCCCGCGTCCGATTCGAGTAGCCGCCATGCCCAAGTTCGTCTTCCTCTGGACCGATATCGCGCTGTGGCTGATCGTGCTGGGCGCCCTGGCCTATGTCTGGCACGTGCGCCGCAGCCCCAACCTGCGGTCCACCTGGGCGCGAGTGGCCCGCGACACCCCCGCCATGTGTTCGGCCGTCATCCTGGTCGCCTTTTCGGTGGTCGGACTGCTGGACTCGGTGCACTACCGCCCGCAATTGCCGCCCGCGCCCGGCGCCGCGGCCGGCGCCCCCCCGGTGTATGCGCCGGCCGTGCAGTCGGCGCTGGACGGGCTGCTGGCGGGCACCGTGCTGATGCGCCCCGAGAAAAACTATTCGGCCCCCCTGGCGGCGCACCTGTTCACCAAGGAAACGATGCTGGTCGACGATAAGCCGGTGCGCGATTTTCCGCGGCTGCGCGGCGCGGCCACGCATTTGACCGATCCGGAAAAGGAGCTCCCCGCCGACATCGCCAAGCGCCTGGGGCTGGGCCTGGCGGTCGGGCTGCTCATCTCGCTGGCGGGCGCGGCGCTGCTCTTTGCCTGCCTGGCGCGGGCCACGGGCTCGGCCTCCCACGCCGCCGAGGAACTGCTGGCCGGCCGCGCCGACGTGCCGTGGCGGGCCATGACCATCACCTTCGCCTTGCTCTGCCTGACCGTCGGCGCGCTGGCCGGCCTGTCCAGCGGCTACCACGCGCTGGGCACCGACCGCATCGGCAACGACGTGCTGTGGCAGGCCTTGAAGAGCATCCGCACGGCGCTGGTCATCGGCAGCCTGACCACCCTGGCGATGCTGCCGCCCGCCATCGTCTTCGGCATCGCCGCCGGCTATTTCAAGGGCAAGGTCGACGACGCCATCCAGTACCTCTACACCACCATCACGTCGATTCCCGGCGTGCTGCTGGTGGCCGCCTGCGCGCTGATGATGCAGGTGTACATCGACAATCATTCCGACCTGTTCGATACCTCCGCCGCCCGCGCCGACCTGCGGCTGTTCCTGCTGTGCATGATTCTGGGCCTGACGGGGTGGGCCGGGCTGTGCCGCCTGCTGCGCGCCGAAACCCTCAAGCTGCGCGAACTGGAATACGTGCAGGCGGCCCGCGCGTTCGGCGTCTCGCACTGGCGCATCATGACCCGCCACCTGCTGCCCAACGTCGCACACCTGGTGCTGATCACCGTGGTGCTGGAATTCTCGGGCCTGGTCCTGTATGAGGCCGTGCTGTCCTATCTGGGCATCGGCGTGGATCCCAGCATGAATTCCTTTGGCTCGATGATCGACGGCGCCCGGCTGGAAATGTCGCGCGATCCCATGATCTGGTGGAACCTGATGACCGCTTTTCTCTTCATGCTGGCGCTGGTGCTGGCGGCCAACCTGTTCGCCGACGCGGTGCGAGACGCCTTCGACCCGCGCACCCGCCGGTTCAAGCCCAGCCGCCTGGCCCGCCTGGGCTTTTTCGGCCGGCGCCCGGGCGCGGTGCTTGCCGCCGATGCGCGCCCCTCCAAGACCGGAGAGGCGCCATGAGCCAGGACACGCCTTTGCTGGCCGTGCGGGGCCTGGACGTGGACGTTGCGGGCGAAAGCGGCATGACGCATGCGGTCAAGCGCCTGCAGCTTGCCATCTCGAAGCGCCAGACCTTCGCGCTGGTCGGCGAGTCAGGCTGCGGCAAGAGCATGACGGCGCTGGCGCTGCTGCGCCTCTTGCCGGATGCCGGGCGCATCGTGGGCGGGCAGATCGACCTGGACGGCGAAGACCTTAACCGGCTGCCCGAAAGCGCCATGCGCGGCGTGCGCGGCGGCCGAATCGGCATCATCTTCCAGGAGCCGTCCACCAGCCTGAACCCGGTCATGCGCGTGGGCGACCAGATCACCGAGACGCTGACCACGCACACGCCCTTGCGCGGCGCCGCGGCGCGCGCCAGGGCCATCGACTGGCTGCGGCGCGTCGGCATTCCGGAGCCCGAGCGCCGCGTCGACGACTATCCCTTCCAGTTCTCGGGCGGCCAGAAGCAGCGCGTCATGATCGCCATCGCGCTGGCGGCCGAACCCCTGCTGCTGATCGCCGACGAGCCGACCACCGCGCTGGACGTCACGGTGCAGGCGCAGGTGCTGGACCTGCTGGCCAGCATTCAGCAGGAAATGGGCATGGCCGTGCTGCTCATCACGCATGACCTGGCGGTGGTAAAGAACGTGGCGCACCACGTCGCGCTGATGCGCGGCGGCGAGATCGTCGAGAGCGCCAGCGCCGAGGAATTCTTCCGCGCGCCCAAGCATCCCTACGCGCGCCAGCTCTTCGAAGCCATCCCCACGTTCGACAAGCGCGGCGTGCCGCTGACGGAACAAGGGCGCGACGCAGCCGAGCAAGACCGCGGCCAGCGCGCCCTGAGCCGGGCCGCGCACGCGACAGGCGTGGTGCTGGACGTGCAGGACCTGAAGGTGCACTACCCGGTGCGCAAGGGCCCGCTGCGCCGCATCGTTTCCTGGGTCAAGGCCGTGGACGGCGTGACGTTCACGCTGCGCGCGGGCGAGACCCTGGCCTTGCTGGGCGAGTCCGGCTGCGGCAAGACCACCACGGGCAAGGCCCTGCTGCGCCTGATCGACGGCGCGCGGGTGTCGGGCCGCGGCATGCTGCAAGGGCAGGACGTGCTGTCCGCCGACCGCCGCCAGCTGCAGCGCCTGCGGCAGGACATCCAGATCGTCTTCCAGGATCCGTACGCGTCGCTGGACCCGCGCATGCGCGTGGGAGAGATCCTGGACGAGGGCCTGGCGTCCCTGCGGCGCGGCATGGGCAAGGAGGCCCGGCAAAAGCATGCGGCGCAGTTGATCGACCGCGTCGGGCTGCCCGCCAATACGCTGACGCGCTATCCCCATGAGTTCTCGGGCGGCCAGCGCCAGCGCATCGCGATCGCGCGCGCGCTGGCGGTCGAGCCCAAGGTGCTGATCTGCGACGAGCCCACGTCGGCGCTCGATGTCTCGGTGCAAGCCCAGATCCTGGACCTGCTGAGGGAACTCCAGGACGAGCTCGGCATCGCCTATCTTTTCATCACGCATAACTTCGGCGTGGTCGAATACCTGGCGGATCGCATCGCCGTGATGGACGCAGGGCGCATCATCGAGCTGGGGCAGGCTGAATCGGTGCTGCTGGCGCCGCGCCAGGAAGTGACGCGCAGGCTGCTGGCGGCGGTGCCGCGCCTGCAGTTCGGACCGCCGGGCCAGGGCTGAATCTTGTATTCTGGGGGTTCACCCCCATATTGATGCCATGGCCCTCAAAGTTTTTGACCTCCAGTGCGAACACAGCCACATTTTTGAAGGCTGGTTCGGCTCGCACGAAGACTACGACGCGCAACAGGCGCGTGGCTTGGTCACGTGCCCGGTTTGCGGCTCGGCCAGCATCACCAAGCGCCTGTCCGCGCCGCGCCTGAACGTGGCGCACCTGCATGCCCCGGCAACCCAGCCCGCCGTGCCGGCCGGCGCCTCCGACGCCGAAAAGATGGCCGCGCTGCAGGCGGTGGTCATGCGCCAGGTGCGCGCGCTGGTGCGCAGCACCGAAAACGTGGGGCCGCGCTTTGCCGAAGAGGCGCGCCGCATCCACGAGGGCGACGCCAACGACCGCCCCATCCGCGGCACCGCCACTCCCGAAGAGCGCGAATCGCTGGCCGAGGACGGCATCGAGGTCATGGCCGTGCCCGACTTCCTGGACGACGAACGCCTGCAGTAGGGCGCGCCGCCGCGGCAATAAAAAAGCCAGACCCGCGTGGGTCTGGCTTTTTTTTGTCGCAGGGCCGGATCAGTTGTTGACGCGGCTGCGGTATTCGTTCGTGCGGGTGTCGATTTCGATCTTGTCGCCGATGGCGCAGAACAGCGGCACGTTCAGCTCGTAGCCGGTGTTGATCTTGGCCGGCTTGGTCACCTTGCCCGACGTATCGCCACGGACGGCGGGTTCGGTGTAGGTGATTTCGCGGACGAGCGTCGTGGGCAGTTCCACCGAGATGGCGCGGCCGTCGTAGAAGACCACTTCCACGGGCATCGCTTCTTCCAGGTAGTTCAGGGCGTCGCCCATGCTGTCGGCTTCGATTTCGTACTGGTTGTACTCTTCGTCCATGAAGACGTACATCGGGTCGCCAAAGTAGGAATAGGTGCATTCCCTGCGATCCAGCTGGACGACTTCGAACTTTTCGTCGGCCTTGTAGACCGATTCGCTGGCCGAGGCGGTCAAGAGGTTCTTGAACTTCAGCTTCACAACGGCGGCGTTACGGCCAGACTTGTTGTATTCGGCCTTCTGGACCACGAGGGGATCCTTGCCGACCATGACCACGTTGCCGACTCGCAATTCCTGAGCGGTTTTCATCGATAAAACTCCGGGGGTGATGGGTGCACTCGCCGTGCTTGCAGAAGTCGCCTTGCATACGTGGGTCTGGCCTGGGCCTGGACTTGGTCTGTCATGTAGACGGTTTCGTGCACACCCCGGGAGGCGTCATAGTTGAGGCCCGACAAATTCAGGGCGACTCAGAAAACTCTCTATTCTAACGTTTCTTGGCCAAGTCTGCGCAAAAACCGGCCAGATTTTCGGCCAGGTCGGGCAGCGCCGCCTGGCTGGCGTCCCATTGGCGGGCAGCCGCGGCCCAGGCCTGCCAGCCGGCGGGCGCCAGCGCGGCCGCGACGGCGGATGCCGTCAGCCCGGTTTCCGGCTGGTTCCAGGCCCGGATCAGCGCCTGGGCGGATTCCGGGGCCGGATAGCGGGCCAGCCATGCCTCCAGCTTTTCCAGATGGATGTTCTCGTCTTGCGGGTAGATCTGCCAGACCAGCGGGCGGGCGGCCCAGGCGGCGCGGACAAAGGAGTCTTCGCCGCGCACGAAATTGATGTCGGCGCACCAGAGCAGGCGGTCGAAGTCCGGCTGGGCGACAAAGGGCAGGCGGACCAGGCGGGGCGCGCCGGGGGCCTGGCAGGCCGCGTCCAGGCCGGGCGCCACGCCCTGGGGGGCGAGCAGCACGCTGGCGCGCGGGTCGGCGGCCAGGGCCTGAACCAGCGCCGGGGCAGGCGCGGCGGGGTAGCAGAACAGGGATACGGTGCGGGCGCCGTTCCGCCGGAGCAGCAGCGCATCGTCCGGCACGCCGATCGACCGCAGGAAGCTCTCTTGCCGCGGTACCGACGTCTGCAGCGCGTCGCGCTCGGCGGACAGGCCGGGTTCGCGCAGCAGGCCGCCGGTCGCCGGGGTGAAGCCGGGAAAGAAGAAGTGCTTCACCAGCCCATCCGGCCGCTGCGACGGCAGGCCGTGGCAGCTTTCCACCCAGGGTTCGGCGCTCAGGTATTCCAGGTTGATCCAGGCTGGATGGGTGCGGTGCATGCTGTCGACGAACGCCGCGGGCGGATCGCAGGCGAACGCCTCGATCACCACGTCGCGGGCGGTCAGCGCCGGGTCGGGCGCGTCGGACCAGTGGACGATATCGACGCCGCCGTGCCGCTGGCGCGGCGACAGGGCATCGATGCCGGGCTGGATGCGCGCAAAGCTGGCCAGGTCGTCGACCCACAGCCGGACATCCCATCGGAAGTCATGCGCCAGTCGGCGCGCCAGGCGCCAGCAGACGCCGATGTCGCCATAGTTGTCGACGACCCGGCAGAAGATGTCCGCTTGCATTGCCGCCCTAGTGGAACTTGGCGGGGGCGGCTTCGGCGTCCTCGGGGAGCTCGGCATGCACCAGCTCGCCCAGGGGATTCGGGAAATAGGGCGCGCCGCAGTCCTCGCAGTATTCGGCCGGCAGCACGCCGGGAATGCGACGCACGTCGGTGACGCCGTACTCCTTGAGCAGCGCGGCGATCTCGTCGACCACGTCCGGCTGGCCTTCGTCCGACGCCAGGTCTTCCTCGCGTCCGTACAAGGGCCACACGCAGCCGTAATAGACGTCGTTGCTGCTGCGCGCCGTGAAGCTGATGCGGTATTCGTCGATCCGGCCCTCGCCGCAGCCGGCCACGACCGCCCGCAGCTGCGAGGCTTCGAGGCTGACCGCGCCTTCCAGCCAGCTGATCGCCGCGCGCAGCGACAGGGGGCGCACTTGGCGGTCCGCTTCGCGGTTGCTGACGTAGTAGGCGTCCGGCAGCAGCGATTCAAAGCCGCAGCCGGGCAGCAGCGTGGCCAGGGTAGGCTGGGCCTGCGCGGCCCATTGCTCCTGGCAGGCGTCGCGGCTGGCCTCGGCGTTGCCCAGGTGTTCCTGCCAGCGGAAGATAGGCTCGTTCTCGGGCACCGCCACGGCGCCCACGATGTAGCGCGTGTCGGCCAGCATGTTCGCGGTCTCGACTTCGGTGTTCAGCGCGGGCTTGGTGGTTTCGGCGCCCAGCGCCTGCGAGCCCAGGCGCTGCAGCCATTGCCAGGTCTCGGAGAAGGTGCGGGGCATCTGGTCCACGCTGACCACCAGCGGCATCAGCGCGCTGCGGGCCTTGCTGGACAGGACGTGCCCGTGCAGCTGGGCCAGCAGGGCTTGCTGCGCGCTGGCGGAGATGGGGCCGGTCGGGATGGCGTAGCGGGTCCAGGCGACGATGGGCGCGACGATCAGCAATACGTCGTACCGGACGCCGTTCTTTTCGATCTTCATCGATTCAGACAGGGTTTCCGCCTGTTCGATCAAGACCTCGTAGGCGCCTATGTCGCTTTGCGCGAGGTGGTCCAGCGCCGCTTCCAGGGGGGCATCCTGCCCCGCCTTCAGCAGCTTCGGAATCGCTTCGCCAAGCTGGTTCTCCCAGAACACGTCTTCGACGCGGCTGCCCGAACGGTTCAGCGCTTGGGCAAGCGCAACCAGGCGGGTGGCGTCGCGGGTCATGCGGGGAGCGGATTGGCTGCGGGATCGGGCCATAACTTCGGGGGACGTCCAATAAGTGTGTAACGACGTAGTTTAACGCCCGCCACACCCCGGCAGGGGGGCGGCGCGCGCGGGCTTGGCGGGCCGGGCCGGCCAGGGGGCGCAGCGGCGCGGATCCGGATGCCGGCACGCCCGGAATTGATGCTGGTTCAGCAACAGATTATGTCGATGTAGGGGGTTTATTGCTGAAGTCAAACAGCCGAAAATGGCGGCATCGACATGATTTCTGGAGGCATCGCCATGCGTTGGCCTGTGCTTTTTGTTTCCCATGGTTCACCCATGCTGGCCGTGGAACCCGGCCTGACCGGTCCGGCGCTTGCGGATTGGAGCGCCGCGCAGGGCCGCAAGCCGCGCGCCATCCTGGTGGTGTCGCCGCACTGGATGGGCGAGGGCCTGGCGCTGTCCACCCGCGACCAGCAGGTGGCCTGGCACGACTTCGGCGGATTTCCGCCCGAGCTCTACACCTTGCAGTACGCGGCGCCGGGTTCGCCGGCGCTGGCCGCGCGCGTGCAGGCCTTGCTGGCCGAGTCGGGCATCGCCGCGGAACGCGACCCGCGCCGCCCCTTGGACCATGGCGCCTGGGTGCCGCTGCGCTACCTGTATCCCGATGTGGACGTGCCGGTCGTGCAGCTGTCGCTGGACATGGGGCGCGACGCCGCCGGCCAGATGGAATTGGGCCGGGCGCTGGCGCCCCTGCGCGACGAGGACATCCTGATCATCGGGTCGGGGTCGCTCACGCACAACCTGCGCCATGTCCGCATGCCGCAAAACGCGCCCGCGGCGCCCTATGTGCCGGCTTTCCAGGAGTGGTATGCCCGCAATCTGGCCGAACACAACGTGCCGGCGCTGCTGGACTGGCAGGCCCAGGCGCCCGGCGCCATGCAGGCGCATCCGCATGACGACCACCTGATGCCGCTGTATGTGGCGATGGGGGCGGGCGGCCCGGCGGCCCGCCGCCTGAACGACGAAATCTCGTACGGCGCGCTGGCGATGGACGCGTACCAGTTCGATTGATGCGGCACCCGCGCCAAGCGTGAAAAAGCCCCGGAGCCTTGCGGCTCCGGGGCTTTTTTCCATGCGCCCGAGGATCAGGCCGCCAGCAACTGGCGCAGCACGAAAGGCAGGATGCCGCCGTGCTGGTAGTAGTCCACCTCGATCGGGGTGTCGATGCGCAGCAGCACCGTCACGTCCTGCTTCGAACCGTCCTTGCGGGTGATCGTCAGCGTCACGTCCTGCATCGGCTTGATGCCGTTTTCCAGGCCCGAGATGTCGTAGGTTTCTTCGCCGGTGATGCCCAGCGACTGCACGCTGTCCGCGCCCTTGAACTGCAGCGGCAGCACGCCCATGCCCACCAGGTTGCTGCGGTGGATGCGTTCGAAGCTGCGGGTGATCACGGCCTTCACGCCCAGCAGCTGGGTGCCCTTGGCGGCCCAGTCGCGCGACGAGCCGGTGCCGTACTCTTCGCCGCCGAACACCACGGTGGGCGTGCCGGCCGCGACGTACTGCATGGCCGCGTCATAGATGGACATCTGTTCGCCCGTGGGCTGGAACAGCGTTTCGCCGCCTTCGAAGCGGCTGCCGTCGGGCAGCGACGGAATCATGAGGTTCTTGATGCGCACGTTGGCGAAGGTGCCGCGCATCATGATTTCATGGTTGCCGCGGCGCGAGCCGTAGCTGTTGAAGTCGGCCTTCATCACGCCGTTTTCCTTCAGCCACTTGCCCGCGGGCGAGGTTTCCTTGATGGAGCCGGCCGGCGAGATGTGGTCGGTGGTGACCGAGTCGCCGAACACGCCGAGCGCGCGCGCGCCCTTGACGGCGGGCATCGCGGCCGGCGTCATGCCGAAGCCTTCGAAGAAGGGCGGTTCGGCGATGTAGGTCGAATCCGGCCAGTTGTAGGTGTCGCCGTTGACGCCCTTGATGTTCTCCCAGAGCTTGCCCGGGTTGCTCTTGACCTGGCCGTAGTTGGCCTCGAAGACCTTCGGATCCAGCGCGTGCTTGAGCAGCGCGTTGACTTCCTCGGCGGTGGGCCAGATGTCGCCCAGCCAGACGTCGCCGTTCTTGCCCTGGCCCACGGGCTCGGTCATCAGGTCGCGCGTGACGGTGCCGGCCAGCGCGTAGGCCACGACCAGCGGGGGCGAGGCCAGGAAGTTGGCCTTGATGTTCGGGTGGATGCGGGCTTCGAAGTTGCGGTTGCCGGACAGCACGGCCGAGCACACCAGGTCGTTGCCGATGATGGCTTCGTTCAGGTCCGGCGTCAGGTCGCCCGCGTTGCCGATGCAGGTCGTGCAGCCGTAGGCGGCCACGTCGAAGCCGAGCTTTTCCAGGTAGGGCAGGAGGCCCGTCTTGGTCAGGTAGTCGGTGACCACGCGCGAGCCGGGGGCCAGCGAGGTCTTGATGTGCTTGGGCACCTTCAGGCCCGCTTCCACGGCCTTCTTGGCCAGGAGGCCGGCGGCCAGCAGCACGTTGGGGTTGGACGTGTTGGTGCAGGACGTGATGGCGGCGATCAGGATGTCGCCGTTCTTGATCTTGGTGCCGGCGCTGGTGGTGAATGTCTGCGCAAGCTTTTCGGCGGGCTGGTTGAAGCCGTTCTCGGCGATCGGCTTGGAGAACAGGTCGATGAAGGTGTTCTTGACGTTGCCGATCTCGATGCGGTCCTGCGGACGCTTGGGGCCGGCCAGGGACGGCGCCACGGTGGACAGGTCCAGCGTCAGCAGCTTGGTGAAGTTGATGTCCTGGGCCGAGGGGATGCCGAACATCTTCTGCGCCTTGAAATAGGCCTCGAAGGCGGCGATTTCCTCTTCGGTGCGGCCGGTGCCGCGGAAGTAGTCGATAGTGCGGTCGTCGACGGGGAAAAAGCCCATGGTGGCGCCGTATTCCGGCGCCATGTTGCCGATGGTGGCGCGTTCGGCCACGGTCAGGCTGGCGGTGCCTTCGCCGCAGAATTCGACGAACTTGCCCACGACCTTCTCGCGGCGCAGCATTTCGGTGATGGTCAGCACCAGGTCGGTGGCGGTGACGCCGCCGCGCAGCTGGCCCTTCAGTTCCACGCCCACGACGTCCGGGGTCAGGAAGTACACGGGCTGGCCGAGCATGCCGGCTTCGGCTTCGATGCCGCCCACGCCCCAGCCGACCACGCCGATGCCGTTGATCATCGTGGTGTGGCTGTCGGTGCCCACCAGCGAGTCGGGGTAATAGACGTTGTTCTTCTTGTCCAGGTGCACGCCGCGCGCCAGGTATTCCAGGTTGACCTGGTGGACGATGCCGAAGCCCGGAGGCACGACGCCGAAGGTGTCGAACGCCTGCATGCCCCACTTCATGAACTGGTAGCGTTCCTGGTTGCGCTTGAACTCCAGCTTCATGTTCAGGTCCAGCGCGTCCTTGGTGCCGAAGTAGTCGATCATGACCGAGTGGTCCACCACCAGGTCCACGGGCACCAGCGGCTCGATGCTCTTGGGGCTCTTGCCCATCTTGTCGGCCACCGAGCGCATGGCGGCGATATCGGCTAGCAGCGGCACGCCCGTGAAGTCCTGCAGCACGACCCGGGCGACCACAAAGGGAATCTCATCTTCGCGCTTGGAGTTGGCCTGCCAGCCGGCGAGCTGCCTGACGTGCTCTTCCGTGACCTTCTTGCCGTCGCAGTTGCGCAGCACGGACTCCAGCACAATGCGGATGGAGACCGGGAGCCGCTGCACATCGATGCCAAGCGACTTGCCCAGCGCCGGCAGCGAGTAGTACTGACAGGACTTGTTGCCGATCTTGAAATTCTTGAGTGTGTCTAGGGTGTTGTGCGGCATGATGGACTCCGTGGTTTTGCCCGACTGAAGGCGGCATTTTCTGGCGTTTTGGCGCGCTTGTCATTGTATGTGAGACAAGCTCGCGGGTAGTCTTATGTCTTGTATCTTATATAAGACTTGGGTGGCGCGTCAAAGTTCCGGCCCTGTTTCGCGCCGGACAATCAGGGTGCGGCAAAACCCCTACTTTGGCGGACGCGCGCAAAGCCCGCAAGACCCCTTCGGTTTTACCAAGAAAGTCCTACCGTTGCGTGGCGCATGCCGCCGGGCGTTCCGGACCGCGGGCGAGCGCGCCGTCAGGTCAGGAAATCGCGCAGCAGCGGTTCCAGTTCGGTCTTCAGGAAGTCCACCAGGGCGCGCTGGGCGGTCGAGGGGTAGGGGGTGGGCGAGGTCAGGATGTAGAGCTTGTCGCCGGGGCCTTGCGCCTTGTAGGCCGGCAGCACCTCGCGCAGCCGCCTGGCCTGCAGGTCCGCCTGCACGATGTAGGCGGGCAGCAGCGCCACGCCGGCCCCGTCCCGCGCGGCCTGCGCCAGAAAGGGGAAATACTCGGATTGCAGGCGGGGCGCGAGCTTGGCCTCGTAGGACTGCCCCTTGCGCTGCAGCCGCAGCGTCACATGGGACCGGGGTCCGGGCGGGCACAGGAAGTCCAGGCGGCCCAGGTCCCGGGGGTGGGCCGGGGCGCCCGTGCGTTCCAGGTAGGCGGGGGACGCGCACAGGCGCCACGTCACCTCGCCCAGTTCGCGCGCCACGTAGTCTTGCGGCGGCGCCGAGATGACCCGCAGCGCCACGTCGATCTCCGAGGAAATCAGGTCGCTGACGCGGTTGGAGAACAGCACGCGCAAGCTCAGGCTGGGATGCTGCAGGGCGAAGCGGACCAGCAGCGGGCGCAGCCGGTCCAGTTCCCCCAGGCCCGTGGGCAGGCTCAGCCGCACATGGCCGGTGGGCTCCGAACCCAGCTTCTGCAAGGCGTGGCGGGCGGATTCCACCTCGCGCGCCATACGCGCCCCATGTTCGTACAGCACGGTTCCCTGCTGCGTGAGCTCCAGCCGGCGCGTGGTGCGCCGGATCAGCTGCGCGCCGAAGGCGCGTTCCAGTTTCTGCAGATTCCGGCTGACATGGGACCGCGTGACCCCCTGGCGCAGCGCGGCTTCGCTCAGCGTGCCGGCCTCGACGATGGTCACGAAGAGCTGGATCAGGTTCAGGTCCAGCGCGGGCAGGGTGGACATGGGCGACGTCTATTGTTGCCTGTGAGGAAACAGAGTTTACCCAGGTTGGAGGATTGTCGCGGTATTGGCGCGTTGATATTCTGGACCCATAACCAGGAGACAGCGATGCAAAACAGCATGTTCCGCGCGGACCTCTTCCAGGGACAGCGCATTCTGATTACCGGCGGGGGCACGGGGCTGGGCTACGCGATGGCCGAGCAACTGGCCTCCCTGGGCGCCACCGTGCATCTGTGCGGACGCCGCCTGTCCGTGGTCGAAGAGGCCGCGGCCGCCTTGCGCGCCAAGTACGGCGGCCAGGCGCATGCGCATGCGGTCGACATCCGGGACGCCGACGCCGTGGACGCGATGGTCGAAGGCATCTGGACGGAGCACGGCGGGCTCGACGGCCTGATCAACAACGCCGCGGGCAACTTCATCAGCCCGACCGAGAAGCTCTCGGCCCGAGGCTTCAATGCGATTGCCGACACCGTGTTCCGGGGCACCTTCTACACCACCCAGGCGGTGGGCAAGCGCTGGATCGCGACCGGCAGGCCCGGCGCGGTGGTGTCCATCGTGGTGACCTGGATCTGGACGGGCACGCCTTTCGTGGTGCCGTCCGCCATGTCCAAGGCCGGCATCGACGCCATGACCAAATCGCTGGCGATCGAGTGGGGCCGCCACGGCATCCGTTTCAACGCCATCGCGCCGGGGGTGATACCCACCGAGGGGGCCACGGCGCGCCTGCGCCCGAACGGCAACGGCATGGACACGCTGATCAAGCAGAATCCCATGCAGCGCCTGGGCACCGGCCGCGACATCGGCGAACTGGCGGCTTTCCTGCTGGGGCCGGGCAACGACTGGATCAATGGCCAGACGATTGCGCTGGACGGCGGCGACTATCTGGCCAACGGCGCCTACTTCAAGCAGTACTTCGATTGGACCGACGACGACTGGGCCGCGGCGCGCGCCGCGATCGAGGCGCGCACCGCGCAGGACAAGGCGCAGCGCGCGGGGAACCCGGCATGAGCGGGCAGGTCATTGCCGGGGACCGCCGGCTGGACCGCGCCGCGCTGGCCGCGCGGGGCGAGCAGGTGGCGGCGGGCCTGGCGGCCATGGGCGTGCGCGAAGGCGACGTGATCGCGGTGCTGCTGCGCAACGGCATGCCCTATCTGGAAATCATCCAGGCCTGCAAGCGGCTGGGCTGCTATTACTGCCCGATCAACTGGCACTACACCGCCGAGGAGGTCGCGTTCCTGGTGACCGACAGCGGCGCGAAGCTGCTGATCGCCGAAGACGACCTGTGGCGCCAAGTGTGGACGGCGCTGCCGGCCGGCCTGCCCGCGCTGCGGGTGATGGGCGAAGGAGAAACCGTCTTCGAGGCCAACGACTACGACGCCTGGCGCGACGCGCAGCCGCGCTACGACGGCCCGCTGGTCGCGCCGCGCGGACACATGGCCTATACCTCGGGCACCACGGGCCGCCCCAAGGGCGTGGTGCGCCAGCCCTTCCCGGTGGATCGCCTGGCCGAGCATCTGGCGGCGGTGGAGTCCGTGGTGGAACAGGCCTATGGCCTGCGCCCGGGCTGCCGCGCGCTTCTGCCCGCCCCGATCTACCACAGCGCGCCCAGCGTGTTTGCGCAGGTGGCGCTGCGCGTGTGCGACACGCTGGTGCTGACGGCGCGCTTCGATCCGCTGGAAGTGCTGCGGCTGATCGAACAGCACCACATCGACACCGTCTACCTGGTGCCCATCATGTATGTGCGCCTGCTCAAGCTGGACGCGCGCACGCGGGCGTCGTTCGACCTGTCCTCCCTGCGTTTCGTGGCGTCCACCGGCGCCCCCTGCGCGCCGGAGCTCAAGCGCGCCATGATCGACTGGCTGGGGCCGGTGGTGCACGAAACCTACGCCTCCAGCGAAGCGGGCATGGTGACGGCGATCGATTCGCGCGAAGCCCTGGCGCGGCCGGGCAGCGCGGGGCGGCCCATCGGGCCGGCGCAGGTCCGCATTTACGCCGAAGACGGCTCCGTCTGCCCGCCGGGCCAGATCGGACGCATTTATGTGCGCCAGCCGGCGTATGCCGACTTCACCTACCGCAACCATCCCGAGGCCCGCAAGGCCGTGGAGCGCGACGGCCTGATCGGGCTGGGCGACCTGGGCTATCTGGACGAGGACGGCTACCTCTACGTTTGCGACCGGGAGTCGGACATGGTGATCTCCGGCGGCGTGAATATCTATCCGGCGGAAATCGAACACCACCTGATGCAGTACCCGGGCGTTGCCGATTGCGCCGTTTTCGGCGTGCCCGACGCGGAGTTCGGCGAGCGGTTGCTGGGCCTGGTCCAGCCCGCGCCGCAGGCCCGGCTGGACCCGGCCGAGGCGATGGAGTGGCTGTCCGCCAGGATCGCCCGCTACAAGGTGCCGCGCGAGCTGCTGCTGCGCGAGGCCTTGCCGCGCGACGACAACGGCAAGATCGCCAAGCGCAGATTGCGTGCGGAATTCTGGGAGGGCCGCCAGCGCAAGGTGTAGCGGCCCGGGCCGCATTCAAAAAAGAGACGGGCAGCACCCACTACAAGAGTCGGAGCAGACTCGGGAGACAAGCATGTTGAAGATGAATCATTGGTTCGGCCGCGCCGCGGCCGCGATGCTGGTGTGCGCCGCCGGCGCGCCGCAGGCCCTTGCGGCGTTTCCGGACCGGCCGGTCAAGCTGGTCGTGCCCTATACGCCGGGCGGCGCCGCGGACCAGTTGTCCAGGGTGCTGGCCGAGCGCCTGTCGCGCGAGCTTGCGCAGCCCGTGGTGGTGGAGAACAAGCCCGGCGCCAACACCATGATCGCCGCCACCCAGGTGGCCCGCGCCCAGCCCGACGGCTATACGCTGTTCCTGGCCAGCAACGCCAGCATGGTGCTCAACCCCATGCTTTATCAGAAGATCTCGTACGACGCCGCCCGCGATTTCCGCGTGCTGTCCGTGGTGGCCGAATTGCCGCTGGTGGTGGTGGCGAACAACGAAGTGCCCGCCGCCACGCTGGCGCAATTCGTGTCCTACGCGAAGACGCGGCCCGGCAAGCTGAATTACGCCTCCGTCGGCATCGGCAACCCCTTGCAGCTGGCCACCGAACTCTTGAAGTCGCGCACGGGCATCGACGTCGCGCACATTCCCTACAACGGCAGCGCGCCGGCGTTGAGCTCGCTGATGGCCAACGACACGCAGCTCATGGTCGACGTCGTCAGCACCTCTTTGCCGCTGGTGAAGGAGAACAAGATCAAGGCGCTGGCCGTGACCACCGCCGAGCGCCTGCCGGTGCTGCCCGAGGTGCCCACGGTGGCCGAGAGCGGTTTCCCGGACTTTCGCGCGGCGACCTGGTTCGGCATCGCCGTGCCGCAGGCCACTCCGGCCGCCGAGGCGAGCGCGCTGCAGGACGCCGTGGCCAAGGTCATGGCGCAGCCCGACTTCCGCGAACGTTTTCAGACGCTCGGGCTGGTGATCCAGGCGCCGCGGGACCAGGCGCAGACCGACCGCTACGTGGACGAAGACCGCCAGCGCTGGGGGGCGGTGATCCGCGCGAACCACATCAAGCTGGATTAGGCCTGTTGTCGCAGAGCAACGAGGCGCCCCTTTTTCTAAGAGGGACGCAATGAGAACCATTCTCTTTTGGTAACATCTACCCCGCAAGACCTCAAGACCCCCAAGGCGAACGGGCTCTGCAGGCCCCCGCCGCAGGGGCGTCGCGGCAGTTCAAATCGGGATTTTTGCGGATCTGCCCCCCCGCAACGCGGACTGTTTTCCGCCCTACCAGCGTCCCGATATGAAAATTCGAACTCTCGCATGCATGGCCGCAGCGCTGCCGTGCCTTGGATCCGTCCACGCGCAAACCGCGCCGCAAGCGCAACCCGCCGGTTCCAACGGCTCAGTCATGTCGATGGACGCCATCAGGGTCGAGGCCAGCGCCGACGCGTCGGCCGGCGGCCTGGCCGAACCCTTTGCCGGCGGGCAGGTGGCCCGCGGCGGCCGCGTCGGCCTGCTGGGCACGCAAGACAACATGAGCACGCCGTTCAGCATCACCAGCTACACGAACGAGCTGATCCAGGACAGGCAGGCGCGCAGCGTGGGCGACGTGCTGCAGAACGACGCCGGCGTGCGCGTGGCGCGCGGCTTCGGCAATTTCCAGGAGTCGTACTTCATCCGCGGCTTCATCCTCAGCTCGGACGATGTGGCCTACAACGGCCTGTACAGCCTGCTCCCCCGCCAGTACATCGCCACCGAACTGTTCGAGCGCGTGGAAGTGCTGCGCGGCGCATCGGCCTTCCTGACCGGCGCGACGCCCGGCGGCGGCGGCATCGGCGGCGTGATCAACCTGGTGCCCAAGCGCGCCCCGAACGATCCGCTGACCCGCGTCACCACCGGCGTGTCCAGCGGCGGCCAGTTCCAGCTTTCCACCGACATCGCGCGCCGCTTTGGCCCCGACGACAGCACCGGCATCCGGCTGAACGCCGCGCAGCGCAGCGGCGACACCGGCGTCGACGACGAACACTCCCGCACCAGCCTGGTGTCCCTGGGCCTGGATTGGCGCTCGGCCGATACGCGCCTGTCGGCCGATATCGGATGGCAGGAAAACAAGCTCAAGCGCGCGCGTCCCAACGTGACCCTGGGCGCGGGCGTCACCACCGTGCCCGACGCCCCGGACGCCAGCTCCAACTACGCGCAGCCATGGTCGTATTCCAACGAGCGCGACGTGTTCGGCACCTTGCGCGCCGAGCATGACTTCAGCGACAAGGTGACGGCCTACGCGGCCTTCGGCATGCGCCGCAGCGACGAAGCCAACTCGCTGGGCAACGTCACGCTCACCAACGGCAGCACGGGCGACGGCAACTTCTATCGCTTCGACAATACCCGCGAAGACAGCGTGAACACGGGCGAACTGGGCCTGCGCGCCAAGGCGCGCACCGGTCCGGTGGGCCATGAGTTCGTCGTGTCGGCGTCGTTCTTCGACCTGAAGAAGAAGAACGCCTACGTGATGGATTTCAACAACAAATTCGCCACTAACATTTATGATCCGATTTCGTATGACAAGCCCGCGTTCAGCGCCGGCGCGCTGCGCGGCAACGACCTGGACAATCCGGCGCTGCAAGGCCGCACGCGCCTGAGCAGCTATGCCATCGGCGACACCATGTCCTTCCTGGACGACAAGGTGCTGCTGACGGCCGGCATCCGCCACCAGCGGTTGTCCCAGCGCGATTACGCGTACAACACCGGCGTGGAAAACGGCGCCTACGACACCAGCCACAACTCGCCGGCCGCCGGTCTTGTCGTCAAGGTCGCGCCCAGCGTTTCGCTGTACGCGAACTACATCGAGGCCCTGGTCGCGGGCCCGACCGCGCCCGCGACCGCCGGCGGCATGCCGGTGCCCAACGTCGGCCAGAGCCTGCCCGCCTTTGTCTCCAAGCAAAAGGAAATCGGCGTGAAGTACGAAGGAGAGGGATTGGGCGGCGGCCTGGCCTTGTTCTCCACGGACAAGCCGCGCGCGGTGTTCGACTCCAGCAATACGCTGACCAACTCCGGCAAGGACCGCCATCAGGGCGTGGAACTGACGGTGTTCGGCGAACCCGTCAAGAGCGTGCGCCTGTTGGGCGGCCTGACCTGGCTGGACGCCGAGCAGCGCTCCACCGGCACGGCTTCGCTGGACGGCAACCGCGTGATCGGCGTGCCGCGCTTCCAGGCCAACATGGGCGTGGAATGGGACATCCCGGGCGTGCAAGGCCTGGCCGTGGACGGCCGCGTGGTCTACACGGGCTCGTCCTACGCGGATGACGCCAACACGCTCAAGGTGCCCGGCTGGACGCGCTTCGATGCCGGCCTGCGCTACATGATGGACGTGGACGGTCATGTCCTGACCCTGCGCGCCCGCGTGGACAACATCGCCAACCGCAACTACTGGTCGTCGGTGGGCGGCTACCCCGGCAACGGCTACCTGGTGCTGGGCGGCCCGCGCACGTTCTCGCTGTCGGCCAGCATGGACTTCTGACGAACGGCCGGCCCCTCACCACAACCATCCCCCTCGCGTCAGATCCCCCTCGCAGCTCTTGTACTGCGAGGTGAACTTCTCGGCGCGCGCCTGCACCTTTTGCGACACGGTCTTCAGCCAGGCCTTGCGGTCGAAGCTGCGGTTGCGGTAGCCGGTCCAGCCCTCGTGGTAGTTCAGGTACTGGCCATAGGCGTCCCATTTGGAGATGCCGTTGATGCGCTGGGTCTTGCTCATGTACCAGCCCATGAAGTCCAGCGCGTCGGCGAAGTTGTCGCGGCTGGAGCCCCAGCCGCCGGCGTCCTTCTTGTAGTCCGCCCAGGTCTCGTCCTTGGCCTGGGCGTAGCCGTAGGCGGAACTGACGCGGCCCCAGGGGATGATGCCCAGGAAGTAATAGCGGGGCGGCACCGCGTCCTGCTTGAACGAGGATTCCTGGTACATCATCGCCATGGGGACCGGCACGGGCGCGCCCCATTTCTTCTGCACCTTCAGCGCGGCGTCATGCCAGTCGGGCTTTTCGCGGAAGATGGCGCAAATGTTCTCGGGGTTGGAAGGCGGTGCGGTGGCGCAGCCGCCCAATGCCATCAGCAGGGTCGGCAGCAGCAGCGGCCCTAGTCTCATTGCCGGGTTCCTTGTGCATGGGATGGCCGCATTCTAAGTGTTCTTGCGCGCCGGGCATTCGCCGAACAACGATGTTGCCTGGGGGCAACTAGCCCGAATCCGCAAGATGGCCGCCCGGCCGGCAGGAAGCCCCATGCCGGCCCGGCCTTGTTTTCAGCCCGCGGCCACGGCCTGCGCCGCCCAGCGCGCGTAGGCCGCGACGTGCTCGTCGCCGTGCGGCTGGCCCATGAACTGCACGCCGAGCGGCATGCCCTGCACGGCGAGCAAGGGCGCGGCCACGGCCGGCGCGCCCAGGTACGACGAGACGCAGCTGAACGAGACATCCCCGGTGGGGAAGGGCGTATCGCGGGTCGCGTCCAGGCGCGGGGCCGGTCCGCATGAGGCCGGGCTGATCAAGGCATCGCAATGGGTCGCCAGCGCGGCCAGGCGCTGGCGGGCCAGGTCGCGCAGCGCCAGGTCCTGGCGGAAGGTTTCCAGCGTGACGCCGCGTCCGCTTTCCAGCTGGCGCAGCAGGCTGGGGCCCAAGGTGCCGGGATACTGCTCGACGAGGTTCTCCAGCGACCAGCGCTGCTCCCAGGAAATCAGGCGCAGCATGTCGGCCGTGGCGGTCGCGATGGACTGTTCGAATATTTCCAGCAACGCCAGATCGGCCCGGCGGATGATCTCCACGCCTTCGCCCCTCAGCTGTTCCAGCAGGGCTTCAAAGGCATTCCTGGATGCGGCGTCCAGGCGCGGCCAGCCTTCCGTTTCCATCACGGCCAGCCGGCGCGGCTTTTCCGGCGGCGGGGCGGACAGGCCGCCATACAGCCCCGGATGGCCCGGATCGCCGCCGACCCGCGCCACGATTTCCATCGCCGTCGCCCACATGTCTTGCGCGCATCCGGCATGAATGCCGATATGAGACTGGCTGTAGCCCAGCCGTTCGCCACGGTTGATGCCGCCAAAGGTCGGCTTGAGCGCCCAGTTGGCGTTGAAGCTTGCGGGGCGCAGCACCGACCCGACCAGTTGCGAACCGATGGCGACGGGCACCATCCCGGCGCCGACTGCGGCGCCGGAACCGCTGGACGAGCCCCCCGGCGTGCGCTGCGGATCAAACGCGTTGGTGGTCGGGCCCGGATCCAGGAAGCCCAGCGCGGTGGTCACCGTCTTGCCCAGTATGATGGCGCCCGCGTCGCGCAATGCCCTGACCAGGGCGCTGTCGCGCTTGGGGAAGCTGCCCGCGTACGCAGGGCTGCCCATCTGGGTCGGCATGTCCTTGGTTTCGATCAGGTCCTTGATCCCGACAGGCATGCCGTCGATCTGCGACAGCGGCCGGCCTTCCTGATAGCGCTTGTCCGATTCCAGGGCTGCGGCGCGCGCCCCTTCTTCGTTGAGCACCACCCACGCCTTGACGGCGGGTTCGCGCTGCCGGATGGTTTCCAGGCAGGACTCCAGGAATTCGCTGGGACGCTGCGCGCAGGCCAGGAAGCGCTCGCGCGCGGCGCTGAACGACAAGGCCTGATAGGTGTCCGGATGGTAGTTCATTCGTGTGTTCCTCGATGGATTCAGTTGCTTTGAATGCCGGCGCTGACGATCAGGTCGGTCCAGCGGCGGTATTCCTTCTTGAAGAACGCATCGAACGATTCCGGCGTGCCCGTATCGACAGCCATGCCCACGCCTTTCAGGCGCTCGCGCACGTCCGGCATCTGCAAGACCTCGATGACATCCTTGTTCACCTTGTCGATGATCGAGCGAGGGGTGCCGGCGGGCGCGAACACGCCATACCAGGCCTCCAGCTGCAATGAGGGCAAGCCTGCTTCCGCGGTCGTGGGCACATCGGGCAGCGTCGCCAGCCGCTCGCTTGAGGCAATCGCGTAGGCCTTGGTCCGGTTCGCCTTGACGTAGTTCTGCACGTTGCCCGAGGCGAACTGCACCAGCACGTCCACCTCTCCCGAAAGCATGGCGGTGGAGGCCTCCAGCGCGCCCTTGTAGGGCACATGCATGATGTCCACCCCCGCTTCCTGCTTGAACATCTCGGAATAAAGCTGAAGCACGCCGCCCGAGCCGTTGGAGGCATAGGTCAGCTTGCCGGGATTCTGTTTGGCTTGCGCGATCAGTTCGCGCAAGGTGTTGGCCTCTACCTTGGGATTGGCCAGGATGAGGACGGGCAGGGTGCCGATCTTGCCGATGCGCTCGAAGCCCTTCACCACATCCACCTTGGCGTGCTTGTTGATGGCCGGCAGCGTCGCCAGCTCATTGAATGTCAGCAGCAGGGTGTAGCCGTCCGGCTTGGCCTGCGCGGCATAGTCGGTGCCGACCAGCGTGCCGGCCCCCGGCTTGTTCTCGACAATGACCGGATGGCCCCACATGACGGCCAGCTTGGGTCCGACCAGGCGGGCCAGCAGGTCCGCCGTGCCGCCCGGGGTGGTGGGCACCACGATGGATACGGTCCGAGAGGGATAGGGCGCCTCGTCGGCGGCCGCCGCCGCCTGCGTCCCGATGGCCAGATAAAGCAATACGCCCGCGCAGTTGCGCCAAAGTCCCAGCTTCATGCGTGCCCCACTTTGTTTAATAAATGATTAAGGGAAAGTCCGCCAAACATTCATTGCCGCGATGGAATCGTAGAAATCGCTACCCGGGTGGTCAATCAACTTCTCCGCTGCTACGATTTAGTTTTAGTTAACTGAAACAATATGGACCCGCTTCCTCCGCTCAATGCGCTGCGTGTCTTTGACGTGGTGGGGCGCGTGTCCAGCGTCACTGCCGCCGCCCAGGAACTCTGCGTGACGCCCGCGGCTGTCAGCCGGCAGATCCGCTTTCTTGAGGACCACCTGCGCATCCGGCTGTTCGACAGGCATCACCGGCGGATAAGCCTCACGCCGGCGGGCCGCGATTACCACCAGGAGGTATCCCGCCACCTGGCGGGGCTGCGCCGGGCCACGCAGGACCTGCATCATGCGGCGCGGTCGCGCATCTTCAACCTGCGCGCGCCTCACACGATCGCCATGCGATGGCTGTTGCCGCGGCTGGCAAGCCTGCATGCCGCGCATCCCGAACTGGAGGTCCGCCTGCACACCTCCGCCAGTCCGCCCGACTTCGAACGCGAAGACCTGGACGCGGCCATCGTGATCAGCCACGGGCACGAGCCGGGGGTGGTGCATTACAAGATCATGGAAAACGAGATCGCGCCGGTGTGCAGGCCCGACATGGCGGCGCGGCTGCAGCGCCCCGAGCAGCTGTTGGGCGAGACCTTGCTGCATACGCATGCCCGCCCCGACGACTGGCAGATGTGGTTTTCGCATGCCGGCCTGCAGGTGCCCGGAACCAGCCGCGACATGCGTTTCGAGTCTTCCGCCCTGGCTTACGAGGCGGCATTGGCGGGCTTCGGCGTCGCGATCGGGCAAAGGTCGTTGATTACCCAGGAGCTGGATGACGGCAGCCTGGTGGCGCCGTTCGGGCAGTGGGTCAACCTGGGCAGTTTCAGCTATTACTTCGTCATGCCCAAGGCGGTCTACACGCGCAACACGCCCGAGGCCGCCGTGCTGAGGCAATGGATTGCCTCGATTTCGCTGCCGGCAACGGGGCCGTAGACGGAAGCGATAAAAAAAACCCCGGGCGGAATCGCCCGGGGTTTTCAGCCGTGCCGGCAAGCGCGCCGGTCGGGTGTCTTAGACTTCGATGGCGTCAGCCACGTCCTTGTAGTCCGCGATCTTGTCGAAGTTCAGGTACTGGTAGATCTGGTCGCCGCTCTTGTTGATGACGCCCATATCGGCCATGTACTCGTCCTTGGTCGGAATCCGGCCCAGCTTGGAGCAGATGGCGGCCAGTTCCGCGGAACCCAGGTACACGTTCGTGTTCTTGCCCAGGCGGTTCGGGAAGTTGCGGGTGCTGGTCGACATGACGGTGGCGCCTTCGCGCACTTGCGCCTGGTTGCCCATGCACAGCGAGCAGCCCGGCATTTCCGTACGGGCGCCGGCGGTGCCGAACACGCCGTAGTGGCCTTCCTCGGTCAGCTGGGTGGCGTCCATCTTGGTCGGGGGAGCAACCCACAGTTTGACCGGGATGTCGCGCTTGCCTTCCAGCAGCTTGGAGGCTGCGCGGAAGTGGCCGATGTTGGTCATGCAGCTGCCGATGAACACTTCATCGATCTTGGCGCCGGCGACTTCCGACAGCGTCTTCACGTCGTCCGGGTCGTTCGGGCAGGCCACGATGGGCTCATGCACGTCGGCCAGGTCGATTTCGATGACGGCGGCGTATTCGGCGTCGGCGTCAGGCTGCAGCAGCTGCGGATCGGCCAGCCAGGCTTCCATGGCCTTGATGCGGCGGCCCAGCGTGCGCTCGTCTTCGTAGCCGTTGGCGATCATCCACTTCAGCATGACGATGTTGCTGTTGATGTACTCGATGATCGGTTCCTTGTTCAGGTGCACCGAGCAGCCGGCGGCCGAACGTTCAGCGGAAGCGTCCGACAGTTCGAAGGCTTGTTCGACCTTCAGGTCGGGCAGGCCTTCGATTTCCAGGATGCGGCCGGAGAAGATATTCTTCTTGCCTTGCTTGGCAACCGTCAGCAGGCCTTGCTTGATGGCGTACAGCGGGATGGCGTTGACCAGGTCGCGCAGGGTGACGCCGGGCTGCAGCTTGCCCTTGAAGCGGACCAGCACCGATTCCGGCATGTCCAGGGGCATCACGCCCGTGGCGGCGGCAAAGGCCACCAGGCCCGAGCCGGCCGGGAACGAGATGCCGATGGGGAAGCGGGTGTGCGAGTCGCCGCCGGTGCCGACGGTGTCGGGCAACAGCATGCGGTTCAGCCACGAGTGGATCACGCCGTCGCCCGGACGCAGCGAGACGCCGCCGCGCGTGCTGATGAAGTCAGGCAGCGTGTGGTGCGTCTTGACGTCCACGGGCTTGGGGTAGGCGGCGGTATGGCAGAACGACTGCATGACCAGGTCGGCCGAGAAGCCCAGGCAGGCCAGGTCCTTGAGCTCGTCGCGGGTCATGGGGCCGGTGGTGTCCTGGCTGCCGACCGAGGTCATCTTCGGTTCGCAGTAGGTGCCCGGGCGGATGCCCTTGCCTTCCGGCATGCCGCAAGCGCGGCCGACCATCTTCTGGGCCAGCGTGTAACCCTTGCCGGAATCGACCGGGTCCTTGGGCAGGCGGAACAGCGTGGAGGCCGGCAGGCCCAGCGCTTCGCGCGCCTTGGCCGTCAGGCCGCGGCCGATGATCAGCGGAATGCGGCCGCCGGCGCGCACTTCGTCGAACAGCACGTCGGACTTGACTTCGAATTCAGCGATGACTTCGCCGTTCTTGATGGCTTTGCCTTCGTAGGGGCGCAGTTCGACCACGTCGCCCATTTCCATCTTGGAAACGTCGAGTTCGATCGGCAGGGCGCCGGCGTCTTCCATGGTGTTGTAGAAGATCGGGGCGATCTTGTTGCCCAGGCACACGCCGCCAAAGCGCTTGTTCGGCACGAAGGGGATGTCTTCGCCCGTGAACCACAGCACCGAGTTGGTGGCCGACTTGCGCGATGAACCCGTGCCGACCACGTCGCCCACGTAGGCGACCAGGTGGCCCTTGTCCTTCAGCGATTCGATGAACTTGACCGGGCCGCGCTTGCCGTCTTCTTCCGGTTCGAACGCGGCGCCGTCGCGCTTGTTCTTCAGCATCGCCAGGGCGTGCATCGGGATGTCGGGGCGGGTCGTGGCGTCGGGGGCCGGCGACAGGTCGTCGGTGTTGGTTTCGCCAGGCACCTTGAAGACCGTGATGGTCAGGCTTTCCGGCAGTTCCGGACGGCTGGTGAACCATTCGGCGTCTGCCCAGCTTTGCAGCACGGACTTGGCGTTGGCATTGCCCTTGTCCGCCTTTTCCTTCACGTCGTGGAAGGCGTCGAACATCAGCAGGGTCTTCTTGAGCGCATCGGCGGCGATGGTGCCGATTTCCGCATCGTCCAGCAGTTCGACCAGCGGGCCAATGTTGTAGCCGCCGAGCATCGTGCCCAGCAGCTCCGTCGCCTTGGCGCGGCTGATCAGCGCACAAGCTTCCTTGCCCAGCGCCACGGCGGCCAGGTAGGAGGCCTTGACCTTGGCGGCATCGTCCACGCCGGCCGGCACGCGGTGGGTCAGCAGTTCGACCAGGTTCTGCTCCTCGCCAGCGGGCGGGTTCTTCAGCAGTTCGATCAGTTCAGCGGTTTGTTTGGCCGTAAGGGGCAGCGGGGGAATCCCCAGGGCCGCGCGTTCGGCAACGTGTTGGCGGTAAGTATCCAGCATGTAAGGCCTGCTTAAAGTCGGGTTGGAAGAAGGGTTGTTGGCCGGAATTGTAGAAGGAAGTGGGGGCGGCAAGCAAATGTCTTATATCTTATATAAGACCTGGATGGGCTGCTGTTGCTCCGGGACGACGCCGGGCCGGGGCGGCGGATGCGCCGGGAAGGAAAGGAGGCCGCCTTTTCCCAGGCGGCAGGCCCGCCGGCGGCGCGGCGCAGGAGCTCATCTATTTGTGACAGGGTGTGTGGACAGCGCGCTTCGGGCGTCGAGCCGGGGGAAAGTCCCGGTGCTATCATCGCCGGCTTCAAACCGTTAACCCGTTAGCACGCCGTTTCCCCGTCGATCCGCTCCTGGCCGCCTTGCCGCGCCGCCGGGGCCGAGCCGAGGCTGGTCTGGCTCTTCCCCGCGCATGAGTATTTATCAACACTTGCTGTTCCTGGCCTGCGTGGCGCTTGCCACCTACGCCCAGACAATGACGGGCTTCGCATTCGGCCTGGTGCTGCTGGGCCTGTCCGGCGTGTTCCAGCTTGCATCCGTGTCCGAGGTGGCCAATGTGGTCAGCGTGCTGTCGCTGGTGAACGCCGCCGTCACGCTGGCGCGGGCCAAGCCCCAGGTGAATTGGTCGCTGCTGACGCCCGCGATGGTCAGCAGCCTCGCCGGCGTGGGCGTGGGCGTTGCCGCGCTGACGTGGATCAGCGGATCGATGGCGGTGCTGCTGCAGTTGCTGCTGGGCATCACCATCCTGGCTTGCGCCGTGCTGCTGGTGGCGCGCACCCAGCCGCTGGCGCAGCTCTCGTCGCGCGCGTCGTCCGTGTTCTTCGGCGGCGTGTCGGGCGTGCTGGGCGGGCTGTTTTCCAGCGCGGGTCCGCCCATGGTCTATCACCTGTACCGGCAGCCCCTGCCGCTGGCGACGATACGCAACAGCCTCCTGATCCTGTTTTCGCTCAACGCCGTCGTGCGCCTGGCGCTGGTGACCGGGCAGGGGGCCTTCATGGCCTCGTCGTTCTGGTTGAGCGTGCAGGCGCTGCCGATCGTGATCGGGGTGACCTGGATGGCGCGGCGCTACAGCACGGCGGACTCAATGAAGACCGTCAAGCGCATGGTGTTCGTGCTGCTGCTGGCCGCCGGCCTGGGCCTGATCGTGCCCGCGTCGCGGATGCTCGCGGCGGGCTAGCCGCGAGCGTGGCCGGGCGCTAGCCGCGTTCGCCGGTGATGTAGCGTTCGAGCTCGTGGATGATGAATTTCTGCTCGCTCATCACATCCTTGACCAGGTCGCCGATGGACAAGAGGCCGATGAGCTTGTCGTTGTCGATGACCGGGAGATGACGGAAATGCCGCTCGGTCATCATGGCCATGCAGTGTTCCCGGGTGTCCGCGGGCCCCACGTAGTAGACGGAATCCGTCATGATGTCCCGGACCTTGGTGGTGCGCGAGGATCTGTCCTGCAACACGATCTTGCGCGCGTAGTCGCGCTCGGTGAACATGCCCAGCACCACTTCTCCTTCCACGACCACCACGGCGCCGATGCTGCGTTCGGCCATGGTCTTGACCGCGTCGAAAACCGATGAGTCTGGCGAAACCGTCACGACGGAGTGATTGGTTTTTTCCCTGAGAAGCTCAGCAACTGTCTTCACGATGTGCTCCCGAATCGCTGGTGAGGTTCGAACGTCGGCCCCCGCGCCGCACCGGGCGGCTGGCGGATGCCACGGCGTGACCATGCTCCATCCTAAGCCTGCCGGCCATGTTGCCGCAAGCGGGGCGGCTTATTTCGTGTTTTTGCCGCGAAATGCCTGGCTGGCGTCGGACGGGTGCGCGTTCAGGCGGCTTCCTTGTCGTAAAGCGACGTGCGCAGGTAGGACAACGCGTCCATGCCGCTGGCGATGGCGTGGCCGCCGATGCGTTCATGCCAATGCGATTCCGATCCGCCGGCCAGGCGCCATTCGCGCAGCCGCCGGGTGTAGAGCTGCAAGTCGTACTCCTCGGTGACGCCGATGGCGCCGTGCACCGCGTGCGCGATGTCGGCCACGAGCGGGGCGGCCTGGCTGGCGCGGGCTTTGCCCAGGCCTGCCAGCAGGGGCTGGGGCAGGCCGTCGCGGCCCTGGAAGGCCAGCTGCGCCGCCATGCGGGCGGCCCACACCTGTTCGGCCATCACGCTGATCTGCTGTTGCACGGCCTGGAACCGGCCGATGGGCTTGCCGAATTGCACGCGCTGGTTGGCATAGTCCAGCGTCATCGCCAGCACGCGGTCCATGGCGCCGGCGATAAGGCCTGCATAGGCGGCGGCAGCCAATTCGGCGAGAGGCGCGCCGTCGGCGATGCGCTCGGCGTCGTCCAGCGCCCAGGACGCCTGCGCGTCCAGGCTGCCGTGCGCGCCGTTGGGCTGGACGCAGGCCGCCTGCATGGGCAGCAGCCATGCCTGGCCGCCGATGCCGGCCAGCACGTAGTCGGCCGTGCGCGCCCATGGGACGCTGATGCCGGCGATGCGCTTGCCGTCGATGGCGAGCCCGTGCGGGGCCAGCGCGATCGAACCGGCCGGCTGAGGCCGCTGCGCGCGGCTCAGCCAGGCGCGCGCCAGCAAGGTGTGGGCGATGGGGTAGGGGCACAGATGGCGGCCGGCGGCCAGCGCCACGGGCAGGGCGTCGGCCAGGCCCAAGCCGGCGCCGCCGTGTTCTTCGCGCACCAGCGCGTCCGCGAAGCCCGCGTCTTCGCAGGCGCGCCAGGCCTCTATGGGAGGCTGCCCCTGCTCGGCGAGGCGGATCACGTCCGGCGTGCAGGTCTGGGCAAAGAGGCGTTCGGCGGCATCGCCAAGAATGTTGTCCATGACTGTCGTCCTTATCGAAGGCCAAGACCGCGGGCGATGATGCCGCGCAGGATTTCACGCGTGCCGCCGCGCAGCGAGAAGGTGGGGGCGACCTGTTCCAGATAGGCCAGCGTGCGCAGGAGCGGCAGCGGCGGGGGCTGGTCGGGGCGCCGTCCCAGCGTGTCGCCGATCAGGCGCGGGATGGCTTGCTCAAGCTCGGTGCCCAGGTCCTTCACCAGCGACGCCTCGGTGGCCGGGCTGAGTCCCGCCGCCAGCTTGCCCGCCACCGCCAGGGACATGGCGCGCAGCACCGCCATCTGCGACAGGATGCTGCCCAGCGCGGCGCGGCTGCCGGCATCGTCGGACACGTCGCGGCAATGCGCGAGCCAGCACTCCAGGAGCGCGATGCTGGAATACAGGCGCTCGGGTCCGCTGCGCTCGAAGGCCAGTTCGGCGTTTACTTGCGCCCAGCCGCCGCCTTCCTCCCCGATCAGCGCGTCCGCGGCCAGCGCTACGTTGTCGAAGAACACTTCGGAGAAATGCGCGTCGCCCGCCAGGTCTTCGATGGGGCGGATCGTGACGCCCGGCAGCGACAGGTCGACGATGACCTGCGACAGGCCCTGGTGGCGGTCCTCGGCCGTGCCTGATGTCCGGACGAGCGCGATCATGTAGTGCGAGCGATGCGCGTTGGTCGTCCAGATCTTGCTGCCGTTCAAGCGCCAGCCGCCGGCCGCGGGCTCGGCCCGGGTGCGGATGCTGGCGAGGTCGGATCCGGATCCGGGTTCGCTCATGCCGATGCAGAAGAACGCCTCGGCGCGGCAGATGCGCGGCAGGTAGAAGGCCTTCTGGCCGGGCGTGCCGTACTTGAGGATCAGCGGCGCGCTCTGGCGGTCGGCGATCCAGTGCGCGGACACCGGCGCGCCCGCGCCCAGCAGTTCCTCGGACAGCACGAAGCGCGCGAAGTGGCCGCGCGCCGCGCCGCCGTGTTCGCGCGGCAGCGTCAGGCCCAGCCAGCCGCGTTCGGCGAGCTGGCGGCTGAAGCCCGCGTCGAATCCCATCCAGGAGCGGGCCCGTTCGTCGGGCTCCAGGCCGTCCAGCGTGTCCGCCAGAAAGGCGCGCACGTCGGCGCGCAAGGCTTCGTCCTCGGGAGGGATGGCGGTCAGTTCAAGCGTATCGATCATCGAAGCTCCGGTGCGGGCAAGGGCGCCGCAGCACAGGCGCCGGGGCCCACTATCCGGGAACCCGCCGAACGCTGTCCAATAGTATTTTTTTGATTTCCGATACGCAGGGCTTATAGGCGCAGCCACGCCCCGATAGCGCAGGCGTATCGCGCGCGCAGAAATTAATATTAGACGGCGCCTGCCTGCATGCCTACGCTCCCTGTAGACCCGTGACTCGCCCCGCGCGGACCGGGCGACAACAACAAAGGAGACAAGCATGAACAAGGTGATGCGCCTGTTGGCGCTGGCCGGCGCCGCCTGGCTGGCGCAACCCGCGGCGGCGGCCCAGGCCGCGTATCCGGACAAGCCGATCCGGCTGATCGTGTCGTTTCCGCCGGGCAGCGGCACCGACAGCAACGCCCGCTATGTGGCCAGGAAGATGGAGGAAAAGCTGGGCGTGGCCGTCACGGTGGAGAACCGCCCGGGCGGCAACAGCTTCATCGCCGCGCAGGCCGTGGCCACGGCCGAGCCCGATGGCTACACGCTGCTGCTGGCCAGCAATTCGCCGGTGGCGACCAATGCCGCCATGTTCAAGCAGCTGCCCTACGACCCGGTCAAGGATTTTGCGCCGGTGGCGCGGCTGGGCTACGGCGCGATGGCCCTGGCGGTGAAGGCCGATGCGCCGTACAAGACGGTGGCCGACCTGGTCGACGCGGCGCGCCGGCGGCCGGGCGAACTGAATTTCGGCAGCGGCAGCGCGTCCTACCAGATCGCCACCGAGCTGTTCCTGTCGATGGGCGGCATCAAGGCCAACCATGTGCCGTATCGCGGCGCGGCGCCCGCGCTCACGGACCTGGCGGGCGGGCAGGTGGACTTCGTGTTCGCGGACTACGGCGCGGTGATTCCCTTTGTGCAGAGCGGCCGCATGCGCCTGCTGGCGGTCACCGGCGATGCGCGCCTGAAGAGCGCGCCCGATACGCCCACCTTGCAGGAGTCGGGGTTCCCGGGCTATTACATGGTGAACTGGACGGCCGCCTTCGCGCCCGCGCGCACGCCGGCGGCCATCATCGACACCTTGTCCGACGCCTTGCTGGCCATCTACCGCACGCCCGATGCCGCCGAGTTCCTGGCGCGCACGAGCTGGGAGGTGTTTCCGGTGGGGCCGAAGGAACTGGGCGACTTCCAGCGCGCCGAAATACGCAAGTGGGACGAGGCCGCCCAGCGCGCCGGCATCCCGAAGCAATGACCCGCAGTCTTTCAGAACAGGAGGGATCCATGACGGATCTGGTGCAGATCGAACAGAGCGCGGACGGCGTGGTGACGCTGACCTTGAATGACCCGGCAACGCGCAACGCGCTGACCGGCAGCACGATGGTGGACGAGCTGCTGGCCGCGTTTGCGCGCATCGAGCGAGATCCGGCCGCGCGCGTGCTGATCATTGCCGCGGCGGGCAGCGTGTTCTCGTCGGGCGGCAACGTGAACGACATGCAGCGGCAGATCGGCCCCGAGGTCGGCAGCGCCGCGTTGCGCCAGGAGTACCGGCACGGCATCCAGCGCCTGCCGCTGGCCTTGCACGCGCTGGAGGTGCCGACCATCGCGGCGGTGAACGGCCCGGCCATCGGCGCGGGGTGCGACCTGGCCTGCATGTGCGACGTGCGCATCGCGGCGGAAGAGGCGACGTTCGCCGAGAGCTTCGTCAAGCTGGGCATCGTGCCCGGCGACGGCGGCGCCTGGTTCCTGCCGCGGCTGGTCGGCATGGCGCGGGCGGCCGAGATGTCGTTCACCGGCGACGCGATCGATGCGCGCACGGCGGCCGACTGGGGACTGGTGTCGCGCGTGGTGCCGGCGGCGGAGCTGCTGTCCGCCGCGCGGGCGCTGGCCAGCCGCATGGCGGCGAATTCGCCCGATGCGGTGCGCCTGACCAAGCGCCTCCTGCGCGAAAGCCAGCATGCGCGGCTGGATGCCTTGCTGGAGTTGTCGGCGGCCTACCAGGCCCTTGCGCACAAGACGCCGGCGCATGCCGAGGCGGTCCAGGACTTTGTCGCGCGCCGCGCCGCGAGGAAGCCCAAAGGATGAACCGGGGACGGCAGGCGGGCGGTATGATGGAAAGCACTACAAGGAGGAAACATCATGAATGAAGTCATCGTCGCTTCGGCCGTCCGCAGCGCCATTGGCGATTTCGGGGGCGCGCTGAAAGACGTGCCGCCCTGCGACCTGGGCGCCACCGTCATCAAGGCCGCGCTGGAGCGCGCCGGCGTCTCGGGCGACGAAGTCGGCCACGTCGCCGTCGGCCACGTCATCAACACGGAACCGCGCGACATGTACCTGTCGCGCGTTGCCGCCATGAATGCCGGCATCGCCAAGGAAACTCCCGCGTTCAACGTCAACCGCCTGTGCGGTTCGGGCCTGCAGGCCATCGTGTCGGCGGCGCAGACCATCATGCTGGGCGACGCCGAGATCGCCGTGGGCGCCGGCGCCGAAAGCATGAGCCGCGCGCCGTATATCGCGCCGGCCCAGCGCTGGGGCGCCCGCATGGGCGACAGCGTCATGCTGGACATGATGACCGGCGCGCTGTCCGATCCGTTCGGCCGCATGCACATGGGCGTCACCGCTGAAAACGTGGCGGCCAAGTTCGGCATCAGCCGCCAGGACCAGGACGCCGTGGCCGCGGAATCGCACCGCCGCGCCGCCGCCGCCATCGACGCGGGCTACTTCCGCGACCAGATCGTGCCGATCGTGATGAAGTCGCGCAAGGGCGACATCGTGTTCGATACCGATGAGCACGTGCGTCGCGACGTCACGGCCGACAGCCTGGCCACGCTCCGGCCGGTCTTCCAGAAGGAAAACGGCACCGTGACGGCGGGCAACGCGTCCGGCCTGAACGACGGCGCCGGCGCGCTGGTCCTGATGAACGCCTCGGTGGCGGCCAAGCGCGGCATCAAGCCGCTGGCCCGCCTGGTGGCCTATGCCCACGCGGGCGTGGACCCCGAGATCATGGGCATCGGCCCGGTGCCGGCCACGCAGGCCGCGCTCAAGCGCGCCGGCCTCACCGTCGACCAGCTCGATGTGATCGAAGCCAACGAAGCCTTCGCGGCGCAGGCTTGCGCGGTGTCGCGCGAACTGAAGCTGGACCCGGCCAAGGTGAATCCCAACGGCAGCGGCATCGGCCTGGGCCACCCCATCGGCGCCACCGGCGCGATCATCGCCACCAAGGCGCTGCATGAGCTGCAGCGCGTGGGCGGCCGCTATGCGCTGGTGACCATGTGCATCGGCGGCGGCCAGGGCATCGCCGCGATCTTCGAACGGATCTGATCCGACCAGCCGGCGCGCGCCCTCCCTGATCCGGTTCGCCGGGCCAGGGAGGGCGCTTCGCTTTATGCGTGGCCCAGGTAGTCCTTGGCCCAGGCCAGGCATTCGGCGCGCAGCAGCGCGCCCATCTGCGCCCGGCGCGGCGCATCCAGGCGGCTGCTGATGGCGCCGAAGCTGAACGCCACCCAGGTCAGTTCCGATACCGGAAACGCGACGCCCACGCCCGATACGCCGGGCGTGATGGTGTCCACGATTTCGGCGTGGCCCGCCGCGCGGGCCTGCTTCACCGCTTTCATCAGCGAGGCGCTGGACACGCCGATCTGCGCGTAGCTGGCGGCATGGCGCGCATACAGCGATGCGATCTCTTCGTCCGGCAGGCTCGCCATCAGCGCCAGCCCGCCCGCGCCCACGCCCAGCAGGCGGCGTTCGCCCTGGTCGATGGTGAACACCTTCACGGGGAAGGAGCCTGCTTCGCGCAGCAGGCACAGCGCGTAGTCGCCCTGGCGGATCACCAGGAACACCGTGTCCCCCGACAGGCGCGCCAGCTTCTGCGCGAAGGGGCGCAGCGCGTCCAGCAGGGGCGTGCGCCGCAGCGCGGCAAATCCCAGCTGCATGGAATCCACGCCCAGCCGGTAGCGCCGGCTGCGGCCGTCGCGTTCCGCGAACTGTTCTTCCAGCAGGCAGCTCAGCAAGCGGTGGGCGGTGGAGCGCTCCAGCCCCGTTGCCGTCATCACGCCTTGCAGGTCTATGCCTTCTTCCTGGTGCTGCGCCAGCACGCGCAGCAAGCCCAGGGCGCGCCGCATGCTTTGAGTGCCGCCGGTGGAACCTGTTGTGTTCATATTGTGGGAAATATTGATTGAATATTTTGTATTCTAGGATTTGTGGTGCGTTAATTCAATCCAAGCGATCGCGCCGCTTGTAGACGGCGCGGCATCACAAGGACGAGGAGACCATGGAATACGCCACCCTGGCCGTCGAGCGGCACGACTCGGTATGCCGCATCAGCCTGGCGCGCGAATCCGCGCGCAACGCCCAAAGCCAGCAGATGCTGGATGAACTGGACGACGCCCTGACGCGGGCCGAGCAGGACGACTCGGTGCGGGTCGTGGTGCTGGCCGGCCGCGGCGCGCATTTTTCGGCGGGACATGACCTGAAGGAAGCCCAGGCCAAGCGGGCCGACTTCACGGTGGAAGAGCGCTGGGAATACGAGTCGCGCCGCTACTACGGCTACTGCCTGCGCATCTGGGATTTTCCCAAGCCCACCGTGGCGCAGGTGCAGGGCGCCTGCGTGGCGGGCGGCTTCATGATCGCCAACATGTGCGACCTGGTGGTGTGCTCGGATACCGCGTATTTCTCGGACCCGGTTGGCCACACGCTGGCGGCGGCCGCCACCGAAGTGCTGATCCACCCCTGGGTGATGGGGCTGCGCAAAGCCAAGGAAATGCTCTACACCGGCGAGAAGGTGGACGCCCAGGAAGCGCTGCGCATCGGCATGGTGAACCGGGTCGTGCCCGAGGCCGAGCTGGACGCCGCCACCCTGGCGCTGGCCCAGCGCATCGCGCAGGCGCCGCCGTTCGGGCTGCGCCTGATCAAGCGTTCCCTGAACCGCACGGCCGACGCGCAGGGCTTTCGCACGGCCCTGTCGGCGCACTTCGACACCCATCAGCTGTCGCACCTGAGCGAAGAATTCCAGGCGGTGCGCGAACGCGGCCTGGCCCAGGCGATCCAGCGCAACAAGGACTTGCCCCCACGCCCCGCCCGCGATGCGGGCTTGCTGCCCCCCGAGGGGGAGACTTTTGCCTTGGGGCAGCCAGGCGGCAAAAAAGGCGAGGCCGCATGACCCCGCAACTCGACCCTTTGCTGAACCCGCGTTCGATTGCCATGATCGGCGCCAGCGCCAACGCCGGCCGCATCGGCGGCATGCCGCTGGAATTGCTGACCCGCTTCGGCTATGCGGGCGGCATCTATCCCGTCAATCCGAAGTACCAGGAAGTGTTCGGCCTGCGCTGCTGGCCGGACATCGAATCCGTGCCGGAATCCGTGGACCTGGCGGTGCTGGCGATCGCCGCGGCGGAAGTGACGCCCATGCTGCGCCGCTGCCATGCCAAGGGCGTGCGCGCGGCCATCGTCTACGCCGCGGGCTTTGCCGAGGCCGGCGGCGACGGCATCCGCCTGCAGGAAGCGCTGGAGGCCTTCGTGGCGGAAAGCGGCATGGCCGTGGCCGGCCCGAACTGCATGGGCTTTGCCAACCTGAACACGCAGGCCCATACGGCGTTCGCGTCGGTCTTCAAGACCGCGCCGGCGCAGGACGGGCCCGGCGCCGTCAGCCTGCTCACGCAGAGCGGCAACGTGTGCGCGGCGGTGTACGCCATCGCGCGCAGGCTGGGCCTGCCGTTCTCGCATTTCATCAATACGGGCAACGAGGCCTGCCTGGATTTCTCCCAGTACCTGGAGTATTTGGCGGCCGACCCGCACACGGAAATCGTGTTGGGCTACATCGAGCAGTTGCGCGACGGCGAGCGTTTCGTGCGCGCCTGCCGCGAGCTGGAGCGCCGGGGCAAGCTGCTGATCGCCTTGAAGGCGGGCACCACGGACAAGGGCGCGCAGGCCGTGCAATCGCATACCTCGGCGCTGGCCGGCGACCGGCGCGTGTACGCGGCGGCCTTCCGCCAGCTGAACGTGATCGAGGCCACCGACTTTGCGCAGATGGCGCACCTGGCCAGCCTGGCGACCCTGCGCCATCGCACGGCCGGCAAGCGCGTGGCGGTGCTGACGATGTCCGGCGCCCTGGGCGCCATCCTGGCGGACAAGTTCATCGGCGCGGGACTGGACCTGCCGGACCTGCCGGCCGAGCTGCAGGCGGTGCTGCGCGGCGGCATTCCCGACTACGGCATGGTGGGCAACCCGGTGGACGTCACCGGCAACGTCGTCAACGACCCGGCCTTCGTGCGCACCGTGCTGCAGGCGCTGGCCACGACGGACGCCATCGACGCCGTGGTGGTGTATGCGCCCGGCTACATGCTGGACCGCATGGCCGACGCGCTGGCCGAGGCGTCGCGCCAGCACAAGCGCCTGTTCGTCGCGATCGATACCGGACTGGCCCAGAGCCGCGACGCCCTGCGCGAGGCCGAGGTGGCGGTGTTCGAGGACCTGGGCCTGGCGGTGGCGGCGCTGGCGCCCTACCTGCTGTGGTGCGATGCGCGCGCGGCCACGCGCCAGGCGCCCGCGCCGCGCCTCGCGGCCGTGGCCGCGCCCGCCTTGCCGTGCAACGAAACGGACGCGCGCGCCTATGTGGCGGCGTTTGGCCTGCCGCAAGCGCGGGCAGGCGCGGCGCGCAGCGCCGACGATGCCGTGCGGGACGCGCGGCAGGCGGGATATCCCGTCGCCCTGAAGATCCTGAGCCCGGACATTGCGCACAAGACGGAAGCCGGCGGCGTGGCGCTGAACCTGGCCGACGACGAGGCCTTGCGGCGCGCCCATGCGCAGGTGACGGAGGCTGCCGCGAAGGCGCAGCCCGATGCGCGCATCGACGGCGTGATGGTGCAGAAGATGGAGCGCGGGGTGGCGGAGCTTATCGTCGGCGCCACGCGCGATCCCGTCTTCGGTCCCGTGCTGACGGTGGGCCTGGGCGGCGTGCTGACGGAAATCTACCAGGACACCAGTCACCGGCTGCTGCCGGTGGACGAGGAGATCGCCTTGCAGATGCTGCGGGAACTCAAGGCGTTTGCGCTGCTGGACGGCTACCGGGGCAAGCCCCGCGGCGATCTGGCGGCGGCGTGCAGGAGCATCGTGGCCGTGGGCAATGCCTTGCTTGCCGCGCCCGCGCATGTGGCGGAAATCGAAGTCAATCCATTGCTGATCAAAGAGGCGGGACAAGGCGTTGCCGTGCTGGACGCGCTGATCCTGCCCGCAACCCCATAGCGCGACAGCGCGCAGCGTATCCCAGGAGGAGACAAGCATGATCAAGAGACTATTGGCCGGCGTCGCACTGGCCTGCATCGGCGTCACGGGCGCCTCGCATGCCCAGGACAATTTCCCCAGCCGCCCCGTGCGCATCGTGGTGCCGTTCTCGCCAGGAGGCGCGGCCGACATCATGAGCCGCCTGCTGGCGGAAAAGCTGAGCGGCAAGCTGGGCCAGACCGTGATCGTGGAGAACAAGCCGGGCGGCGGCACCATGATCGCGTCCGACTACGTGTCGCGCGCCGAACCGGACGGCTACACCTTGCTGATGGCCGCGTCCTCGCTGGGCATCGCGCCCAGCATCTACGCCAAGGTCAACTACGACCCGATCAAGGACTTTGCGCCCATCACCCAGGTGGCCTCGGTGGTGCACGTGCTGGAAGTGCATCCGTCGATTCCGGCCAAGAACGTGGGCGAGCTCATCGCCTACCTGAAGGCGAACCCGGGCAAGGTGAGCTACGGCTCGGTCGGCACCGGCAGCTCGACGCACCTGGAAGCCGAGCTGTTCAACAGCATGGCCGGCGTGCAGATGGCGCACATTCCCTACAAGGGCAGCGCGCCTGCGTTGAACGACCTGGTGGCGGGGCGCCTGCAGGTCATGTTCGACGCGTGGGCCTCGTCGGGCCCCTTCGTCAAGGACGGCAAGCTGCGCGCGCTGGCGGTCACCACGACCAAGCCGTCCGCGTCGGTGCCCGACCTGCCCACCGTGGCGTCCTCCGGCCTGCCGGGGTATTCGGCCATGCCCTGGCTGGGCCTGGTGGCGCCCGCGCGCACGCCGCAGCCGGTGATCGACAAGCTCTACCAGAACCTCGCGCAGATCCTGCAGCAGCCGGACGTGAAGGCGCAGTTCGTGGGCCTGGGGCTGGACATCATCGGCAGCGACCCCAAGGCCTTCGCCGCGTTCATCCATCAGGACGTGGCGACGTGGGCCAAGGTGGCGCGCGATTCGAACATCCGCCTGGAGTAAGCGCATGACAGTGCTGGAAACCGCCGCGCGGGACGACGAGGCCTACCGCCTGGGCCTGCGCGGCCGGCTGGAAACCGTCTACGCGCGCTTTGCCCGCGGCTGGCCCGGCGGGGCCGATCCCCGCAGCCTGGACTTCCGGCGCGCCTGGGAAGACACCCTGTGCGCCAACGGCTGGTCCGGGCTGGGCTGGCCGACGGCCTACGGCGGGCAGGACCTGCCCCTGTCGCGCCAGGCGGTCTTTCACGAGGAGCATGCGCGCTGCGGCGCGCCGCTGGGCGTGAACCTGATCGGCCACGGGATACTCGCGCCCACCTTGCTGCACTTCGGCGCCGAGGCGCAGAAGCGCCGGTTCCTGCCCGGCATCCTGTCCAACCGCGAGGTGTGGTGCCAGGGGTACTCGGAGCCGGGGGCGGGGTCGGACCTGGCCTCGGTGCGCACGCGGGCGGAGCCGGCCGCCGGCGGGTTCCGCCTGAACGGCCACAAGATATGGACGTCCTTCGCCGACCGCGCGCAGTGGTGCTTCGTGCTGGCGCGCACCGATCCGCAGGCGTCCAGGCACAAGGGCCTGAGCTTTCTGCTGGTGGACATGCGCAGCCCCGGCGTGCGGGTTGAACCCATCCGGCAGATCACGGGCGAGGCCGAGTTCTGCGAGGTCTTCTTCGAGAACGTGTTCGTGCCCGAGGACGGGCTGCTGGGAGAGCGCAACCAGGGCTGGAAGATCGCCATGGCGGCGGCCAGCTTCGAGCGCGGCACCTACTTCATTCCGCGCCTGGTGCGCTTTGCGCAGGAGCTGCAGCAGGTGCGCGAGCTGTCGCTGCGCGGCAATGCCCATGGCCACGTGCCGGCGTCGTCGTCCGCCGTGCGCCACCGGTGGGCGCGGCTGGCCGCCGACAGCCATGTGCTGGCGCTGAAGTCGCGGCGCGCGCTGGCCGGCGCCATGCGCGGCGATCCGCCGGGGCCGGAAGGCTCGTCCACCAAGATCCACTGGAGCGAAGCGCATCAGCGCCTGCTGGAGCTGTCGCTGCAATTGCTGGGCGAAGAGGCCTGCCTGGCCGACGGCGCCGCCGACGCGCGCGCCGCGGGCCTGGTGCACGCCTACCTGTGGTCGCGCGCCGAGACCATCCTGGCCGGCACCTCGGAAATCCAGCGCAACATCATCGCCGAGCAGATGCTTGGCCTGCCCAAGGCTTGAGCGCCCATGACACAGCATCCGGACCTGCATCTGAACGAAGACCAGCGCATGCTGCGCGACGCCGCGCAGCGCTTCCTGGCCGAGCGCCATCCCCTGTCCCTGGCGCGCGCCGCCTGCCGGCGCGACGCCGCGGCGCGGCTGGCGCTGTGGCGCGAAGTGGCGGACCAGGGCTGGCCCGCCTTGCTGGCGCCGGCGGCGCTGGGCGGCCTGGACCTGGGCATGCGCGAAGCCTGGATCGTGGCTGAGGCGGCCGGGCGGCACCTGCTGAGCCTGCCGCTGGCGGCCAACATGGCGATCCTGCCAACCCTGTGCGAGGCGGGCGCGGCGGGCCCGGTGGCGCAGTGGGCCGCGGCGATGATGGCGGGCGAGACCTGGTATGCGGACGCGGCCATGCGCCCCGACGGCTCTGCATTCATCGAAGGCGCGGGGGAGGGCGTGCGCGCCCTCGCCGTGAGCCGGGTCGGCGCGACGGCCTTGCGGCTGGACCTGCTTGCGCCGCTGGCGGGCGTGGCGGGCCTGGATCCGACCATGCCGGTCGCGCTTGCGGCGCGCCCGGAAGTCGCGGCCAGCGTGGACCTGGACGTGGCGCCCGGCGCGTGGGACCGCCTGCGCACGCGCCTGCGCCTGCTGCGGTCGGCCGAGTTGCTGGGCGCGGCCTCGGCCGCGCTGGACATGGCGGCGGCCTATGCGCGCGAGCGCCGGCAGTTCGACCGCGCCATCGGCGCCAACCAGGCGATCAAGCATCGCCTGGCCGAGGACTGGATGGCCCTGGACGATGCCCGGCTGGCGGGATGGGCGGCCGCGGCGGCGCTGGACGCGGATACCCCGTCGGCGCAGCGGGACTGCCTGTTTGCGCCGCTGCTGGCGGTGGAGGGCGGCCGCCGCGCCGCTCAGAACGCCATCCAGGCGCACGGCGCGCTGGGCGTGACCTGGGAGTGCGACGCGCACCTGTATCTGAAGCGCGTGTTGCGCCTGTCGCAGAGCCTGGAGGCCGAAGTGTCGTGCCCGGACCTGCTGGAGCGGATCTGGGAGGGGGCGGCGTAGGCCCCCAGGTGTCAGACACCTCCGGGTGTCTGACACCCACAAGACGGCGCGCTTCCGGGTGTCAGACACCTGCACAGAAGCTCCAGGTGTCTGACACCCACAAGCGGACCTGCTGGAGCGGATCTGGGAGGGGGCGGAGTAGGTCCCCAGGTGTCTGACACCCACAAGACGGCGCGCTTCCGGGTGTCAGACACCTGCACAGAAGCTCCAGGTGTCTGACACCCACAAGCGGACCTGCTGGAGC
>NZ_JBHXNI010000009.1:139489-265547 GCF_042721735.1 Achromobacter sp. NPDC058515
GGATCTGCCCCAGGTGTCAGACACCTCCGGGTGTCTGACACCCACAAGACGGCGCGCTTCCAGGTGTCAGACACCTGCGCTGACCTGCGCTGGCGTCCGACCTACAATCCCGCCATGCATAAATCGACCTTTCCCTCCGAACTCGACCAGCCCACGCTTTCCGAAGTGGACAACGTCCGCTACCTGCACTTCAACACCGAATGGGTCCAGGGCGCGATGAACATCAAGAGCCCGTCCGAATTGGTGCTGGAGTACACCGGCCAGATGATGGCGTGGTTGCTGTTCCTGGAACCGCCCAAGGAAGAGGCCATCGGCATGCTGGGGCTGGGCGCGGGGTCGCTCGCGCGCTTCTGCGTGAAGCACACGCGCAGTCCGCTGCTGGCCGTGGAATGGAATCCGCGCGTGACGGCCGCTTGCCACATGTTCTTCCGCCTGCCCGGATCCAACCGGCTTGAAGTCGAGCATGCGGATGCCGGCGCCTGGGTGGCCGACCCGCTCAATGCCGGACGCTGCCCGGTGCTGATGGTGGACCTGTACGACGCAGCCGCCGAGGGGCCGGTGCGCGACAGCGTGAAGTTCTACCGCGATTGCCGCCGGGTGCTGGGCGAGGTGGGCATCGTGGCCGTGAACCTGTTCGGCCGCCACGAGAGCTTCGGCAAGAACATCGACAACCTGTCCAAGGCGTTCGACGACCGCGTGGTGCTGCTGCCCGAGGTCGACGCGGGCAACCAGATCGTGCTGGCCTTTTCCGGCCCGCGCCTGGAGATCTCGCCGGCCGAACTGCTGGCGCGGGCGGAGGTGGTGGAGGCCAAATACGGCCTGCCGGCGCGCCGCTGGGCGCGCGCGCTGACCCGCCACGCGGTGGACGGCGTCCTGCATTTCTGAGGGCCGGGCAGTCCCGGCGGCATCCATTAGGGTAGGTACGGGGTAGGAAGGGGTTTACCTTCCTGCCGGGCCGGCCCTATCATGGGCTTATTCATAATTATGAATTACGGTGCATTCCCGGCCGTCAGCCCATGACCCACCCCATCGTCCGGCAAGCCCTGTACCTGGAAGTCGCGGATCGCCTGCGCGGCATGATCCATGCGCGTTCGCTGCGCAACGGCGAATGGATCGACGAACTGCGGCTGGCGGGGGAAATGGGCATTTCCCGCACTCCCTTGCGCGAGGCGCTGAAGGTGCTGGCCACGGAAGGCCTGGTGCGCCTGGAGCCCCGGCGGGGCTGCTTCGTCAACGAGCTGTCCGCCCAGGACCTGGAAGACATCTTCCCGCTGATGGCCATGCTGGAAGGGCGCTGCGCCTACGAGGCCGCCCGCAAGGCCAGCGACGAGCAGCTCGCCGCGCTGGAGCCGCTGCACGCGGCGCTGGTGGGCCATGCCAAGGCGGGCCGCATCGACGCCTACTACAAGACCAACTACCTGATCCACGAAGCCGTGCAGGCGCTGGCCGGCAACCAATGGCTGTCCGACATGGTGGGCAACCTGCGCAAGGTGCTCAGCCTGTCGCGGCACCGCAGCCTGTCGCGGCCCGGCCGCATCCACGAGTCCTGCACCGAGCACCTGGCCATCTTTGACGCCTTGAAGGCGCACGACCCCGAAGCCGCGCAGGCGCTTGCGCACACGCACCTGATGCGCCAGCTTGAAGCGCTGCGCGTACTGAGCAACGAAGACGCCGCCGACCCGGCGTTGTCCGACCCCATCGTCATCGAGGAGCCCGCCCATGTCCGCACCCGCCAATCTCGCGCCCGCGCGCGGCGCACGCACGCCTGAGCCCGATAACGAACTCGTCGACGCGGTCTCGGCGGCCGAGAGCGCCAGCCTCATCACGCGGTTGGGCCGGCTGTGGGAACGCGGGCGCCTGCCCAGCGAATCCGAAGTCCGGCGCCTGTTCGAAGCGCGCCTGACTGACGTGGCCGCCAACAAGCTGGCGCGCCGCTGGTGCGAGCAATACGCGTCGGCCGACGGCAAGGACCGCCGCCTGATGCTGGCGGCGCTGGCGCAGGTGCGCGCCACGTATGCGGGCGACGGCGGCGAAGGCGTGCGGCTCTTCAAGCGCTTCAATGCCCAGCCCCAGGGGCTGCGCTTCCTGGTGGACCTGCGCGCGGACATGCTGCGCTGGCGCAAGCAAGTGGCGGGCATCCAGGCGCTGGACAAGGAGCTGGAAGGCCTGCTGTCCGCGTGGTTCGACGTGGGCCTGCTGGAATTGCGTCCGCTGACCTGGGATTCGCCCGCCTCGCTGCTGGAAAAACTGATCCTCTACGAGGCCGTCCACGAGATCAAGTCCTGGGACGACCTGCGCCACCGCGTGGCGCCCGACCGCCGCTGCTATGCCTACTTCCACCCGCAGATGCCGGGCGTTCCGCTGATCTTCGTGGAAGTGGCGTTCGCCAGCCAGATGGCCGACAACGTGCAGGTGCTGCTGGACAGCACGCTGCCGCCGCAGGATCTGGACAAGGCGCGCTGGGCCATCTTCTATTCCATCTCGAACACCCAGCCGGGCCTCAAGGGCATCAGCTTCGGCAACTTCCTGCTCAAGCGCGTGGTCGAGCAACTGCTCGAAGAACTGCCCAAGCTGAAGTCCTTTGCCACCTTGTCGCCGATTCCGGGATTTGCCGATTGGCTGGGCAAGCTGGAGGCCGAAGCGGTCGAGAACATCGTGCGCGAGGACAAGGCCCGCGCCAAGGACCGCAAGCGCGAAGGCGTGCCGGACGGGCAGCGCTGGGTCGCGCGCCTGGCCAAGGCGGCGCAGGGCAAGACCTCGGACGTGGTCAAGCGCGCGGGCTTCCGGCTGGCCGCCAGCTATCTGCAATCCATGAAGAGCGGGCTGCCGGTGGATCCCGTGGCGCGGTTCCACCTGGGCAACGGCGCGCGCATCGAACGCCTGAACTGGGCGGCCGACACCTCGCCCAAGGGACTCAAGCAGTCTTGCGCCATGATGGTCAATTACCTCTACGACCTGGACGAGCTGGACGCCAACCTCATGCGCCTGGGCGAAGGCAGGCCCCAGGTCAGCCGGAGCGTGGGGCGCGTGGCCTGACCGCCGGAAACACGGCGGCGGACGATATCTACTAAAAGGGCAGGAGACATGACGGAGAACGTGGCAGGCCGCGTGCTGCTGGAACGCGAGGGGCATCTGGCCCGGGTGACGCTGTCGCACCCGGGGCGCCTGAATGCGATCACGGTGGGCATGTGGCGCGAATTGCAGGACGTGTTCACGCGCATCGCGCAAGACGATGCGGTGCGCTGCGTCATCGTGCGCGGCGAAGGCGGCAACTTTGCCGCGGGCGCGGACATCCGCGAGTTTCCCGCCGAGCGCGCCGACATGGCCGGCGTGCAGCGCTATCACCGCCAGGTGCTGGCGCCCGCCTTGCAGGCCGTGGCCCAGTGCCCGCAGCCCGTCGTGGCCCAGATCGAAGGCGTGTGCGTGGGCGGCGGACTGGAAATCGCCAGCCAATGCGACCTGCGCATCGCCGGGGCGTCGGCGCGCTTCGGCGTGCCGATCAACCGGCTGGGCTTTCCCATGGCGCCCGATGAAATGCGCGGCCTGCTGGCGCTGGCCGGCCGGGCCGCCACGCTGGCCATCCTGCTGGAAGGCCGGGTGTTCGGCGCCGACGAGGCCCGCGAACTGGGCCTGTTGACCCGGATCGTCGCGGACGACCAGGTGGCCGACGCGGCCCGGCGCAGCGCCGAGCGCATCGCCCAGGGCGCGCCCATGGCCGCCCGCATCAACAAGCGCTTGTCCGCAAGGCTCGCCACCGGCGTTGCCTTGACCGAGGACGAGTACCAGGATTATTTCTCCTATGCCGAGAGCCGGGACCACAAGGAAGGCGTGCGCGCTTTCCTGGCCGGCGCAGACCCTTCCTTTTCCGGAGACTAGACAAGGTGAGCAACGCCAATCTCTATGCTGTCCTGCAAGGCGGCTTTCCCAAGGACCGCAGCAAAGTCGCGCTGGAAACGCCCGACCTCGCATACACCTGGGACGACATCGACCGCGCCACCGCGTGCCTGGCCAACCTGCTGAGCTCCATGGGCCTGCCCGAGGGCGCCCGCGTGGCCGTGCAGGTGGAAAAGTCGCCAGAAGCCTTGCTGCTGTACCTGGCCACGTTGCGCGCCGGCCTGGTGTATCTGCCGCTGAACACCGCCTACCGGGAATCGGAAATCGAGTATTTCCTGGGCAACGCCGAACCGTCCGTGGTGGTCTGCTCCAGCAAGAACCTGGAATGGGTGCAACGCGCCGCCGCCCGCGCCGGCTGCCCGCATGTCCATACGCTGAACGAGGACCGCAGCGGCAGCCTGCTGGAAGCCGCCGGCAGCCTGCCGCAGACCTTCAAGACCGTCGACCGCAGCCCAGACGACCTGGCCGCGATCCTGTACACGTCGGGCACCACGGGCCGCAGCAAGGGCGCGATGCTCTCGCACGGCAACCTGGCGGCCAACGCGCGCGTGCTGCATGACTACTGGGGCTGGCGCCAGGACGACGTGCTGCTGCACATGCTGCCCATCTTCCACGTGCATGGCCTGTTCGTGGCGTCCCACGGCGCCTTGCTCGCCGGCGCCAGGATGATCTGGCTGCCCAAGCTGGACGCGGACCAGGCCTTGCGCTATCTGCCGCAAAGCACGGTGATGATGGGCGTGCCGACGTACTACGTGCGCCTGTTGGCCGACCCGCGCTTTAGCCGCGATGTCTGCGCCAAGATGCGCCTCTTCATCTCGGGCTCCGCGCCCTTGCTGGCCGAGACCTTCTCCGACTTCAAGGAACGCAGCGGCCACGCCATTCTTGAGCGCTACGGCATGAGCGAAACCGTCATGCTGACGTCCAACCCGTATGACCCCAAAGAGGGCGAGCGCCTGGCCGGCACCGTGGGCCGCGCCTTGCCCGGGGTGCAAGTCCGCGTGGTGGACGACGCCGGCATCGCGCTGGCGCCCGGCGAGATCGGCAACGTGCAGGTGCGCGGCCCCAATGTGTTCTCGGGCTACTGGCGCATGCCGGAAAAGACGCGCGAAGAGTTCACGGAAGACGGCTGGTTCAAGACCGGCGACGTGGGCCGCTGGGGCGGCGAGTCCGCCGGGCGCGACGTGCCCGCCGACTACCTGTCCATCGTGGGCCGCAGCAAGGACCTGATCATCTCCGGGGGCTTTAACGTGTACCCCAAGGAAATCGAAACGCTGATCGACGACATGCCCGGCGTGGCGGAATCGGCGGTCATCGGCGTGCCGCACGCGGACTTCGGCGAGGCCGTGGTGGCGGTGGTGGTGGCCAAGGACGGCGTGTCGCTGGACGCCTCGGCGATGCAGGCCGAGCTGAAATCGCGCATCGCCAACTTCAAGGTGCCCAAGCGCGTGCACATCATCGACCAGCTGCCGCGCAACACCATGGGCAAGGTGCAGAAGAACGTGCTGCGCGAAACCTACAAGGCGCTCTAGCCATCGGCCATGCCGGTCCCCGGGGACCGGCATTTTTCCAAGGAGACCATCCCCATCCAGTGCCGCGCAAGCCCCAGCAGCCGCATTCCATAAAAATTCAAGAGACGAGACGCCAAAAATCAGGCGCCGTCCCCCCGATGCAGCAAGAGGAGACAAAATGAAATATCGCACCACCGCCGCGGCCATGTTCGCCGTGGCAGCCCTGGGTTTCGGCGGCGTTGCCGCCGCGCAATGGCCCGAGCGGCCCATCACACTGATCGTTCCGTTCCCCGCTGGCGGCGGCACGGACACGTTCGCCCGTCCGCTGGCCGCGCAACTGACCTCGCAGCTCGGCCAGACGGTCGTCATCGACAACAAGGGTGGCGCGGGCGGCACCGTGGGCGCGGGCGTGGCGGCCAAGGCCAAGCCCGATGGCTACACCTTCTTCATGGGCGGCGCGCACCATGCGCTGGCGCCGTCGCTCTACAAGAGCCTGAGCTACAACATCCAGAAGGACTTCGTGCCCGTCGCCCTGGTGGCGCAGCCGCCGCAGGTCGTCGTGATCAACCCCGGCAGGCTGCCGGTCAAGACCCTGCAGGAGTTCATCGACTACGCCAAGAAGCGCCCGGGCGAAATCAACTTCGGCACGGCCGGCAAGGGCAGCACGCACCATCTGGCCGGCGAGCTCTTCGCCATGCAGACCGGCATCAAGCTGGTGGACGTGCCCTATCAGGGCGCGGGCCCGATGCTGTCGGCGCTGATCGGCGGACAGGTGGACCTGGCTTTCGACGGACTGGGTTCGTCGTCCGGGCACATCCGCGCCGGCGCGATCAAGCCGCTGGCGGTGGCGGCCCCCGAGCGCGCGCAATCGCTGCCCGATGTGCCCACGGCCGCCGAGGCCGGCGTGCCGAACTACAACGTGTCCACCTGGTACGCGATCTGGGCGCCGGCCGGAACGCCCAAGGAAGCGGTGGACAGGATGATCGCCGAAATCACCAAGGCCTTGAACACGCCGAAGCTCAAGGAAACCTGGGCCGGCAACGGCACGGCGGTGCCCACGCTGACGGGCGCCGACTTCGGCAAGTTCGTCGACAGCGAGGTCGAACGCTGGGCCAAGGTGGTCAAGGACTCCGGCGTCACGCTGGACTGACGCCTCAGCGCCACTCGCTGGCCCGGCTGAGCTTGGCCAGCTGGTCATGCGTCAGCGTCAGGCTGGCGGCCTTGACCAGCTCGTCCAGCTGGGCGAGCGAGGTGGCGCTGACGATGGGCGAGGTGATGCCCGGCTGCGCGATCTGCCAGGCCAGCGCGGCCTGCGCGGGCGTGCAGGCGGCGTCCTCGGACACTTCGTCCAGCGCCTTCAGGATGCGGTAGCCGCGGTCGTTCAGATAGGTGTCCACGATCTTCTTGCCGCGCGCGCTTTTTCCGGCGTCGCCGGGCCCGCGGTACTTGCCGCTGAGAAAGCCGCTGGCCAGCGCGTAGTAGTTGATCGTGCCCATCTGCTGGGTCTTCACCAGGCTTTGCAGCCCGGATTCGAAGGGTTCGCGGGTGTACAGGTTGTACTCGGGCTGGATGCTCTCGTAGCGCGGCAGGCTGTGCCGTTCGCTGGCGATCAGCGCTTCGGACAGGCGCACCGCCGTGTAGTTGGAGGCGCCGATGGCGCGCACCTTGCCGGCCTCGATGTGCTTGGCGTATTCGGCCAGCGTGTCGGTCAGGGGCGTGGCGGGATCGTCCTGGTGGGACTGGTACAGGTCCACGTGATCCGTCTGCAGGCGGGCCAGCGAGGCTTCCAGCGAGCGGCGGATATAGGCGGGGGCCAGCCCTTTTTCGCCGGGCCCCATTTCCATGCCGACCTTGGTCGCGATGAGCACGCGGTCGCGCTTGCCGGACCGCTTGAGCCATTTGCCGATCAGCGTTTCGGATTCCCCGCCCTGGTTGCCTGGAACCCAGCGGGAATACACGTCCGCCGTGTCGATGAAGTTCAGGCCCGCGTCGACCAGCGCGTCCAGCAGGGAGAACGTGCCGGCCTCGTCGACGGTCCAGCCGAAGACGTTGCCGCCGAAGGTGAGGGGGGGAATCTGCAGGCCGGAACGGCCCAATGCGCGTTTGATCATGGTGTGCCTCTGGACGCTGTGGATGGCTGCCAGGAGCGGGATCGACCGCGCGCGCCCGGCGGATTTCAGTATATTTACGCGGCGTGCCCCGGTGTGGGGCACGCTTGCCGCCCATGCACCATTTCAGGGATTCCCCCCAAGTTCTTTTGGGTGGCGGCAAGTTAGACTATACGGCTTTATGGCTAGTCCGGCGGACGGGAAATCCGCGGCGCGGCCATAATGACGAGCTAATTCAACAAGCAAATACCAAGGGTTCAAGGAGCTTACCTATGCTGATCGGAAAAAAACATTTTCTGACGGTTGGCGCCATGGCGCTGGCAATGGCTATCGCCGCGCCCGTGTCCGCGCAGCAGAAGTCGGTGGCGATCACCGCCATCGTCGAGCATCCGGCGCTGGACGCCGTGCGTGACGGGGTGCAGGACGCCCTCAAGCAAGCCGGCTACGAGCCGGGCAAGAACCTGAAGTGGCAGTATCAAAGCGCCCAGGGCAACAACGGCACCGCCGCCCAGATCGCCCGCAAGTTCGTTGGCGACAGGCCGGACGCCATCGTGGCGATCGCCACGCCGTCCGCCCAGGCCGTCGTGGCGGCCACCAAGGACGTGCCGGTGGTGTATTCCGCCGTGACCGACCCGGTCGCCGCCCAGCTGGTCGCCAGCATGGACGCCTCGGGCACCAACGTGACCGGCGTGTCGGACCTGCTGGCGCTGGACAAGCAGGTTGAGCTGATCAAGAAGATCGTCCCCAACGCCAAGCGCGTGGGCATGGTCTACAACCCGGGCGAGGCCAACTCGGTCGTGGTCGTGAAGAAGCTCCAGGAAATCCTGCCCAAGTCCGGCATGAGCCTGGTCGAAGCCGCCGCTCCGCGCTCGGTGGACGTGGCCTCCGCCGCCCGCAGCCTGATCGGCAAGGTCGACGTCATCTACACCAACACCGACAACAACGTCGTGTCGGCCTACGAATCGCTGGTGAAGGTCGGCAACGACGCCAAGATCCCGCTGATCGCGTCGGACACCGACAGCGTCAAGCGCGGGGGCATCGCCGCCCTGGGCATCAATTACCGCGACCTCGGCGTGCAGACGGGCAAGATGGTCGTGCGCATCCTGAAGGGCGAGAAGCCCGGCGCGATCCCCTCGGAAACGGTCTCCAAGCTGGAGCTCTACGTGAATCCGGGCGCGGCCGCCAAGCAAGGCGTCACGCTGTCCGATGCCGTGATCAAGTCGGCCGCCGTGGTCGTGAAATAATACGGCGCGCTATCTGCCCCGCCATGCCTATCCGGCGTGAGCGGGGTTTTTCATAAGTTCTTTCCCTGGTGTCTTGCCTTACCCGATGGTCTTCAGGGCGGCAGCGTTCATAAGATGCTCGCGGCCCGGCATACTCTGCTGGCGTTGAATGGCCGGCGGCCCGCCCCAGCGGCGTGGGTCCCGCCTGGCGTTTTTTGCTCCCTGGACAAGTCTGCGCATCGCGCCGGCGGCCATGCCGCCCGGTGCGGGAACGCTTTGGCAGGAAACGAGAGAAAATCACGAATTGGGAAACGTTTGTTGCGAAAGCTCGGGTAAAACTGACCCTCGAAAGCAAGAATTCGCACGTTTCAAGTCTTTAATATGCTCGTTTCTTACCTGATTGGATTTGACCCATGTCATTGTTCTCGTTGTTAGGCGCGTTGGAGATCGGCCTGATCTTCAGCCTGGTGGCCTTGGGCGTGTTTATCTCCTTTCGCCTGCTGCGCTTCCCGGACCTGACCGTTGACGGCAGCTTTCCGCTGGGCGGCGCGGTCTGTGCCACGCTGATCGCCTCGGGCACCGATCCGTTTTCCGCCACCATCATCGCTACCTTCGCCGGCGCGGCCGCGGGGCTGGTCACCGGCTGGCTGAACGTCAAGCTCAAGATCATGGATCTGCTGGCCAGCATCCTGATGATGATCGCGCTGTACTCGGTCAACCTGCGCATCATGGGCAAGCCCAACGTGCCGCTCATCACCGAGCCCACCGTCTTCACGATCCTGCAGCCGGGGTGGATTTCCGACTACGTCGCCCGTCCGCTCATCCTGATCGTCATCGTCATCCTGGCCAAGCTGGCGCTGGACTGGTTCTTCGCCACGCAGACCGGCCTGGCCGTGCGCGCCACCGGCTCGAACGGCCGCATGGCCCGCGCGCAGGGCGTCAACACCGGCCGCATGATCCTGGGCGGCATGGCGTTGTCGAACGCGCTGGTCGCGCTGGCGGGCGCCCTGTTCGCGCAGACGCAGGGCGGCTCGGACATCTCGATGGGCATCGGCACCATCGTGATCGGCCTGGCGGCCGTGATCGTCGGCGAAAGCATCCTGCCCTCGCGCAAGCTGGTGCTGGCGACGCTGGCCGTCATCATCGGCGCTATCGTCTACCGCTTCTTCATCGCATTGGCCCTCAATAGCGATTTCATCGGCCTGAAGGCGCAAGACCTGAACCTCGTCACCGCGGTGCTGGTCACGATCGCCCTGGTCATCCCCATGCTCAAGCGCCGCCTGGTCGGCAAGAAGGGGCGCTGATATGTTGTCCGCAAAAGACCTGAAAATTACGTTCAACGCGGGTACGCCCATCGAGACCCGCGCCTTGCGCGGCCTGTCGCTGGAGATTCCGTCGGGCCAGTTCGTGACTGTCATCGGCTCCAACGGCGCGGGCAAGTCCACGTTCCTCAACGCGGTCTCGGGGGACTTGCCGGTGGATTCCGGCACCATCGACATCAACGGCGTGGACGTGACCCGCCAGCCCGTGTGGGCGCGCGCCGGCCGCGTGGCCCGCGTGTTCCAGGACCCGATGGCCGGCACCTGCGAAGACCTGACCATCGAAGAGAACATGGCGCTGGCGCAGATGCGCGGCGCGCGGCGCGGCTACAGCCGCGCGGTCAAGGCGTCGATGAAGAACGGCTTTCGCGAGCGCCTCGCGACGCTGGGCCTGGGCCTGGAAAACCGGCTCGCCGACCGCATCGGCCTGTTGTCCGGCGGCCAGCGCCAGGCGGTCAGCCTGCTGATGGCGGCGCTGCAGCCCTCGCGCATCCTGCTGCTGGACGAGCACACCGCGGCGCTGGATCCGCGCACGGCGGACTTCGTGCTGAAGCTGACGGCGCGCATCGTGTCGGAAAGCCAGCTCACCACCATGATGGTTACGCACAGCATGCGCCAGGCGCTGGATGTCGGCGACCGCACGGTCATGCTGCACCAGGGCCAGGTGGTGCTGGACGTGTCCGGCGACGAGCGCCGCGGCATGGACGTGCCGGACCTGCTGGCCATGTTCGAGCGCGTGCGCGGCGAGAAGATCTCGGACGACGCCTTGCTGCTGGGCTGAGCGGCCCGTCCAGGAAAAAGCGCGCGATCCTTGCGGGTCGCGCGCTTTTTTCATGGCTGGCCGGGCTCAGGCGGGCAGGGCGCGCCAGGTCTTCAGGATCAGCGTCTCGATGTCGTGCACCGGCAGGCCGGTGGCTTGCGCCACGGCGTCGCGGTAGGGCGGCATGTTGGTGCATTCCAGCACAATGTTGCGCAGGCCGGGGGCCCGCTGCGCCAGGCGCCGGGCCGCGTCGACCACGTTGCGTTCCACCTGGGCCAGGTCCATCTCGGCGCTGTTCTCGAGGATGCGCGCGTGCATCTCGCAGCCTGGCGCGAGGCCCTCGACCACCGCGCCGGCGGGGACGCCCACTGCGTCCAGGATGGCGCGGGCCAGCGATTGCGCGTCGAAGGTCACGATGCCCACGCGATCCATGCCGCGGCATTGCAGCAGGCTGGACGTGACGACGGGCACCGGCACCGCGGCCTGCAGCACCGGCTGGTAGCTGGCCAGGAAGCCGCAGCTTGTCGAGATCAGCCGGGCGCCTTGCGCGGCCAGCGCGACGGCCTCGTCCACGAAGGGCTGCAGGAAGGCCGGGTCGGCCTCCTGCACGATCTTGCGCGGGGAAGCCCCCTGCACGGTGACGTAGCGCACGGGGATGCCGGCGCGCTCGAAGGTCTCGGCGTTGCCGATGTCGCCGGGCGGACGCGGAAAGCGGGTGTCCAGCATCAGCACCCCGAGGAATCCGGCGGCGCTCATGGCTGGACTTCCGGACCCGGAACACGGTTAAAGCGGGCCAGGAAGGCGCGCGTCGCCTCGTTTTGCGGATTGCCGATGACGATCTCCGGCGGGCCGGCCTCGGCCACCACGCCGTCGCGCATGAACACGACCTGGTCGGCCACTTCCTTGGCAAAGCCGATCTCGTGCGTGACGAGGATCATGGTCATGCCGTCGCGCGCCAGGCCCTTGATCACGTTCAGCACTTCGCCCACCAGCTCGGGGTCCAGGGCGGAGGTGGCCTCGTCGAACAGCATCACCGCGGGCTGCATCGCCAGCGCGCGGGCGATCGCCACGCGCTGCTTCTGGCCGCCCGACAGCTTGTCGGGAAAGTAGTCCGCCCGGTCCAGCAGGCCGACCTTGCCCAGCAATTCCCGCGCCAGTTCCTCGGCTTCCTTCCTGGGACGGCGCAGCACGGTGACCGGGCCTTCCATCACGTTCTGCAAGGCCGTCATGTGCGGGAACAGGTTGAAGTGCTGGAACACCATGCCGGCCGACGCGCGGAAGCTGGCCAGCTTGCGTTCGCTGGGCAGCCGCGTGTGCGCGCCCTGGAAAGTCAGCGACTGTTCGCCCACGGTGATCTGGCCGCCGTCGGGAATCGTCAGCAGGTTGATGCAGCGAAGCAGCGTGGACTTGCCCGAGCCGGACGGCCCGATCAGCGCCACGACCTGGCCGCGCTCGACCTGCAGGTTGATGTCCTTGAGCACTTCCTGGCTGGCAAAGGACTTGCGCAATCCCTGGATGCTGATGATGGGGTCGCTCATGTTCATGCCTCTTTGCTGATGCCGCCGAACTCGAGCTTCTTGGCCCACATCGTGAACGGAAGCAGGATCACGAAGTACGCGACGGCGATGAAGGTGTAGATCTCCAGCGGACGATAGGTATCGTGGGCGATGACCTGGCCCTGGTAGAGCAGGTCCGGCACGGCCAGCACCGACAGCAGCGAGGTGTTCTTCAGCTGCATGATGGACTGGTTCATCAGGGGCGGCACCATCTTCTTGAACGCCTGCGGCAGCACCACGCGGCGCAGCGCCTGCATGGGCGTCATGCCCAGGGCCTTGGCGGCCTCGGTCTGCCCGGCATCGGTGGAGATGATGCCGCCGCGGATGATCTCCGAATAGAAGGCGCCGCCATACAGCGCCAGGCACAGCGTGGCCGCCATCACCGGCGACATTTCTATGCCGGTGACGACGGGCAGGGCGTAGTAGAACCAGACCAGCTGCACCAGCACCGGCGTGCAGCGGAACACCTCGATGTAGGCCCGCAGCGGCGCGGTGATCAGCACGTTGCGCGACAGCCGCCCCAGGCCCGTCACCAGGCCGATCGCCAGGCCCAGGAACACGCAGAGGATGGTGAACAGGATCGTGTTCAGCACGCCGGTGGCGATGAGCTTGCGGTATTCCCACAGCACGCCGAAATCCCAGTCGTAGTCGACCGGGTTTCCGCCGATCAGGTCCCACTTCCTGGCGATGGCGAACAGCGCGACGGCGGCGGCCAGCGCGAACAGCCCCGTCGTCAGGCGGGAGCGCGGGGCCAGGGTTCCATTCTGGTCATTCATTGCTGCGGCCTTAGAACTTGATTTCGGGCGGGAATGCCTCGGGCGGCACGCCGGCCAGCTTCTGCATATTGCCCAGGATCACGCCGCGCACTTCGTCCTTGGCGCGGATGTCGGACAGCCAGGCGTTGACGGCTTTTTGCAGCGAGTCGTCGGCTTCCTTGCGCATGCCGATGCTGACCGGGGCGGTCTCGACCGGGCTGGGAATGCTCATGGCGCCGATGCCCGGGCGCTTTTCCAGCAGGGGCTTGGCCAGCAGCACCACCAGGATCTGGCAGTCGGCGCGGCCGGACGACAGGGCGAGCGTGGCGGCGCCCGAATTTTCCAGGCGGGTCACGCTGGCGTTCTGCAGAACGCGCGTCGCCAGCTGGTCATGGCTGGAGCCCACGTCCACCACCACGCGCGATGCCGGCGTGTTCAGCTCGGCCCACGACTTGCCGGAATTGCCCTTGCGGCACACGGTGGTGTAGGTGTTGTTGAACAGGGTGTCGGAGAAGTTCACGACTTCCTTGCGCGCCGGGGTGGGCGCCATGCCGAACATCAGGTCGATCTTGTTGGTCTGCACGTCCAGCACCGAGTTGCCCCAGGTGGTTTCCAGGTACTCGGTCTTCACGCCCAGGCGCGCGGCGAACATCTCGGCGAAGTCGGGGCCGAAGCCTTCCCACTTGCCCGTGTTCAGGTTCTTGTTGAAGTAGGGGATGGCGCCGGCGATGGCGCCGATGCGGATCGTCTTGGTGCGCATGATGCGCTCCATGGCGGTCTCGTTGGCGGATTGGGCCTGCGCCGCGCCGGCGAAGGCCAGGGTGGCCACGGCCAGGGCGGATGCCAGGAATTTGCGTTTTGTGTTCATGTCTACTCCTCAAGTGAATTCGGGTGGGGTCGCCGGGCGCTAGATGAAGCGGCCGGGGCGGAACGCCTGGTGGCGGGATTCGGCGCCGGGCTCCAGCATCAGCTCGGCCAGGATCTTCGCCGTTCCCGGCGCGGTGCTGAATCCGATGTGCTGGTGGCCCAGCGCCAGCCACAGGCCCGGATGGCGCGGCGCCTGGCCGATCATGGGGCGGCTGTCGGGCAGGGTCGGGCGGCGGCCCAGCCAGGCGGCCGGGTCCAGGCGCCGGCCCAGCGGGAAGGCTTCGCGGGCGCGAGCCTCCGCCAGGTCGAGCTGGTCCGGCCGGGCGGGCGCGTCGCAGGCGTCCAGCTCCACGCCGGTGGACAGGCGCAGGCCGCGCGCCATGGGCGACAGCACGTAGCCGCCGCCGGTGTCGTAGACGGGGCGGGTCACGCTGGCGCCGTTTACGCCGCTGTAGTGCATGTGATAGCCGCGCTCGAACGCCATGGGCAGATCGATGCCCGTCGTCTTCAGCAGGTTCTTGGACCAGGGGCCCAGCGCCACGACCAGGCGGTCCGCGCTCAGCGATTCGGATGCTTGCGAGCCCTGCACCGTCCAGCCTTGGCCGTCGCGGCGGATGCCGGTGGCCGCCAGGCGCCGGAACGCGCCGCCTTCGCGGCGGAACAGCTCGGCATAGGCCGCGACCACTTCATGCGGATCGTCGACGGAATACGAACCCTGGATCCACAGCGCCCGGTGAAAGAGCGGCGACAGGGCGGGCTCCAGTTCCGCCAGTTCGGTGGGATGCAGCGTCTGCGTGGGAACCTGATACCGCGCATAGGTGCGGCGCGACAGCTCGCCGCTGTTCCAGGCCTGTTCCGACCGGTACAGGAAGATCCAGCCGGTATCGCGCAGCCGGCGCCGCGCGCCGCAGGCGTCCAGCAGCTTCAGGTGTTCGGGGGCGGACAGCCGGATCAGGCCGTCCAGCGCCTGCGCGGTTTGCTGGAAGACGGAGGGCCGCGCGCTCAGCAGGAAACGCGTGGCCCAGCCCAGGTTCTTCGCCAGGTATCGCGGGCGGTAGCGGAACTGGACGGTGTCGTTCCTGAGCAGGCGGGGCAACTGGCCCCACAGGCCGGGATGGTTGAACGGCATCAGCGAGCTGCGGGCCAGGACGCCGGCATTGCCCATCGACGTTTCCATGCCCGGTTCCTGCTGGTCGACCAGGGTGACCGATAAGCCCCGGCGCAACAATTCGAGCGCGCAGCAGACTCCGACGATGCCCGCGCCCAGGACGATGACTTGCTTTCCCATGTGTGTTTTTTTTGTGTTCGGTAAGACAGCTGCCTTGCGGCAGGAGGCATTCCTGCAAGCGGCAAGGCAGATCGCTGCGCCCCGCGCGGCTGCGCGCCGGCGGGGACGCGGAATTGTATTGCAGGCGATGGCCGGCCAGTGGGAAATTGGCGCCACGTGCGCGCGCCGCCCGGACCGAAGCGGTTTTTGCCCGGGAATTTTCCTCCTTGATATTTCGCAAATCGCCGCCGGGCGCCAAATTGACTAGCGTTATATACCTCTATATATTTCGTTACTGATTCAGCGGTTTCCGCGAGGAGAAAAGCATGTTCCACAAACGCCCGATCATGGCGCTGTCCCTGGCGCTGGCCGCGGCATGGGGCGCCAACGCCCACGCCGGCGACCTGGTGGTGTCGGCCGCCGCCAGCCTGACCAACGCATTCAAGGAAGTGGCCCAGGGCTACGAGAAGGAGCACGCCGGCACCAAGGTGATCCTGAACTTCGGCGCCTCGGATGTGCTGCTGCAGCAGATCGTGAAGGGCGCGCCCGCCGACGTCTTCGCCTCGGCCGACCAGAAGGCCATGGACAAGGCGGTCGCGGAAAAGGCCGTCAGGCCCGCCTCGCGCGTGGACTTCGCCGCGAACCAGATCGTGCTGATCGTTCCGACGGACAGCAAGGCCAACATCGCCTCGCTGCAGGACCTGACGCGCGAGGACGTCAAGCGCATCGCCTATGGCAACCCGGCCTCGGTGCCGGTGGGCCGCTACACGCAGGGCGCCTTGGAGGCGGCCGGCCTGTGGGAAGCCGTGCAGGCCAAGAGCGTGCTGGCCCAGAACGTGCGCCAGAGCCTGGATTACGTGTCGCGCGGCGAAGTCGACGCGGGCTTTGTGTTCGCGACCGATGCGGCCATCATGCCCGGCAAGGTCAAGGTCGCCGTGCGCGTGCCGTCGCAGACGCCGGTGACCTATCCCATTGCCGTCACCACGCGCGAAGCCGCCGCCAAGGAAGCCGAGAGCTTCGTCGCCTATGTGCTGTCTCCCGCCGGTCAGGCGATACTGTCGCGCTACGGCTTTCAAAAGCCCTGACCTCCTGTTGAATCGTAGGCATTGATGAGTGATCCGGTGTGGGTGCCCCTGCTGCTTTCCTTGAAGGTGGCGGGCTGGGCGACGTTGCTGGCCGCCGTGGCGGGCACGGGGGCGGCCTATGGCTTGTCGCGCTGGCGCTGGCCGGGGCGCGACCTGCTGGACGCCATCCTGACCTTGCCGCTGGTGCTGCCGCCCACCGTGCTGGGCTATTACCTGCTGGTGCTGCTGGGCCGGCGCGGCATCATCGGCGAGACGCTGGCGGGCTGGGGCATTGAACTGGTCTTCACCTGGCAGGGCGCCGTGATCGCGGCGTCCGTCGTGGCGTTTCCGCTGGTGTTCAAGTCCGCGCGGGCCGCCTTCGAAAACGTGGACGGCCAGCTGGAAAGCGCGGCGCGCGTGCTGGGCGTGTGCGAGGCGGGGGTGTTCTTCCGCGTGACCTTGCCCTTGGCCGCCCGCGGCATCGCCGCCGGCGTGCTGCTGGCATTCGCCCGCGCGCTGGGCGAGTTCGGCGCCACGCTGATGATCGCGGGCAACCTGCCGGGCCGCACCCAGACCTTGTCCGTCGCCATCTACGAAGCCGTGCAGGCGGGCGACGATTCCACCGCCAACATGCTGGTGCTGGTCACCTCCGTGACCTGCATCGTGGTGCTGCTGGCGGCGGGCAAGCTCGTGCCGATCGGCGCGGGCCAGCGCAACGGAGGCGGCCGATGAGCGTCGCCATCCAGGCCGCCAAGCGCATGACGTCGGGCGACCGGAGCTTCGAGCTGGACGTCGCGTTCACCTCGTCGTCCAAGCGCATTGCCTTGTTCGGGCCCTCGGGCGCGGGCAAGAGTCTGACCTTGCGGGCGGTGGCCGGGCTGCTGCGTCCGGATGCCGGCCGCATCGAGATCAATGGCCGCGTGCTGTTCGACAGCCAGGCCGGCGTCTGCCTGCCCAGCCAGGCGCGGCGCGTGGCCTATCTGTTCCAGGACTACGCGCTGTTTCCGCACCTGACCGTGGCGCAGAACATCGCTTTCGGCCTGAGGCGCGGCTGGCTCAATCCGCCCCGGCGCGAAGTCGGGCCCGAGGCCCGGCGCTGGGTGGACGCGTTTGAACTGGGTTCCATCGTGGGCAGCTATCCCAACGAAATCTCGGGCGGGCAGAAGCAGCGCGTGGCGCTGGCCCGGGCCCTGATGCTGCAGCCCGACATCCTGTTGCTGGACGAGCCGTTCTCGGCGCTGGATTCGCACCTGCGCGGCAAGATGCGCCAGGAGCTGGATGCCTTGCAGCGGCGGCTGGATGTGCCGATGCTGCTGATCACGCATGATCCGGCCGATGTCGATGTCCTGGCCGACGAGGTCTTTGAAGTGCGCGAGGGCAGGGTGCGCCGCCGCGACGAGGACGTGGGCCTCTGAAGGCCGCCGGCCGACGCGCGTGGCGCGGGGCCGGCGCAGCCGGTCAGTCCAGCACGCCCAGGATCACGCTGGATGCCTTGAAGATGGCCACGGCGTCGGCGCCCACGCCCAGGTTCAGGTCGGCCGCGCTTTCGTTCGTGACGATGGCCGCCAGCGTGGCGCCGCCTTCCATCTGGATCAGGATTTCGCTGTTGACGGCGCCCGGGCGCACGTCGCTGACCTTGCCCTGCAGCTGATTGCGTGCCGACAGGCGCAGGCCGGGGCCCGGCGCGCCGACGATGACGGACGACGCCTTCACCAGCGCGATGGCTTCCTTGCCCGGCTGCAGGCCCAGCTCTTTCGTGCTTTCCCGCGTGATGGTGGCCGTGACGGTGTGCCCGCCGGCGATGCGCAGCAGGATTTCGTCGTTGACCGCGCCGGTGCGGATCTCGATGACGGTGCCCAGGAATTTATTGCGTGCGCTGGTCTTCAACATGAAACGCCTCATCAGGTCGATGTCGCCGCTGGCGTCAAGGCCGGCGCGCGTCAGGTTGTCCATGAACTTGCGGTGCTCGGCTTCAAGCGCCCGGAACGTGGCGATCAGCCGGCGCGCCCGGTCGGTCAGCTGCGTGCCGCCGCCGCCCTTGCCGCCTGCCGCCCGCAGCACCAGCGGTTCGCCCGCCAGATTGTTCATCGCGTCGATCGCGTCCCAGGCGCCCTTGTAGCTCATGCCCACGGCGCGCGCGGCCGCCGTGATCGAGCCGGTGGCGTCGATCTGCGCGAGCAGGTCTATGCGGTTCTTCCCGCCCCAGGTCTGGGCGCCGGAGCGAAACCATATCGAGCCGTCGAGTTCCAGCATGGGGTTGGGGTCCGTCTTCAGGATTAAGGGATCAGGGTGGAGTGTAATGGAGCCGGCGACGGCCGGGCCGCGGGTGCATTTTGCGGGATGCGAATGAGATTCTGTTGAAACTTTAAGGGCTTCGCGGCACTATGTTCACGCCTTGGGCTCACGGAGATACGGACATGAAAGCGTTGAAATGGCTGGCGGCGGGTTCCATGACGGGGTTGTTGGCGGCGTGCGCGACAGGCCCCTCGGTAAAAAGCGATTACGACCACCAGGCCGATTTCGCGCAGTACCGGACCTTTGGCTACATGACTCCCCTGGGCACCGACAAGGCCGGGTACAGCACCTTGCTGACCGAACGGCTCAAGGACGCGACCCGCGGCCAGATGGAAATGCGCGGCTATGCGTACAGCGCGTCCAATCCCGACTTGCTGGTCAACTTCAGCGCCAAGCTTCAGCAAAAAACCCAGGTCACCCCGGCGCCGGCGCCGATGGGGCCGTACTATGGCTACCGCACGGGGTTCTACGGCGGCTGGCCCGGCTACGGCTGGGGCGACGACGTCTATCAGTACACCGAGGGCACCCTCAACATCGACCTGGTGGACGCGCGCCGCCGGCAGCTGGTGTGGGAAGGCGTCGCCGTCGGAGAAGTCCAGAATCCCCAGGCCGCCGGCTCGCCCCAGAACGTGGACAAGGCCGTCGCGGAGATCTTTGCCAAGTATCCGTTCCGGGCCGGCGTGGCCGCGCCGCAGTTGCCGGACAAGAGCAAACCCTAGCCAGAGGTAGCTGAATGAGCACTCGCCGCAAGGCCCTGACCGAAGACACCGGCGATACGCCGCCCTATGACACCGTCGCCCTTGTGCTGCAGGGCGGCGGAGCGCTGGGTTCTTATCAGGCGGGGGTGTACCAGGGCTTGCACGAGGCCGGCATCCGGCCCAACTGGATATCGGGCATTTCCATCGGTTCCATCAATGCGGCCATCATCGCGGGTTCCCGCGAGGACGAGCGCGTGGACCGGCTGCGCGGCTTCTGGGAAAGCATCTGCCGCCCGTCCGGCTTTGCCTCGGTGCCCTGGGGCGCGACGCTGGCCGGGCTGTTCGAAGGCATTCCCTTCGGCTTCGGCTCGCCCGCCATGAACGGGCAGGTCTCGGCGCTGCAGGCCTTGTTCTCCGGCCAGCCGGGCTTCTTCAAACCGCGCTTTCCGCCGCCCTACATGGTCCAGGGGCGCGGCGCGGCGTCCACCAGCTTCTACGACACCACGCCGCTTGCCGCGACCTTGCGGCAGTTCGTGGATTTCGACGTGCTCAACAGCGGAGCGGTGCGGGCCAGCTTTGGCGTGGTGAACGTGCGCACGGGCAACTTCGCCTACTTCGACAGCCTGAAGGACAAGCTCGGGCCGGAACACATCATGGCCTCTGGCGCCTTGCCGCCCGGGTTCCCGTCGGTGGAGATCGACGGCGAGCACTATTGGGACGGCGGCGTCGTGTCCAACACCCCGCTTGCGCAGGTGCTGACCACCGACAACATGCGCGACACGCTGGCCTTCCAGGTGGACCTGTGGCCCGCCCGCGGCGGCCTGCCCACCTCGCTGGAGGAAGTGGCCGAACGCCAGAAGGACATCCAGTATTCCAGCCGGACCCGCCTGGTCACGGACCAGTTGCGGCGCGTGCTGAAGCTGCGCCACGGCCTGCAGCGCCTGCTAGAGCGGCTGCCCGAAGCCGAGCGCAACGCGCCCGAGCTCGAGGACATCCGCAAGCTGTCCCACACCCCGGCCACCAATATCGTCAACCTCATCTACGAATCCAAGCACCTGGAGCGCTATTCCAAGGACTACGAGTTCGGCACCGAAGCCATGCGGGAGCACTGGGAATCGGGGCTGGCGGACATCCGCCGCACCCTGGCCAAGCCGGGCATCCTGGCGCGGCCCACGCAGGACAGCTGCTTCGTCACGCACGACATCCACCGCAACGGCGCCAAGCACTCCTAGCAAGGCGGCGAGCGCCCTTGTTGCGCGGCAGCCGTCGGATTAGTCCGATAGGTGCCCCGCAACACGCCCAGGGCCGCGCCGCGGCGGTAGTCTTTCGGGACAAACCGCAACCTTGTTCCGGGGCCGGCCCCAAGCCTGGCAGCCGCAGGCCGCCCCGGTGGAGAACCGCCAATGAACGCTCTTCATCCTCCGGTCGACGGCTGGTGGACGCTGCTCTACCGCGGCTGGACCCTGCAGATGCCCAGCGGCGTGCGCGTCGATCTCACCGAGATCGAGCGCGCCTGCTTTCTTTGCCTGCTGAGCAATCCGCGCCGCGAACTGCTGCGCGATGAACTCATGGCCGCGCGGCGCAGGACAAGCATGCGCACCTTGAACGTCGCGATCTGCAGGCTGCGCGGCAAGATCCGCAAGGCGGGCGCCCGCCTGCCGCTGCATACCGTGCACGGCGTGGGTTATGCGTTCCTCGGCAATCTCAGGGAGCTTTCCAGCGCCTGACTCTGTTACGGAATTACTCCCCCGGGCTACCGCGAAAACGCTTTTAAGTACGTGATTTCCCCAATATCTGAGTTACATTACTGGGCTATTCACGTGTCGTTGGTGACGCATGGTGTTATTTTGACCGCGATCCTGTTACGCGGTTGAATGTTGCGGTTACATGACGCGGTTCACTACGCTACGCGCGGGGGTTTCAATGCGGTTTTCGCCTAAACGTATTTCGGGTCTTGCAGTTTCCGGTGGCGTTCTCGCGCTGATATTGGCGGGCTGCGGTGAAAAGCCGCACATGAACCCAGGCATGCCGCAGGTCAGCGTCATCACCGTGCAACCGCAGCGCACCCCCATTGTTTCCGAGCTGCCCGGCCGCGTGGACGCCGTGCGAGACGCCCAGATCCGCTCGCGGGTCACCGGCATCGTCCAGCGCATCACCTTCGAGCAGGGCGGCGACGTCAAGGAAAACCAGCTGCTGTTCAAGATCGATCCGGCGCCCTACAAGGCCGCCTACGATCAGGCCACGGCGCAGCTCAAGCAGGCGCAGGCCAATCTGTTCAGCGCCAAGCTGCTGGCCGACCGCTACGCGCCGCTGGTCAAGGCCAACGCCGTCAGCAAGCAGGAATACGACAACGCCGTGGCGTCGTACCGCCAGGCCGATGCCGCCGTGGCCGCCGCGAAGGCCGCCCAGGACAACGCCGCCATCAACCTTGGCTTCACCGACGTCACCTCGCCCATCACCGGGCGCATCGGCAAGCCGCTGGTCACCGAGGGCGCGCTGGTCGAGTCCACCTCCGCCACGCAGATGGCCACCGTGCAGCAGCTGGACCCCATCTACGTCGACTTCACCCAGTCCACCGCGGACCTGGCCGCGCTGCGGCGCGCCTTCGCCAGCGGCAGGCTGCAGCAGGTGGGCAAGGACGCCGCGCGCGCCACCGTGGTGCTTGAAGACGGTTCGGAATACGAGCATCCCGGCAAGCTGCTGTTCACCGGCATCACCGTGGATCCGTCCACGGGGCAGGTGAACCTGCGCGCCGAGGTGCCCAACCCCGACGGCATCCTGTTGCCCGGCATGTATGTGCGGGTCCGCCTGGAGCAGGGCGTGGACGACAAGGCCCTGGTGGTGCCGCAGCAGGCGCTGCAGCGCACGGCCGACGGCTCGCAAAGCCTGATGCTGGTGAAGGACAACAAGATCGAGCAGTTGCCCGTCACCACTGGCGGCGCCATCAAGAACAATTGGCTGATCACCAGCGGCTTGAAGGCTGGCGATGTCGTCGTGGTGGAAGGATTCCAGAAGATCCGTCCGGGCGCGCCGGTGCAGGTCAGCGAATGGAACAAGAACGGCGCACCCGCCCAAGGCGCCCAGCCCGCGGCGCAACCCGGCGCCAAGCCCGCCGAAACCGCCCCGCAGCCCGGCGCCAAGCCGGCCGAGCCTGCCCAGCAGGACAAGGCCGCAGGCCAGAAATCGTAAGCGGCACGCGGCGCAGCAAGCGCCGCGTTCCTCTTTGGTGAGCATCGCTTTCAGAGTCAGCCCACATGCCGCAATTTTTTATTGATAGACCAATTTTCGCCTGGGTAGTCGCCCTGTTCATTCTGCTGGCAGGGGTGTTGGCCATCCCGAACATGCCAGTCGCGCAGTACCCCGACGTGGCGCCTCCGGCCATCACCATCACGGCAACCTATCCGGGCGCATCGTCCAAGGAAGTCGCCGAATCCGTCACCAGCATCATCGAGGACAAGCTCAACGGCGCGAAGGGCCTGATCTACTACGAGTCGGTCAGCGATTCCTACGGCACCTCGACCATCACCGCCACGTTCGCGCCCGGCACCGATCCCGACCTGGCGCAGGTGGACGTGCAGAACCGCGTATCCAACGTGATCGCGCAGCTGCCCACCGCCGTGCAGCAACAGGGCCTGCAATATGAGCAGACCAGCACGGGCTTCCTGATGATCGTCACGCTGTCGTCCGCGGACGGCTCGCTGGACCAGACCGCGCTGGCCGACTACATCACCCGCAACGTGCAGAACCCGGTGTCCCGGGTGCCTGGGGTAGGCCAGTTCCAGCTGTTCGCCGCGCCGCGCGCCATGCGCATCTGGGTGGATCCCGCCAAGCTGGTGGGCTTTAACCTCAGCATGGCTGAAGTCAACAACGCGATCGCCAGCCAGAACGTGCTGGTGTCGGGCGGCAGCATCGGCTCGCCGCCCAATCCGGACTCGCAGCGCATCACCGCGACGGTCACGGCCAACGGCCAGCTCAGCACGGTCGAAGGCTTTGGCAGGATCGTCCTGCGCGCCAACACCGACGGTTCCAAGGTGCTGCTGCGCGACGTCGCCCGCATCGAAGTGGGGGCGGACAACTACCAGTTCGGGGCCCGCCTGAACGGCAAGCCCACGGCCGCCTTCGCCATCGTGCTGTCGCCGAACGCCAACGCGCTGGCCACGGCGCAGGGCGTGCGCCAGCAGATGGAAGAGCTGTCCCAGTATTTCCCCGGCAACATCCAGTACGCCGTTCCCTACGACACCGCGCCCTACGTGAAGGTATCCATCGAGCAGGTGCTCCATACCCTGGCCGAAGCCATGGTGCTGGTGTTCCTGGTGATGTACCTGTTCCTGCAGAACGTGCGTTATACGCTGATCCCCGCGCTGGTGGTGCCGGTGGCCATGCTGGGGTCGTTCGCGGTGATGCTGGCGCTTGGGTTCTCGATCAACGTGCTGACCATGTTCGCGATGGTGCTTGCCATCGGGATTCTGGTGGACGACGCCATCGTGGTGGTCGAGAACGTTGAGCGGATCATGGCGACCGAGGGCCTGCCGCCCAAGGAGGCCACGAAGAAAGCGATGCCGCAGATCAGCGGCGCCATCATCGGCATCACGCTGGTGCTGGTGACGGTGTTCCTGCCGCTGGCCTTCATGAGCGGGTCGGTGGGCGTGATCTACCGCCAGTTCTCGGTGGCCATGGCCGTGTCGATCTTTTTCTCGGCCCTGCTGGCGCTGACCTTCACCCCGGCGCTGTGCGCCACGATCCTCAAGCCGGTGCCCAAGGGCCACCACAACGAGAAGAAGGGCTTCTTCGGCTGGTTCAACCGCAAGTTCGACGCCACCACGCACGGCTACCAGAACTGGGTGTCGCGCATCCTGCACAAGGGCGGCCGCATGATGCTGGCCTTCCTGGTGCTGGTCGTGCTGCTGGGCTGGCTGTACCTGCGCCTGCCGTCGTCGTTCCTGCCCGAGGAAGACCAGGGCTACGTGGTCAGCAACATCGAGCTGCCCACCGGCGCCAGCGCCAACCGCACGATCGAGGTGATCGAGCAGGTCGAGAAGTACTTCAGCAGCATCCCGGCGGTGGAGAACATCATTGCCGTGCAGGGCTACAGCTTCAACGGCAACGGCCTGAACGCCGCCATTGCGTTCACCACGCTGAAGGACTTCAAGGACCGCAAGGAACGCAAGGATTCCGCCGGCGCCATCTCGTTTGTCGCCTTCGAGAAGCAGCTGATGGGCATCCACGACGCCCAGGTGTTCACCCTGGTGCCGCCCGCCATCTCGTCCCTGGGCAACGCCACCGGCTTTGACCTGCGCCTGCAGGACCGCGGGTCGGCGGGCACGGATGCGCTGGCCGCGGCCACCGCCCAGCTGATGGGCGAGGCCATGAAGAGCCCGGTGCTGTCGCAGGTCCGGATCACCGGCCTGTCCGCGGGCACGCAGCTCAGCCTGAACATCGACCGCGACAAGGCAGCCGCGCTGGGCGTGGACTTCGACGAAGCGGCCACGCTGGTCTCCACGGCGGTCGGCTCGGCCTACCTGAGCAAGTTCCCCAACATGGGCCGGATGCAGAACATCTGGGTCCAGGCCGACGCGCCATACCGCATGCAGCTCTCCGACGTGCTCAAGCTGAACGCGCGCAACGCCCAGGGCGGGATGGTGCCGCTGTCCACGTTCGTGACGGCGGAGTGGGTCCAGGGGCCGGTGCAGGTGGTGCGCTACAACAGCTACGAGTCGATGCGCATCGGCGGCAGCTCGGCCGCCGGCTACACGACCGGCGAGGCCATGGAAGAAATGCAGCGTCTGGTCGCGCAACTGCCGCAAGGCTTCGGCTACGAGTGGACGGGGCTTTCCTACCAGGAACGGCAAGCGGGCAACCAGGCGCCCATCCTGATGGGCCTGTCGCTACTGGTCGTGTTCCTGGTGCTGGCCGCGCTGTATGAAAGCTGGGCCATCCCGATCTCCGTGATGCTGGTGGTGCCGCTGGGCATGCTGGGCGCGGTGGCGCTGGTCAGCGCGCTGGGCATGTCCAACGACGTGTACTTCCAGGTGGGGATGGTGACTGTGATCGGGCTGGCGGCCAAGAACGCCATCCTGATCGTGGAATTCGCCAAGGACCAGTACGCCAAGGGCATGGGGCTGCACGAAGCGGCGGTGGAAGCCGCGCGCCTGCGGTTCCGGCCGATTCTGATGACGTCGCTGGCGTTCATCCTGGGCGTGATCCCGCTGGCGCTGGCGACCGGCGCGGGCGCCGCCAGCCAGCGCGCGGTGGGTCTGGGCGTGCTGGGCGGCATGTTGGCCGCCACGCCGTTCGCCGTGATCTTCGTGCCGACCTTCTTCGTGGTGGTGCTGGGCCTGTTCAAGACCCGGCCCCGCCTGCTGGGCGCCGAACTGCGCGCCTACGAAGAAGAGCAGGCCGCCAAGAAGGCGGCGGCCGGACAGGCCGCGCCCTACACGACGCCGCAACCCGCACAACCCAACGGTGGCCAGGAGGGCAAGGAATGAAAGCCCTGAAGTTTAGACAGACCGCCTTGTCCGCCTTCGTGGCGGTGGCATTGGCCGGCTGCTCGCTGGCGCCGGACTACAAGCGTCCCGATGCGCCCGTGAGCGGCGCCTGGCCCGACCAGCCCAAGGTGGAATACGGCGCGTATACCCGCTCGACCACACTGGGCACGCAACCCTCCACGGCGGTGATGCCGCAAGAAGGCCGGCCCGCCGCCGAGCTCGGCTGGCGCGAGTTCTTCCGCGATCCGCGCCTGCAAAGCCTGATCGAGCTGTCGCTGGTCAACAACCGCGACCTGCGCGTGGCGGTGCAGCGCGTGGAAGAGGCCCGGGCCCAGTACGGCATCCAGCGCGGCGCGCAATGGCCCAGCATCGGCGCAGGCATTCAAGGCCAGCGCCAGCACCTGCCGGCCAACATGCGCGCGGGCGGCCCCGACTCCAGCTCCATCAGCAGCTCGTACCAGGCCGGCATCGGCCTGACGACCTTCGAGATCGACTTGTTCGGCCGCCTGCGCAACCTGTCCGAGGCGGCGTATCAGCAGTACCTGTCGACGGAGCAGGCGCAAAAGACCGTGCACATCACGCTGGTGGGCTCGGTGGCGCAGTCGTACTTCAACCTGCGCGCGGCCGAGGTCCAGCTCGAACTGACCCAACGCACGCTGGCCTCGCGCCAGGAATCCTACGACCTGGTCAAGCGCCGCTTCGACGGCGGCGTGGCGTCCGAGCTCGACCTGAACCAATCCAAGTCGCTGCTGGACACGGCGTCCGCCGACCTGGCGCAACTGGCCCGGGCCCGCGCCCAGGCCGTGAATGCGCTGGTGCTGCTGGTGGGGGCGCCGCTGCCGGAAACGCTGCCCGCGCCCGCCACTTTCGGCCGCGACCAGCTGCTGGCCACGGTTCCCGCCGGCCTGCCGTCCGACCTGCTGGAGCGCCGCCCCGATATCCTGGCGGCGGAAAACCAGCTGAAGGCCGCCAACGCCAATATCGGCGCGGCGCGCGCGGCGTTCTTCCCGACGATCTCGCTGACCGGCCTCCTGGGCGTGGCCAGCCCGTCGCTGGGCGACCTGTTCAAGGGCGGCCAGGGCTACTGGAGCTTCTCGCCTTCGATCACGACGCCGCTGTTCGCCGGCGGCAGCATCCGCGAAGGGCTGAGCCTGGCCAAGGCGCGCGACAATATCGCGGTGGCGCAGTACGAACAGACCATCCAGCAGGCGTTCCGCGAAGTCTCGGACGCGCTGGCGGGCGAAGCCACCTATGGGGCGCAGCTTGACGCCCAGCGCGCGCTGCAGGATTCCTCGGCGCGCACGCTGGAGCTGTCGAATTTGCGTTATACCAATGGTATCGACAGCTACTTGCAGGTGCAGACCGCGCAGGTGGACTTTTTCAATGCCCAGCTGTCGCTGGTGCAAACCGGCCTGGCCGCGCTGATCAACCGCGTGGAACTCTACAAGGCCCTGGGCGGCGGCTGGGAAGAAACGACGAAAGTGCAATGATAGAACTTGGTGTAAATATCGATCACGTTGCCACGCTGCGGCAACAACGCCACACGGTCTACCCCGACCCGATCGCCGCCGCGCTGCGCGCGGAAGACGCCGGGGCCGACCTGATCACGCTGCATCTGCGCGAAGACCGGCGCCACATCCAGGACGCGGACGTCTACGCCATCCGTCCGCTGCTGCGCACCCGCATGAACCTGGAATGCGCGGTCACGCCTGAAATGCTGGAAATCGCCTGCGCGGTCAAGCCCAGCGATGTCTGCCTGGTGCCCGAAAAGCGCACCGAGCTGACGACCGAAGGCGGGCTGGAAGTGGCGGGCGCCATGGGTCCGGTATCGGACGCCGTGGCCCTGCTGGCCGAGGCCGGCATCCGCGTGTCGCTCTTCATCGATCCGGACCCGGCGCAGATCGCCGCGGCCGCCAAGGTCGGCGCGCCCGTGATCGAACTGCACACCGGCGCCTATGCGGAAGCCGAGGGCGAGGCCGCCGAGGCGGAATTGCAGCGCATCCGCCTGGCGGTGGCCGAAGGGCTGCGCCACGGCCTGCGCGTGAACGCCGGACACGGCCTGCACTACGGCAACGTCAAGCCGGTGGCGGCGCTGGACGGCATCTCCGAACTCAATATCGGCCACGCCATCGTGGCGCAGTCGATATTCGAGGGCTGGGAGAAGGCCGTGCGCGACATGAAGGCCCTGATGGTGCAAGCGCGGCTGCAAGCGCTGCGCGGCCTGTGACCGCGGGCCCGATGACGCATTCCACCCGCTCGCCGAGCGACCACGCCCATGTCTGACGCTGCCTCCGCCACCCCTCCGGGCGCCATCGCCGGCATCGGCATGGACCTGCTGCGCATAGACCGCATCGAGCGCGCCCTCGAGCGCCATGGCGACCGCTTTGCGGAAAAGATCCTGGGCGCCGAAGAACTGCAGAAGTTCCACGCGCGCCGCGCCCGCGACCCGGTGCGCGGCCTGCGCTTCCTGGCCACGCGCTTTGCCGCCAAGGAGGCGTTCTCCAAGGCGATCGGGCTGGGCATGCGCATGCCCATGACGTGGCGGCGCGTGCAGACGCTGAATGCGCCCGGCGGACGCCCGGTGCTGGTGATCGCGCCCGAACTGCTGGACTGGTATGCCCAGCGTTTCGGCGCGGCCCATGTTTCCATTACCGACGAGTCCGACATGGCCGCCGCCTACGTGGTGGTCGAGCGCAAGCCCTGAGCGCCCGGCTCCGCCGGGCCGGCTTGCCGGACATAGACACAAGGACAGCCCCTATGGCCAAGAAGAAATCCAAGGCGGTTCTGCCCCCCGGCCCCGTGATGGTCGATGTGGCGGGATACGCGCTGACGAAGGAAGAAAAGAAGCGCTTGCGCCACCCCCTGGTGGGCGGCGTGATTCTTTTTGCCCGCAATTTCGAGAACCGCGCCCAGCTGACCGAGCTGACGCGCCAGATCCACAAGGCCCGCAAGGAGCCGCTGCTGATCCTGGTGGATCACGAAGGCGGCCGCGTGCAGCGCTTCCGCGAAGACGGCTTCACCGCCTTGCCCGCGATGCGCGAGTTGGGCGCGCTGTGGGACCGCGATCCGCTCAACGCGATGCGCCTTGCCACGGAGGCCGGCTACGTGCTGGCCGCCGAACTGCGCGCCTGCGGCGTGGATATGAGCTTTACCCCGGTGCTGGACCTGGACTACGGCGTCAGCAAGGTGATCGGCAACCGCGCCTTCCACCATGATCCGCGCGTTGTCGCGATGCTGTCGCGCGCGCTGATCCAGGGGCTGGCGCTGGCCGGCATGTCGGCCTGCGGCAAGCACTTCCCGGGCCATGGTTTCGTGGGCGCGGATTCGCACCACGAGATCCCGGTGGACCCGCGCGCGCTCGACGAGATCCTGAAGGACGACGGCGCTCCGTATGCGTGGCTGGGCGACGCCGTGCTGCCGTCGGTGATGCCGGCGCACGTGATCTATCCCAAGGTCGACAAGCATCCGGCGGGCTTTTCCAAGCGCTGGGTGCAGGAGATCCTGCGCAAGCGCCTGGGCTATGACGGCGTGGTGTTCTCGGACGACCTCACGATGGAAGGCGCGTCGGTGGCCGGCGATATCCTGGCCCGCGCCAATGCGGCGCTGCGCGCCGGCTGCGACATGGTGCTGGTGTGCAACCGGCCTGACCTGGCCGACGAGCTGCTGTCGCGCCTGAAGTTCGACCATGCGCCCGAATCCGTGGCCCGCATCCGCCGCCTGATGCCGCGTTTCGACGCGCCCGACTGGGATACCTTGCAGGCCGAAAGCCGTTACCAGAATGCCCGACGACTTCAATCTCAAATCGTTCCTGGCTGACCTGCCGCATCTGCCGGGCGTGTACCGGCACCTGGATGCGGCGGGCGAGGTCATGTATGTCGGCAAGGCGCGCGACCTGAAGAAGCGCGTCTCGTCGTATTTCCAGAAGAACCTGACCAGCCCGCGCATCGCCCAGATGGTTGCGAAGGTGGCGCGGCTGGAGGTGACGGTGACGCGCTCCGAGGCCGAAGCGCTGATCCTGGAAAACAACCTCATCAAGAGCCTGAAGCCGCGCTACAACATCCTGTTCCGCGACGACAAGTCCTATCCGTACCTGCTGATCACCGGCCATGACTGGCCGCGCATCGCCTACTACCGCGGCGCCACCAACAAGCGCGGGCAGTATTTCGGCCCATTCCCCAACGCCTGGGCCGTGCGCGAAACCATCCAGATCCTGCAAAAGGTGTTCCGCCTGCGCACGTGCGAGGACAGCGTCTTCGCCAACCGCTCGCGCCCCTGTCTGCTGCATCAGATCGGCCGCTGTTCGGCGCCTTGCGTGGGCGCCATCGAGGCGGCCGAGTACGAACGCGACGTGCAGCGCGCGGTGCGCTTCCTGAACGGGGAAGCCAAGGACGTCATGGGCGAGATCGAGGCCCGGATGCAGCAGGCCGCGGGCGAGTTGCGATTCGAGGAAGCCGCGGCGCTGCGCGACCAGATGGGATCGCTGGCGCGCGTGCTGCACCAGCAGACCATGGAGAACGTCAGCGGCGAGGACACCGACATCATCGCGGTGGCGATCGCCGGCGGCAAGGTCTGCGTGAACCTGGCGATGGTGCGCGGCGGCCGCCACCTCGGCGACAAGCCGTTTTTCCCCACGCATGCCGAGGGCGAGGCCGCGCCGCAGGTGCTGGAGGCCTTCGTGGCGCAGCACTACACCGAGAACGCGCTGCCGCCCGTGCTGGTCTGTTCCCACGCCTTGCCCGACCCGGAGCTGATCTTCCTGCTGGTGGAGCAGGCCGGCGGGCGGCCGTCGCGGGTGCTCACGCGCCCGCAGGGCACGCGCCGCTCCTGGCTGGAGCAGGCCACGAAGAACGCCGAGATGGCCCTGGCGCGCGCGCTGACCGAGTCGGGCGCCCGCGCTGGCCGCACCCTGGCGCTGGCCGAGGCGCTGGACCTGGACACGGACGAGGCCGCGCTGGACGCGCTGCGCATCGAGTGCTTCGACATCAGCCATACGGCGGGCGAGGCGACCCAGGCCTCCTGTGTGGTGTTCGAACACCACGACATGCAGCCCTCGCTCTACCGCCGCTACAACATTGCCGGCATTACGCCGGGCGACGACTACGCCGCGATGCGCCAGGTGCTGACCCGGCGCTTTGCCAAGGTGGCCGACGGCGACGCGCAGATGCCCGGCCTGGTCCTGATCGACGGCGGCAAGGGCCAGGTGGAAGTCGCCCGCAAGGTCTTCGTGGAGCTGGGCCTGGACATCCAGACCCTGGTGGGCGTGGCCAAGGGGGAAGGGCGCAAGGTCGGCCTGGAGACCCTGGTGTTCGCCGACGAGCGGCCCCCCGTGGCGCTGGGCGGCGAATCCGCCGCCCTGATGCTGATCGCCCAGGTGCGCGACGAGGCGCACCGTTTTGCCATTACCGGCATGCGGGCGCGTCGCGCCAAGGCGCGCAATGTCTCGCGGCTGGAGGAAATCGAGGGCGTGGGCGCCCGCCGGCGGCAGCGGCTGCTGGCCCGCTTTGGCGGATTCTCGGGCGTGGCCTCGGCCAGCATCGAGGACCTGGCCTCGGTGGACGGCATTTCCCAGGAACTCGCCATCCGCATCTATGAAGCGCTGCGCTGACGCCAACACGCATCCCCCTACGATGCCCCAAGACCCTTTCCCCTCCCCCGAGCAGCGCGGCCGCGCGGATCCGGCTTTGCCGGTCCGCAGCGGCGCCCCCTTGAGGGGGAAGCGCCGCAAGCGCTTCGGGGGTGGGCACCATGCAGCGGCTTCGCCGGTCCGCAGCGGCGCCCCCTTGAGGGGGAAGCGCTGCAGGCGCTTCGGGGGTAGGCCCACCTGATGTAGCATACGGACACTATGCCAATTAATGTTCCCATTATCCTGACGTGGCTGCGCATTGCCATGATTCCGCTGGTGGTCGGGCTGTTCTACCTGCCCGAGAGCTGGATGTCGGTCCCCGCGCGCGACACCCTTGCCGCATGGGCCTTCATCATTGCCGCGCTGACGGACTGGTTCGACGGCTGGCTGGCCCGCCGCTGGAACCAGACGTCGGCGTTCGGCGCCTTCCTGGATCCCGTGGCCGACAAGCTGATGGTCTGCGCCGCGCTGATCGTCCTGCTGGATCTCAGCCGCGTCGACGCCTTCATCTCGCTGATCATCATCGGCCGTGAAATCACGATTTCCGCCCTGCGCGAATGGATGGCCAAGATCGGCGCCAGCGCCAGCGTGGCGGTGCATCGCCTGGGCAAGTTCAAGACGGCCGCGCAGATGGTGGCGATTCCGTGCCTGCTGTACAACCAGCCCGTTTACGGCGTCAGCACCAAGCTGCTGGGCGATGTGCTGATCATCGTCGCCGCGGTGCTGACGGTCTGGTCGATGCTGTACTACCTGCAGCGCGCCTGGCCCGCGATCCGCGAGAAGGCCCTGTAGTCACCCAGAATGCCCCACGGCGGCCCGGCTCGCGCAAGACGGCCGCCGTGCTGATTGAAGAGCGATTCGCCGGCCCGATCCGGCACGGCCCCCCCGCCGCATTCGCCGAGAGCACGACGCCCGGGCTGCCCGGACGTTGCCGGAGACAACCCGCGAGCCGCCATGGGCGGACGCAACTTGCCGCTGCCCGCGGCCCTTTGCAATGAACACCGCTACCGCTGCAACTCCCATGCTTTCGGACGCCGCCGTCCGCCGGCGCGACTGGAAGATCATCCTGCTCATCGGCGTGGCGCACGCGTCGTCCCACTTTTTCCAGCTGGTCCTGCCGTCGCTCTATGGTGCATTGGGCATGGAGTTCGGGCTGGACTTCGCCCGCCTGGGGCTGCTGGTGTCCGCCTTCTACGTGGTGTCGGGCATCGGCCAGGCCTCGTCGGGCTTCGTGGTGGACCGGATCGGCGCGCGGCCGGTGCTGTGGTTCGGCCTGGGCTGCTTCGTGCTGTCCGGGCTGCTGATCGGCTCGGCCACGGGCTACGCCATGCTGATGGCGGCGGCGATCGTGGGCGGCATCGGCAATTCGGTCTTCCATCCGGCCGACTACTCCATCATCAACCATCGCATCACCGCGCCCCGCCTGGGCCACGCGTTTTCGGCGCACGGCCTGACCGGCAACCTGGGCTGGGCGCTCACGCCGGTGTTTATCACCTCCATCACGCTGCTGGCGAACTGGCGCGTGGCGGCCTATAGCGCCGCCGGCCTGGTGGCGCTGGTGCTGCTGCTGACGGTGCTGGGGCGCGGCCTGCTCGGCGGCCCGTCGCCGCTGGACGTCCCGGACGGCGCTCCCGCCGCCCGGCCCGCCGCCAAGCCCCAGGAGGGCGTGCTGACCACCTTGGCCGCGCTCCTGGCCAAACCGGCGCTGTGGGGCGCGTTCCTGTTCTTCGCCTGCACCTCCATCGCGCTGTCGTCGGTGCAGAACTACACGATTCCGCTGCTGGGCCAGCTCTACGACCTGTCCAAGGTGACGGCCAGCTCGGCCTTGTCCGGCTATATGGTGGCCTCGGCCGTGGGCATGGCGGCCGGCGGCTTCCTGGTGTCGGCCAACCCGCGCACGGAGCGCACCGTGATGGTGGCGCTGATCCTGGCGGGCCTGACGCTGGTGGTGCTGGCGCTGGGCCTGGTGCCTGCGGTGCTGGCGGCGCCCGTGGTGGGCCTGGCGGGCTTCTGCTCCGGCGTGGCCGCGCCGTCGCGCGACATGCTGATCCGCCGGGTGACGCCCAAGGGCTCCACCGGCTCGGTCTACGGCCTGGTGTATTCGGGCATGGACGTGGGCTCGGCCCTGGGCCCGCTCGCGTTCGGCCTGCTGCTGGATGCCGGCCTGCGCCAGGGGCCCTGGGTGGGAGCCGGCGTGGCATTCGCCGTTGCCGCCTTCCTGGCGCAGTGGATCGCCGTGCAGGCCCGGCGCGCCGAGCCGCCCGCGGCCGCAATGGCGGCGCGTTCCTGACCCAGCCTGAATCCTGACCGCCCGAACACGGCGCACGGTGCACACCGTGCGCCGTGCTGCTTTGGGCGACGCGCATCGCGGGCCATCTTTCCTTGCGCGCGGTCAAGCTCCTTGCCTGACGCGCGGCGCCGGCGCGCGCGGCTTGACGCGCCGCAAAGCCGCCGTGCCCCGCGCCCACTGTAATAACCATGCCAATAGGCAGGTTATTCACAGGAGAAGCAAATGAGAAAGCAAAGCGCGTTGCTGGCGATGGGGATCGTTCTGGGGCTGTGGGCCGGACAGGCCTCGTCCGCGTCGCAAGAACCCATTCAGCCCATCGAACCCGTGGTCATCAAGGAGCCCGCCAAGGTCGAACTGGGCAAGAAGCTCTTTTTCGACCCGCGGCTGTCGCGCTCGGGCGCGATATCCTGCAATTCCTGTCACAACCTGGGCATGGGCGGCTCGGACAACCTGAAGGCCTCCATCGGCCACCAGTGGCAGCAGGGCGGGATCAACTCGCCCACGGTGCTCAATTCCAGCCTGAACATCGCCCAGTTCTGGGACGGCCGCGCCAAGGACCTGCGCGAACAAGCGGGCGGCCCGATTGAAAATCCGATGGAGATGGCGTCGTCGCACGAGCTGGCCGTCCAGGTCCTCAATTCCATCCCGGGCTATCGGGCGGAATTCAAGCAGGTCTTCGGCAAGGACGGAATCACCATCGAGGAGGTGACGGGCGCCCTGGCCGCGTTCGAGGAAACGCTGGTCACGCCGGACTCGCGCTTCGACCAGTGGCTCAAGGGCGACAAGAAGGCGCTGACGGTGCGCGAACTGGGCGGCTACGAGCTCTTCAAGAACAGCGGCTGCGTGGCCTGCCACAACGGCGTGGCCGTGGGCGGCAATTCGTTCCAGAAGATGGGGCTGGTCACGCCCTACCTGACCGAGAACAAGGCCGAAGGCCGGGCGGCGATTACGGGCAAGGACGCGGACCGCTTCAACTTCAAGGTGCCGACCCTGCGCAACGTGGCGCTGACCTACCCGTACTTCCATGACGGCGAGGCGGCCACGCTGACGCAGGCGGTGGATGTGATGGGCCGCCTGCAGCTGGGCCGCACTTTTTCGGCGGACGAGAATGCGCAGATCGTGGCGTTCCTGAAGACGCTGACGGGCAAGCAGCCGGTGATCCAGTACCCGGTGCTGCCGCCGTCCGAAGACGGCACGCCGCGGCCCGAACCCTTCGTGAAGTAAGCAGCCGCGGCCGCCTGCCGGCGGCCGCGGGCCGCTACTGGCGGACGGTGCGCACGTCCGCCGGCGGCGCGGTTTCGAAGTTGCTGCGCCACGGGTTGATGTCCAGCCCGCCGCGGCGCGTGTAGCGCGCGTAGACCGTCAGCTGTTCGGGGCGGCAGGCCTGCATGATGTCGCTGAAGATGCGCTCGACGCAGTGCTCGTGGAATTCCGCGTGCTGGCGGAACGACACCACATAGCGCAGCAGCGATTCGCGGTCGATGGGCGCGCCGCGATAGCGGATCTGCACGCTGGCCCAATCGGGTTGGCCGGTCACGGGGCAGTTCGACTTCAAGAGGCGCGACGCCAGCGTCTCCTGGACTACGTCGCCCGGCCGGGTGCGCAGCACCTCGGGCGCCGGCTCGTAGGTATCGATCTCGATATCCAGCTTGTCTATATAGATCCCGTCCAGTTCGCCCATTTGCAGCTCGGAGAAGCGTTGGGGCAGGAAGAAATCCAGGCCGACGGGCGCGCCCGCGGCCGCGCTCAGGTCGCGTTCCAGGCGGCCGCGCAGGGCGGCCGAATTGACCAGGCGGGTCTGGTTGAACGAATTCAGATAGAGCTTGAACGACTTGGACTCGATGATGTTGGGGCTGTCGGCCGGCACCGAGAACGTGGCCATGGCCACGCGCGGCTTGCCCTTGGCGTCCAGCCACGACAGCTCATAGGCATTCCACAGGTCCACGCCGGTGAACGGCAGCTTGCCGGCGCTGAGGTTCAGCGCCGCGCGGTTGTGCGACCGCGCGATGGGAAAGAGCAGTGAAGGGTCGTATTGCGAGGCGTAGGCCACGCTCTGGCCCAGAGGGCCGTGAGACAGGGTCATGGCAGAGTCATCGGAAAAACATCAGGAATGACGGCATTGTAGGCGGTCGGAATAAGCACGAATTTTCGCATTGTGAAATGTAACCTTCGTCATGTGAAAGTGCCTGCTGCGCAGCAGCGAGAGGGCATTTCACAGATGATAATGTGTTTTCATAATACGAAATGAAATCTATAACTTGATGATTTATATGAATAATATTTTTTGTCTTCTATAAGACATAGGTCCACATTGCTCCGCAGCAGAGGCATAGACTTTGTCCAACGATTCACGCAATGCAAGACGCGAATCCTTTGAAGTTTTTCCCATCACTGACCAGGAGCATCACCATGAGCACTCGCGAAACCGAAATCCGCAATCTGCAGAAGGACTGGGCCGAGAACACCCGCTGGCAGGGCATCAAGCGCGACTACAGCGCCGAGGATGTCATCCGCCTGCGCGGCTCGATCGGCGTCGAACACACGCTGGCCCGCCGTGGCGCCACCCGCCTGTGGGAACTCCTGCATAGCGAGCCTTTCGTGAATTCGCTGGGCGCCCTGACCGGCAACCAGGCCATGCAGCAGGTCAAGGCCGGCCTGAAGGCCATCTACCTGTCCGGCTGGCAAGTCGCCGGCGACGCGAACCTGGCCGGCGAGATGTACCCCGACCAGTCGCTATACCCCGCCAACTCGGTGCCGCAGGTGGTTCGCCGCATCAACAACTCGCTGACCCGCTGCGACCAGATCCAGTGGATGGAAGGCAAGAACCCCGGCGACGAAGGCTACATCGACTTCTTCGCGCCCATCGTGGCGGACGCCGAAGCCGGTTTTGGCGGCGTGCTCAACGCCTATGAATTGATGAAGGCCATGATCGAAGCCGGCGCTTCGGGCGTGCACTTCGAAGACCAGCTCGCTTCCGTGAAGAAGTGCGGCCACATGGGCGGCAAGGTGCTGGTGCCCACCCGCGAGGCCGTGGCCAAGCTGGTGTCGGCCCGTCTGGCCGCCGACACGATGGGCACGCCCACCGTGCTGCTGGCGCGCACCGACGCCGACGCCGCCGACCTGGTGACCAGCGACGTCGACGAAAACGACCGTCCGTTCATCACCGGCGAACGCACCGTGGAAGGCTTCTTCCGCACCCGCGCCGGCATCGACCAGGCGATCTCGCGCGGCCTGGCCTATGCGCCGTACGCCGACCTGATCTGGTGCGAGACGTCCACGCCCAACCTGGAGTACGCCCGCAAGTTCGCGGACGCCATCCATCGCCAGTTCCCGGGCAAGCTGCTGGCGTACAACTGCTCGCCGTCCTTCAACTGGAAGAAGAACCTGGACGACGGCACGATCGCCAAGTTCCAGCGCGAGCTGGGCGCCATGGGCTACAAGTTCCAGTTCATCACGCTGGCCGGCTTCCACGCGCTGAACTACGGCATGTTCGAACTGGCCCACGGCTATGCCCGCCGCCAGATGAGCGCCTTCGTGGAGCTGCAGCAGAAGGAATTCGCCGCCGCCGAAATGGGCTTTACCGCCGTCAAGCATCAGCGCGAAGTGGGCACCGGCTACTTCGACGCCGTGACGCAGACGATCGAAGGCGGCAAGTCCTCCACCACCGCGCTGACGGGCTCGACGGAAGAGGCGCAGTTCGAACACGGCAAGACGCAGAAGGTGGCGTAAGGCTTTCTTCTTGAGACGGTGTCTGACACCCGACAGAGATGGGCTTCAGCCTGAGCGAGCGTCTCCGGGGTGTCAGACACCTTGCATGAAGGCTCTCTTCTTGAGACGGTGTCTGACACCCGACAGAGATGGGCTTCAGCTTGAGCGAACGTCTCCGGGGTGTCAGACACCTTGCATGAAGGCTTTCTTCTTGAGACGGTGTCTGACACCCGACAGAGATGGGCTTCAGCCTGAGCGAACGTCTCCGGGGTGTCAGACACCTTGCATGCGGGGTGTCAGACACCTTGCATGCGGGGTGTCTGACACCTTGCAGGGATTTTGCAGTTGCAGTTGTAGGTGCTGTTGTAGGGTGGATTCAGGGTGCCTCCGGGCACCCTTTTTTTTTGGCTGCCGCCTTGCTACCTCCTACAGGTCGAAAAACGCCGTGTAGACCAGCCGCTCTTCCACCACGCGGCGCTGGCGGAGCGCGCCGCTGCGCCGCTCGGACACGGTGCTGTCCGTGTAATAGCGTTCGTACTCGCGCACCGCGATGCGCGCGGGCTTATCGGCATGGTCGGGAATGGCCGCGTTCGCGGACCAGATCACGGGGTCGAGCAGTTCGCCCAGGAGCGGGCCTTCCAGCACGGGCGGAAAGCGCACGACGGGGCCCGGCGCCACGTTGCGCAGCCGCGTGAGCGCCTCCGGCGTTTGCGCTTCCAGCACCGGCAGCCGGTGCGCGAGTTCCGCGGCGAGCCCGTTGGCCGCGGGCGCGGCCCCTGCGCCCGAAGGGTCCAGCAGGCCGGATGCCAGCACGCCCGCGTCGCTCCAGGCCAGGTCGCTGTCGAGCGCGGGGTTGCGCGTCTGCAGCACCAGCTCGACGCGGTTGCGGCCGCTTTCTCCATGCTGTCCCGGCCCAGGGATGAACGAGATGTCCAGGTATTCGGAGTCCAACGGAAACCGCATGGGGCCATGGGCCGGCACCACGCCGCGCAGCGTAAACGTCAGCCTGCCGCGCTGCCGCTCGAACACCGCGCGGCGGCGAGGCAGCACCTGCGCGAATTCGGCCAGCACCACGCGCGACAGCTTGGCGCTGTCGATGGCGTGGGGCTGATAGCGCGCCAGCGCCAGCCGGACGAACGGCATGTAGCTGCGGCCGGGGTCCAGTTCGATATCGCAGTACCAGCGCGCGCGCGCGTCGTCCCAGCGGACCCGGTGGCCCACCACGCGCACCCGCCGCGCGGGGATTTCCTGCAGCAGGACGTCTTCGTCGAGGACGCGCGCAGCGAAGTCGGAGACGCGCGTGCGGTGCTTGGGCTGCGGCGCATCCCACAGCGGGTCCATGCCCCATTGCGTGACCAGCGGCGTGAGCGCGTCGGGCACGTCGGTGAAATTCTGGCCGTCGCCGTAGATCACCACGCCCAGCAGTTCGCCGTCGCCGGACGAGAACCAGGGGCGCTCCAGCCACACGCGCAGTCCGTTGCCCAGGCGGGTGATGTCCAGCTTGGCGGCGCCGGCGGTTTGCTGCCAGCGGAAGGTGGGCAGCACGTACATGAGGCGCGGCGCGTCGGGCGGGGCGCTGGCGGGCACGACGGTGTTCGGCGCGGAGCCCGATTGGGTCAGCACGGGGGCGCCGGGGTCGTCGTCCGCGCCGGCCTGGACCAGCGGCCCTTGCGCGATGGGCCCCAGGCGCGTGACCTTGTCCGTTTGGTCGTACAGGGCGGGAGGCAGGTATTCGCGAAACCGTGTGGTGGCGCGGATGCGGTACTGGATCAGCCGGAAGCGGGTGTCGCCGAACTCATGGCGGCAGCCCGGGGCGCGCTGCCGCGTGCCATCGAACGACTGCTCCGCGACCGCGTTGCTCAGGCTGAAGAGGTTAGGGTAGTTTTCCGCCAGCGGGATTTCCGGCAGCACGCCGTGGCCGGGCAGGCGCTCCGGTCGAGGCTTGGCCGGGTCGTCTTCCCACTCGCGCCAGTCGGCCTCGATTTCGATCTTGCCGGTGGTGGGGCCGTGCAGCCGCACGCGCGCCTCCAGGTCCACGTGGGGCGCGCCGGGCTCGCGGTAGGGCTGGGGGGGCAGCAGCAGGACCGGATCGCAAACAGGCTGCTGGGTGGCATGCACCAGCACCAGCGGGCGGTAGGGCGTGAGCATCCAGCAATTGCCCAGCATGGCGGCCAGCTGCAGCGACTTCCGGCTGGCGTCGCCGTCGACCCAGTCGGGCAGGCCGAACGCATTGAGCACGCCGTGATGCACGAAGCTGGAATAGCGCAGCCGCGCGATCGCGCCCTTGGGCAGGAAGAATGTCAGGACCCGTTCGTCCTTGTCCCATTTGGGCGCGCCGTTGTCCGGATAGCTTTCCGCGCACGGCGGGTCCGTCAGCGTGGCGGGGCGCTCGGCCAGCGCGATGCGCAAGCCCTGCGTGTCGGGCCATTGCCCGGCGTAGGCCACCAGCAGCACCAGTTCTCCGGACGGCGAGGGCAGCACCGCCACCCCTTCGCCCAGCGTCATGGGTCCGGTGACGCCGGGCAAGGCGTGTCCGGGCTGCGCGCGCAGCGAGATGCCCCAGGCGGCGGCATCCGGCAGGTAGGGCGTGCGCACCAGCGCTTCCTTGTGGATCACGTACTGGCCGGCCGCCAGGCGCTCGCCGGTGGGCTCCGCGGGGCCGGGCTGGCGCGGAGGGACCTGGGTGGTCCTGGCCACTTCGGTCAGCGCCCGCGGCGTGATCAGCTCCACGTCCGATCCCGGCGTCTTGTCGAACAGCGTGCCCGTGTCGCGGGCGGAGATCTCGTAGGCCTTCTTGATGCCGGCCGGGTCGCCGAACATGGCGTCGAACAGGCCATGCGTTTCGCATTGCAGCTGGGACGACTTGGGCGGCACCACGTGGCGTTCGTTCACCGGGTTGTAGGCGAAATCCGCGGTGTCGACGGACGCCAGGAAGTCGGGGCTGTTCACGTAGGCCTGGGGGTCCTGGCCGCGATTGCTGCGGATCACCATGCGTTCCAACGACTCGCCTTCGCTGGTGCGGGTGCGGTGCGCCAGCGCGGGCGGGTCCACGGGTTCAAAGCGCCAGTAGGCGACGGGGTGGGTGACGTTGTCGTCGTCTTCCAGCGAGGGATCGTCCGGCGCCAGGCTGTTGCCGGCCAGGTCGACCAGCCGCGCGCGCAAGCGGTACGGCATGCCGTAGCGCAGCCGCGGCAGGCTGCCCTTGACCGCGCTGAAGCTCACGGCCAGTCCGTTGCCCTTGTCCGCGACGGTGTCCTGCACGTCTTCGGGCCGTTCGCCCTGCACGCCGGTGGCCTCGTCGGTCTGGTCGCGCAGCGTGCGCCCGGGGCGGGGCGCGACCAGGCTCCAGCCGGTCCAGCGGAACAGCGATTCGTGCAGGTAGTGGTCCTCGGGGTCCGCGCCGCCGCCGGTGGCGGACGCGCCTTTGACGTAGCCCTCGTCGTCCGGCAGCGCCAGGTCGGGCCCGCCGTCGGTGCAGCGGTACGCGCCGTGGCGGCGGCAAAGCGACTGCCAGCGCTGCGGATCATTGGGCGGATAGGGCTGGACGTCCACGCGATAGCCGCGCAACAGGTCTTCGGCGTAGAGCACGATGGCGCCGGGATCGCTCGCCAGGGCCGCGTTCTTCAGGGCCGCGGACGCCGCATTCTGCGCCACCTCGCGCGCGCGGTCGCGGCGCGCCACGCCCAGGCCGCCGGAACGCAATGCGGCCACCGGCTGCTTGTCTCCGGTGGTGTAGGTGACCTCGCCGTCGGCCCCTTGCTTCAGGCTGCGGCCGATCAGGTTTTGCGCCGTCAGCACGAAGTCCACGGTCTTGAGCGCCGCGCCGTCCGGGTCGACCTGGTAGACGTCGAACAGCGGGTTGCGCGGTTCGCGCAAGTCCCAGCGGTCGTCGGCCCGGCGCAGCCTGAGCATGCCGCGCTCGTGGTCCGGGCTGCGGGCGCGGGTGGCGAAGCGCTTGGCGTCGCCGGTCCAGGCGGTGGCGGGGCAGGCGTTGCCGCCGGCGGGCGCGCCGTCCCAGCGCAGCGTCAGGAAGACGCTGCCCTGCGTGTGCGGAGCGGCGGCGATCTGGCGGTCCAGCGCGCAGTCCGCCGGCAGCACGCAGTCGATCACCAGGCCCAGGCGGCGCAGCAGCGCCGGGTAATCGCCGTAGGAGGCCACGATGGCGTGGAAGTCCATGTCCGGCAAGGCGGGCGCGGGCGGCACGTTCTGGCCGTCCGGCCGCCGGAGCTCGCGCTGCGCGGCCGTTGGCGGATCGCGCCGGTAGAAGCGGTTGGCCAGGAACAGCGTGTACTCGCCCTGCGAGCGCCAGTTCGCCATCAGGCTTTGATCCACGCCGTGGTGGGTCTGGTCTTTCCATTTGCCGGGCAGCGCGCGCAGCGCAAAGGTCTCGCCGGCTTGCGGATTGCCGTCGGCGTTGGCGCCGGGCGCCGTGGTCTGGCCGGGATAGACGCTGCGCTTGCCGTAGACCAGCGCCCGCAGCGTGCGTTCGACGCTGCCGTCCGCGTCGCCGAAGAAACGGTCGAAGCCGGGCTCCAGCTTCTCGACGAACTCGCGCCCCTCGCCATGCTCGAACACCGTCTTGGTGCCGCAGGCTTCGAGCATGCCCCGCAGCACGGGGTGGGCGCTGCGCCACGGCAGCAGGGTGGGGTGGGTGGTGGTGGAGTCCACCGCCAGGCGGCCGTAGTGCTCGCGCGCCAGGCTCAGCACGCCCGCGACGGAATAGGAAACCAGGTTGACGCGGCTCATGTCGCGAAACACGAAGCCCGCCACCGGCGTGGTCTTGGGCAGCAGACGTTCCCAGAGCTGGGCGTCGGCCTGCGGCAGCGCTTCCAGCGGGATCTCCTCGCCGCCCGCGTTCAGCGCGAAGCCGATGCGCGCCAGCGTGCCCGGCCAGTCGACCCAGTCCGCGAAGGCGGCGAGCCGCTGCTCGTTGCCGGCTTCCGGGGTCAGGCGCGGCGAGGCCACGATGGAAACGCGCAGGCGTCCGGCGAATTCGCCGTCCGGCACGCGCCCGTTCGGGATGACGGTCCACAGAATGGTTTGCTTGGCCATGGAGCGGTCCTCAGACAAAGGCTTCGGCGTATTCGCGCCAGGCGTAGCGGCTGGCGTCGTCGATGAGCGCCAGTTCCTGGTCCAGCGGCAGGTCGGGGCGCGGGCCCATCAGGTCGCGAAAGCCCGGGTCGCCGTTGGCGCCGGCGAACTTGCGCTCGCAGCTGATCTGCACGCTCGTCGAGAACATGAAGATCTCGATCTCGATGGTGAGCGTGGCGCGTCCCGCGCACTTGCCGCTTTCGAACTCGTAGCGCATCTCCAGGTACAGCTCGATGGAAACGCTGATGAGGCCCAGCACGCTGACGTACCCGCCCATGCGGAAGTAGCCCGCCAGCGAACAGGCGGTCTGTTCCATGCGGAAGTAGATGCCGGCCATCACGTGCACGCCGCCCGAGGCCACGCCCAGGTTCACGGAAATGCTCGCGCCGAATTCGAACGCAGCCTCCATGATCTGCACGCCCTTCGGATCCAGCGTGATGCCGAAGAAACCGCCGCCGCCGAACATGCACACGGACAGGTTGAAGGGCTGTTCGCGCGTGCAGAAATTGAAGCGCACCGCCAGCGGCTGGCCGATGAAGGGCACGGTGAAGCCGGCGCCCAGGCTCAGGTTGGACAGGTTGAACACGCCGATGGCGATGGCGGGCAGCGCTACGTTGAAGCCCGCGTCGATGCCTTTGGGCGTGATGTCCAGGTGCGGCGGGTCGGAGAAGCCGTCCAGCGGGATCAGGTCGCGCAGCGTTTCCACGAACGACAGCGGGCCCACGAACTTGATGTCGGTGAGCAGCACGTCCACGTTCATCTTCGCGGCCGTGTCGACGCGGAACTCGATCTTCTCGAAGTTCAGCTCGATGAAGCTGGCGGGCGCGATCAGCACCAGGTCGAAGCTCTTGAGCGAACAGGTCACCGACATCTTCGGCGCGCTTTGCCCGTTCTTGCGAACCTTGGCTTCCACCGCCACGCGGAACCCTTGCGGATCGTTGGCGCGAAAGAGCGGCGGCGCGCCGGGCGCCAGCGACCAGCTCTTGATCACCGGATTCCAATCGAAGCGCAGCGTCAGCTCGTCGCCCGTCAGCATCTCCAGCAGTTCCGCGCTGGCCAGCACGGCGTCCAGCGCGGTTTGCACGGCCCGCAGGGCCGACACCATCATCTGGCGCGGCGCGCCGTCCAGCAGCGCCGATGTTGCGACGGTATCGGCCAGCGGTTGCGCCGCCGCCGCGATGGCCTCCAGGCGGGGCTTGAGCGTGACGGGGTCCGAGAAGATCGCGCCCAGTTGCCCGGGCTGGCCCACCACCGCATCCAGCGCATCGTAGAGCGCCTTGCCCTGCGTCAGCAGCGCGGGCACGACGCCCAGGCCGCTCACCAGCATGTCGGCCACCTTGGCCGCCTGCAGCAGCGACTGGCGGTATCCCGACGGCAGGGACGCCCCGGCGACGTTCGCATCGGCCGCGGCGCGCAGGGCGGCGATCGCGTCCCGGGCCGAGGCCAGGGACGCGGGCAGGCCGGGCAGCGCCGGCGCCGCGTCGAACGACATGCCCGCAAGCTGCGCCATCTGCGCGCTCACGTCCGCCGCCGCCGCGGCAAGCTGATCCACCCGGTCTCGCGCATTCTGCACCAGCGGCTGCGCATAGGCCTGCGCCTGGGCCTGCAGGTCCTGCAGCGTGTCGTCCAGCGCCTTGACCGCGCCTTGCGCGATGCGGCCGGGCTCCTGCGCCATGCCGGCGACAAGGCCGTAGAGCCGGCCGGCATCGTTGACCAGGCTTTCCAGCTGCGAGCAGGCCTCGGCCACGAAACGCGGCACCTGGTCCGCCTGGCCGGCCACGTCCTCCACCGTCTTGATCACGTCGCCCAGCGGGATGCAGCCGAACAGCAGGGGCAGCGGCAGGCCGCTGGCGTTCGCGGGGAACACGTCGGCGCCGATCATCTTTCCGGCGATGAAGTCGCCGACCTTGCCGCTGACCGGCCCGGCCAGGCGCGACAGGGCCGTGGGGCGCAGATTGGGCTGCACGAAGCCGCCGGCCCGGTCCCCTTGCGCGGAAAAGTCCAGCGACGCGCCGCCCACGAAGCCGGGCTCGGCGTCGATGTCGCCAAACACCTGCCCCGCGTTGCCCGGGTCGAAGCCGTGCGCGAGGTAGTACGGATTCCAGCTCAGCGTGCTGGTCTTGCCGCTGCCCGTCAGCTTGGCCAGCGCCGCGATGCGGATGGAGGCGCGGCGGATAAAGGGGTAGAAGATCGGGCCGTTCAAGTTGTCGCTATAGGCGCGCAATTGCGCGTTGCCGGGATCGACCACCGCATCGAACTCCAGCGAGTCGGCCTGCGCGGCGGTGTCGCCCGCCTTCTGGCTGGGCGCCAGCGTCACCTGCTGCTGGTTCATCGGCGCCTCGCGGCGGTCCTGGGGCGCATCGCGCCACGCCTTCTGCGCGCGCAGCGCAAAGGCTTCCGCGGCCGGGAACAGCGGCGTCAGCCATTGCCCGGTCAGCTTGCGCGGGCAGGCCAGGCCGCCGTCCATGAAGATCATGGGCAGGTCGAACTGCATCACGCGACCGTCGATATCCGTGGCGGCGCAGGCGAAGCGGAAGGGCGAGCCGCCCACGTAGGGCCAGAAGAGCCACTGGCCGTCGATGCCGCTGCCCGGCGTGGCGGGCGAATCCAGGCTGGGGGTGACCGCCGTCAGGATGCGCACGCTGGTCAGCGGCATCTGGCGGTGCAGGAAGATCGTGCCGCCGCCTGGGCCTTGCGTGACCAGGTCGGGGTGGGCGTAGACGCGCTCGCGCTCGCGCACGATGATGAAGAGGCGCTGGCGCAGATAGGCGGGGTTGCCGGAGCGCCCGCGATGGAACTTGCGCTCGCTGACCTTGATCAGCGAGGCGCGGTGGCCGAACGGATACAGCAGCCCCTTGTAGACCACGCGCACGTAGTGGTCGCGGCCCATCGCGCCGCGATGCGTCCACTCCTCCAGCGACAGGCCGGGCGCGTCCCAGTTGCCGCGCGAATCCAGCCATGCGCCCAGCGCCGACAGCATCAGCAGGTTGGCGCCGATCGCCTGCGGCGCGTAGTTGGCCACCGAGAAGTTCGACGACAGGTGCGCGATCTGGAAGCGGTCGAAGTCATCCATCGGCATGCGGAAGGGCGCGGTGGCGGGCTTGGGCAGGTAGGTCTCCGCCGGGACGGGGAAGGCCGCCTGCATGGGCTTGGCCGAGCCTTCTCCCGCCAGCGCCCAGACCGCCCGCACGGCGCGCAGCGCATCGGGCTGCGGCGGTTCGATGTCGGGATCGTCCGACGGCGGGGCCAGGAGCCGCGAATGCCACAGCTCGGTGTGCTGGGTCGCGGCCGAGGTGGCCGGCGCCTTGGCATGGCGCCAGCGTTCCTGTGCGTACGGGCTGAGGATGAGCCGCCACGGCAATTCGATGGCAGTGTGCTGCGCGCCGGGCATAGCGGGTTGCGGGCCTCGCGGCACGGGAATGGCGATTTCGCCCGCGCGGTGCGGCGCGCTGACCTTGGGCGACGGCAGGCGCAACGCTCGCAGCCCCGGGCTGCCGCTGGCCTGCCGCAGCATCAGCGCGGCCGCGGGCGCATCGGGCTGCAGGGCAATCCGCGCATTGCGCAAGGCGAAGCTGGCCAAGGAGGCGCGCTGCGCCGGGGACAGCTTGGCGACGCGCTTGTCGAAGGTCTTGTCCAGCAGGTCGCGCAGCGTGAAGCGCGGACGGGGCGCGGCGGGCGAGGGCGCGCGCGCATTGGCGGGCACCGCGAGCGGCAGCGATTCGACCGCCTCCAGCACGCCCTCCAGGGTGTAGGGCACATCGAAGCCGTCGGGCACGGCAAAGGCCAGCCGCGATTCCCCCGCGATGCGGGCCCGCACCGGCGGGCCGGTAGGCGGCTCGTCTCCGTTGGGGGGTTCGGGCTTGCCGGGCGTGCCCAGGCGCGGCGGCGGCGGGTTCTGGGCGCCGGAGGCGGCCGTTTCCAGGAACGTCTCCTCGGCGATGGACTGGGGCGGAAAGTGCAGGATCAGCGTGGCCGCGCCGCTGCCGGTCTTCTTCAGCCGGGGCGGCTGGCCGGGCGTCACGCTCAGGTTGCGCAGTTCGATCCGCAAGGCAAGCAGGTCGGCGGGCCGCAGCACCGGCTGGCCGGGGCGCGTGCCGTCGAAGAAATTGCGGTTGGGGTCGGGCGCGAGCGTCGGGACGAAAGGCGGAATGCGGACGACGCCGCCGTCGATCACCACGGATGAACCGCCGGCGGCCGGCCGGCGCCGCGTGGCAGTGGCCTTCTTTGCGGCCGGACGAGGCTTTCTGGTGACCATGCCAGTTCTCCTGCAAATAAGGAACCCAGGAACTCAATCCCTGCTTGTCCAGCTACCTGCGAATCGAACTGCATCAGTGGCGGAAATCTATCGCCCTGTTGCGTTAGTGGTCAATATCGCCTGCGGGCCGCGGCAGCGCGCCGGCGATGCATATCGGCGAGGGCGCGCGCCAGCGGCCGGGACGAGGAAAAAGAGGGATGGATGTGGCTGTTGGGATGACTGCCAGCCCGCTGCGCAGGGAAGCCCGGGGGAATCTTAGAGATTTGGTCGTAATGCTTATGTATGAGGAATTACGGGCGAAAGCGCCGCCCGCAAGGCGGATTGACGCTGCCGTCCGCCGGACTTTTTTTTGTTTTCATCCGTAACGGCCATGGCCCCGAAATACCCGCCGGCGCGGCTCCGGCGCCGGCACGCAGGCCTTTACGCCGCGGCAGGCGCTTCGGCCAGCGACGCCATGTCGATCACGAAGCGGTACTTCACGTCGTTCTTCAGCAGGCGCTCGTAGGCCTCGTTGACCGATTGGATCGGCACGATCTCCACATCGCTGACGATGCCGTGTTCGGCGCAAAAGTCCATCATCTCCTGCGTTTCCTCCATGCCGCCGATGGCCGAACCCGCCAGGGATTTGCGCCCCATGATCAGGTTGGCGCCGGGAATCGGATCCAGCGGGGTCAGCGCGCCCACCAGCGCCATGGTGCCGTTCAGCGTCAGCAGGGCCATGTAGGGATTCACGTCATGGCTGACGGGAACCGTGTTCAGCAGGAAGTCGAAGCTGCCGGCATGCGCCGCCATCGCCTGGGCATCGCGCGAGACCAGCACTTCGTCGGCGCCCAGGCGCCTGGCGTCGCGGCCCTTGTCGGCCGAGGTGGTGATCATCACCACGTGCGCGCCCAGCGCCCGCGCGAATTTCACTCCCATGTGGCCCAGTCCGCCCAGGCCGATGACGCCCACCTTCTGGCCGGGGCCGACCTTCCAGTAGCGCAGCGGCGAATAGGTGGTGATGCCGGCGCACAGCAGCGGCGCGACGGCCTTCAGGTCCAGCTTGTCGGACACCTTCACGACGAAATGCTCCTGCGCCACGATGTGGTCCGAATAGCCGCCGAAGGTGAGCTCGCCGCTGCCGCGCTCTTTGTCGTTGTAGGTCAGCGTGGCGCCTTCCTCGCAGTACTGCTCCAGGTTCAGGCGGCAGGCCTTGCAATGGCGGCAGGAATCGACCATGCAGCCCACGCCGGCGTAGTCGCCGACCTTGAACTTGCTGACGTTCTTGCCCACCTGCGCGACCCGGCCGACGATTTCATGGCCCGGCACCATGGGGTACACGGAATTGCCCCAGTCGCCGCGCGCCTGGTGCAGGTCCGAGTGGCAAATGCCGCTGTAGAGGATGTCGATCAATACGTCGTTCTCGCCCGGTTCGCGGCGGGTGAAACTGAAGGGGACGAGCGGGGTGTCGGCGCTGTGGGCAGCGTAGCCTCGGGCTTGGGTCATGACGGCCTCTGATGGGTTTGTTGAGCAGACGTTCACAATAGACGTCGAAATACCGGGGTTCAAGCTAGAATTTCGGCATGATTTATTAAAGAAATTTGCACAATCATGCTGCCCGATAACCTGTCCCACCTGGCTGCTTTTTCGGCCGTCGCCCGCCTTGGCAGCTTCCGCAAGGCCGGCGAGGAACTGGGCCTGTCGACCTCGGCGGTCAGCTACGCCATCCGCAGCCTGGAAGAGCGGCTGGGCGTGAACCTGTTCAACCGGACCACGCGCAGCGTGGCGCTGACCGACGCCGGCCAGCGCCTGGCCGAACGCCTGCAGCCGGTGTTGCACGAGCTGGGCGACGCGCTGGAGGAAATGAACCAGTTCCGCGGCACGGCGTCCGGCACGCTGCGCATCAACACCTCGCGCGCGGCCTCCTATCTGCTGCTGATGCCGCTGGCGGCGCAATTCCTGGCGGCCTATCCGGACATCCGGCTGGAGATCGGCGAAGACGACAGCTTTGTCGATATCGTCGGTTCGGGCTTCGACGCGGGCGTGCGGCTGCTGGAGGCGGTGCCCGAGGACATGGTGGCCGTGCAGATCGGCCCCCGGCTGCGTTCCGCGGTGGTGGCGGCGCCCGCCTACCTGCAAGGGCGCGAGCCGCCGCGGCATCCCGCGGACCTGATGCAGCACGAATGCGTGCGCTACCGCTTTCCCAGCGGGCGCTACTACAAGTGGGAATTCGAGAAGGACGGCGTGGCGGTCGAGATCGACGTGCCGGGCCGGATTGCCCTGAGCGACGTGCACGCGGAGGTGCGCGCGGCGGTCGACGGCATCGGCATCGGCTGCGTGCCGGAAAGCTATGTGGCCGGGCTGCTGGAGGCGGGCAGGCTGGTGCGGGTGCTGGAGGACTGGTGCCCGTGGATTCCGGGCTTCATGCTGTACTACCCGCGGCAGCGGCGCGTGTCGTCCGCCCTGCGGGCGTTCATCGACATGGCCAGGCAATGAGGCCTTACGGCCGGGCGCCTTCCAGCAGGGCCTGAACCAGCCGGTTTTCCTGGTCCGTCTGGCGGCAGACGAAAGAGATCTGCCGGTACGGCGCCTGCTTGCCCAGCGACAGCACGCGCACCGGATGCACGTTCAGCAGGTTGGGCCCCGGTTCTGGCAGCACGCAGACGCCCAGGCCGGCGGACACCAGCGCCGTCAGCGCCGCCAGCGATTGCATGTCGATGCGGCAGCGCGCATGCGGCGCATGCTGCGCCACGTAGCGCGCGGCCAGCCGGCCGCCGATGGTGGTCTTGTCGAAGCGGATCCATTCATATTGCTGGAAGAGTTCGGCGATGCGGGTCTCGCGCGAATCGGGCGGGGCGATCAGCACCAGGGTTTCACGAAACAGCGGCGTCCAGGACAAGCGGCTGGAGCCGCCGGTCTCCGGCTGCGTGATGATGGCGGCGTCGATCTCGCCTTGCTTCAGCCTTTCCGTCAGTTCGGTGGCGCGGCCCCGCACCAGCCGCACGTCCAGCAGCGGATAGCGTTCGCGCAGCTTGCGCAGCAGCGGCGGCAGCAGCGTCACCTGCAGCGGCTCGATGGTGCCCAGCCGCACGCGGCCTTCGACGGCCGGCGTGCTGCGGCGGCGCAGCTCGTCCAGGCGCGCCAGCGCGTCCTGCAGCACCGCGTCGACTTCGGCGGCAAAGGCGTTGGGCCGGACCTGCAGCGCGGAGCGGTCGAACAGGGGCTGCCCGAAGTACTCCTCCATCTGCTTCATCTGCAGGCTGACCGCGCTGGGCGACAGGTTCATGTCCGCCGCGCCCGCCGCGAAGCTGCCGCCGCGCAGCACGGCGTTGAGCGTACGGAAAGACTCGATCTTCATCAGAAATCCTCACGTAGTGTTTTAAGAATCCTCGCTTTATATCATCAGGCGGGCGGCCTAGCATTTGCTCCAGATAAAACGAAAACCCGCTGGAAACAGGGCCTGCGCCGCAGGTTCGCCAGACGGGGCATGGAGACAGGCAATGAAAAAAACCCTAGCCGGCGTCAGCGCCGCCTTAACGCTTGCCCTGACGGCGCAGGCGCCGGGCGCCCTGGCCGCCGAGGCCGCCGGCCCGGCCGTGCCCGCCGCCATCACCATGGTGGTGCCGTTCCCGCCGGGCGGCAGCAATGACGTGTTCGCGCGCGTGCTGGCCGAGAAGCTGGGCGACCGTCTGTCGTCCACGGTGATCGTGGAGAACCGGCCCGGCGCGGGCGGCGCGATCGGTGCCGAGTACGTGGCGCGCGCGCCCAAGGACGGCTCCGTCCTGATGCTGTCCTCGTCCACGCTGACCACCAACGCGGCGGTGCAGACCAATCTGAAATACGACGTGGTGCGCAGCTTCGCGCCCGTCGCCATGCTGGCGCGCAGCCCGATGGCGCTGGTCGTGGGCAAGGATTCCCCGTATCAGTCCATGGACGCGCTGATCGCGGCGGGCCGCCAGGAGCCCGGCAAGCTCACGTATGGCAGCGCCGGATTGGGCTCGGTGAACCAGATGGCCAGCGAGATCCTGGCCGGAGGCGCGAAGACGACGTTCACCCATGTGCCCTACAAGGGGATGTCGCACGCGCTGAACGACCTGGCGGGCGGCCGGGTCGACTTCGTGATCGGCAGCTTTGCGTCCACCGCGTCGCTGCTCAAGGGCGGCAAGCTGCGCGTGCTGGCCGTGACCTCGCCCGAACGCTCGCAGTTCTACCCCGCGCTGCCCACCATCGGCGAAGGCCAGCCCGGCTATTCGGTCGAACTCTGGTGGGGCGTCCTGGCGCCGGCGGGCACGCCCGCGCCGCTGGTGGAAAAGCTCAACGCCGAGATACGCGGCATCGTCAACGACGAGAAGATGCGCGGCATGTTCGCCGAGGAAAGCGCGGTGCCCGCTGCGCTGACCGTGCCGCAATTCGCGGAGCTGGTCCAGGCCGACGCCGCCAAGTGGAAGCAGGTGGCCCGCGACCGCAACATCTCCATCCAGTGATCCCCGGCATCGGCCACGTCCAACCCAACCCAAGAGTGCATGCATGAGAAGCAAACTGTTCGTACCCGGATCGCGCCCAGAGCTGTTCGCCAAGGCCCTGGCGGGCGAGGCCGATGCCTTGTCGTTCGACCTGGAGGACGCGGTGGCGCCGTCGCGCAAGGACGAGGCCCGCGATCACCTGGCCCGCATGCTGGCCGCGCCGGACGCGGCCGCGTCGGGCAAGACGCTGATCGTGCGCGTCAATGCGCTGGATTCCGGGCAGTTCCATGCCGACGTGCGGGCGGTGGTCCGCGAGGGCCTGCACCTGGTGAACCTGCCCAAGGCGGAAACCGAGGCCGATGTGGTGGCCGCGGCCGCCGCGATCGAGCAGGCGCGCTGCGCCAATGGCGTGCGGCAGCCGGTGGGACTGTTGCTGAACATCGAATCGCCGCGCGCATTGCGCCGGGCGGCCAGCCTGGCGGCCGCGCATCCCGGCGTGGCCGGCCTGCAGCTGGGGCTGGGCGACCTGTTCGAACCCGCCGGCATCTCCCGCCGCGAACCGGCGGCGGTGCACCAGGCGATGTTCGCGCTGCGCATGGCGGCGGCTGAAGCCGGCGTGTTCGCGTATGACTCGGCGTTTGCCAACATCCAGGACGAAGCCGGCTACCGGGCCGAGGCCGAGCTGGCGCGCCGGCTGGGCTACCTGGGCAAGAGCTGCATCCACCCCCGGCAGGTGCCGCTGGCCAACGCCGTGTTCCGCCCGTCCGACGAAGAGATCGCGCATGCGCAGCGGGTGGTGCAGGCGGCGCGCGACGCGTCGGCCCAGGGCGTCGCGGCGTTCGTGGTGGACGGCCGCATGATAGACGGGCCCTTCCTGCGCCGCGCCGAAGCCATACTGCGCGCGGCCGCCGGACTGGGCGCCGCGCGCGCCGCGCAGGCGCAATGATGGCCGCCGCAACGCAATCGGCGGGCGGCCCGCTGGCCGGGGTCCGCGTGCTGGACCTGAGCGCCTACATCGCCGGCCCCTACGGCTGCACGCTGCTGGCGGACCAGGGGGCGGACGTGGTCAAGGTCGAGCCGCCCGGCGGCGACAACCTGCGCAAGTATCCGTCCACCCTGGACGCCGAAAGCCGCGCCTTCCTGGGCGTGAACCGGGGCAAGCGCGGCCTGGTGCTGGACCTGAAGCAGCCCGATGCGCTGGCCGTGCTGCACGAGCTGGCGCGCCAGGCGGACGTGCTGGTGCACAACTTCCGGCCCAGCGTGCCCGCGCGGCTGGGCATCGGGTATGACCAGCTGGCGCAGATCAACCCCCGGCTGATCTATTGCGCCGTCAGCGGCTATGGCGAGACCGGACCGTTGAAGGACAAGGCGGGCTACGACCAGGTGCTGCAGACGATGACGGGCATGTGCGCCCTGCAGGGCAAGGCCGAAGGCCCGCCCGAGATCCTGTACGGATCCATCGTGGACTACTACGCCTCGTCCATGGTGGCCGCGGGCGTGGCGTCCGCGCTGTACGAGCGCGAGCGCAGCGGCCGCGGCCAGTTCGTGGGCGTGTCCCTGCTGCGCAGCGCGCTGGCGCTGCAATCGGCGCGGCTGGTCTGGGCCGAAGGCGAGCCCCGGGAAGTCGGGCGCGACATGCGTTCGGGCGGCATTACCGGCATCCATCCCACCGGCGAGGGCTACCTGTACATTTCGGCGAACACGCCGCACTTCTGGCAGGCGCTGTGCGCCAAGACCGGCCTGGCGGAACTGGCGGCCGACGAACGCTACGACTCGGTGCGCAAGCGCGCCGAACACCGCGACGAGATCGTCCCGCGCCTGCACGAGGCGCTGCGCGCGCGCAGCGCCCTGGAATGGGAGGCGTGGTTCGGCGAAGAGGTGCCCTGCGCCGCCGCGCGCGGCGTGGAGGACATGTTCGACTTTCCGCAGGCGCAGGCCGAAAACATGATCTCCACGTTTTCGCATCCGGTGGCGGGCAGCTACCGGGGCTTCGCCCAGGCCATCAAGTTTGGCCGCAGCCAGCCGGCCACGCCCCGCGCCGCGCCGGCATTCGGCGAGCACAGCGCGGAGGTGCTGGCGGAAGCGGGGATTGCTTCTGAGCGGGCGCAGGCGTTAAGGGAAGGGGGGGCGCTGGGGTGAGGTTCGCTTGCGGGCCGAACTGGCCGGCATTCATCCTACTCCGTTACCGCCCGCAGCCCGTCCAGCGCCGCCAGGCATTCCGCCAGCGGCGGGATGCCCTGAGCCAGCGCGTCCACCGCGTTGGCGTCCACCTTGGCCAGGGGCGGAATCTCGGCCAGCACGCGCACGTTGCCGAAGCGTTCGATGGCTTCCTTGTTGCCGGCCGACAGCGGACCGCTCATGACGACGCCCAGCACGGCGATGCCGCGCCGCTTGAGCGCTTCCAGGCTGAGCAGGGTGTGGTTGATGGTGCCCAGGCCGCTGCGCGCCGCCAGCACCACCGGCATGTCCAGCCGCGCGATCAGGTCGATCATCATGTGCGTGTCGTCGATGGGCACGTACAGGCCGCCGGCGCCTTCCACGATCAGCGGGGCCTGCGTCGCCGGCGGCACGATGGTCGTGGCGTCCACCACGGTTTCTTCCAGCGTCGCGGCCGCCCACGGCGACAGCGGCGCCTGCAGCACATAGGCGGGCAGGTGCAGGCGTTCGGGCGGCAGCCGGGCCAGTTGCGCCACGGTGTCGGTGTCGCCCGGTTCCTCGGACACGCCGGTCTGCACCGGCTTCCAGTAATCCGCGTTCCAGGCGCGGGCCAGGATCGCCGACACCAGCGTCTTGCCGATGCCCGTGTCGGTGCCGGTCACGAAAACCCCGGCGGGGCGCTGCGTATTTTTTTTCCACATACCGTAGGCCAGGTGATAAGTCACCGTGGCTCCTTGTTCGTCAAACGCGGCCAGCACGCGGCGCAGCTCGGCCGCGCCCAGCGGCGGGCGGCCGGGCGCGGGCGTGGTGGCGCCTATGCCTTTGAGGCCCCTCAGGAAATGCAGGCCGTCAGGATGATTTTGTATCAGCCGCTCGCTGCGCACGCCACCGGCCAGATTGACCATGGCCGGACGGATGGCGCAGGCGGGCGGGTAGGGCGGCGTGCCCGCCGCCAGGCCCGTCGCCCGATGGGCGGCCTGCCACTCGCCGAACGTGCCGGCGGCCAGGGTGGCCACGGCCAGGCGGCCGCCCGGCGCCAGCAGCGCGGCCAGTCGGGCCAGCCCGGCGTTCAGGTCGGCAAACCATTGCACGGCCAGGCTGGAACAGATCAGGTCATAGCCGCCGGCCAGCCCGCCGGGGTGTTCGCCGTCCAGCAACTGGTAGCGGGCGCTGCCGGGGAGCGCCGGGCCGCGCTGCGCGGCGGCAAGCATGGCGGGGGAAATGTCCGTCACCGTCCAGTCGGCAGGGCCCAGCCTGCGCGCCAGCGCCTGCGTCAGCAGGCCGGTGCCGCAGCCGATCTCCAGGATCCGGGGGCGCGGGGGCAAGGGCAGCAGGGAGATGTCGCTGGCCAGCCGCTCGGCCGCGATGCGCTGGACGGGGGCATGGTCTTCGTAGCGGCCGGCGGCCGCGCCAAAGCGGGCGCCGACCTGGGCGTTGCGCAGGGCTTGCGTCATGCCGCGGGCGCCAGGCGCGAAATGAAGGCGCGGATGCGGCCCGCGCACCAGGCGGCGTCCGACACGGGCAGCAGGTGGCCGCCAGCCTCGCGCCAATGCCGCTCGTCGCCCGCGCGGTCGGCAAAGGCGGCCTGCGTCATCGCGGCGGAAACGATGGGGTCCGCCTGGCCGGCCAGGAGCAGCAGCGGCACGGGCAGCGCCGCGAGCGCGGCGCGCTGGTCCTCGTCGCGCAGGGCCTCCAGGTCGCGGCTGAGCGCCGGCCCCTGGGGTTCGCCGAACGCAGCCGCTTCGCCGCAACGCAGCCGGAAGTCCTGCAGCACGGCGCGCGGGTCCGCGGCCAGGCGCTTGATCATGCGGTCCAGCATGCGGCGCGGCACGCCGGCCTCGAAGTCCGGCCCGGCGCCAAAGCGCGGGAAGCCATTGATGGACACCAGGCCCAGGCAGGAAGCCGGCAGGCCGCGCAACAGGCGCAGCACTCCCAGCGAATGGCCGACGGCGATAACCGGGCCGTCGATCGGCGGGACCTCTGCGGGGCCGAAGTAGCCCGCGTCGGCGACCGCTTGCGGCCAATCGGACAGCTCGGCGCGCAGCGCCGTCCAGACCGAGGCGTCGAACGCCCAGCCGTGGACGAACAGCAACGTGGGCCGCGCGGGCGCGGGCAGGCCGGCCGTCATGCCGTCACGGCCGCAAAGCCGTCGATCAGCTGCGACACGTCGGCATCGCGATGCGCGGCGCTCAGCGTCACGCGCAGCCGGCTGGTGCCGGCGGGCACCGTCGGCGGGCGGATCGCCACGGCCAGGAGGCCGCGCTGTTCCAGCGCGGACGCCATCGCCAGCGCGCGGGCTTCGTCGCCCACGATGGCAGGCACGATCTGCGTGGAAGACGCGCCGGTGTCCAGGCCCATGCCCTGCAGCGCGGCGCGCAGCCGCTCGCCGCTGGCCGCCAGCCGGGCGCGCTCGGCGTCCAGCGTGGGCACGAGGTCCAGCGCCGCGTCCATGGCGCCCAGCACCGCCGGCGGCAGCGCCGTCGTGTAGATAAATCCCGAGCACGTGTTGATCAGGTAGTCGCACAGGGCGCGCGACCCGGCGACGTAGGCGCCGAATCCGCCCAGCGCCTTGCTGAAGGTGCCCATGGCCAAGTCGATCCGGCCGGGCGCCAACCCCGCCAGTCCCATGCCGCCGGGGCCGAGCACGCCGGTGGCGTGCGCTTCGTCCAGGTAGACAAAGGCCTGGTAGCGGTCCGCCAGGTCCGCCAGCCGGGCCACGTCGGTCCGGTCTCCGTCCATGCTGAACACGCTTTCCGTGACGATGAAGCGGGCGACCGGCTTGCGGGCGACCGGCATGCGGGCGACGGGCTTTCCGTCTTCGGCCCCCTCCGCCCTGGCCGCGAGCAGGCTCTCCAGATGGTCCAGGTCGTTGTGGCGGAAGCGGATCTGCCTGACGCCCGCCGCCTGGCAGCCGTGGTGCAGGCTGGCATGGTTGAGCTTGTCGGCATACAGCTCGACCTCGCCCTGGCTGGCGGCGGCGCGCAGCAGGGCGGGCAGCACGGCCGCGTTGGCCTGCCAGCCCGAGGCCAGCAGCAGCGCGGCTTCGGCGCCTTTCAGCCGGGCCAGCTTGGCCTCCACCTGTTCGTGCAGGTCCAGGTTGCCGCAGACCAGGCGCGAGGCCTGGGCGCCCGCGCCGTGGCGGGCCGCCCATTCGCGGGCGCGCTCGATCAGCAGCGGATGCCTGGAGAGCCCCAGGTAGTCATTGCTGGAGAAGTTCAGGACGGGGACGCCGTTCTGCACGATGCGCCCGGGCGGAGCGGAGGAGGCGGTGCGCAGGCGGCGGCGCACGCGGCGCGTTTCGGCCAGCGCCAACTCGGAGGAAAAAAGCGAATCCAGCTTTGACATCAAGATATCCAGCAGCGGCCGGGCGTCGGAGGCGTCCGCGCCAGGCCGTAGAATGCGAGCCATTGTAGTGGAGGTGAATCATGCACACGCCCGACTGGGTGGCCCGGGGCCAAGCCCATATCTGGCTGCCCTATGCCCAGATGAAGACGGCGAGCCCGCCCCTGCCCGTGGCGCGCAGCCACGGCAGCCGGCTGGAGCTGGCCGACGGACGCAGCCTGATCGATGGCGTGGCGTCCTGGTGGACCGCCTGCCATGGGTACAACCATCCGCACATCGCCCAGGCCGTGCGCGCGCAGTTGGACGCCATGCCGCACGTGATGTTCGGCGGGCTCACCCACGAACCCGCGCTGACCCTGGCCCGCCGCCTGGCCGGCCTGCTCGGGCCGGGCCTGGACCGTGTCTTCTATACGGACTCCGGCTCGGTGGCGGTGGAAGTCGCCATGAAGATGGCCGTGCAGTTCTGGCTGAACCAGGGCGAGCGCGGCCGCGGCCGGTTCCTGGCGTTTCGCGGCGGCTACCACGGCGACACCTTCGGCACCATGGCGGTGTGCGATCCCGAAGAGGGCATGCACAGCCTGTACCGCGGCATGCTGGCCGAGCACGACATCGTCGACCTGCCGCGCGACGAGGCCTCGCTGGCCGCGCTGGACGCCTGGCTGGAAGCCCGGGCGCCTCGCCTGGCGGGCATCCTGGTCGAGCCGCTGGTGCAGGGCGCGGGCGGCATGCTGCTGCACGAGCCGGAAGTGCTGCGCCGCTTGCGCCGCCAGGCGGACAAGCACGGCCTGCTGCTGATCTTTGACGAGATCTTCACCGGCTTCGGGCGCACCGGCTCCATGTTCGCCTTCGAGCAGGCCGGCATCCGGCCCGACATCGTCACGCTGTCCAAGGCGCTGACGGGCGGCACCTTGCCGCTGGCCGCCACGGTGGCCAGCGACCGGGTGTTCCAGGCCTTCTGGTCCGACGACCCTTCCCACGCGCTGATGCACGGCCCCACCTTCATGGGCAATGCGCTGGCCTGCGCGGCCGCCAATGCCTCGCTGGACCTGTTCGAGACGGAGCCCCGGCTGGCGCAGGCGCAAGCCATCTCGTCGGCGCTGGCGGCGGGGCTGGAACCGTGCCGCGACCTGCCCTGGGTGCGCGACGTGCGCGTCTTGGGCGCGATCGGCGTGGTGGAGCTGGACGGCATCGCCGACCGCGAGGCGCTCAAGCGGCGGCTGGTGGAGGCGGGCGTCTGGGTGCGTCCGTTTGGCAACGTGGTCTACCTGACGCCGGCGCTCACCATCGCAGAAGAGGACCTGGAAACGCTGATGCGCGCCGTGACGGACGTGCTGCGCCGCCAGCGCCCCTGAGTTCCGCGGCCGGCGGGCCGTTGCGCGGGCAAACCGGGGACAGCGTCTTGATCCAGATCAAGGCGGCTGCCCGGGGCGCTGGTTACCATCGGCGCATGCGAGCAAAATCGATCTTCGCCGTCCCGGCCAGCCTGCCCGATGCCGACCGCCAGCAGCGCCGCCATGCGCTGGTGCGCCTGTCGCTGGCGTGGCTGGCGATGATGCAGGTGATGATGTTCGCGTGGCCCGGCTACCTGCGCCACGAGGGCATGCCCGCCGACGCGCTGGAAACACTGGACTGGGCCATCGTCCTGATGAACTGGGCGAGCTTTGCGCTGACCGTCCCGGTGGTGCTGTATTCGGCCTGGCCCATCTGGCGCCACGCGGGCGACAACCTGCGCCATGGCCGCGCCGGCATGGACGTGCCGGTGGCGCTTGGCATCGTGGCCGCCTTCATTCCTAGCGTGCACGCCACCATCACCGGCGCGGGCGAGGTGTATTTCGATTCCGTCACGATGTTCGTGGCCTTTCTGTTGACGGCGCGCTATCTGGAACTGTGCGCCCGCCAGTCCTTCGGCGGCGCGGCCGGCGGCCAGCGCCACGCCCGGGTCGAGGCCCGGCGCCTGCAATTGGGCGCGCGCGCCGACCGCCTGGCATCCCGTTTCGTCATGATCCAGGTGGCGCTGGCGCTGGCCGCCGCGGCCGGCTGGGCCTACGTCGATCCCGCGAACAGCATCCCCGTGATGGTGGCGCTGCTGGTGATGAGCTGTCCTTGCGCCATGTCGATGGCGGTGCCCACCGCCATGGCCTCGGCGCACTCCGCGCTGGCGGCCCATCCCAGCATGCCCGACGCGGCGCTGGACGCGCTGCTGGACGAGGCGCGGCGCAAGGCCCGCCAGAACCTGTACGGCTCGCTGGCCTGGCACCTGCTGATGACGCCGCTGGCGCTCGCCGGATGGGTCACGCCCTGGCTGGCCGCGATCACCATGCTGGTGTCGTCGCTGGCGGTCGCCTATAACTCCTGGCGCCTGTGCCGCCGGGACTGGTCGGGCGAACCCGCCTCCGGCCACGCGCTGGAAGCGGCGCAATGACCATTCTTTATCTGCTCCTGCCCCTGTCGCTGCTGTTCGTGCTGGCCATCGGCGTATCGCTGTGGTGGGCCGTGTTCAACGGCCAGTACGACGACACCGACAACGCCGGCATGGCCATCCTGCGCGACGACGACAGCGGCCCCGCCGGCCGCGGCTGAACGCGCGCGCACGAAGCAATCGCTGGGCCCGATCCCGCGCAATCGCGCGCGGGCCGTTGCGCTTATGCCGCTTTCCCCAAGCCGTCGCTGCGCGGTTGATCCATATCAACGCCGACTTGTGTGACTAGTCCCATCATCGAACCCTGGAGCTATTTGTTACTTTAGGGGAAGGGCGATGAACGATTGCGCCGCAATCGCAAGCAAGGCCGATACCTTCAACTACAAGGTCGTGAGGCAGTTCGCGCTCATGACGGTAGTGTGGGGCATAGTCGGCATGGCTGTGGGCGTTTTTCTGGCCGCGCAGCTGGTTTGGCCGCAGCTGAATTTTGACACCGCATGGCTGAGCTATGGCCGCCTGCGTCCGCTGCACACCAACGCGGTGATCTTCGCCTTCGGCGGCAGCGCGCTGTTCACGACGTCGTACTACGTGGTCCAGCGCACCTGTCAGGCGCGCCTGTTCTGCGGCCCGCTGGCCGCGTTCACGTTCTGGGGCTGGCAGATCGTCATCGTCGCCGCCGCCATCACCTTACCGATGGGCTTTACCAGCAGCAAGGAATACGCCGAACTGGAATGGCCCATCGACATCCTGATCACGCTGGTCTGGGTGGCATACGCCATCGTGTTCTTCGGCACGATCATCAAGCGCCGGTCAAAGCACATCTACGTGGCCAACTGGTTCTTCGGCTCGTACATCCTCACCATCGCCATCCTGCACATCTTCAACAACATCGAGATGCCGGTGACGCTGTGGAAGTCCTACTCCGCCTACTCGGGCGTGCAGGACGCCATGGTGCAGTGGTGGTACGGCCACAACGCCGTGGGTTTTTTCCTGACCACCAGCTTCCTGGGCATGATGTATTACTTCGTGCCCAAGCAGGCCGGCCGCCCCATCTACTCGTACCGCCTGTCCATCGTCCACTTCTGGGCGCTGGCCTTCACGTACATGTGGGCGGGCCCCCACCACCTGCTCTACACCTCCTTGCCCGACTGGACCCAGTCGCTGGGCATGACCTTCTCGCTGATCCTGCTTGCGCCTTCGTGGGGCGGCATGATCAACGGCATCATGACCCTGCAGGGCGCCTGGCACAAGCTGCGCACCGATCCGATCCTGAAGTTCATGGTCACGGCGCTGTCGTTCTACGGCATGTCGACCTTCGAAGGCTCGATGATGTCGATCCGCACGGTCAACGCGCTGTCGCACTACACGGACTGGACCATCGGCCATGTGCACTCCGGCGCGCTGGGCTGGGTCGCCATGATTTCGTTCGGCTCGCTGTACTACCTGATCCCGCGCCTGTACGGACGCGAAAAGATGCACAGCGTGAAGGCCATCGAACTGCATTTCTGGATCGCCACCATCGGCGTGGTGCTCTATATCGCCGCCATGTGGATCGCCGGCGTGCAGCAGGGCCTGATGTGGCGCGACACCGCGCCCGACGGCACCCTGGTCTACAGCTTCGTCGAGGAACTGAAGACGCGCGTTCCTTACTACCTCATCCGCTTGCTGGGAGGCGCCCTGTTCTTGGGAGGCGTGTTCGTCATGGCCTGGAACGTGTGGATGACGGTGCGCGGCGCCAAGCCGGTCAACCCCGCGATTCCGCAAGACGATTCCCATGCCGCTCGCCCGCCGGTCGCCGCGACCGCCGAGCTGGCCACTGTTTGACGAGGACATCATGGCCAACAAGAAACCTGGCTTCTTTACCCACCAGACGCTCGAGAAGAACATCGGCTGGATGATCATCGCCAGCATCCTGGTGGTGTCCTTCGCGGGCCTGGTCCAGATCGTTCCGCTGTTCTTCCAGCACAGCACGACCCAGGCCGTCGCGGGGGTGGAACCCTACAGCCCGCTGCGCCTGATGGGCCGCGACGTCTACATCCGCGAGGGCTGCGTGGGCTGCCACTCGCAGCAGGTGCGCGTGCTGGCTGCCGAAGTGCAGCGCTACGGCTCGTACTCGATCGCGTCGGAATCGGTCTTTGACCATCCCTTCCTGTGGGGCTCCAAGCGCACGGGTCCGGACCTGGCGCGCGTGGGCGAGCGCTACTCCGACGACTGGCACCGCATCCACCTGCGCGATCCGCGCAAGGTGGTGCCGGAGTCCAACATGCCGGCCTATCCGTGGCTGGAAAAGACGGTCATTACCGGCCAGAACGTGGACCAGCGCATGCGCGCCCTGCGCGCGCTGGGCGTGCCGTACACGGACGAGGATATCGCCGCGGCTCCCAAGGCCATCGAAGGCAAGACGGAAGAAGACGCGCTGGTCGCCTATCTGCAAGGCCTGGGCGTCGGCGTGCGCAAGGCGCAGCTGGCCAAGCAGGCTGAAGAGGCCAAGAAGGCCGCCCAGCCTGCCGCGCAGTCCGCGGCGCAGCCCGCCGCGCAAGCGGCGGCGGGAGGCTGACCATGCTGGGCTACCTGAGCGCAATCGTCACCGCCATCTCGATGGCGACCTTTTTCGGCATCGTCTGGTGGGCCTGCTCGCGCGGCCGCCAGGGCGCCAACCGCGAATCGGCCATGCTGCCGTTCGCACTGCCCGATGAATTCGGACAGGCACAACAAGATGGAGCGAATCGGTCATGAGCGATTTCGTTAATGGCTTCTGGGGGTATTTCATCTCGATCGTCGCCGTGGGCGGCGTGGTCTGGTGCGTCTGGCTGCTGTACACACAGCGCCGCTGGCTCGGCGCCAAGCCCGCCAGCGGGCAGGTCGAGGACACGGGCCACGTCTGGGACGGCGACCTGACCGAGCTGAACAACCCGGTCCCCACCTGGTGGACGTGGATGTATCTGCTGGCTTGCGCTTTCGCGCTGGGCTATCTGTTCCTGATGCCGGGCCTGGGCCAGTACAAGGGCCAGCTCGGGTACAGCAGCACCGAAGAGGTCGCGCAGCAGCAGGCGAAGATGGCCGAAGCCGTGCGTCCGATCTACGCGCGCTTCGAGACCATGACGGTGCCGCAGATCTCCCAGGACCCGGGCGCGCGCGAAATCGGCCAGCGCCTCTTCCTGAACACCTGCGCGCAGTGCCACGGCTCGGACGCCAAGGGCGCGCCCAGCTTTCCCAACCTGACGGACGGAGACTGGCTGCACGGCGGCACGCCCGAGTCCATCATGCAGACCATCAAGGAAGGCCGCCATGGCGTGATGCCTCCCTGGAAGGAAGCAATCGACCCCAAGATGGCCGGCGACATCGCGCAGTACGTGCGTTCGCTGTCCGGCCTGACGGCCGATCCCGTGCGCGTGTTCCGCGGCAAGCGGGAGTACGCCAATTTCTGCGTGGCCTGTCACGGTGTCGACGGCAAGGGCAACCCGCTGCTGGGCGCGCCGAACCTGACGGACGACGTCTGGCTGTACGGCAGCTCGGAAGCCACCATCGTCAAGACGATCCTGGACGGCCGCGACAACCGCATGCCGGCGCATGAGCACATCCTGAGCCCCGAGCAGATCAAGATCCTGACGGCCTGGGTCTGGGGCCTGTCCAACAAGCCGGACGCGCAGAAGCAGGCCGCGGCAACCCCCGCCGAGTCGGACGCGGCAAAGTAGCGGGGCAGCGGCATATACGTGGGGGTCCGCGGCGCGGCTCCCATATCACTTGGACTTAGAGTACGGAGCAGCAAATGGAAGATGGGTCAACCGCAAGCGTCGGCACTTCGCCTGGCGGTGACCCGCCGCCCTGGCGGCCGCATACGCGGCCGCCGCGTCCCGGCCAGGAGACCCTGGAGCAGACGCTGGCGGGGGTGCGCAGCAAGATCTATCCGCGATCCGTCAGCGGCATCTTCGCCCGCTGGCGCATCGCGTTCGTCTTTATCACCCAGATCGTCTTCTACGGGCTGCCCTGGCTGCAATGGAACGGGCGGCAGGCCGTGCTGTTCGATCTGGGCGCGCGCAAGTTCTACCTGTTCGGCCTGGTGCTGTGGCCGCAAGACGTCGTCTACCTGGCCGTGCTGCTGGTCATTTCGGCATTGGCGCTGTTCCTGTTCACCGCGGTGGCGGGGCGCCTGTTCTGCGGCTACGCCTGTCCGCAGACGGTCTACACCGAGATCTTCATGTGGATCGAGCGCAAGGTCGAAGGCGACCGCATCGCGCGCATCCGCCTGGACGAGTCGCCGTGGAGCTGGCGCAAGGTCCGCCTGAAGTTCACCAAGCACTTCCTGTGGATCGCGCTCGCGTGGTGGACGGGGTCCACCTTCATCGGCTACTTCGCGCCCATCCGCGAACTGGGCCATGAACTGTTCGCGCTGCAGCTCGGCCCCTGGCAGTGGTTCTGGATGCTGTTCTACGGCTTTGCCACCTGGGGCAACGCCGGCTTCATGCGCGAATCGGTGTGCAAGTACATGTGCCCGTACGCCCGCTTCCAAAGCGTGATGGTCGACCCGGACACCTTCGTGGTGACCTACGACAAGCGCCGCGGCGATCCGCGCGGCGGCCGTTCGCGCAAGGTCGACCACAAGGCCGCGGGCATGGGCGACTGCGTCGACTGCAGCCTGTGCGTGCAGGTCTGCCCCACCGGCATCGATATCCGCGACGGGCTGCAATACATGTGCATCGGCTGCGGCGCCTGCATCGACGCCTGTGAACAGGTCATGGACAAGATGCAGTACGAGCCCGGCCTGATCCGCTACACCTCGGACCGCGCCATGCTGGACGGCCTGTCCGCTAAAAGCGCGCGCGCCCATCTGCTGCGTCCGCGCGTGCTGATCTACGGCGCGCTGATCGCGCTGCTGGCGGCGGCCTTCGTGGCCTCGCTGGTGGTGCGCAACCCCTTGCGCGTGGACGTCATCCGCGACCGCGGCGTGCTGGGCCGCGAAGTCGCCGGCGGACTCATCGAAAACGTCTACCGCCTGCAGATCATCAACACGTCCGACACGCCGATGCGCCTGCGCTTGTCGGCGGACGGCATGCCGGGCCTGGCCGTGCTGGCCGGGCAGCAGGGCTCGGACGTGGTCGAGGTCGAAGCCGCCGCCAACAAGCTGGTGCCCATGGTGATCCGCGCCCCGGCGGGCGCCGCGCCCGGCGCCCATCCCATCACGCTGCGCGCGCGCGGCCAGGACGGCGAAAACCGGTCCATCGAGACCGACGAAGCCGCCAGTTTCTACGTGCCTGATTGAGCACTACAAGGATATCGACATGAATGCCGCGCAAACCGCCGCCGCGCAAGCCAAACCCGCCAAGCCCTGGTACCGCGAACCCTGGCCCTGGATCCTGATGGCGGGCCCGTTCGCCGCCATGCTCGGCTGCTTCGTCACGATCTACCTCGCGGTCACGCAGTTCGGCAGCCAGCCCATCCGGGAAGGCGTCGTCAAGCGCGGGCTGGTCATCGAACAGGCCGCGCCCAACGCCGGCGAGGGCATGGCGTCGCTGAGCGCCGGCGCCGCGCCGGCCAAGCCGTAACGGGGGAGAGCACGCATGGGCTTTCGTTCGCTGATGTGGATCCTGTGGCCGTCCTTCCTGGCCGCCGCCATGGCAAGCGCGCTGATTTTCGCGCTGATCGACCCGCTGGACGTTGTCGTCTTCGGCTACTTCCCCACGGGCCGCATGGGCTTCTACACCGTGTCGTTCTTCGTGCTGTGGCTGATGGCCGGGGTGTCCAGCGCCCTGACGGCCTACCTGATGCCCAAGGCCGTGGAGGACGAGGACTTCTGAGGCTCGGGCCTTCCTGGCGAATTCGCTCCGGCTCCGCGCCGGTCCCGGTAATCCGCGAATTCCAAACACACCGTTCCGCCACGCTGAACAAGCTGTAACTGCGCGGCGGGTAAAATCCCCGGCTATCGTTCAAGTTAGGGGCTCGTGTGCAGCCGGTCATTTCAGTTCAGGGTTTATCCAAACGGTACGCCTCGGGATTCCAGGCGCTCAAAGGCGTGAACCTGGATATCCAGCGCGGCGAGATTTTTGCCTTGCTCGGGCCGAACGGCGCGGGCAAGACGACGCTGATCAGCATCATCTGCGGCATCGTCAATCCCTCCGGCGGCAGGGTGCTGGCCGACGGCCACGACATCGTGTCTGAGTTCCGCGAGGCGCGCGCCAAGATCGGGCTGGTGCCTCAGGAAATCTCCACGGACGCCTTCGAAAGCGTCTGGAACACCGTCACGTTCAGCCGCGGCCTGTTCGGCAAGCCGGCCGATCCCGCGTATATCGAGAAGGTGCTGCGCGACCTGTCGCTGTGGGACAAGAAGGACAGCCGCATCATGGCGCTGTCGGGCGGCATGAAGCGCCGCGTCATGATCGCCAAGGCGCTCTCGCACGAGCCCGCGATCCTGTTCCTGGACGAGCCCACCGCGGGCGTCGACGTGGAGCTGCGCCGCGGCATGTGGGAAATGGTGCGGCGGCTGCGGGAAAACGGGGTCACGATCATCCTCACCACGCACTACATCGAAGAAGCCCAGGAGATGGCCGACCGCATCGGCGTGATCCGCAAGGGCGAGATCATCCTGGTCGAAGAAAAGAACGCGCTGATGGCCAAGCTGGGCAAACGCCAGCTGGCGCTGACGCTGAAGGCGCCGTTGCCGGGCATTCCGACCGCGCTGGACGCCTATCAGCTCGACCTGTCCGGCGACGGCTACAGGCTGGTCTACACCTATGACAACCAGGGCGGCGGCGAGATCTCGCGGCTGCTGCACGACCTGAGCAGGCTGCAGATCGAATTCACGGACCTGAATTCGACGGAAAGCTCGCTCGAGGATATCTTTGTCAGCCTGGTACACGGTCAATCATGAACTTCTACGCCATTCGCGCTATCTACCTGTTTGAAATGGCCCGGGCCTGGCGCACGCTGATGCAGAGCGTGCTGTCGCCGGTGATCTCCACCTCGCTGTATTTCGTGGTGTTCGGATCGGCCATCGGCTCGCACATGGTCGAGATCGACGGGGTCAGCTATGGCGCCTTCATCGTGCCGGGCATGATCATGCTGTCGCTGCTGACGCAAAGCATCGCCAACGCCTCCTTCGGCATCTACATGCCGCGCTTTTCCGGCACCATCTACGAAATCCACTCCGCGCCCATCTCCTACGTGGAGATCGTCATGGGCTACGTGGGGGCCGCCGCCAGCAAGTCCATCATCCTGGGGCTGATCATGCTGGCCACGGCGCGCCTGTTCGTGTCGTTCGAGGTCGCGCATCCGTTCTGGATGGTGGGCTTCCTGGTGCTGACCGCGGTCACGTTCAGCCTGTTCGGCTTCATCATCGGCGTCTGGGCCGACGGGTTCGAAAAACTGCAGCTCATTCCGCTGATGGTCGTCACGCCGCTGACCTTCCTGGGCGGCACCTTCTATTCCATCAACATGCTGCCGCCGTTCTGGCAGACCGCCACCCTGTTCAACCCGGTGCTCTACCTGGTCAGCGGCTTTCGCTGGGCGTTCTTCGGCGTGGCGGACGTCAGCGTGGGCGTCAGCGTGGGCATGACGCTGGCCTTCCTGGTGGCTTGCGTGCTGGGCGTGCGCTGGATCTTCAAGACCGGCTACCGGCTGAAGACCTAGGCGCAAAAAAGCGCCACGCGCCCGGAAAGGGCGGGTGGCGCCTGGCTGCCGCCGGCTTGGGGCCGCGGCTTACCTGGGGGCCGGACCGCCCTTGCTCATGCTCATCACACGCTGCTTGAGCTGCGGGTCCTGCTGCACGGCCTGCCCGATGCCGTTGAATTCCTCGACGGTCAGGCCGTCGGCGCGAACCAGCTGCACCATCTTGGCGTCCGCTTCCTGGACGACCTTCTGCTTGGCTTCGTCCGACTTGGCGGCGTCGACCTTGGGGCGGTACTCGTCGACGACGCCCGAGATCTTTTGCGATGCCGACGCGAAGCGCTGCAATTGCTGGTCGGAAGGCTGCTGCACGGCGGGCGCCATGCCCGGCTGTGCCTGCGTCTGCCCTTGGGGCTGGCTGGCCTGTTGCGCCAGGGCAGGTGCACCGGACAGCGCCGTCGTCAGTATGGCGGCGGATAGGAATGCGTAAGTGGAACGCTGCATGAAACCTCCTTGTTCCGGTTAATGTCCGAACATGATGACGACGGGACCCGGCGGGGGACAAGTTTCCCGATGTGTTTTCCTGTGTCGGCAGGCCACGATATGCGCATGCGCCTCAGGAGGGCGGCCCCCCGGGCGCCGCTGAAACGTTTTGCGCGGTTTCGTAGTCGCTGCTGGTCGCGATGTGTCCTTAGGTTTGCGCGCGGCGAGGCCGGTTGCTACAGGATCAGCATGCTGAGCATCACGATGGCCAGCAGCAGCACATAGACCCGCGCGTGCAGGCGGTCGGGTATGCGCGGGATCAGCGGGGCGGCCAGGCGGATGCCCGCCAGCGACCCCAGCGCCAGCGCCGCGAAGGCCAGCAGGTCCACATAGCCCACGATCCACGGCGCCAGCGCGGCGGGCAGCCCGCGCGCCGCCGCCATGTAGGCCAGCGTGCCCACCAGGGCCACCGGCAGGGTCAGCGGGATGGCCATGGCCGCGGCCTTGGCCATCGGCAGGCCGCGCCGGCGCAGCAGCGGCACGGTCATGACGCTGCCGCCCACGCCCAGGAATGTCGCGATCGCCCCGATGGCCACGCCGCCGCCCACCGCGACCGCCTGTCCCAGCGGCCGCGGCGCCTCTGCCTCGCGCTGCGCCATGAATCCCTGGCGCAGCAGGCAATCCAGGATCGTCACGCCCAGATAGGCGATGAAGGCATGGCGCACCAGGTCGCCGCTGGCGCGGGTGGCGGCCAGCGCGCCCAGCAGGGCGCCCGCGGCGATGTAGCCCGCCAGCGGCCAGACGTAGGCCCGCAGGATGTTGCCGGCGCGCTGGTGCTTGCGCGTGGCGGCGACCGAATTGACGATCATCACGCAGGTGGAGGTGGCCACCGCGATGTGCATGGCCGACTGGCCGATGGCGTCTTGGGCCCCATGCGTGGCCGTCAACACGCCGTACAGCACCGGCACCACCACAAACCCGCCGCCAAAGCCGAACAGCACGGTGGTGACGCCGCTCAAGCCGCCGAACAAGGCCAGAACCAGATAGATCATGCCGCCCTTCCTTTCAGGGAAAGCAGTCACGATACGGCAGCGCGCATTGGCCCGCTTTCGGGGATTGGACAATAATGTTTTTGTTTCGGCCAATCCCCGCTGCCGCGCCGGCGGCAAGACCCCAATGCGCAACACCCATATCGACCGGTACGACCATCTGGACCGCGCCGTCGTCGCCATCGGCAACGACTATCCGCCCGGCGAGCTGCTGCCCGCGCACGCGCATCGCCGCGCTCAGCTGCTGTACGGCGCGACCGGCGTCATGCACGTGGTCACGCGGGGCGGCAACTGGGTGGTGCCGCCGCAGCGCGCCGTCTGGATCCCGGCAGGGGTGGCGCACCAGGTCCGCATGCTGGGCGTGAGCACGCGCAGCGCCTACATCGAACCCGGCGCGGCGCGCGCGGATCGCAATGCCTGCGAGGTGATCGATGTCTCGCCGCTGCTGCGGCAATTGCTGATCGAGGCGGTGGACATGCCCGCCGACTATGACCGGCAGGGCCGCGACGGCGCGCTGGCCGCCTTGCTGCTGCATGAGGTCGAGCGCGCATCGGTGCTGCCGCTGCACATCCCGCTGCCGCGCGACAAGCGCCTGGCGCCGCTGTGCCGCGCCTTCATCGCCGCGCCCGACGCCCGCGTGCCGCCGCAAGCCTGGGCGGACCGCCTGCACATGAGCCTGCGCACTTTCAGCCGGTATTTCCGGCGGCAGACGGGCATGGCGTTTTCAGAGTGGCGCCAGCGCGCCTGCGTGGTGCTGGCCCTGGCGCGCCTGGCGGCAGGCGAGCCGGTTACGGCCATCGCGCTGGATTTCGGCTACCAGAGCCCGGCGGCGTTTTCCACGATGTTCCGGCGCGTGCTGGGCAGGGCGCCCACCGAGTACCTGCGGCAGGACTAGGGCACGTCCCGCCGGAAACGGAGGCCGATGACGCGAGACTTCAGGCCGCGTACCAGAACACCGCGAAAAAATGGCAGGCGGTGCCCGCCAGCACGAACAGATGCCAGATGAAATGGCTGTAGCGCCAGCGGTTGTCGAACACGAAGAACACGACTCCACCCGTATAGGCGAGGCCCCCCGCCACCAGCCACCACAGGCCGCCCGTGGGCACGAGTTCCAGCAGCGGCTTGGCGGCAATGACGACGATCCAGCCCATTGCCAGGTACAGCCCCGTGGAAAGCGCGGGCCGGTTGAGCCGCTTGCTGGCTTTCAGGCCGACCCCCAGCAGGGCCAGCCCCCACACCAGTCCGAACAGCGTCCAGCCCCAGGGGCCGCGCAAGGCGCCCAGCGCAAACGGCGTGTACGTGCCCGCGATCAGCAGATAGATGGCGGAGTGGTCGAGCACGTTGAAGATCTGCTTGGCGCGGCAATGGGGCAGCGCGTGATAGATGGTGGAGGCCAGATACAGCAGGCACATCGTGGCGGCGAACACCGCCGCGCCCGCGACGAAGGCCGCATCGCCCTGGCGCACGGCGGCGACGATCAGGAGCGGGGCCGCGGCCAGCGCGCCGGCGGCGCCAACTCCATGGCTGATGCTGTTGGCGATTTCTTCGCCTGTGGTCTGGGGGCGGTCGTCAGGAAACATGAATGGATCTTGTTATGGCAAGGCTTCCACCATAGGCGTTTTGCGCAGGCGGCTCAAGTGCGCGGGCGGGCTTCTGGAAGGCGATGCGGGGAAGGCTTGATCTTGGGCAAGGCCGGCCGTGGATCAGGCCAAGGAAAATCGGGCCGGCGCAGTTACTCTGTGATACATTTAACGCAGCAACGAACCGCTCGCAGAAGCGGCACGCATTCTTCTTTCTGGGCTTGCACCAGCGGCCGCGCAACAGCGCGCCCGCAACAGATACTCTTAGGGGAGGCACCGATGATTCCGGCAATTGGCCTTATGGTTGGGGCATACATCGTCACGCGCATGACAGCGATGCTGACCCGGCCCGACTCCAGTAAAGTGGTCAAGGTGCTTTCCATAATCACGATCGCCGTGGCGCTGGTTTCCTGTCTGGAACTGCTCACCGGCTCCGCAGCCCACTCGCCCGCCCGCTTCTGAGGCCTGGCGTCCACCCCCACGAGCGGCACGGCCGCCGCACCCGGCAACCCGCGATGACCATGCGCGCCGGGACCTTGACGTGGGGTAAAGAGGATTTGAACAGGCCCTAGCAAATGGCGCGCAGTTTCAGCAGTCTGTTTTTCAAAGCCGCAAAGAAGATCAGCAAGCTCCAGCGCGCGGCGCTGCGCATGGCGGCTCCCAAGACCGCGCGCAAGCGCACCGTGTCGGCGCGCAAGGCGGCCGTCGCGGCCGGGCATGCCGCCAAGGCGGCCAAGGCTGCCAAAGCCGCTTCCGCCGCGGCGCCGCGCAGCGCGGCCGCGCCGCCGCTGGGCAACGGACGCTGGGAGGCCTCGCGCCAGTTTTCCGACGGCGCGGGCCGCAGGCTCGCTTTCGCCCGCTACACCCCGGCTTGCGCGCCCCGGTCCGCCATGCCGCTGGTCGTGATGCTGCACGGCTGCAGGCAGACCTCGATGGCGTTCGCGCGCGGCTCGCGCATGAACCAATGGGCCGACGCCGGCGGCTTCATGGTGCTGTATCCGCAGCAGTCCATGGCGCGGCAGGTGCAGCGCTGCTGGCGCTGGTTTCAGCCGGACGACGCCCATGGCGGCGCCGAGGCCGACCTGATCGCGGCCCTGATCCGGACGGAAGTCGCCCGCCATGGCCTCGACCCCGAGCGCGTCTACATCGCAGGCCTGTCGGCGGGCGCGGGCATGGCCGCGCTGGTGGCCCTGCGGCATCCCGCGCTGGTCGCCGCGCTGGCCATGCACTCCGGCCCGGTCGTGGGCGACGCCCGCAATGCCGCGGGCGGCATCGGCACGATGCGGCGCGGCAGCGTCAAGCCGCTGCTGCCGCTGCTGGAGGCCGTGGCGGACCCGGCCGTATTCCAGCTCGGCATGCCCGCCATGATCCTGCAAGGGCAGCTCGACCCGGCCGTGGCCCCGCGCAACGCCAGGCAGCTGTTCGAGCAGTTCCGGGCGTTGAACCTCCTGCGTCCCGAAGACACGCCGGTGGAGCGGGTGCTGGGCCTGGGCACGGACAAGGCATATCGCCGCGTGGACATGCTGCGCGGCCGCAAGACCGTCCTGCGCCTGTGCGAGATCACGCGCGTGGAGCACGCATGGAGCGGCGGCGACGCTTCCGTGAGATACCACGCGCGCAGCGGGCCGGATGCCTCGGCGCTGGTCTGGCGATTCTTCCAGGGCCAGCGCCGCATCGCCGCCGCGCCGGCGGACGAGATCCAGGCCGCTTTGTAGGCGCGGCCCAAGGCGCTATTGTTCGCGAATCGGGAATGGATATGTCGAGGCCGGACGCGGCCGGCTCCGGCCGGGCGCGGCGTAAGATCGCGGCATTCCCCGCAAGTCCGGAGCGCCGTGCTCCGGCCCGGAAAGCCTTACGGAAATCATCGCCATGCCTCTGTCCATGTACCAGGCGTCCGTGCCTGTCTTCATCCGCGGCCTCACCGTACTGGCCGCGCTGCTGGAAAAAGCCGCCGCCCATGCCCAGTCGACGGGGGCCGATCCGTCAGCGCTCGTCAATGCCCGCCTGGCGCCCGACATGTATCCCTTGTCCGGCCAGATCCAGCGCGCCAGCGACGCGGCCAAGTTCGCGGTGCAGCGCCTGTCCCAAGGCGTCGCCCCGAAATTCCCCGACGAGGAAACCACGATCGGGCAATTGCAGCAGCGCATCGCCGACACCATTGCCTACCTGCAAAGCGTGACGCCGGAGCAGATCGATGGCGCCGAAAGCCGCAATATCGCCTTGAGCTTCGGCGAATTCAAGGCCGAGTTCCAGGGCGACGACTATCTGCTGACCTTCGCGCTGCCGAACTTCTATTTCCATGTGGCCACCGCCTACGGCATCCTGCGCCAGGCGGGCGTGCCGATCGGCAAGCTCGACTTCCTGGGTCCGTACCCGCTCTAGGCGCCTGACGCGCCGGAACCAGGCCGGGGCCATCGCGCCCGGCCTGTCCGGTCATTTCTTCGTGGCGTCGCCGCAGCCGCTCATCTCGCCCATCTGCGCCATGTTCTGCTGGATTTCTTCCGGCGTCAGGTCTTGCTTGTGCGTGGCGATGGACCAGCGGTGGCCAAAGGGATCCACCACCTGCCCGTAGCGGTCGCCCCAGAACATGTCGGCCGCGGGCATCGTCACCTGCGCGCCCGCGCTCACCGCCTGCTGCATCGCGGCGTCCACGTCGTCCAGGTACAGGTGCAGCGTGACCGGCGTGCCTTTCAGCGCCTTTGCGCCCAGGCTGCCCCACTCCGGAAAATCATCCATCAGCATCAGCACGGAATCGCCGATGCGTATGGCCGCATGCATGATCTTGCCGTTGGGGCCCGGCAGCCGCGCGAGTTCTTCGGCATTGAAGGCATTCTTGTAGAAAGCGATGGCATCGGAGGCTCCCTCGCACACGATGTGCGGAGTAAGCGTATGCATGCCTTCGGGGATGGGCTTGGTTGCAGCGGTGGCCATAATGTGTCTCCTTCGTTGTTTGACAGGCCGCGCCGGGGCGCAGCCTGCGCGCGCGCCGCGCGCCTAGTTGCCGATGAGGGTGGTGAATCCGCCCCAGCACATGCGCTTGAAATCGAACACGCCCTCGCAGGACATGCCCGTCAGCCGCGGGTCCGACATGACCTTGGCGTTGATGTCATCGCGCTCGGCCTTGCTGGCGTACAGGATCCAGGCGAACACCACTGTCTCGCCTTCGCGGGCCCCGGCCGCGGCGCTGAACGAGCCGAAGCCTTCGCGGTCGATGTCGTCCGCGACGCCTTCCCGGTAGTCCAGCGCGCCGTATTCCAGCCAGATCGCCTGCGCCTGCTGCGCCATTTTCTTGTACGCCGGCAGATTTTCCTTGGGTACGCTCAGCAGGTAACCATCTATGTACTTTTCCATCTGTCACTCCTATCGTCCGTGTTGTTCTGTTCACCGCCGGGGCGCCCGCAAGCCGCCCTGGCCGCCGTCCGGATTCAGGGCCGGCAGATGTCACTTTATCGGGATCGGCCCGGGTTTCAGATAGGCAATTGCGACAATCTTGCAGGTGGATTGCGTCAACGTGCGGGGGTATGCTTGGCAGGATGAAAAACGTCGCGTTCCTTCTGCCCAAAGGGGCCAACATCGCCTCCCTGGAAACCGCGCGCCACGGCTTCCTGGTGGCCAACGAATACCTGGCCGCGCATGGCCGCGAGCCCAGGTTCCTGGTGCGCACGCTGGCCTTGACGCGCGAGGTCAGCCTGGACGACGGGCGCATCAAGGTGCAGGCCGACCTGGTGCTGGACGAGGCCCGCGACATCCATATCTGCATTGCGCCGCCGCTGCTGGGCTCCGTGTCCGACGCAGTGCTGTCCAACCGCGAACTCATCGAATGGCTGTCGCGGCATCACCGCGACGGCGGCGAGGTCGCCAGCCTGTGCATGGGCGCCGCGCTGCTTGCGGCGGGCGGCGTGCTGGACGGCCAGCTAGCGGTCGTCCACTGGGTGGCGCAGAACCTCTACGCCAGCCTGTTTCCCAGCGTGCAATGGGTCAGCGACCGCGTCGTCATGGCGGAAAACGGCGTCTATACCAGCGGGGGCGCGTTCTCGGCCGCCCATCTGGTCTTGCACCTGATCGAGAAGTACACCGACCGCGACACCGCCATCTGGTGCGCCAAGTATTTCCAGCTGGACTGGAGCCGCCAGAGCCAGCTGCCGTTCTCGGTGTTCATGGGACAGAAGGCGCACGCGGACCAGGTCGTGCGCGCCGTGCAGGACTACATCGAAGGCCGCTACACCGAGAAGATCACCGTCGAGGAACTGGCCGGCCGCCACGCCCTGGGCCGCCGCACGCTGGAACGGCGCTTCCGCCAGGCCACCGGCAACAGCATCGTCGAATATGTGCAGCGCGTGCGCGTGGAAGCGGCCAAGAAGCGGCTGGAGACCTCGCGCAAGAGCGTCGCCGAGGTCATGTACGAAGTCGGGTACAACGACACCAAGGCCTTTCGCGACATCTTCAACAAGTATTGCGGCATGTCGCCGGTCGGGTATCGCGAGCGCTACCAGTAGCGCCGCCCGGCGCCTAGCGCTGGAACCGGTAGACGCGGGTGTCGCGCATGACGAAGCCCGCCGATTCATACAGGTGATGCGCCGACAGGCGGCTGGGGTTGGACGTCAGGTCCAGCGTCTTCGCGTTCAGTTCGCGGCTCTTCACGATGGCCGCGTGCGTGAGCGCCATGCCCACCTTCAGGCCGCGCGCCTGCTGGTCCACGACCACGTCTTCGATCCACGCCCGCACGCCCGTCGGAATGCGGAAATGCACCAGCGTAAGCGTGCCCACGATGCGCTGGTCGAGGCCCATCGTGGCCACGAACACGTGATTGCACGGCGCGTGGATGATCTCGTCGAGTTCGGATTTCGAAAGCGGCGGCGCGGTCTTGGAGAGCTGCGGCAGCAAGCGCGCAAAGGCCTCCACCAAGATGTCGTCCGCCTGGGTCGCCAGGGCGACGTTCACGCCATTATCCAAGGGTTGCATGGCTGTCTCCGGGATCGCATATGCGGATAGGGAACCTCAGAAGATCTTAACAACCCTTGGGCCAATCGCGCTGCATCGGCCCGGCGCGGATCAGCGCGCTTCCCGTCCCACCCCGATCGGCCGGTCTCCCGATATCGTGGTCCGGTGCATCTCGCGGTCGAAGCCGTCGTAGTCGTTCATCGCCAGATGCTGAGTGCAGCGGTTGTCCCACAGCGCCAGCGATCCCGGCGTCCACCGGAAACGGCAGGTGAACTCCGGCCGCGCCGCGTGGCGATACAGGAACTGAAGCAGCGGCTCGCTTTCTTCCTGCGTCATGCCGTCAAAGCGCAGCGTGTAGGTGCTGTTCACATACAGCGCCTTCCTGCCCGTTGCCGGATGCACGCGCACCACCGGGTGGATCACCTCGCTCGCGGCGCGGCTGTCGGTGCGCACGTCCATCTTGTGCGCCGGGTCGCCATTGTTCACGACCGCGCCGCCCGCGCCGTACGACCGGACGGCGCTGTGCACCGCGCCCAGCCCGTCGAGGATCTGCTTGAGGCGGTCCGACAGGCCCTCATAGGCGCGGTACATGTTCGCCCACATCGTGTCCCCGCCATACGGAGGAATGACGCGGCCATACAGCGCCGATCCCAGCGGCGGCTCTTCGGCGTAGCTCATGTCCGTGTGCCACAGGCCGCCGAACAGGCGCCGGGTGCTTTCGGCCTTGCCCTTCATCACGGGAAGTATCGTCGGATGCCCTTCCAGCGCGCGGACGAACGGCACCTCCAGCAGTTCTCCAAAGCGCGAGCTGAAAGCGATGTGCTGCTGCGGCGTCAGCTGCTGGTCCCGGAAGAAAACCACCAGGTGTTCATGCAGGGCGGCGCGCACCTCGTCGAACTGGTCGTCGGACAGCGGCCGCGACAGGTCGATGCCGCGGATCTCGGCGCCCAGGGAGCCGGCGATGGGTTGCGTTTCCAGATGGCGATACGTGGTCATGCTTGTCTCCTTGCTTATTGGATCTTGATCTGGGCGCTGCGCACGAGCGCGCCCCACTTGTCCGTCTCGGCGGCGATGTACCGCCCGAAATCCGCCGGTCCTTCGGCGGCGATGATGCCGCCCATGGCCCCGATCTGCGCGCGCACATCGGGCATGGCCAGCACTGCGAGCAACTCCTTGTTCAAGCGCTCCACGACGGGCTTGGGCGTGGCCGCCGGCGCCAGCACGCCGAACCATCCGGCGATCTCATAGCCCGGCAATCCGGCCTCGGCCATCGTCGGCACGTCGGGCAGCTGCGGCGAGCGCGCGGCGCTGGTGATGGCCAGCGCCCGCAGCTTGCCCGCCTTCACCAGCTGCAGCGCGGAAGGCATGTTGTCGAACATCATCGGCACATGCCCGGCCACCGTATCGTTCAACCCGGGCGCGCTGCCGCGATAGGGAACATGGGTCAGCCGCAGGCCCGCCGTCGAGGCGAAGAGCTCGCCCGCCAGGTGCAGCGACGTGCCGGCGCCGGGCGTCGCATAGCCCATGGGCGCGGGCGCTTTCTTCGCGTAGGCGATCAGCTCCGCCACCGAACGCACGGGCAGGGAAGGATTCACCACCAGCAGATTGGGCACGCTCATCAGCATCGTCACCGGCGCCAGGTCGCGTTGCGGCTGGTAGGGCAGGTCCGGGTACAGGGCGGGATTGATGGCGATGGGGCCGATATTGCCCATCACGATGGTGTAGCCGTCGGCGGGCTGCTTCACCGCGAAGTCGGTGCCGACGTTGCCGCCCGCCCCGGCCTTGTTCTCCACGATGACGGGCTGCCCCAGCCGTTCTCCCAGCTTGTGGCTGACCAGCCGGGCCAGCATGTCGGTCGATCCGCCGGGCGGATACGGCACGATCCATTTGATCGGCTGAGAGGGCCATGGCGATTGCGCGATGGCCGGCCCCGTACAGAGGGCAAGGCCTGCCGCAAGCGCTAGCGCGATGCGTTTCATGTTTGTCTCCTTCCCTGGCTCGCCGGTCTTGCCGGGAGCATCATTAGTGTGTATTGTTCACCTAGTGAACGATATGTTTATCAGGTGAACGTATGAAGAATAATAGATCGATCCAGAGGTGTCTATCCATCATGCGGGCGTTCCGTGGCAATGGCCGGCCCACGCTGGCCGAACTGGCGCGCGCGGTCGATCTGCCGCACGCCACTGTGCTGCGGTTCCTGCAAACGCTGGAGGAAGAGGGCTACGCCGCGCGCGAGGACAGCCGCTGGCGCCTGACGCCGCAGGTGTTCGAACTGGGGTTCGCGGCCATGGAGAGCCTGGGCGTGACGGACGCGGTGCAGGAAATCCTGCAGCGCCTGGCCGACGCCTACTCCGGCACCTCCAACCTGGGCGAAGCCAATCCGGAAGGCGTCATCATCATCGGCCGCGCCATGGCCCCGGCCGAGCGCCGCCGGCTGGTGGTGATGAACCTGCGCGTCGGCGGCGTCCTGCCGCCGGCCAGCGCGCTGGCCGGCGGGCTGGGCCTGCCGGCGGGCCAATGGAGCCGGTTCGATTACCCCGAAAGCAATCAGGTGTCGGTGGCGGTGCCCGTGCCGCAGGGCGGCTCGCGCGTGCTGTCGGTGGGGATATCAGTGGCGGCTTCGGAGGCGTCGGAAGACCGGCTGGAAGCGGAGATGGTGCCGGCGCTGCAGCGCGCGGCCGAGAGCATCGGGGGAGTGATACGGGTGGGGGTGGTCTAGCGGGGCTAGCCTTTTGGCGCTGTCATGCGGCGCCATCTCTCAGCGCGCCCAGGGCCGCCGCAATCTCTTCCAGCACCGGCCCCCATGCGTCCGGCGCGGGCTGGCGGAACAGGCGCACGGACGGATACCAGGGCGTATCGTTGCGGCCGAGCAGCCAGCGCCAATCCGGCGCAAACGGCAGCATGACCCATGCCGGGCAGCCCAGCGCGCCGGCCAGGTGCGCGGGCGCGGAATCGACGGACACCAGCACATCGAGCAGCGTGATGATGGCCGCGGTGTCGTCGAAGTCCCGGATCTCATCGCTTAAGGACGCCAGCGCCATGCCTGCCGGCGGCGTTGCGCCCTGGGCCGCGGCGGGGCCCTTTTGCAGCGCGACGAAGGTGATGCCGTCCTGCGCCAGCGGCGCCAGGTCGGACAAGGCCAGCGAGCGCCGAGCGTCATTGGGGTGGGCGGGGCGCCCCGCCCAGGCCAGGCCGACGAGCGGCCGCGGCAACGGCGCCAGCCGCGCCCGCCAATGCTCCACGCGGGCCGGATCGGCGCGCAGGTAGGCAGTGCGGACCGGCAGGTCGCCCAGGCGCAAGCCGAGAGCCAGCGGCAGGCTCATCAGTTCGCAATGGCAGTCGAAAGCCGGCGGGACCGCGCCCAGGCAGATAATTTCGTCAAAGCCGCCGCTGCGCTCGGCCAGCGCATGGCATTGCGCGTTGACCTCCAGGATGACGCGCGCCCCGCTGCGCTCGCGCGCCCGGGCCGCCAGCCGCAGGAACTGGAAAGTGTCGCCGTAGCCCTGCTCGTCATGGATCAGCAGCGTCCGGCCGGGAATGGGCTGTCCGTCCCAGCGCGGCTTCTGCACATGCCGGGCGAGCATCGCGGTATGCGCCAGCCGGTAGCGGAAGCGGTACTCGCGCCAGCCCGCCGCGAAGTCGCCCTGCAGCAGCAGGATCTCCGCCAGGTCGAAGCGCGCTCCCATGGCGTCCGGAACCGCGCGCACAATCATCTCCAGGATCCCGCGCGCCTCGTCCACCATGCCTTGCGGCCGGATCGCATGCGCCAGCTGCCGCCAAAGCGCGAGCGGCGCCGGACCGGATGCCAGCGCCTGCCGCAACAACGATTCGGCCTCGGCATGGCGGCCGGCGTCCAGCAGCGCTTGCGCCTGCAGGCGCGCGGCCTCGCAGCCGGCCGCGACCGCGTCCGGGGCGACGATGGAGCCCGCGGCGTCCAAGGCGACGGCCTGCATGTCGCGTGAATGCGAACCTTCCATTTCGGCCAGTATCCGATGGGCTTCCCGCAACTGGGGGTCGATATCGATGGCCCGGCGCACGGCGATCAGGGCTTCGTCGCGGTGGCCTTCGTCCTTCAGCGTCAACGCGAGATTGCTGAGGGCTTGCGCATGGTCGGGGTTCAGTTCCAGCGCGCGCTGGTAGTGCGCCCGCGCCATGTTTCCGTTGCCCAGGCGCTTGTAGGTATTGGCAAGGTTGTTATGGGCCTCGGGGCTGTCGGGCAGTAGCGCGGCCACGCGCCGCAGGCATTCCAGGCTGGAGGCCAACTGGCCGGCTTCCTGCAGGATAATGCCCAGGTTGTTCCAGCCTTCCGCAAGCCCGGGATCGATCTCCACAGCGCGTCGCGCGGCGTCTTCGGCCTGCGCCAGCAGCCCATTCTGGCGGCACACTTCGGCCAGATTGCTGCAGTAGGCCGCGGGCGCGCCCGCAGGCCGGCAGGCCGCGCGCAGATGCGCAATCGCCTGGTCGGGCTGGCCGTAGGCATGGGCCATCAACCCCAGCAGATGCCTTGCGTCGGGCTGGTCCGGCGATACGTCCAGCACCCGCAGGCAAAGCGCTTCGGCTTGCGGCGCCTGGCCCGCGTTCCAATGCGCGTAGGCCTGCAGCAAAGCCTGGGGAATCGTCAAAGGACTGGCGGCAGGATGGTTACTCGTGCCCAAGAAACAGCTCCACGGCAGGATCGCGGAAGGGGAGGGAGGGCGCCATTATCCGCCCAATGCGCGCCAGGCGCGTTTCAAGCACAGGCCGCCTGCAAGGCCTTCATCTGAGGGCTGTTTTCCGGGAACCGGACGAACTGCGGCTTGCCATCGTCCTTGATTTCTTCGCCGAAGGCGTCGACCAGCTCATCGTTCATATAAAAACTGGTGGCGGCAAGAAAGCCCACCAGGGCCTGATTGCAGTCGAACACGACGTCCGTCATCGTGCGGTTGTAGTTCCTGCGCTTTCCGTCCAGGCCCAGGATGTTCTGAGGGATGGCGTATCGCATTTCCATTTTGCCCTTGGCGCTTCCGGAGGGCTGCCGCGAGTCCGGGATGCCCGCGATCCTGATGGAGATGTTGGGATGGTCGCGGCGGGGCGGCACGTCAAACCACTTCTGCGCGTGGGCGGAGGCGCTGATGAACAGGCCCGTGGCGGCGACAATTCCCAGGCGGGCAATCAGGCCGCGCACCCGGGCTTTGCGAACGGGGACTGCAGACGGTGCATGCATGGTCTTTCCGTGATTGAGGGCCTGGTTTCATAAGCCGCTTGCCGGTGTGCTTCCAGTGTAAATGCTCAATCCGGCCGCGGCGATAAATGTAGCAAAATGCCGTCTGACGCCCTTGGGCGCGACTTACTCTTTACTCAGGATCCGCCATGCCCCAGTTCGACATCTATCAGGTAGACGCCTTCGCCGCCGCGCCTTTCGGCGGCAACCCCGCCGCGGTCGTGCCGCTGGACGCCTGGCTTGCCGACGCGACGCTGCAACGCATCGCCGAGGAAAACAATCTGTCCGAAACCGCCTACGTCGTGCGCAACGGGGATGTCTACGAGCTGCGCTGGTTCACGCCCGCCGTCGAGGTGGATCTTTGCGGGCACGCGACGCTGGCGTCGGCCTTCGTGCTGTTCGATCAATTGGGCGTCACGGACGAAGTGCTGCGGTTCTCCACGCGCAGCGGCGAGCTCCAGGTGTTCCGCGCCGGCAACAAGCTGGCGATGGATTTCCCGGCCAAGCAGCCCGAGGCCGCGGCGATTCCGCCGGGCCTGCTGCAGGCGCTGGGCCTGCCGGATGCGCAGGCCCTGTACCGCACCGACGATTATCTGGTGGTCATCGATGACGAATCGCTGATCGACGGCCTGAAGCCGGATTTCGTGGCGCTGGCGGCGTTTGACGTGCGCGGGGTGGCGGTGACGGCGCCGTCGGCCCAGTTCGACTTCGTGTCGCGCTGGTTCGGGCCGCGGGTCGGCGTGAACGAAGACCCGGTCACCGGGTCGGCGCATACCTCGCTGGCGCCGTATTGGGCGCAACGGCTGGGCAAGCGCAGCCTGAGCGCGCAGCAGGGCGGGGCGCGCAAAGGGCAGCTTGAATGCGAGGTGCTGGACAACGGCCGGGTGATCATCAGCGGCCAGGCGGCGCTGTACCTGCGCGGCGCGATCTACCTTTGATCCTCCGCAAGCCCTGCGTCGCCCAGCTTGCGCGCCGCGGCTTCCCGGATGCCCCGGAGCCGTTGTCCCGCTACGGCGCGGGCACGGCCTCGCTGACGCTCGCCGCCAGCATCTGCGCCGTCGCCGCGGACAGGGTCCATCCCAGGTGGCCGTGGCCCGTGTTGTAGAACACGCCGGGGCGTTTGCCCGGGCCCACGCGCGGCATCATGTCCGGCGTCATGGGGCGCAGGCCGCACCAGGGCACCACGCGCGAGGTCCGGATGCCGGGAAAGTGCTTGCGCGTCCAGTCCACCAGCGGCTGCACGCGCTCGGCGCGGATGTCCATGTTGAAGCCATTGAATTCCGCGGTGCCCGCCACGCGAAACCGGTCTCCCAGCCGGCTGGTGACGATTTTTGCGGCCTCGTCCAGCAGGCTCACGCCGGGGGCCGCCGCCAGGCTCTGCGCGTCGTCCAGATGCACGCTGATCGAGTAGCCCTTGACCGGATAGATGTTCAGCGCGTCTCCGAGCTGCCTGGCGAACTGCCGGCTGGCCGCACCGGCGCAAACGACGACGGCGTCGGCCTCGTGCTGTTCGCGTTCGCGGCCGTCGTCGCGCAGCATGTCCAGCACATAGGGGCGGCTGTCGCGGCTGATGTGGCGGATGTCCGCGTCCTGCACGAACTTCACGCCCCGGCGCTCGCAGGCGCGCGCCAGCCCGCTGGTGAATTTGTGGATGTCGCCGGTGGCGTCCGACGGGGTGTAGAAGCCGCCATGGCAGCCGGCCTGCAGGGCAGGTTCTATGCTGCGCGCCTCGTTGCTGGACACGGCGTAGCGTTCCAGGCCGCCTTCGCGCAGCAGCGCGTTTGCCCGGCTGGCGGCGTCGAAGCTGGCGGCGTCGTGATAGATGTGCAGGATGCCCCGGCGCTCCAGGTCGAAATCTATGCCTTCGTCCTCGGCCATCTCGAACAGGTGCTGGCGGGCCTGGATGGCCAGCCGGGTGGTGGCGATGGTGTTGCGGCGATAGTTGGGAATCTGCGCCATGAACTGCGCCAGCCACGAGTACTTGTGCCAGCTGAATCCGGGGTTGAGCAGCAGCGGCGCGTTGCGGCGCCACATCCAGCGCAGGCCTTTCATGATGGTGGCGGCGCTGTTCCAGACTTCGGCGTTGCTGGCCGACAGCTGGCCGCCGTTGGCATAGGACGTTTCCATGGCAGGGTAGCGCTGGCGGTCGTAGACCGTGACCGCGTAGCCCAGCTTGCTCAGGGCATAGGCGGACGTGACGCCGGTGATACCGGCGCCGATGATGGCGATGCGGGGCATGATGGCTCCAGAAAGGGTGGCGGCGGCCCTTGTTGGCCGCGGCGCCCCATCTGTCTCTGTACCTGAGAGCTTCACCCGCGCGCGGTCGGCGGCGGGATCCCCTTCGGTGGGCGCGCACGGCGCCTCTCTCCAGATTGTCTAGACCGCGCAGTCCTGTTGCCTGAGAGTTTCCGGGGCGGTTGCTCCGTCGGCGCCCGCCACGGGGGCGGGTCTCTTCTGCGGGGTTTTAAAACGACCCGCAGAGCATATCCAAAAACGGGCTGGGCGACGTTAGGGGTTAGTACCAGCATCGGCGCGCGCCAAGTTACGATGCACGCAATTGAAACCTGAAGGACGATGCATGCGTATCCGAGGACTGCTGCGCGCAGGCTTGCTTTTCACCCCTGTTTTCGCCGGCGCAGCCGGACCCGCCTTGGCCCGCACGGAACTGCCGTCTCTCGATCTGGCGGTAAGCGAGGCCGCCCAGGCGGTCATGCGGCAGCACGACATTCCAGGGATGGCGATCGCCATCACCAGCCAAGGGCAGCAGCGGTTCTACACCTATGGCGTGCAATCGCGGCAGACGCGGCAGGCGGTCACGCGCGACACGATGTTCGAGCTGGGATCGATCAGCAAGACGTTCACGGCGACTCTTGCCGGCTACGCGCAGGCCCGGGGCCAGCTCGCGCTGAGCGATAGCCCCGCCAGGTTCCTGCCCGAACTTGCCGGCAGCGACTTCGCCAGGCTGACGCTGGTCAACCTGGCCACGCACACCACCGGCGGCTTCCCCTTGCAGGTGCCCGACGCGGTGCGCAACGAGGCGCAGCTGATGGACTACCTGAAGGCCTGGAAGCCCGCGCAAGCCCCCGGCACGTCCCGCAGCTACGCCAATCCCAGCATCGGGATGCTGGGCGTCGCGACGGCCCGAAGCATGAAGCAGCCGTTCGCGCAGGCGATGGGGGAGCTGTTCGCGAAGCTGGGCCTGTCCGATACCTTCATCGATGTTCCGGCGGACAAGATGTCCCGCTATGCGCAGGGCTACAACAAGCAGGGCGCGCCCGTGCGCGTGAACCCCGGCGTGCTGGCGGACGAAGCCTACGGCGTGAAGTCCAGCGCGCGCGACATGCTCCGGTTCGTCGAGGCCAACATGGGCATGGGCGTCCAGGACGAGCCGCTCAAGCGCGCCATTGCGGCTACGCATGTGGGGTACTACCAGGTGGGCGAGATGACGCAGGACATGGTCTGGGAGCAGTTTCCCTACCCGGTGGCGCTGGACACGCTGCTGGCCGCCAACGCCGGCACGCTGAACAGCCAGAGCCATGCGGCCGCGGCCTTGAATCCGCCGCTGGCCCCGCAGGAGGCGGCATGGATCAACAAGACCGGGGCGACGAACGGCTTTGGCGGCTATGTGGCCTTCGTGCCCGCCAGGAAGCAGGGGATCGTGATCCTGGCGAACAGGAACTATCCGAACGAGGCCCGCGTGCGGCTGGCGGCGGGCATCCTGGATGAACTGGACAAGCTGGGGCGGCAGGACCGGGCGGCGCGCTGAGCGGCGGCGCGCTTGAGGCCGCAGTCGTGCACGACGGGTCGCCCCAGGTTATCTATTTCGATACTAATTACAACTCGACCTTTGGTCCGGGGGCTTGGCGGCCTTGCTGTTTGTCCCCGCCCCAGCCCCGAGCTTGTTTCAACATATCACCGCAAAAAACCCGTCCCCAATAACTGGTCCGGTTTCTTGGCCGATAATGGACTTCGTTGCCCCAAGCCGGACCCCTTATGCCCAGCGTCACCCGCCGTATCGCTTTCCCTCTGCTTGCCGCTCTGACGGCCGCCCTGGCCGGATGTTCCTCCCCCAAGCCTGCCTATGAAAAAGAGGATTTCGCGCAGAGCGACACCTTCTCCCGGACCTTTCCCGCCGCCAGCACCGCGGCGTGCGATGCGGGCCGCCGGGCCTTGCTGAGCCAGGGCTACAACATCGACAAGTTCGAACCGTCGCGCCTGACCGGCCACAAGAATTTCCAGAGCGAGGACGGGCAGCACAGCCAGATCAGTTTCAATCTCGAATGCGCCTCGGACGGCAGCTCGAACCAGCGCGCAACGGTGTTCGCCAATGCCGTCCAGGACCGCTATTCGATCAAGCGCACCAGCAACGCCGCCAGCGTGGGCGTGAGCGTGCTGGGCCAGGTCTCGATGCCGTTCGGCGCCAGCGACGATTCGCTGGTGAAGACGGGCAGCCAGACCGTGACGCGGCCCCAGTTCTACGAAGGCTTCTTCCAGCTGCTGCAGCGGTTCCTGCCGGATGCGCAGGCGGCCGCCGCGCCGCATGAGCCGCCGACCGGCCGCGGCAAGGCCGCGCCCGCCAAGGCGCCCGCCGTGCCCGCCGATCCCGTCGTCTCGCCCGATGCGCCTGCCGACACCTTGAACCCCGCGGCCGCCACCGGGGGCGACAAGCCGGCGCCCGCGGCCGCCCCGTCCGCGGCGACGCCACCCGCGCCGACCCCGGCCGCGGCGGCTCCGTCCGCGCCGACCCCGCCCGCCTCGGGGGCAGCGCAGGGAGCGGCCAGCCCCGCGCCCGCCGCCGCGCCGGCATCGCCTGAAAAGCCGGCCGCGCCGGAGAAGCCCGCCACGCCGTAACCAGGCAACTGGCTTTTCGGCGACGGCAGCGGAACGCCGGGACGTTTGCCCTAGCGCAAATCCCCGGCTTTCCCACTGTGCCGCGCGCCGTCCGCGAACGGCGATAATGCCGGCCATGACCTACCAACTCCTGAAAATGGCCCACGTCGCGGCCGTTGTGGCCTGGCTCGCGGGCTCGCTCTTCGTTTCCCTGTTTCTCCTGTCCTCGCAACCGCGGGACGGCGACGACGCGCCCAAGGAACGCAAGATGCTGCATGCCCTGCGCCGCTGGACCCTGTTCGTCACCACGCCCGCCATGGTCATCGCCTGGCTCATCGGCCTGCACCTGGCGATGACCTTGGGCTGGTTCGCCATGAACTGGATCTGGGTCAAGGTAGCCCTTGCGCTGGCGCTGTCGGCCTTGCTGGGCATGCAGAGCGCATCGCTGCGCCGCATGGCCGGCGGCAGCGCCCGCCGTCCGCCGCTGGTGGACCTGTACGCGCCGTTCACCGTCCTTGCCTCGGCCGCCATCGTGACGCTCGTGGTGGTCAAGCCGTTCTAGCCGCCAAGGCGCCAGCGCCGCGCCATATGCTGCGCGGCCATATCCAAACACCCCTGTAATAACGACTCAACCAACTATTCGTTCGCGCGCGTAAGTCCCCTCCCTAGAATCGTCTCTCTCATAACTGCGTTGACTTAGAGGCGATTCCATCATGACTATCCGTATTCTTGTCGCCGGGCAAGCGCGCGCGGCGTGGGCGCCGTTCTTCAAGCGCCTGCTGGGCGCCGTGCTGGCCTCGGCGGCCATGTTCCACGGCCCGGCCTTTTCGGCCGACCCCAAGCCGCTGAAAGTGGGCGTGCGCGGCGGCGTGGACGAGCAGATCTGGGAAGTGGTGACCCAGGTGGCTAAGAAGAACGGCCTGGCCGTCGAGCCCGTCGTCATCACCGGCACCGCCAGCCCCAATGAAGCGCTGAACAACGGCGACCTGGAGGCCAATGCGTTCCAGCACATCCCTTTCCTGAACGACCAGATCAAGCAGCGCGGCTACAAGCTGGTGGCCGTGGCCAACACGCTGATCTCGCCCATCGCGTTCTATTCCAAGAAGTACAAAGCCTTGAACGAGCTGCCGGACGGCGCCAAGGTGGGGATCCCCAACGACCCCAGCAACCAGACGCGCGCGCTGGTGATCCTGCGCGACCAGGGCCTGATCACGCTGAAGGACGGCTTCGACCCGGCGACCGGCACGGCCACCCTGGCGGACGTCACGTCCAACCCCAGGAAGCTCAACTTTGTGGAAAGCGCGTCGGTCGTGCTGGCCCGGTCGCTGCCGGACGTGGACACCGCCGCCATCGTCAACAGCTTTGCCTACCAGGCCGGCCTGATCGCCACGCGCGACGGCATCGCGGTCGAGAAGAAAGAGAACAATCCCTACGTGAACATCATCGCGGTGCGCGAAAAGGACAAGGACGCGCCGTGGGTGCCCGCGCTGATCAAGGTATACCACTCCGAGGAAGTGCGCCAGTTCATCCTGAGCAAGTACGAAGGCTCGGTGATCCCGGTTTTCTGAGCAATGATGCAACACGAGTTCTCCATCCCGCCGCGGGCCGGCCCCGCCGCGCAGTCCCAGGCGCTGGACGCGCACATTGTGTTCGAGGGGCTGCAAAAGCAGTACCAGGGCGCGCAGGGACCCGTCGCGGCCCTGTCCGACGTGTCGTTCTCGGTCGCGCGCGGCGAGGTCTTTGGCATCATCGGGCGCAGCGGCGCGGGCAAGTCCACGCTCCTGCGTTCGATCAACATGCTGGAGCGGCCCAGCGCCGGGCGCGTGCTGGTCGACGGCGTGGATGTCGGCGGGCTGGACGAAAACGCCCTGGTGGGACTGCGCCGCCGCATCGGCATGATCTTCCAGCATTTCAACCTGCTGTCCGCCAAGACCGTGGCCGAGAACGTCGCCCTGCCGCTGCGCGTGGCGGGCGTGAAGCCGGCGGCCGCGCGTGCGCGCGTGCAGGCCCTGCTGGACATGGTGGGCCTGCGCGACAAGGCCGACGTGTATCCGTCGAAGTTGTCCGGCGGGCAGAAGCAGCGCGTGGGCATTGCGCGGGCGCTGGTGCACGAGCCCGAAATCCTGCTGTGCGACGAAGCCACCTCGGCGCTGGACCCGGAGACCACGCAATCGATCCTGTCCTTGCTGCTGGACATCAACCGCAAGCTGGGGCTGACCGTGGTGCTGATCACGCACGACATGGCGGTGATCCGCGAGGTCTGCCACAAGGTGCTGGTGCTGGACGGCGGCCGCAAGGTCGAGCTGGGCGAGGTCTGGCGCGTGTTCGGCAATCCGCAGGCGGTCGCCACGCGCGCGCTGCTTCGTCCCTTGCAGCATGACCTGCCCGCCGATCTGGCGGCCCGGCTGGTGCCCGACCTGCAGGGCAGGGAGGGCGTTGTCGTGCTGCGGCTGCGCTTCACCGGCCAGGGACGCCCGGACGGCGTGTCGCTGCAGGCGCTGGCCGCGATGGGGCCGGGCGCCACGCTGCTGCATGGCGGACTGGACCGGCTGCGCGGCCACGCGCAAGGCAGCCTGCTGGTGTCGGTGCCCGCGGGCGCCCTGCAAGAAGAGACCGCGCGCGCCGCGCTGGTGGCCGATCAGATCAAGGTGCTGGGCTATGTCGCTGCCGATGCTTGATAAATACCTGCAGGCCTTCCTGCAAACCCTAGCCATGGTGGGCATATCCGCCGTCATCGCCATCGTGTCCGGCCTGGCGCTGGCGGTGGTGCTGACCATCACCGCGCCCGGCAACCTGTATCCCAAGCCGCGCCTGAACAAAGCGCTGTCGGTCACGGTGAATACCTTCCGCGCCATCCCGTTCATCATCCTGTTGGTGGCGATGCTGCCGTTCACGCGCTTCCTGGTGGGCACCACCCTGGGCACCTGGGCCGCCATCGTGCCGCTGTCGGCCAACCTGGTGCCGTTCTTCGCGCGCATCGCGCAGGTCAGCCTGAACGACGTGGACCACGGCCTGGTGGAGGCCGCGCGCGCCATGGGCTGCCGGCGCTGGCACATCGTGCGCCACGTGCTGCTGCCCGAGGCCTTGCCCGGCATCATCGGCGGCATGACCGTCAGCGTGATCGCCATGATCAACGCGTCGGCCATGGCCGGCGCGGTGGGGGCGGGCGGCCTGGGCGACCTGGCGATCCGCTACGGCTACGAGCGCTACGAGACCCGCGTGATGTTCGAGGTGATCGTGATCCTGATCGCGCTGGTGTCCCTGGTGCAGTTCACCGGCGAATGGCTGTCGCGCCGCGCCGACCACAAGCGCTGACCGGAGCCGGCCGATGCAGACGTCCGGGCGTGGCGGTTCAGCGCAGCGACGACCGCAATACGCCGGGCAGGGGCTGCCTGCCCAGCTGGTCCTGTTCGCCGACCATCCTGCTGACGGCGTCCTGGTGCTGGCGGAAACGGCGCAAGTCGTCGTCGCGTCCGAACATCAGCTCGTCGTGGTCCGCGTACCAAAACTGGCGGTTGTCGTCCAACAGGGTGATCATCTGGCCGAACTCCCGCAGGATCTGGCCCTCCAGGTCCCACACCCGGGTCAGGTTCGCGCTGCCTGCGGCATTGGAAGCGGCAAGGGAGTCCAGCAGGTTTGCTTTTTCCTGCTCGTCGATAGGCAGCGCCCGGATCCGCGCCGGCATTTGCGTCAGCACCTGCATGCTTTGCTTTCGGTAGGTGGGCACGAGCCGCTCGGCCTGCTCAAGAATGAGCCGGCTTTCGATCAGCCCCGCGTCCCGCGCCAGGCGATGGGCGTCGAACAGCCGCGGCAAGCCGATCTCCTTCAATTCCTGGACGTAGGCCTTGTGCTGCGCGAGCCGTTCGCGCGCCACGGTCTTGAGCGCGCGTTCCATTTCTCCGTAAGGGCCCGTGGCCTTGGGCGTGGGGTCGATGGAAGAGGCGGCGTCCGGCGTGGCGTGCGCGCCGCCCAGCATCAACCGCAAGGCGTCCGCGGTCTTGCGGATTTCCGCGTTGGCGACGTCGCGCTGGATTTTCTCGTCATTGCGCCGGGCGATTTCCGGGGCGACGGCAAACATCAGGAACAGGCCCGCGGCCAGCGCGATGCGCAGCCGGTTGCGCGGCGTCCTGAAGCGCTTCCACAGCGAAAGAAAGGCCAGGGCGACAAGCGGGACGACCGCCAGGCCGGCGGCGCTGGCCACGGCAAGCGCCGCGATGTCCGGCAGGCTGGAGGGGCGGGCGCTATGGACGCTCCATGCCAGCATCGCGGCATAGACCAGGCAGGTGGCTGTCTTGAGCAGCCAGCCCGGGCGGCGCGGTCGCGCCGCATCCGCGTCTTGCGGATGGGACGGCGCAGCGGCGGCCGGTTGCGTTTCCCGCTGGGAAAACGCGGGCTCTTGCTGGTCGTTCATGGCGCGTCACGAAACGGGGATATGGCTTTGGACTGTAAAGACAAGGCCTGGCCCCGTCAATGTCGCGCACCTCGGCCAATCCACGATTTCCATGCAGGGGCCCGGCGCCCTTGCGCCATCCGATGACAGGAGTTCAGAGATGTCCGATACCCCGCAACACGGCTTTGCCACGCGCGCCATCCACCTGGGCTATGACCCGCTGGACGAGCAGGGCGCGCTGTCGCCGCCGCTTTACCTGACGTCCACCTACACGCAGGACAGCATCGAGGCCTTCGACCAGATCCGCCTGGGCGAGACGCAGGGCTATGTCTACGGCCGCACGCGCAATCCGACGCAGGCCCTGTTGGAAGAGCGCCTCGCATCGCTGGAAGGGGCGCAGGCCGGGGTGGTGACGGCCTCGGGCATGGCGGCCATTTCGGCCACCCTGTTCTCGCTGCTGCAAAGCGGCGATGAAATCGTGGTCGACCAGATCGTCTACGGCACCGCCTTCACGCTGTTCACGCAGGGGCTCGCCCGCTTTGGCGTGCGCGCCGTGTTCGCGGATTTCACACGCCCCGAGACCGTCGCCGCCGCCATCGGAGCGAAGACCCGGGCGGTCTATTTTGAAACGCCGGCCAATCCGAACCTGCGCCTGGTCGACATCGCCGCCGTGTCGGCCATCGCGCGCGGCAAGGGCCTCGTGACCATCGTCGACAACACCTTCGCCACGCCCGTGCTGCAGCGGCCGCTGGAACACGGCGCGGACATCGTCCTGCATTCCGCCACCAAGTACCTGGGCGGCCACGGAGACCTGCTGGCCGGCGCGGTGCTGGGGCGCAAGGCGCACATCGACGCGATCCGCCTGCAAGGCCTGCGCTACTTCACCGGCGCCACCTTGTCGCCCTTTACCGCCTTCCTGGTGCTGCGCGGGATCAAGACGCTGGAGCTGCGCGTGCAGCGCCACAGCGAATCCGCCCTGAAGGTGGCCAGGCTGCTGCGCGAGCATCGGGCGGTGGCCGACGTGTTCTACCCCGGCCTGCCCGGCACCGCGGGCGCGGACATCGCGTTGCGCCAGCAGGCGGCGGGCGGCGGCCTGGTGGCTTTCGAACTGAAGGGCGGACTTGCCGCCGGCCGGACGCTGCTGAACAGCCTGAAGCTGGCGCGCATCGCGGTCAGCCTGGGCGATCCGGAAACGCTGATCCAGCATCCGGCATCGATGACGCACGCCGGCTACTCGGCGGAAGACCGCGAGCGCTACGGCCTGTCCGAAGGCCTGCTGCGCCTGTCCGTCGGCCTGGAGACGCCGGAAGACATCCTGGCCGACCTCAGGCAGGGCCTGGACCGGGTGTAACCGCCTGCTCGCCTGGCGGCGCCCCGGCGCGCCGCCAGGCTACCCATTCGCCTTCGCCGTCGTAATGGCGGAGCCCGCGTCCGGCGGTGGCCAGCCCTGACCGCAGCACATCCATGTCCAGGCCCGGCAGGTTGCGCAACAGGGCGGGGGGCAGGCGCTCGATGTCCAGCACGGTCTGGTCGAAGTCCAGCAGCATCAGCCCGCCTCCGTCGCTGGGCACGCGGATGAACCACAGGCTTTCCATGTAGTCGCCGAACCACGGGTCGGGATAGATGGCTTGCGTGAACAGGAAGCCGAACTCGTGGATATCGCTCCACGGCCAGAATTCGCGCAAGCCCATGGCGCGCGCCAGTGCGCTCGTGCGCGTGAAGCCGGCGTCGTCGAAACGCACGATTTCCCGCAGGGGATCTTCGGGCGCTGGCGGTCCGGCAAGAAACCGCTTGATGAATGACCACATGGTGTTGGAATAAGCGCAGCAGAATCGTTGTAAATAATATGAGCCCGAGCGCCGATGGTAGTGCATATGGGCCGGCGGCGAATGGGCAAAAATGCTCACTGCGCGGCAAATCCAGGAGCGGCGCGGCAATTCAGGCTTGAACCGCCTGAACGGGCAAAATAAGTAAATTCCCTCTGGAAAAATGCAATTCCGTTTAGCACTCTAGGCGCTCGGCGCACAGGCGCATCCCCATTCCGGGCGTTGCGGTTTGGCGTTCTGGCCATCAGCAGAGAAAAGGCGGAGTCGTGAGTTTCAATAAACGCGGGAACAGATGGCTGGGCAAAGCCGATGTCATCGTGCTGGTGTGCATCCTCTTCGCCATCTACTGGGCAATTTCCACCAACACCAGGCCGCCCATATATCCGGTGGAGGCTTTCTTCGCCGAGTCTCCGAGAACGAATTTTCAGGTGTCTCCCGATGGCAAATGGCTGGGCTTTCTGGAAACCGATCTCGACGCCGAGGGCAATTCGATTCGAGGGCTGTTCGTCCGTTCCATCACCGCGGGGATTCCCGGTCCGGCCGCGAAGAAAATCCTGGATGAGCGCGACGGGCTGATAAAAGCGTACTTTTGGAAAAGCCCTTCAACGGTCCTGGTTCACCAGGAAATTGCCGGAGGCTATCAATCGGCGATCATCGCTGTCGACATGAAGGGCGACGTGGTTGCCGCAAATACGGCCACCTTCGAGGCCGGCGCCTTGCGTCAGGAAAGCACCTTGCCGCAAGACCCTAACCGGGCCTTGATAAGCCGATACGTCCAGGCGGACGGCGCCAGTGCGCTGATGCGGGTCGACATCCGCCACGGACGCCACGCGCAGGGCGGGGCGCTCGCCGTGTTGTCGACGCGGTTCAGGGACAGGCTGGGCGACGGCGAGCTGGTGGTGTCCAGTTCAAACCTGGAAGAAACGCTATATGTACTGCGGGTATCCAGCGACCGCGATGCCGGCAGGGAATATCTTCTGCATGCGCCTACCGAAACCCTGACAAAGCTGACAGTCGACGCCGAGATGATTCCGCCGATGGCGCTGGCTGGAGCGGCCCCGGTTGCATATGCCGCGCGCGACGGCCGCGGTATCGACGGCTATCTGACGCTGCCTGTCGGTATTGAAGGAAAAGATCTTCCGTGCATCGTCATGCCGCAGGCCGAGCCCTGGAGCCGAGATCGCTGGAAATACAACCCCATCGTGCAATTGTTCGCCAATCGCGGATATTGCGTGATGCAAATAAATTATCGCGAGTCCATCGTGCACGGGCGCTCATTCCGGGAGCCCGGCATGGGCCAGTTGGAGCTGGCGATGGAAGACGATATTGAGGACGCTTCGAAATGGCTGATCGAAACCGGCGTGGCGGACGCCAACAGGATTGGAATATTCGGCATGGACCATGGCGGCTACGCTGCAATTTCGGGCGCCACCAAACTGAAATACATGATCAAGGCCGGCGATAGCGGCGGGTTCAAGAACGCTGCGGATAAATTGCAGTTCTACCATTCGATGATCCGATTCTTCGATGCCAATCTGACCTTTATCCAGGAATAAGCCTGGGGGCGCGCGCTGGCGCATGCGCCGCCTTGTCTTGCTCGCGGCTTCCATCCTCCGGCTTGTGGCCGCGCCGCAAGCCGCGTGTCCAGACGTAAAACCCCAGCCCGCTGAGTACAAGTACTCTGGTCTGAGTTTACTTTTGAATCAAAAATTTGCGAAAAGAAACCTGTTCGCACACTCGCCTGGGTTGAGATCGTGATCCTTTCGCCGAAATTTGCATAAATGAGCACTTCCCAGCAATTGCTGCGCCTTCCTCCTGACGCACTGACTATCCCGGAAGAAACAGGCGCTTTCCAGCAATACCAGGACTCGTCCGATGACGGCATGCAGTCGCTGCGAACCGCCGCCAGGGTGTACATCGTGGACGATGACGATCTGGCGGTCTGGATTATCAGACAGTTGCTCACAGACCTGCGTATCGAGATCGTCGCCTATTCGTCGGCGGAGGCCTTTGCGGCCCAATATGCGCCGACGGAATGCGAGTGCCTGATCCTGGATTTGCGCATGCCGGCGTTGGACGGGCTGAGCCTGCAACGGCGCCTGCTTGAGCGGGGCGTGGCGCCGCCCATCATCTTCATCACCGCCAATCCGGAGTTTGGCGATGCGGTCGAGGCGATGAAGCACGGGGCATTCGACTTCCTGCCCAAGCCCCTTAATGCCAACCAGCTATGCAAGGCGGTCCATGCCGCCTTGCTCGCGAGCCGGAAAATGCACACGAAGCGCATTCGAGCCGAAGAAGAAGAAGCAAGAAAAGCGCTGCTGACCACGCGCGAGCTATCCATCGTGCAGGGGGTAATCGCGGGCTATTCGAGCAAGGAGATTGCAGAACGGCTTCACCTGTCCGTCCGTACGGTCGAGAACCACAAGGCGCACATTTATTCAAAACTGGATATTCACTCTTCCCTGGGCCTGGCGCGCCTTTTCATTGGACTGGTCGAACCCGACCAAGACCAGTGAAAGCCGGGGCGCGTCGGAAGATTGAGTAGATCTACTCTGTTTATTGAGTTGTAGATCTTGAAATAATGCGAAGCATCATGTTTCGAGCGCCGCCGTGCCTGATTGCGTGGCCGCAACGTTTCCGGTTTTTGTACGCATGAAGTTCTCTATGACCAAGGATTACGCTATGAGAAATCGAATGATCCAGTTCACCGCGAAATTGGGGGTGGTGCTGGGGGCGGCGGGGCTTTCATCCGCGCCTGTTGCGATGGCGGCAGAGGGCAAGGCGCCAGTCGGGAAAATCACGGAGCGCGTCGTACCCGCCCGAGGCGCGTCCCCCGCCGCGCCGGCCGGCGCCGCCAGCGCGGGCGCGGCGGAGCCCGCAAGGACGCCGGAGACGACTGGATCCGCCGATCGCGGGCTGTCGATCACCTCTGGCGCGGCGCTGAATTCGCAATTAGTGAAGGTCCGCACCTCTGGCGGAACGGGCGCGCTGTCCTTCAGGCTGCTGGATCCTGGCGGCAAGCCCGCGGAGTTGCCTGCCGGCCTGGTTTTTGGATCGGACGGCTCCCTGTCCGGCGAGGCGCCTTCCGTGTCCAGCCCCAAGACGATTACGTACCTGATCCAGGTTCAGGACAGCGGCGGCGGGAAGGCGAGCCGGACGGTGCGCTTGACGATCAATCCGCCCTTGAACGTGCAGGGCGGCGCCATCCAGGCCACGGCCGGCGGAAAGATCAAGAGCCCCGTGAAATTTCTCAATATCAACGGCGGAACGGGGAAATACACGGTTTCCTATTCGAACGCCGAGGGTGGGGCGTTGCGGATGCCCTCCGGCTTGATGCTGGACGGCGCTGGCAATGTCAGCGGCGCGGTGCCTGCGTCCACCGAAAAGCTGGCGGGCCTTACCGCGACCATCACGGACGAAGGCGGCGCCCGCGTGTCCATGCCGGTGGAATTCAACCTGGCGCCCGCGCTTGAAATTTCGACCAATCCGGTCGAGCTGACCGCCGGCGCGACGATCCCGGCGCCTATCCCCGTCGTGACGTCGATGGGCGGCAGCGGGGCAGTCCGGTATGCGCTGTTGGATAAGGATGGGGCGACGCCGGCCAGGCTGCCGGACGGACTGCGGTTTGACGCGACGGTCGGAGCGCTCACGGGCTCGGTGCCGTCCACCCCGCAGGAAGGCCGCTATGTCGTTCGCGCGCAAGATGCCGGAGGCGGCGAAGCGAACGCAAGATTCGAATGGAAAGTGAACCCCCAGCTTCAGATCTCCTTCGAATAATCCCGCATCCAGGCAGGCCGCCGCTGGCCCGATGCGCTTCAAGGCAGGAAGGCATCGGACACGCCGGCGGCGTCGATTTGGAGGTTGAAGGAATGGCGCACAGACAGGCGCTTCGGAGAAACGGCAGATCGGAGTGGGTTATTCCGATTCGAAACGCTCGAATCAGTGTTTCGGAGACCTTTGTGACGCGCTATCAGGCAAAACGCGTCCTGAACGCGGTGCCGCAAGGCGCGCGGCATGTCTGCTTCGATTTTTCCGGCGTCGGGAGTATTGGCCCGGCGTTCGCGGACGAGATCTTCTTTATTTATGTGCGGCAGAATCCCGGCGTGGAAATCGCATGGGCAGGGGCGGCCGCCATCGTGAAAAGCCATATTCTTTGGGCGAGTTCGCGAGCCCAGAAATACGGATCGAAAATCCCCGCTGCTTTGTCCCAGCCATAGCTGCCGCATTGGGCTGGCTCAGCGTAGGCGCGGCTTTCCTGCGCGCCTGCCGCCAATGAGTAGATTGACTCTTGCCGGCCGATTAATGAAAGCCTTTAATGATTTCAATCAAACGAAACGTTGGCGGTCATGGCGGATAAAGCAGGCGGCTATCTTGGCGATATATTGTCATCGGGTTTGGCGGTATATGCCGAAATTAACCAGTCGGCGGCAGGGTCGATTCCACATGTGGTGTCTCATCTGATCCGGGAGGAACGGATGAGCGCCCTGCGCGCATGGCGGATCTATCTGGGGATATCCGTCAGGGACTTGTCCTCGGCCACGGGTATTTCCGTGCCGTCGATTGAACTTCTCGACCAAGGCGAGCTTCCGCTTTGCCAGTGGACGGCGCTGCGGGTTGCCGGCGCAATGAAAGTGGTAAGCGTGCACAGCATGGTGGCGAGCGAGCGCCTGGTGGCTTGGTGCAGAGCCGCCAGGATGGCGGCCGACGGCGGAAAGGGCGCGGCACCCGGTCGGAAGCCCCTCCGGTTTGCGGACATGCCGCTTCATTTATATCGATAAGGCATAGGTGCGTCTGCCATTAGGGGCAGGCGCTCTCTGGGAAGTGGCGTGAATTCGTCCGGCACCGACCTATCTTGCTATGCAATGTTTGAATCGCAGCCGGCCCGGTCCTTGTGCACACTCCTCCTGGCTCCGTTGCCCGATATGCGCGGCGTTCCATCGGTAGCAACCGGGGCTGCACGCAATCGGTTCCGATGCGTATGGGCCATCATTTTTTTACGCGAAAGAGGCTGGTGGTATGGGCGCGACGAGATCGAAGTGCTTCGGGCGGGTTCGCCTCGGACCAGGCGTTTCGATCGCGCTTGTCCTGGCCGTTCTTGCACTGAGCGGATCTGTCGCCTCCTTCCTGGTTCTTGTGAAAATGGCCGACCAGGCAGCGGTCCATCCAGCAAGAAACATAATGATGGGGCTGGTGTCGCTGTCAGCCTTGCTGATATCGATTGTTGCGGTCGCGCATTTGCGCGCTCAGCGTGTGCTGCTGTTAAGCGAGCGCGGCCTGAGAGCCTTCGGCGAGTTCGCCCCAGTGCTCATGTATATCCGGGACGCGCGCGGCTCCTACACCCACGTCAACGCCTCTTTTCTGATGATCGCGGCATCGGGTTCCGGCCGCCCTTCCGGCAGCGCAATTGCCGCGGCGTGCATCGATCCGGAATGGCGCGCCCTGGACGAGAGCGTGCTGGCGGCCAGGCGGCAGAGCTCGAGCGTGGTCGAACTTGACCGCGGCGACAGCCGGCGCACCTTTCACGTAGTCCGGTTCCCCATTTTCGGAGCAAGGGGGGAAGACATTATCGGCGTCGGCGGAATAGGCATCGATATCACGCAAGAAGTGCATGCCAGGCAGGAATCGCGGATGCTGAGCGAGACGCGGGCGCTTCAACTCGGCCAAGGGACGGCCGCGCGGCCTGCGAATGGCGGCTTGACCGAAGCGGCAATCACCGAAAAGATCGAACTGCTGTCGATGATCGCGCACGAGATCCAGACGCCCGTCAGCGCGATAACCGGCATCGCGTTCCTCATGGGCCAGACGCTCGCGCACGAGCAGTCCGGGCAGGTCTCCAGCCTGATCGAGGCAAGCAATTACCTGTCGGCGGTTGTGCGAAACGCCTTGGATTTTTCCCGGCTGGAAGCGGGCAGGATGGACATTCAATTCAGAAGGTTCTCCTTGCGCAAGCGTATTCAGCATGTTCTGGAGCTGGCTTGGCGCGACGCCATGGCGCACGAGGCCAGCCTGTTCGTCAGCCTGTCGCCAGACGTCCCCGACGCGGTGATCGGGGACGATGTGCGCATCATGCAGATTCTTCTGAATTACATTCAGAACGCCATCAAGTACGGAGGGCCGGGATTGGTTGTGCTTGAGGTCTCGGCCGATAGCGTCAATGGCTTATTGCACGACTTCACCTTCGCGGTCCGCGACCGGGGGCCCGGAGTCGCCCCGGATCAACTGAGCGGCTTGTTCAAGCCATTCCCGCAGCAAGCCGGACGGTCAAAGGGAAACGGCAACGGACTCGGCCTGAGCATCACCCGGCGCATCGCGGACTTGATGGGGGGCGAAACATGGATGGAAAGCAAGCCGGGGCAGGGGGCGGCCTTCTTCGCGAAGCTTCCCTTGATCGTCGACGTTTCGCGTGCCTGCACCCATAAGGCCTTGCCGTATTCGGGCAAGCGCGTCTGGGTCGTTGATCCTTGCGCCGCCTCGCGGGCGGCCATCAGTTCGGGCCTGGCCGGCCGGGGGGCGCTGGTCGAGGCGGCTGCGGACAAGTGGCCGCCGCGTCCCATCGCGGACCCGGGCGCCGCAGGCAGCGGCGCCCCGGATTATGTCATCGTGGACTGGCGGTCCTACTCGCAAGAGTTCGTGGACCGCCTGGACGCCCAATTTGAAAAGGATCGCGCGCACTTCATCGTGCTCGGGCCTCCCTTGAGCTGCTGGAAGGAGGGGATCCCCGCCGCGCGGGACAGAACGCAGTTGCGGTTCAAGCCCACGCTGTTGTCTGAATTTTGCGGAAGCTCCGCCGCCGCCTGCGCTTCCTGCCAAGGCAGCGTGACGGAACAAGAGGGTCATATCGACCGCAACTGCCTCGCTGGCCGCGCGGTGCTGCTGGCCGAGGACGATGACATCGTCCGCTCCGTTCTGCGGGAGATCCTGGTCCTGGCGGGCGCCGTGGTTCGCGTTGCCCGCGATGGACATGAAGCGCTGGGAATCTTGCGCCATTCGGATGTCGACATCCTGCTGATGGATATTCAGATGCCGGGCCTGAACGGCTTCGAAACCGCCGAACAGATCAGGACCATGCCTGACATGCGCGACCTTCCGGTCATCGCGATCACAGCCAGCCTCTCGGACGCGGACCGCGCCACCGCTGCGCGCTGCGGGGTGACGTGCGTTCTGACAAAGCCGGTAAACCCTTATCGGCTGCTTGCGTTGATGGTCCGCTTGCTCGGGCTGCGAGGCCACGATGAACTCGCGCAAGCCGCCCATGTGCTGGCGCTGGGCGAAGACGAGCCGGATACCGGCGCGTTCCGCAGGATATCCGGCCAGATAGCCGCGCTGGATGAAATCAGGATAGACAGTGCGCTCGCGAGGCTGGGAGGCCGCCATGAGATATTCGTGGACATCGTTCGGCGCGTGGTGGAGCGCGCGGCTTCGCCCCAGTCTCCGATTGACCTGTTGGCCGCGTTCAAGGACGCCGAGTCCGCCAGATCGGCATTTCACAAGCTAGTCTCGGAACTCGGCATCATCGGCGCGGAGAACCTGCAGGCCGAGGCCTGCGAGCTGGAAACGGCGGCGAGAGAATCCGCGCTGGATCATGGGGCCGTGGCCATGTTCGTCGAGCGGTACAGAAAGCTCATCGCGGACCTGCGCGGTGCTGCCTATCCCGTTTGATGCCGAGGTGTTACAACCCTTGATCCACATCAATTCCGGGCGGCGCGGCCCAGGTTAGGGTTGCGCCTTTGCCCGACGGGTCGCCGGCGACTGGCCGGCCGGCGCGGACTTGGCGACCACGCGCAGCAAGGACAGGATCAATGACAGACAAGACACCGCAGGCCTCCGAACAAGACGTTGCCGTTGCGCCGAAGAAGCGCGCCGGCGTCTCGCGCAGCGCCGCCAAGCGCACGACGCCCGCGCGCGGCGCGCCGGCCAAGGATGCCGCCCAACCCGCCGCCAAGCCGGCCGTCCAGCCCGCTGCGGAGCCCGTCGCCGAGCCCGTCGCCGAAATCCGCAAGCGCGTGACCGCGCGTCAGGATGCGGCCCGGCAAGAGACCGCGGCCGTGCTGGCCGATATCGCGCGCCGCTACCACGTCGGCGCGCCCGGCGAGGCGCATGAGGCCTTGCGTTCGGTCATCGAGGAACTGTCGCCGGACGATGCCCTTGCGGTGCATCGCGCGCTGCTGGAGGCCAACGCGCAGGCCCCGGGCGCTCGCCGCAATCCCGACGACGAACTGGCCGTCGATTGGCGCGAGGGCATCTATCCCTACCGCCATCGCATGCTGCGCCGCAATTACGAAAAGCAGAAGTACAAGCTGCAAGTCGAGCTGCTGAAGCTGCAGGCCTGGGTCAAGGCCACGGGCCAGCGCGTCGTCATCCTGTTCGAAGGCCGCGACGCGGCGGGCAAGGGCGGCACCATCAAGCGCATGATGGAACACCTGAATCCGCGCGGCGCGCGCGTGGTCGCCCTGGAAAAACCCTCCGACACGGAAAAGGGCCAGTGGTACTTCCAGCGCTACGTGCAGCACCTGCCCACCGCGGGCGAGATCGTCATGTTCGACCGGTCCTGGTACAACCGCGCCGGCGTCGAACGCGTGATGGGTTTTTGCTCGCAAGACGAATACCTGGCCTTCCTGCGCCAGACGCCCGACTTTGAACGCCACCTGGTCAGCAGCGGCATCCACCTGATCAAGCTGTGGTTCTCGGTCAGCCAGGAAGAACAGCGCCGCCGCTTCCTGCAGCGCAAGGTGCATCCGCTCAAGCAATGGAAACTGAGCCCGGTGGACCTGGCGTCGCTGGACAAGTGGGACGACTACACGCGCGCCAAGGAAGCCATGTTCGCGCACACGGACACCGCGGATGCGCCGTGGATCGTGGTGAAGTCCGACTGCAAGAAGCGCGCGCGCCTGAACGCCATGCGCTACGTGCTGAGCCGGATTCCGTACGAAGGCAAGAGCGACGACCCGCAGATGGCGCTGGATTCGCTGATCGTGGGACGCGCGCTGTAGATGCGTGGTTATCGCAAGGGCAGCCGGCGGTCAGGTCTGACCGGCTGCCGTGTCCCATTTGGGGAGATGCCGGGCAGTGCCAAAGCTATTGTCTGGACCTGGCGCCAGGACTGCGACCTTACGCGGCGCCACGGCGTCAATCTGAATCTCGTCGTCCCCCTCGCTTGCGCGGCCGGAGGTGAACGCTGAGTCCACCGCAGCATCGCTTTGGAATTTGCGTTGCATGACAACGTCTATCTGCTGGCGCTCCACACTATCAACGAGGTGCGGATAGGAGATCTGCAGCTTGGGCGCGTCCTCGGGGGAAAAGTTCAAGCGGCGCTCGATTCTCCCGAAATAGCGGTCTACCCGGCCGACGCGCTGCTCGAGGTCGCCGGGCGTCCATGCCAGGCCATAGTGCATGACGCGGTCGCAATACAGATGCAGGTTTACTCCTTCCCGTATGGTGTCAGTTCCAATCATGACATAGGGCATTCCAGGCGTGTTGAACTGCTGGATGGCGCGTTTGTGGCTGCCGCTTCCGCCGGTGACGCCAACGACGGGGTTCAGCATATGCAGGAAATCGAAGTCGTCCTGGGCCGCGCGCTGCTCCAAGGTATCGCCTTGAGCTTCGCCAATCGCCGACGAGAAGATCAGTTCGTACTGGGTTGCCCATGCGTGCCAGATGTTCCGCAGGCGTACGGCGTCGATATCCTCACTGTTTAGCCACTCCACGAACAGGTCCAGCATCGTCCCGCATTTTTGCCGTTCCTGCCTGTCCGCGCAGCATAGGTCCAGCAGCGCGTCCGTCAACCGCAGGTACTGGCCGAGCACCGAACTGAGCACCTGCCGCCATAGCAGCAAGTCTTGGCGAGACTCGTGGATCTGAGCGCCTGGCAGGGAAAGGAGTTTCGCATGCGGAGACGTCTCCACACGATCCCAGAGGGATGTGAAGCGCAGCAGGTCTTTGTCGATTCGACCATCCGTTTTCTGCGAGTCGTTGCCTTTTTCCGGCCAGATCTCCTTCGCGTAGACGTGTCCAAGGATGCCGCGCCAGAACGCCGCTTTCTCATCGGACAGTAGGAAAACAGCCTTAGCGTGTCGAGTCAGGCAATGCCAAACCAGATACCGATACTGGCTGCGGCGGTAGCGCTTTCCGCTGCGGGTCGCGAAAGCATGGGATTCGTGCCACAGCGCATCCGGAATGCGCTCGATGGCATCGTCTACGGAAATGCCGCCTTCCCGGCACAGGCGTAGAAACCAGTTCTGCTCGAAGAACAGGGGATTGCGCTGGCCGTCGTCAAATGTCGAACGGAAGCGATGTAGCCAGTTCTGGTTGCGCAGCGCGACCCGGAACTTGTTGGTGTCGTCTTCGTCTCCGGCCAGGTCTGTGGCCACACCCAGCGCCTCGCCGTTGACCGCCGGCTCGCCAAGCAGATCGTCGGTGTCGGGAAATCCTGTCTCCCAATTCAACTGTTCTTTCCAGACCGTCGCGCAGCGCGTTTCGATCGAGGACAGATAGCGCTGCATGATTCTCTGCCGCAAAACCCTTACGCTGCTGATACGCCGGCAAAAGACCAGCGATTTGATGCCCCCCGCCAATCCGTCGGCCCTATCGCCCAGCGCATAGCGCGAAAGGTCGCTTTCCACCGCGTCCACTTTCGGGTGGGGCAAGGAGAAATTGAACTGCTTCTGAAAGTCGCTGCTCAGTTCGCTGACGAGTTCGGAGTCAGGGGCCGTGGGTTCGTGAGGGCTCGAATGCAGGTCGCTGTGAAAGTCCGACTTCTGGTCATCTTCCCGGTCCTGCTCGTGGTCCCGTTCTTGCGGGCGCGCAGGCAACTTCGCGTTCTTCTGCCTTTTCTTGTTCTGTAGCGACTCTTCCAGGCTCTCGAATGAGGCCATGTAGCCACTGCGGAATCGGTTGCCGCGGCCTTCGAGCAAATCAACCAGCCGCTTCTGGACCAGCGCGACCGACAGGATACCTAGCGAGGATTGGCAGCTGATGGCCAGTGAATCGCGGTCTTCCTGGCGATAGTGCGATTTATGCAGGGTCCGTTCGCCGATTTGAAAGACTCTTGGGCGGCGAATCATGTAACGCTTTAGGACTTCTCTCAGCGCTTTGTAGTTGTCGTCAACGGCTTGGCACTCCTTGCTGATTAGTATGCCCCTGCCCGGATACTTGTTCAGGATCGTCGCGATGTTCTCGACGCCGGAATGCGCGGGTGTGGCGCTCAGGAACAGCCAGTTCCTGGCTCTGCCGGAAATGAGCTTGTGGAGCACCTCGTTGGTCTGGTTGTCGTTGCGCAGGCATTGGGCTTCATCGACGATGATGAGGTCAAAGTCGATATTCTCTTGCTTCAACCAGGCATTCACGCCCACTGCGAATTCGGTATTGAACCGGTAGCTTCTATCCTCGGCCCTGCCGCGGGCGACATGGCGGGGGAGAGTGTCGATGTGGGGCAGGTTCAGTCTGGAAATGGCGGCGTTCCAGTCGGTTTCTTCAGGCGGGAGGTACACCGGTCGGGTAAAGCTGGGATGGCGCAGCAGGTCGATTCTCGGTTCGCCGATGTTCGCTTGCTGATTCAAGCTCTTGAGCCAATCCCGCAATCCTCCGTGCATGGCGATGTCGGGTTTGGCCTGTCTGTTCCAGACAAAGCTGCGAAAGCGGTCGTACTCTTTTTTCCACCCATCCTGCACATTTTCGCGTGGGGTGACGATGAGGATTCTCGCGGCGGGGTTCTGGTTGACAAACCAGGCAGCAACGCCTAGCGCCTGCATTGTCTTGCCCAGTCCCACCTCGTCGGCCAGATAGGCAACGCGATGCTTGCGCAGGATGTTGCAAAGCGCCGCGACGCCCTCCGTCTGCAACTGCACCATCGATTCGCCCGCGTTGAACCTGCGCTGGCATCCGAAGTCGAGCAATGCTCTGATATCTTGAGTGGAGATTGTCATACCGTGCCTGCTCACTTCTTCAGTTTCGTGATGTACCAGTTCAGGATGGCGTCGCCGTCGCGAGCCAGTTTCCTGGCGCGCAGTTCTTCCTTCAATTCCGCGGCCACCCCGTTTCGCAATAGAGCGAGTTCGGACTTGAGGGAACGCTCCATGGCTGCAACGTTTGGGATCTCCCGGTACGGCACGATCAGATCCAGGCACTCCCTGATTACGACGAATTTGGCGGCAAGGGGATATCCGCCACTGCGGACAGCATTCGCGAATGCGCTCAGGCTGGCGGGTTGCCCTATCAGCAAGTCGAGAATGCGGTCCTTGTGATTCTCGACCTCTTCCAATTGAATGCGAAAGGCCTTGGCGGCCTGGAAAAAGTGGAAGGAGTCGAAGGTCTCGATACTCTGCTCGGATTCGACCGTCCGGCCCGTTTCGTCTTCCGCCTCGTCGTCCGGTGCCTTCGTTTCGTCGCCGTCGCCCTCGCCCTCGCCGCCCGAAGGATCGGTGCGCGTTTTCCATGCGTCGAGAATGTCGGAGGCGCCCAGGGGCGTTCCGTATTCCCGGGTGGAGCTATCAAGGTTGATCTGGGTGACTGAACCTTCCAACCGGTTCTCGCGCCAGATGAGGTGAAAGACGTCCGCGTCGAGGTCGGCCTTGAGCTTTCCTTTGGGCTGCCCGGCCGACACAATGATGGGTGCGATTTGGCTGGCAAGCCGCAGCTCCACCGTGTCTTGGCCTATTTCGCCTTGCAGCTTCCATGAGTACTGCGCGGATTTCCAGTCATATTGGACGAAAACATAGAACGGCCAGGGCATGGGAGCGTCCTCGTCCGTGCTGGTGGGCGCCAGACTTTCGGCGGCTAACGGTTGGGTCGGGGGCCACTTGAACTTGGCGGTGTCGAACAGCATGCTCTCGACGTTACCGATAGGCTTGCCGGCATCGCCCAGCCAGAATTGGCCCCGCCGGGTGAAGTTGCAGGATCCGATGCCTGTAACGGCTCCGTGTCCGGTCTTTAGTTCGTACAGTTTGAGATGATGGAAGCGGTTCGCCCCATCCGTCCAGCTTTCCAGCGTGGGACTGCTGCCGTCGTCAATGAAGGCCTGGACCGTATCCTTGCCCAGATTGGTCTGGACGAATTTTCTGGGCATGCGCGATGCGACGAGCGAAACGGGAATCCCCGCCAACTCTTTCGCGCTTGCCTCCGCATCTCCCCAGTAGGGGGATGCGGCGCGAAGTGCGGTGATCGCGCCATACTTCTCGCGGACAAAGCTCCACATCGACTGGTGGAGAGGCGAGAAGTAGATGTTGACGCCAGTTCGGTCTACGGAATCTACTCGGTCGGCGCCATGCGGGATGCTCTTGCTCCTGCGTATTTGCAACGCTCCGGAGAGCCTGATCGCCTCGCGGAGCGGATCACCCGCGGTGTCGTTTCCCACCTGCTCCTTCAACCAGGCGAGAAATTCCTTGACCGCCGTGGCAGGTTGTTCGCTGCTGGCGTGCACCCACGTATCGCCGAATCCTTCGCAGTTCCGGCCCCAGCCGGACAGGCTGAGATTGGCCGACATGGACGCGACGTACATCCAGCGTGTCCCGGCGCCGTCGATTCCGATCAGGATAATATTCTTGGGGTGGAACAAGCTTCCTGGGACGAGCACGGGGTATTGCGTGTACCGGAATGACTGGCGGCTGGCCTTCAACTGGGACGGATCGTAGAACACGCCAACGCGCGTTTGCAGCAGCCTGCGATGCACCTGCTGATTACGCGTTGCCGGGGGAGTGTCTGGATCGATGCCGAAAAGGGCGGGAAGCACGTTCTGTTCGAAGAAGTCGCCGTTGAAACTGAAGCTTGTGAACAACGCGACTTCAAGCTTTTCGAAAAGCTTGGCTACGGAAGTGAGCCGCTCGCGAATCAGGAGGCTCATTGTTTTCCTCTTGATGCAATCTGAACGTGGAGGTCGCCCAGCGCGCCGAGATAATAGGAGTACCGCCAAGCCTGCTCGGGGATCAGTTGCCATTCCGCCGGCATATCGGGCGACAGCCGGCAATCGAGCCTCCCATTCTCTTCGACCGAAATCCAGGGGGCTGTCCGGCGGTCCTTGCTGATTTGCGCATGATGGCTGATCAGCGACGCGACAAACGCCTGTTTGTTGTCGAGGTTCAAGCCTAGCAGCGCGTTCGAGCGCTTTCTCGCGAGGTTCGAATAGATCCCCGATTGGCGGAAGCGGGATCTGGCGGCATTGAGCGATTTCAGATCGACAGGGATGTCGGCGGCGACAAATCGGATGTCCGTGTGCTCCGAACCGCATATATATTCGAACGCGGCGTCGATCGGGGCAAGGAATTGCTCGCAGCGAACGATGTTCGTCAATGTGTCGCGGTGTTCCGGGAGTTGCTCAATTGCCTGCTTGACGAAACTGGCGATACCGCCTGCCATGCCTTGCTTTAGCGCAAGCGTGGCGACGTCGGAGGTTATCGGAGAGTCCCCGGGTGTTACGAAGGTGTTTTTGATGATGCTCTTGAACGGCAGCTTGCTTACGATCTCGGAAAGACCGACGACGTAGCGGTGGGTTCTCCTCGACGCGAGCGTCAGGGGAGGCGCGGTGGGCGATGACAGTGCCTTGGATATGTCCTTGAACATCTCTTCAACGATGCGCGACTTGTCCCGGATGTTCTGAAGCGCCTTTTCTGAAGCTATATGGTTATCTTCAGTGATCAACTTTGCCTGAATCGCCGGCCCACGGTACAAGCCCCAGACGCCGTTGGCCAATTGGTTATCAAGAAGGTGAGCATCTGGGCTCAAGCCTATCCATAGACCGGGCTCTCGGGAATACAGGCGCTGCCTGCCTGGGAGGCGCCAGTCCACCTCCGCGGAGCGGCAGGCGCGTGCAAATGCCTGCTCCAGCAAAATGAAAAAATTTCGCAGCTGTTTCCCGGTGGAACGGTAGCGCGTCGCAAATTCCGGCCACCATGCAATAGCGATCAGGAGAATGTGGAAACCCTCGGCGCGGCGGCTGGCGGCGGTCAGGTGAGGGACCACGTCGCGGGCGCGGTACTGCCAAATGGGTTGAGTCCCGAGTGGATCGCGCCCGCTCAATGGCAGGGCAAGGAACTTGTCTTTTTCTGTTATAGCTAACATCTTATGAGTTCAGCTCGTTTCCGCGTCGTTGTTGTTGCGCTGGCGAGCCACGCGCGGTCGGATATCTCACCGTTAATGCCCGCTCTGGCGTTGGAGCCAATCGCAGTTCAAGAGTTTTGCCGCCGGATTCTATCGATATTGCGCGGAGATTATTAGCCAGTGAAGCAGGCTGATCCGACCTCACTTTGCGAGTTCACAGTGCAGACGCCGCGGTTAATGCGCGATAGCGGCCTTTGTGGCTAATGGGCGGAAGGTTCTCTTGACGAAATGATCGCCACCTCCTGCCGCTTCATTAACGGCGGTGCCCGCCAGCGGGGGAGAGGGCGGCCGCGCATATCGGCGGCCAGCGGGGCAAGCTTTCAGGCGCCCAGCGCCCGCAGGTTCAGCGCGTGGCTGCGCCCGATCCACACGGCGCAGTCGCGGTGGTCGCGCAGCGAATTGCCGGTGTTGGGATGCATGAACACGTCCAGCGCGCCGTGGTTCAAGGTCAGCCAGGTCGCGATCTCGGCCAGGTGCTGCGGCGTGAACGCGATCTGGTAGCTCCATTGGGGATGCGGGCCGACGGGGCGCTCATGGAAGCGCCCCATCTCCATTTTGCCGTCGAATTGCGCGATCACCCGCTCGCGCAACGCGAACGCGGCATCGCGGCTGGCGGCATTGAAGTACACATGGGCGTGCCAGCTGGAGACATCCGTCATTGCCAGTTCGTTCATCATTTTCTCGTCAGGTTCAGCCGCCGGCGCGCTTGGCGCGATGGCCTTGTTTTGTCAGCGCGTCGATGATCCGGTCGCAGTGGTCCCCCTGCACCTCGATCACCCCGTCCTTGACGGTGCCGCCCGAGCCGCAGGCCGTGCGCAACTGCTTGCCCAGCACGCCCAGCGCCGCCGGGTCCAGCGCGAGCCCCCTGACCAATGTCACGCTCTTGCCCCCGCGGCCCTTGGTCTCGCGGGATACGCGCGCCACGCCGTCGCCGCCGGGGGACGCGCGCGAGGCTTGCTTGCACTGGCACTGCGCGAGCGGCTGACGGCACTGGGGGCACATGCGGCCGGCCTCGGTGGAGTAGACCAGGCCGCCGGTTGAGTTGCGTTTCATGGGATCAGTCCGCGCGTTCCAGGCGCCAGGTTCCGTAAGGGTTGGCGAACAGCGAATCGGGTGGATAGTCCACCGGTTCGGCGGCCTCGACGCGGTAGCGCGGCGCGTCGACGTCCACGGAAAACGTGTGGCCGGATTCGAGCTGAGGCGTCTGCGTAAACAGGTACCACGAGAACTGCGTGGCAAGGTCCGCCGCGTCCGGCTCGCTGGCGTCCACGCGCACGTCGTGCATGCCGAAGTTCTGCATGCCGCAGGTGTGGATCTCGGCGCCGCCGGTGATGGTGACGACGTAGGCGCGGTAGGCGCTGAAGCGTCCGGTGTTGTCGGCCAGTTCCAGCCATTGCGCGGGCGAGTGCGCCAGGCCCGTGCTTTCCACCTTGACGCCCAGGCCGCCGGCCTTGATCAGCGCGGCGGCCGCGGCCATCAGCGCTTCGGCGCGTTCGCGGCTGCCGCCTTCGTCGATCAGGTAGATCACGGACCGGTGGGAGGCGATGGCCGCTTGTTCCGGCGCGTCGCGCCAATGCGGGCTGGCGCTGCGAAACGCGGCGGCCATGGCCTCGTCCGGCCCTTCGAATTGCGCGGTGCAGCCCTGCTGCGTGGTCATTTCCATCAGGATGCCGCCCGCGAACAGGTAGCCGCAGGCGGATTCCATCAGCGCGCGGATGAAGGCGCCGCGGTCGTCCCAGGGGCCGGGAATGCACAGAACGGTGCGAGTATCCGCCATGGCGCCTACTTCCCCCGCATGTGGTCGATCAGGCGCCGGTCCCGCTTGGTGGGGCGTCCCGCTTCGATACCCAGCGCGGGCTCCGGCGCCAGGCGGCGCATTTCCGCGGCGCGTTCGCGCGCCGCGACGCTGTCGGCGGTTTCTTCGTACAGCAGGCGGGCCGCCGGGGCGGGGCCGCGCACGCCGCTGACCGCGACGACGCGCACGTGCACGGCCGGGTCTTCCTTGCGCACGGTGATCAGGTCGCCGGGGGCGACCTCGCGCGAAGGCTTGGCTGGCTGGTCGTTCACGAAAACGCGGCCGCGGCCGATTTCCTGCACGGCCAGGCTGCGGGTCTTGTAGAAGCGCGCCGCCCATAGCCATTTGTCGAGTCGGATCTTGTCCATGTTCTTGCGGGTACCTGCACAAATGCGATCTGAAGCATCCATGATAGCCGCGCCGGCTTGCGTGTAGCCCCCAAGTCGCGCACGCCTGGCCACCATGGGGGCGTTTTGTCGCCGCCGCGCTTCCATCAAGTCCCGGGCTGCACAACCGATTTGATGATGTTGCCAAGCCACTGAACGGCCGGGTCATTGTCCCGGCTCTGATGCCTGACCATGGCGACGTGGGTTGCCGGGAGTGCGACCGGAAGTTCGGCGACTTCCAGGCCGTGCTCCCGGCGCCACGAGTCGGCGAGCAGCCTTGGCACCGTGGCGACAGCCGGCAGCTCCCTCAGCACGGGGGCACGGACGAAAAGCCCGGCACGGTGCAAACAATTCGCCGCTCGATGCCGCGCGGCGCCAGCGCCTCGTCGACGATGCCGCGGGCGGCGCCTCGGTAGGTGACCATCACATGCATCGGCCGTCTGGTCAAGACCGGCAAGTCGTTCAGGTGGGAGCCGGTCAGCTATAGCACCCAGTTCAATTGATCGGGCCGGGAATCGGAGGCGGGTTCCAAGCATGGGCATCGGTCTTGTGCCGGCCCGGCGAAAAAAAGGCGCCCCGAAGGGCGCCGCAAGACCGGCTATCCGGCAACCGGGCCCGCGAGGCCCGGCAGTACTCAATCCAGCTTCAGATCCGCTTCCTTCACCACGCGCTGCCACTTGGCGATCTCGGCGCGGCGGAAGGTGTCCAGGTCGGCGGGCGTGGAGCCGATAGGTTCCGCGCCGATGCCGGCCAGCTGCTCGGCGATCGCCGGGTCCTTCAGCACCTTGGCCAGCGCTTGCGACACCTGGTCCACGATGGCGGGCGGCGTGCCGGCCGGGGCGAACACGGCGTTCCATTCGTAGGTCTCGTAGCCCGGCACGCCCGATTCGGCGATGGTGGGCAGGTCGGGAGCGGTCTTGGAGCGTTCCAGCCCGCCCACGGCCACGGCGCGCAGCTTGCCGTTCTTCACGTGCTGCCAGGCCGAGCCCATGCTGGCGAACATGACGGGGACCTGGCCCGACATCACGTCGATCATGGCCGGGCCGCCGCCCTTGTAGGCCACGTGCTGGAGCTGGGTCTTGGCGAGCAGGTTGAACAGTTCGCCGGCCAGGTGCTGGGCGGAACCGGGGCCGGCCGAGGCGAAGTAGACGTGATCCTTGGCGTCGGGCTGGCCCAGCCTGATCAGGTCCGCCACGGTCTAGACTTCGTACGACGGCGTGACGACCAGCACGTTGGGCACGCGCAGCAGCAGCGACACGGGCGCAAAGGCGGCCAGGGTATCGAACTGCATCTTGCCGTGCAGGGCCGGATTCTGGGCGTGGTTGGAGGCGTCCAGCATCAGGGTGTAGCCGTCGGGCTTGGCCTTGGCGACGACCGCGCCGCCGATCATGCCGCCGGCGCCGCCGCGATTTTCAATGACGACGGGCTGGCCCAGTTCCGCGGCCAGCTTGGGGCCGATCAGGCGGGCCACCACGTCCACGGTGCCGCCGGGCGGATAGGTGACGACCAGCGTGACCGCGCGCTCGGGATAGGCGGCGGATGCGGCGCCGGCCGCGCCGGCCAGCAGTGCGGCGGCGGCGAGCAGGGCGCTGCGGCGCGCCAGGCGTTTGAACGGATGGGTCATGGTGTGTCTCCTTGGAATTGGAACAGCCGCAACGGGGTGTCGGCAAGCAGGACGCGCCGTTGCGCGGGATCGTCGATCCAGGCGTCCAGCCACTGCGTCGCCGCGGGGTAGGACGCCAGGTGGCGGTGCTCGGTATGGGGCCAGTCGCTGCCCCACATGAGTCGTTCGGGCGTGTAGGCGTCCAGCAACTGCTGCGCGGCCAGGCGGTCGGACGCGGCGCACGCGGGCGCGGCCCAGTTGCGGTAGGGGGCGGACAGCTTGACCCAGACGCGGCCGCTGTCCGCCTGCCGCAGCAGGTACTGGAAGCCGGGGTCGGATACGCCCAGCGCGGCGTCGGGGCGGCCGAAGTGGTCCACCACGACGCGGCAGCCCGCCGCCAGGAGGACGGGCATGACGCCGCGCAGGCGGGCGGCCTGCAGGTGGATTTCGACGTGCCAGCCCAGCGCGTTGACGCGGCTCAGCAGGGCCTGCCACGCGGGCGCCTCCAGGGCGGGCAGCTCCAGCCCGATCAGGTTCAGGCGGATGCCGACCACGCCGGCCCGGGCCAGGGCCTGCAATTCGGATTCCGAGATGTCCTTGCCCACCACGGCCACGCCCCGCAGGCGTTCGGGCGCGGCGCGCAGCGCCTGGACCATGTGGCTGTTGTCGGCGCCCAGGAAGCTGGGCTGCACCAGCACGCCGTGGCTCAGTCCGTGCGCATCCAGCAGGGCGAGGTATTCGGCAAGCGCGGCGTCGTAGTCGGGCGTATGGCGGCGCGTGTCGGCAAGCGCCAGGCCTTGCCGGAATACGTGCGCATGGGTGTCGACGGCGGCGCCGGTAACGGGCGGGGGCAAATCGGTCTCCTCGTTCCGCATGCGAGGCGCGGGCCTGCGATGCTCTTCTGTAAGGCGGGATTCTAGGGAGTCGGGGTATAGTTTTCTATTGTGGAAAAGCGCTTTTTATATATTGGATTGATATGGAAACCAGGCACCTGCGGTATTTTCTGGCCGTGGTGGACCATGGCAGCGTCAGCCGCGCGTCGGAATGGCTGGGCATTGCGCAGCCGGCGTTGAGCCAGGCGCTGACCCGCATGGAAAAGGACCTGGGCGTGCGGTTGTTCGACCGCTCGCGCCAGGGGACGACCCCCACGCCCGCCGCCGCGGCCATCCTGGAGGACGTGCGGGCCAGCGTGGCGCGCATCGATGCGGCGGCGCGCCGCGCGCGCGAGATCGGCCGCGGCAGCGCGGGGCAGTTGACGGTCGGGCTGGTGTCGTCGGCGCTGTTCGACACCCTGCCGCGCGCGCTGCGCGAGATGCGCAGGCAGGCGCCCGGCGTGCGCGTGATCCTGCGCGAGATGAGCAACGCCGAACAGGCCGAAGCCCTGCAGACCGGCGAGATCGATATCGGCCTGATGCATACGCCGGTGGCGGTGGGCGGGCGCATGCGCGAGCGCCAGCTCCTGCGCGACCGCCTCGTGGCCGCCGTGCCCGACGAATTCGACGTGGCGGCCGATGGCAAGGTGTCGATGGCGCAGATCGCGCAGGCCGGCCTGGTGATGTATCCGCAGGCGCAATTGCCCGCGTTCTACGCGGACATCCTGGATGCCATGCGCAAGGGCGGGCACGATGCGCATGTGGCGCAAGAGGCCAACCGCACGCTGACGGTGCTGTCCTGCGTGGCGGGCGGCTGCGGCGTTGCGCTGCTGCCCAGCTGGATCCGCTCGATGAATTTCCGCGGCGTGCGCTTTTGCGAAGTGCGCGACGGCGAACGCCTGCCCAGCTTCGACCTGAGCGCGATCTGGCCGGCCCGGTCCGTGCCCACGCTGGCCGACCTGTTCGCCAATCTGGACCTGGGAACGGGCGGGTGACGGCATCTGCTTTCATCGCGCATTCAATTTCACGCAAAAACGCTTAAGCCAAGCTTAAGACGGCATTTTCGGAGGAACTAGGCGAAGACCCGCCGTCTAACCAGGAACGACATCCGAGGTTCCTGGCTCATGGATATGAATTGGCAGCAGCAACTTGCGGAAAGCGCCCTCTGGCTATTGCGCGCATTCGGCATCACGGCCGTCGCGCTGGCGCTGATCACCATCGTGCTCGCGCGCACCACCGACTGGGGCCGCAAGTTCTGGCGGCTGGCCTGGCCGTACCTGACGCCCCGCCGCAGCTGGAGGCCGATGCTGACGCTGGCCCTGCTGCTGTTCCTGGCGATGTTCGCGGTGCGCATGACCGTGCTGTTTTCGTTCTGGTACAACGGCTTCTACAGCGCGCTGCAGGCGCTGGACGAGGCGGCCTTCTGGCATTTCCTGGGCATCTTCGCGGTGCTGGCCAGCGTGCACGTGGTGCGCAGCCTGGCCGACAGCTACGCCGGCCAGGCGTTCGACATCCATTGGCGCGTGTGGCTCAACGAGCGCCTGACGCGCGACTGGCTGGGCGCCGGCGCCTACTATCGCGGCCACTTCCTGGACGAGCCCGTCGACAACCCCGACCAGCGCATCGAGCAGGACATCTCCCTGTTCGTGACGGGCTCGCGCACGCTGGCGATCGGCGCGCTGAGCGCGATCGTGTCGCTGGTGGCGTTCACCTCCATCCTGTGGGGCCTGTCCGGCCCGCTGGCGGTGGCCGGCGTGGAGATTCCCCGCGCCATGGTGTTCATGGTGTACCTGTACGTGATCGTCGCGACCTGGTTCGCGTTCAAGATCGGACGCCCGCTGATCAAGCTGAATTTCCTGTCCGAACGCCTGACGGCAAACTTTCGCTACGCGCTGGTCCGCCTGCGCGAGAACGCCGAGAACGTCGCGTTCTATCAAGGCGAGGAAGTCGAGCGCGCCACCTTGTGGACCCGCTTCACGTCCTACATCGCCAACTTGTGGGCCCGCGTGTACCGGGGGCTGAAGTTCGACGGCTTCAACCTGTCGGTCAGCCAGGTCGCGGTGGTGTTTCCGTTCATCCTGCAGGCGCCGCGCTTCTTCAGCGGCGCGATCAAGCTGGGCGACGTCATGCAAACCTCGCAGGCGTTCGGGCAGGTGCAGGATTCGCTGTCGTTCTTTCGCAGCTCCTACGACACGTTTGCGCAATACCGCGCCACGCTGGACCGGCTCAACGGATTCCTGGACGCCAACGAGGCCGCGCGCGCCTTGCCGTCGGTGCAGACGCAGGCCAGGCCCGACGCCATGGAGATCGACGCCCTGAACGTGTCGCGCCCCGACGGCACGCGGCTGCTGCGGGACCTGAACCTGCGCTTGCTGCCCGGTCAGGCCTTGCTGATCAAGGGACCTTCAGGCAGCGGCAAGACCACCTTGCTGCGCGCGCTGGCGGGCCTGTGGCCCTATGCGCAGGGCACGGTGCGGCGTCCGCAGGGGGCGTCCGCGCTGTTCCTGTCGCAGCGCCCGTATCTGCCGCTGGGCGACCTGCGCGGCGCGGTGGCGTATCCCGGGCTGGCGCAGCCGGAAGACGACGCGCGCCTGGCCGATGCGCTGCGGCAGGTCAACCTGGGCCATCTGGCGGGGAGGCTGGACGAGGTGCAGGACTGGTCGCGCATCCTGTCCATCGGCGAGCAGCAGCGCGTGGCGTTTGCGCGCGCGCTCTACAACCGGCCCGCGATCGTGTTCCTGGACGAGGCCACCTCGGCTACCGACGAGGGCCTGGAGCATGCGCTCTACAGCCTGCTGCGCGCGGCGCTGCCGGACAGCATGCTGGTCAGCGTGGGGCACCGCAGCACGCTGGATCCCTTTCATAGCCACCGCCTGGACCTGCTTGGCGCGGGCCGCTGGGCGATGGGGCCGATGGCGGCGGGACGCGGCGCGCAGCAGCCGCGCCGCGCGGCCGCGTAGCGTAGCCGGCCCCGCGCCGGCTCAGGTGCCGACGCGCAACGGGCCGGTCAGCTTGCGCAGCGCGGCGACGACGCTTTGCGCCGTGATGCGGCCCGTCTTGGGATTGGCGGACGGGATGTTCTGGATTTCCATCGAGAACGAGGCCGAGTCGGATACGACTTCGACACGGTGGACGTTGCGCTCCAGCGATGGGTCCGCCCAGATTTCCAGCGTGGTCTGGTCCGGCCCGATGCCCGCCAGCGACACGCTGACCGCCACGTTCAAGTTGGCGGGGAAGCCCACCGCGGCTTCCCGCGGCGAGCCGCGGAAGATCAGGCGCGGCTCGGCGATGTCCGCGATGTCGATGTTGTTGTCGGTCAGGTAGGGCGCGCCGAGCAGGCCGCGCACCGGCTTGCGGGTGATCATCGTGACGGAATGGATGACGCCTTCGGCGGCGGTGATGGCGTCCAGGCCCAGGATGGCGCCCGAGGGCACCACGATCTGGCCGCCATGCTGGCGGGCCACTTCGATCAGGTCGTCATGGCGCAGCAGCGCGCCGGAACTGAGCACCACCATCTTCTTGCCGGCGCGCAGCACGGGTTCGGCGATGTCGCGGAACACGGCGGCGGGGGCGCATTCCACGACCACGTCGCAATGCTCGGCAAGCGCGGCTATGGTGGTGAAGGCGGGGGCGCCGTTCGTCCATGCGAAGGCGGGCGGGGCATTGGGGTCGCGCACCGCGACGGCGGCGAGCGTCAGGCCGGGCAGGCCGGCGTCCAGGGATTGCGCCACGGCCTGGCCGATGGCGCCGAAGCCGGCGATGCCGACGCGGTAGCTGTTCATGGGAATCCAGAAGGTTGGGTCTCGCGGCGGACCGCGGGCGGTTCGGGAAGGCGGCGGCGCGGATCGCTCAGCGCAGGGCCGCCGGCCACTGTAGCCAGCGCATGGCCTTGCGTCAATGCGGGATGCCGGCAAGGCCGCGGCTACACTCGTGCCTTGCATTGCCTGGAGGCTGACCATGCAGATCCATCCCGAAACGCCCGACGATCGCGACGCCATCTTCGCCGTTACGCAAGCGGCGTTCAAAGACCATCCCCACAGCCAGCAGACCGAGGGCCATATCAACAACGCGCTGCGCGAAGCCGGCGCGCTGGCCTTGTCGCTGGTGGCGCGGGAGCAAGGGCGCGTGGTCGGGCACATTGCGTTTTCGCCCGTGACGATCAGCGATGGCGCGCCGCGCTGGTACGGGCTGGGGCCGATGGCGGTGATGCCGCAATTCCAGGGGCGGGGCATCGGATCGGCATTGATCCGGGATGGCCTGGCGCGGCTGAAGGCGCAGGGCGCGGCGGGTTGCGTGGTGCTGGGCGATCCTGGCTATTACGGACGCTTCGGTTTCGCGGCGACGCCCGCGCTGAGCTATCCCGGCGTGCCGCCGGAGTACTTCATGGCGCTGGTGTTCACGCACCCCGCGCAGGGCATCGTGGCTTACCACGCGGGGTTCGAGGCGGCGCCGCCGCAGGATTGAAGGCCAGGCCTGCGCCGCCGCGCGTTGCGCGGCGGGGCTTTACGGCGCGGGCTAGCTCCCTTTCTGCGCCTTGGCCATGTAGTCGATGGTCAGGTTGGACAGCGCGCGCACGCCGTTGATGAGGCCCGACTCATCCACCTGGAAGCGCGGCGAGTGGTTGGGGGCGGCCTTCTCGACGTCGGCGCCCTTGGGCGTCACGCCCAGGTAGAAGAACATGCCGGGCACTTTTTCCTGATAGAAGGAAAAGTCCTCGGACGCCGTCGACTTGGGCTGCAGGCCGTAGTTGCCGTCGCCCGCCACGCGGCGCAGCGTGGGGCCCATCTGCTCGGCCAGCGCGGGCGGGTTGACGGTGGCGTTGTAGAGCTCCACCACCCGCACATCCGCCTTGGCGCCCGCGCTCTGCGCGATCATGTCGGCGGTGCGCGCGATGCGCTGGTGGATGTCCTTCTTCATGCCTTCGTCGTAGGTGCGGATGGTGCCCGTCATGGCCACGCTCTCCGGCACGATGTTCATGCGGTTGCCGCCATGGATGGCGCCCACGGTGATCACGGCCGGCTCCAGCATGCTGTTGAGCTGGCGGCTGGGGATGGTCTGCAGGCCCAGGATGATCTGCGAGCTGACCACGATGGGGTCGATGCCCGACCAGGGCCGCGCGCCGTGCGTCTGCTTGCCGGTGACGTCGATCCAGAACTGGTCTGCGGCCGCCATGGCCGGGCCGCCGCGCCAGGCCAGCCAGCCCGCCGGATACGAGCTGGACACGTGCAGCCCGAAGATGGCGTCCACCTTGGGGTTCTCCAGCACGCCTTCCTGCACCATCATCTTGGCGCCCCAGGTCTTCTTGCCGTCGGGCTCGAAGTCGGCGGGGCTTTCCTCGGCGGGCTGGAAGATGAATTTCACGCTGCCGGGCAACTGGTCCTTCATGCCGGCCAGCACTTCCGCGGTGGCCATCAGGATGGCGGTGTGGGTGTCGTGGCCGCAGGCGTGCATCACGTCCACTTCCTTGCCCAGGAAGGTGCCCTTGGCCTTGGAGGCAAACGGCAGGTCCACCTGTTCCTTGACGGGCAGGGCATCCATGTCGGCGCGCAGCGCCACCACGGGCCCGGGCTTGCCGCCCTTGAGCACGGCGACCACGCCGGTGCCGGCCACGCCTGTCTTCACGTCCAGGCCCAGCGCGCGCAGATGGTCGGCCACGAGCTTGGACGTGCGGTGTTCCTGGTTGCCCAGTTCGGGATGTTCGTGGATGTCGCGGCGCCAGGCGATGAGCTTGTCTTCGATGGCCTTGGCGCGCTGGTCGATCTGGGCGGCCAGCGCGGGGTTGGCGGCGGGCTGCACCGCGCCTTGGGTGCCGGGCGCGCCTTGCGCGGCGGCCGGGCCGGCAAGCGCCAGATGGGCGGCCAGCGCAAGCGGGGCCAGGCGGAATAGGGTTTTGCGATGTTGCATGCTCTCCTCCTCTTGGTTGTTAACCTGTTATTGGATGAGGATCTTACCCGAGCCGAATCGCCTTGGCGCAGCTGTTTCCTGCGCTTACTTTGCGCGGAATTTACCGCCGGACGGCCGTCTCATTTGGCGCCGGACGAGGCCGCATGCAGGGCGGGTTTCGCGCCGCGGACGAGGGCCAGCAGCAACAGCGCGGCCAGCACCGACGCCGCGCCCGCCACCAGCATGGCGGCATGGAAGCCGCCTGCCAGCGCGTCGGCGTACAGGGCGTCGATGCCCGCCGGCATCACGTGCTGCGTGACCGCCGCGCGCGCGGCCGCCTGCGCGTCGGCTGCCCCCGCGCGCGTCAGGGAATCGGCCAGCGCGTCGATGGCGCGCCCGCTCATCAGCGCGCCCAGCAGCGCGATGCCGATGGTCATGCCCGTCTGGCGCAGCGCGTTCATGGTGGCCGACGCCATGCCGGAACGCTCGCGCGGCACCGTGGCCATCACGGCCATGCTGGTGGACGGCACGGCAAGCCCCATGCCCAGGCCCAGCATCACCATCAGGGACCCGGACACCACGAACGGCGTATCCGCTTCAAAGCTCATCATGCCCAGCATGGCCGCGCCGATCAGGCCATAGCCCGCGATCATCAGGCGGGGCAGGCCAAAGCGCAGGTTCAGCCGCCCGAACACCATGGACATGAGGCCGGCGGCGATGAACTGCGGCGCAAGCTGCCCGCCGGCCGCGAGCGGCGACAGGCCTTGCACGTGCTGCAGGTAGAGCGAAAAGAAGAACAGGCTGCTGTAGCCGGAAAAGCCCAGCACGAAGGACGCGAAGTTGGTCGCCGCGAAGCCGGTGTCGCGGAACAGGCCCAGCGGCAGGATGGGGCGCGCGGTCCGGTGCTCGACCCACAGGAAGGCGGCCAGTCCCGCCGCCGCGATGCCCAGCGCGAGCATCGTGCCGCGCGCATTCCAGCCATGTTCGCCGGCGGCGATCAGGCCGTAGGTCAGCGCGCCCAGCCAGATCACGCTCAGCGCCTGGCCGGCGGGATCGAAGGCGGCATGTTCGGGATGGGCGCTTTCCTGGATGCTCCACAGGCCCAGCGCGATGGCCAGCGCGCCGACCGGCAGGTTGATCAGGAAGATGCTCTGCCAGCTGAAGTGCGCGACCAGCACGCCGCCCAGCATCGGCCCGACGATCAGCGAGATCGCATTGCAGGACGCCCAGAACCCGATGGCCCGGGCGCGCTCCGCGGCGTCCGGGAAGGCCTGCGTCAGGAGCGACAGCGCGCCCGGAATCAGCAGCGCGCCCGCCACGCCCTGCACCGCCCGGCCCAGCAGCAGCAGCGGCAGGTTGTCCGCCAGGCCGCACATCGCGGACCCGACCGTGAACAGCAGCACCCCGGCCAGCCAGGAACGCTTGCGGCCGTACCGGTCGCCCAGCGGGCCGGCCGACAGCATGAATGCCGACAGGAACAAGGCGTAGGCATCCACCACCCACTGCAGGCCCGCCATGTCGATGCGCAGCGCGGCCTGCATGGTCGGCAGCGCCACGTTCACGATGCTGATGTCCAGGATGGTGATGAAGCTGCCCAGGTTGACGGCAAGGACCAGGGTGCGGCGGCGTGAGGGTTGCATGGAGATGGCGAAAGAGGAAAGATGGGCCTATTCTATGTATCGACTGACCGTCGGTCAATGAATAAAGGAATCGTTCTCAACAACGCCGTATCCGGGGACGCAGTCCTCTACACTGGGGCCCTCGTTCATGAATGGATCGCTAGAAGACATGCCTGCCGCTTCCGACAAGCCCGTTGCGCCCGCTGCGGCGGATGCCGCGCCCAAGTCCCGGACCAAGCCCGCCGCGGTGCGGCTGGACGAGCTGATGGCCGCCGCGGAGGCGCTGTTCATCGAGAAGGGCGTCGAGGCGGCCACGATCAGCGAGATCGTCGAGCGGGCGGGCGTGGCCAAGGGCACGTTCTATCACTACTTCACCTCCAAGAACGACATGCTGGTGGCGCTGCGCGCCAAGTTCTCGCAAGGTTTCCTGGACCACATCGACCAGGCCGTGCACGCCTGTGCGCCCGGCGACGGCGTGGCGCGGCTGCGCGCATGGACGCGCGCCGGCGTCGAGGCCTATTTCGACGGCTACGCGTTGCACGACGTGGTGTTCCACGACACCAACCATCCCGACCGCGGCGTGGCCGAAAAAAGCGCCGTGCTGAACCAGCTGGCCGGCATCCTGGAGGCGGGCGCACGCGCCGGCTGCTGGACGCTGGACGACACGATGCTGACCGCCATCGTGCTGTACCACGGTATGCATGGCGCGGTGGACGCGCGCATCGCGCAGGGCAGGCAAGACGCGGAGGGCCTGTCCGCGCCGCTGTCGGCGATGTTCCTGCGCATGCTGGGCGCGCGGGCGGGCTGACGGCGCGTCCGTCCGGGCGTCTCTCGCCTATTGCAGCTTGATGCCCAGCTCCTTGATCAGCGGCTCCATGTCCGCGCGGTCCGCCTCGATGGTGGCCGCCAATTCCTCCGGCGAACTGCCGATCGGGATCATGCCCAGCGTTTCCATCTGCGCCTTCATCGCGGGTTCCTTGAGGATGTCCGACACGGATTTCTGGATCAGCGCGACCCGGTCCTGTGGAATGCCCGCGGGCGCCATCAGGCCGATCCACGGCTGCGGCGCGTAGTCCTTCAAGCCGGATTCCTTCAGGGTGGGCGTGCCCGGCAGGCCGCCGAAGCGCTCCGGACTGGTGATCGCCAGGGCGCGCAGGCGGCCGCTGTCGATCAGCCCCTTGGAGCTGGACGGCGCATCCAGGCCCACGTCGAGCTGGCCGCCGATCAGGTCGTTCTGCGTCTTGCCGGACGAGGACGACGGCACGTACAAGGCCTTGATCCCGGCGCGGCGGGCCGTCTGTTCCCAGACCAGATGAAACGCGGTGCCGATGGAGAACGAGCCCACGCTCAGGCTGCGCGTCTTGCTCTCGCGCACGAAGTCTTCCCAGGTCTTGATGGGGCTGTCCTTGGGCACGATGAAGATGAAGGGCGTGCGCGCCACCAGCGAGACCGGTTGCAGGTCCTTCTGCGTGTCGAAGGGCAGGCTGTCCACCGCGAACGGCACGATAGTGACGGACGAGGCCACCACCATGCCCAGCGTGTAGCCGTCGGGCGCGGACTTGACCAGCGCGCCCGTGCTGATGATGCCGGACGCGCCGGGCTTGTTCTCCACCACCACGGGCTGTCCCCAGGCGGCGCCGAGCTTGCTGGCCAGCACGCGCAGCATTACGTCGACGGGCCCGCCGGGCGGGTTCGACACGATGATCTTCACCGGTTTGTCGGGATAGGCGGCGGTCGCGGCCAGCGGCAGCAGCAGCGCCAGCGCGATCGCGGTTTGCTTGAACATGGAATTCCCCTTGTATTGTTGGCATGCGGGCGCGGACGGCGGTCCGTTCGCGCCAATGCGCACTGGGCGCGCGTAGCGTGGGCCGCTAGGCCAGGATCTGCATATGCGGGGCCTGCGGCCAGTCCGGGGCGTCTGCGCGGATGAACGCGATCCATGCCTGTTGCGTGCGGCGGGCAAGCTGTCCGGCCTGGGCGGGCGGCAGGCCGGCCAGCATGGGCGCGGCGGCGAAGGCCTGCAGGGTGTCAAACACAAAGGGCAGCTCGATGCAGTGGCAGGCGCCGAAGCGGTCCGTGGGCGCTACGTCAAAGCGCGCAAGCCAGGCGCTGCGGCCCTGGGCGATGGCCTCTTCGGCCCACAGGCGCGAGGGCGCGCCGAACACCGCGTCGCCCGTCGCCTGGCTGGCGGCGTCCGTGCCGCTGCCGGGAAAGGCGGCCATTTCGTGTTGCGTGTAGCAGACCAGCACGTCGGCGCGGGATGCGGCCTGCTTCAATGCCGGCGCGATGTCTTGCGGCAGCACCTGGCCGTCGAGCACGGGGGTGAACAGGCTGCGGCTGCTGCCTTCGGCGCGCAGCGCCTCCACCACCTCGGGCGCCTGCTGCGCGGCCAGCAGCGCGGCCACGGGCAGTTCGCGGGCGGCCTGCAGCGAATCGGCGCCGGCGGCCCGCAGGAAGGCCTGCCCCAGCGCGTCGGCCTGCCGCGAGCTGCGAAAGCCCCGGCCCAGCGCGGCGCTCTGCAGGATGGCGCGTGAGAACCGCGGCTTGCGCGCCAGCATGGCGCAGATCGAGGACGCGCCGGCGGATTGGCCCATGACGGTGATCCGCTCCGGGTCGCCGCCCAGGTCCTGGATGTTGTCCAGCACCCAGTCGATCGCGGCTTCCTGGTCCAGCAGCCCCACATTGGCCGTCTGCCCGGGCACATGCAGCCAGCCCAGCGCGGCCAGCCGGTAGTTGACCGCCACCACCACCACATCGCCGCGCTGCGCCAGGCGGGCGCCGTCATACCAGTCAAGCGCGCCGCCGCCGCTTTGCCAGGCGCCGCCGTGCAGCCACACCACGACGGGGCGCCGCTTGCCGTCGGCCTCGGGCGTCCAGACGGTCAGGTGCAGGCAGTCTTCGGATTGTTCGGCGCTGAAGTCGCCCATGGCGCCGCGCAGCCGCGACGGCAATTGGGGGGCGACCGTGCCCGGCCGGGTGGCGTCGCGGTCGCCGCGCCACGTGGCGGGCTGCGGCGGCGCAAAGCGCAGGCTGCCCATGGGCGCCTGCGCGTAGGGAATGGCGCTGTAGCGGCAGACGCCGCTGTCGCGCACGCCGGTCAGCGTGCCTGCCTGGAGCGCCGCCTTCACGCGTTCACTCATATCCTGCCCCTTGTTTCATTGTTCGTCGTCAGGACGCGGCGGGCGCCGCGGCCATCGGGCTATGGTAGGGAGGAACGGTGTGCGCAAGACATGCCGGTTTTGAACAATGCCATGCGAAACCCGCATGGCCGGGGCGTTGCGGGCAAGGGTTCGCGCCTACTTCGCGATGCGCGCGTCCAGGCTGTTGTCCGCCAGCGCCTGGGCCTGCGCTTGCGACATGCCCAGGTGCTCGTAGAGCGCATGGAAGTTCTCGTTGACGTAACCGCCGAAATACGCCGGGTCGTCGGAGTTGACGGTGACCTTCACGCCCGCGTCCAGCAGCGACAGGATGTTGTGGTCGCGCATGTGTTCAAACACGCGCAGGCGGGTGTTGGACAGCGGACAGACCGTCAGCGGGATCTGTTCGTCGATCAGGCGGGCGATCAGTTTGGGGTCTTCGGCGGCGCGCACGCCATGGTCGATGCGCAGCACTTTCAGCAGGTCCAGCGCTTCCCAGATGTACTCGGGCGGGCCTTCCTCGCCCGCGTGGGCCACGGCGGGCAGGCCTTCGGCGCGCGCGCGGTCGAACACGCGCTGGAACAGGCGCGGCGGAAAGCCCATCTCGCTGCTGTCCAGGCCGACGGCGATGAAGGCGTCGCGGTAGGGCAACGCGGCGTCCAGCGTGCGCATCGCCTGTTCTTCGGGAAGGTGGCGCAGAAAGCTCAGGATCAGGCCGCTGGTGACGCCCAGCTGCTTGCGGCCGTCTTCCAGCGCCTGGCTGATGCCGTTGACCGCGGCTTCGAAAGGCACGCCGCGGTCCGTGTGGGTCTGCGGATCGAAGAAGGGCTCGGTGTGCACCACGTTCTGCTCTTTGCACTTGAGCAGATAGGCCCAGGTCAGGTCATAGAAGTCCTGCTCGGTGCGCAGCACGTCCGCGCCCATGTAATAGAGGTCCAGGAATTCCTGGAGATTGCCATAGTTGTAGGCGCCGCGCAGGGCATCGATGTCGGGCCAGGGCAGCGCCACGCCGTTGCGCTGCGCCAGCCGGAACAGCAGCTCGGGTTCGAGCGAGCCTTCCAGGTGCAGGTGCAGTTCCGCCTTGGGCAATGCGTTGAGCCAGTCGTACATGGGTGCTCCGATCTAAAGATGATGTTCAGGGTACTGCGCGCCGGGCCGGACCGCCTAGGCGGCCAGCGCGATGCTGTCCGCCTGGATGGCCTGCTCAAGCTGCGCCGCAAAGGCGCGCGCCTGGCGGGTGCTGGGGCGGTCGCGGCGCCAGATGGCCGCCAGCGGGGACCTGCGCAGGGCGGGCCGCAAGGGCAGGACGACAAGCTCGCCGCGCGCCTGCCGGATCGCCGCGACGCTGCCGGGCAGCATCCACAGGTATTGTCCGTCCAGCAGCATTTCGCGGCCGAATTCCAGCGACAGGGCGCCGATCATATCCGGAATCTTCAGGCCCTCCTGGCGCAGCAGCATTTCCAGCTCGCCGCGGATGCGGCTGCCGGGCAGGGCGGTGATCCAGGGGTAGTCGACGTAATCGGCCAGCGTGGCGCCGGGCAGGCAGGCCAGCGGATGACTGTTGGCGCAGGCCAGCACCACCGGATCTTCCAGCAAGGTGGTCGAGCGGTAGATCTGCGGATTGACGGTGGACGAGAAGCGGCTGATCAGCACGTCCAGGGCGCCCGCGTCCAGGTCTTCGATCAGCCGCTCGTGCGTGCCGATCTCGATGGTCAGGGTGATGCGCGGATAGGCCTGGCGGAAGGCGCGCGCGGCCTGGGCCACCGGCCAGCCCGCGAACATCGAGAAGCAGCCCACGGTCAGGCTGCCTTCGTCGCCGCGCGACACCGCGGCCAGATCGATCTCGGCCTTGCGGAAGTCGGTGAGCAACAGGCGGGCGTGGCGGCACATGGCCTCGCCCAGCGGGGTGCAGGTGGTGCCCTTGGCCGTGCGTTCGAACAGCCGCGCGCCCACCAGTTCCTCGATCTCGGCGATGGCGCGGGACAGGCCCGATTGCGTGCTGTGCAGCTGGGCCGCCGCCTTGGACAGATTGCCCAATTCGGAGACGGTCAGCACGATCTCCAGGTGCCGGATGCGGAGCTTGCCTCGGAATGGTGTCATGGCGCGGGGTCGGGGACGATGTGCCGATTATTCTCCGCCGCCGGACGCTTGGCAACGCGCGCGCGGGATTCGGATATAGTTCGACGCCAGGCAGAACAGCGGGGTCCGGCGCAATGCGCCAGAGTCCGCCCCGTGGCCGGCATCGTGGAGAGGAAGCCTTGTCCCATCTACCCGTCGCAGCGCAGCGGGGCGTTCTTCGCATCGTTCGCTTGTCCGCCTGCGGGCTGGCGCTGTCCGCGCTGGCCGCTTGCGGCGCATCGCGCCTGGACGAGGTGCCGGTCGCCTGGACAAGTTTCCGCGATCCGCGGCCGGTGGTCCTGCCGTCCGATCCGGCGCAATGCCCGGACCTGGCCGGCGTCTATCAGGCGGCGGGCGAGTATCGCGCAGGCGACAGGCAGTCGAAGTCGCTTGCCGACCTGTACCTGTTCCTGGCGCATCCCCTGGACCTGCATGGTTTGCGCGGCGGCGGCACGCCGGAATGGAGTCCGGCGCCGCAAGCCACGGTGGCGTTCGCGCCCGGGACCCGCGGCTGGGACGTGCAGGCGCAGGACGGGCAGGGCGGCCGTTTCAGCGGGCAATTGCCGGTGCTGGACGGCGCGCGCGACAGCGTGGCGTCGCCGGCCTTGTTCAATCCGCGCATGCCCGGCGGCATCGTGCGCTACACCGGCTGCGCGCAGGGCCGCCTGTGGATCAGCGTCCGCGCCGATTGGGCCCAGTACGAATCCATGGGCGTGCAGCGCCACGTGGCGCTGCTGCGCCGGGACGCGGGCGGCCTGCTGGTCACGATGCAGCGCGAGTCCGACAGCATCGGCATGCTGCCCTGGTATTCCAACGACGGCGCCGTGTCCCAATACTGGTTCGCGCCCGCGCCGGGCGCGGGCGCACCGTAGGCGGCCGGCTGTGAACGCTCCCGCGCAACACGCCCGCTTCGTGACCGGCCCGCTGGGCGGCCACGTCATCGAGATGATCCTGACCGGCTGGGCCAGCATGCTGGCCGTGTTCGCCGTGGAGTTCCTGTCGCTGCTGTACCTGGGCACGCTCAAGGATGAGGCGGTGCTCGGCGCGGTGGGCTTCGGTTCGATGACGCAATTCACGATTACCTCGATATGCATCGGCGTCACGGTGGGCGGCGCGGCCCTGGTGTCGCGCGCGCTGGGGGCGAACGATGCGCCGCGCGCCCGGACACTGGCCGGCGCGTCGCTGATCCTGATGGCCGCGGCCGGGCTGGCGTCGGGCGCGCTGTTCCTGGCGGCCATCGGCCCGTTCACCGCGGCCATCGGGCTGGCGGAGGATGTGCGCGGGCACCTGCTGTCCTATGTGCTCATCACCACGCCGTTCGCGGTGGTGATGGGCGTGGGCATGATGCTGTCCAACCTGCTGCGCGCCGCGGGGCATGGCCGCCAGTCCATGTGGGTGCTGCTGGCGGGCACCGCGACCGTCGCCGTGCTGGACCCCGTGGTCATCTTCGTGCTGGACGGCGGCATGGTGGGCATTGCCTGGGCCGGCGGGGTGGGGCGCGTGGCCACGGTGGCGCTGGGCGCCTGGCTGGTGTTCCGCAAGCACCGCCTGGTGGCCTGGCCCGCCAGGGGGGCGCTGCGCGAGCATCTGGCCGCGATCGGGAAGATCGCGCTGCCTGCCGCGCTGACCACCCTGGCCACGCCGGCATCGGTCATCTTCACCGTGTCCACCTACGCCAGCTTCGGCCCCAGCGTGATGGCGGGGGCCACGGTGGTGGACCGCCTGCTGCAACTGGCCTATTCGCTGTTCTTTGTGCTGCCGGGCGCGATCGGGCCCATTCTGGGACAGAACCTGGGCGCGGGCCAATGGGAACGCGTGAAGCAGACGGTTAGCCTGACCGCGCGCTGGGCGCTGCTGTACGGATTTTCCGCGGCGGTGCTGCTGGCGCTGCTGGCGCCCTGGATGCCCGACCTCTTCCAGGTGACCGGGCCGGGCCGCGACCTGATCATCTTCTTCTGCCGCTATGGCAGCTTTGCCTGGGCGCTCAACAGCCTGTTCTTCGTGTCGATCGCCGTCTTCAATAATCTGGGCTACGCCACGTACTCCACCGCCATCGGCTGGCTGCGCGCCACCGTGGGTACCTTGCCCTTTGTGTGGCTGGGCGCGCACTACGGCGGGCCCGAAGGCGTGATGCTGGGGCAGACCACCGGCTTCGCGCTGTTCAGCCTGGTCGCGATGGCCCTGTGCCAGCGCGTGCTGCGCGCGCCGCCCGCCGGGTACGTCCCCAGGCCGGTCGTCTAGCGCGGGGCGGCGCGGTTCGATTTCGGCGGCTGGTCGCGGTACGATCCCTGCTGACCTCGATTTTTCAGGAAAGCCATGCGCCAGAGTTCCATACGCCCTCGAATCGACAGCTTCTCCCGCGTGCTTGTGGCCGCGGCGCTGGCCGCTGCCGCCGCGAGCGCCGCGCAGGCGCAGGCGCCGGCGTCCGCGACCGGATCGCGCACCCAATCGCCCGCGCCGGCCCAACCGCTGCCGGCCCTCACGCCCAAGCGCAGCTTCGACGACGCGCCCGCCGCGCGCGCCCAGGCCGCCCC
>NZ_JBHXNI010000010.1:0-262924 GCF_042721735.1 Achromobacter sp. NPDC058515
GCGGCCGGGCAGCCGGCGCGCTGGCGCGCGCGGGCGCGGGCGCGGGCGCGGCGGCGGGCTTCGCAGCGGCATCGGCCGCCAGCGAAGCGCCGGCGGGCGGCGGGGTGTTCTGGGGCAGGACGTGCACGAACACTTCTCCGTCGCGCATCATGCCCAGCTCTCCGCGCGCCCTTTCTTCAATGGCGCCGGTGCCGCCTTCAAGGTCCCGCACTTCGGCCTCAAGCGCGGCATTGCGCGCGCGCAGGCCTTCGTTGGTCTCGTGCTGCTCCGCCACCTGGCGTTGCAGATCCCAGACCTTGAACCACCCGCCCTTACCCAGCCACAGCGGGTATTGGATCAGGCCTAGCAGCACGAACAGCACCAGGAACAACAGGCGCATACGCGGGAACCCTCAGCAGTCGTGGCGTGGAAGCGGCCGCGGCGTCAGGCCACGGCCGCGCTTCTTCAACGCAGGTTGTAGAAAGCTTCCAGGCCAGGATACGACGCCACTTCGGCCAGTTCCTCTTCGATGCGCAGGAGCTGGTTGTACTTGGCCATGCGATCCGAGCGGGACAGCGAACCGGTCTTGATCTGCATGGCGTTGGTCGCCACGGCGATGTCGGCGATGGTCGAGTCTTCGGTTTCGCCCGAACGGTGCGACACGACGGCGGTGTAGCCGGCGCGCTTGGCCATTTCGATGGCGGCGAACGTTTCCGTCAGGGTGCCGATCTGGTTGATCTTGATGAGGATCGAGTTGGCGACGCCCTTTTGGATGCCTTCGCGCAGGATCTTGGTGTTGGTGACGAAGAGGTCGTCGCCCACCAGTTGCACTTTCTTGCCCAATTGGTCGGTCAGGAGCTTCCAGCCATCCCAGTCGTTTTCGGCCATGCCGTCTTCGATGGAGATGATCGGATACTTGTCGCACCAGGTGGCCAGCAGGTTGGTGAACTCCTGCGAGGACAGCGAAATGCCGCCTTCGCCGGCCAGGGTGTACTTGCCGTCGCGGTAGAACTCGGAGCTGGCGCAATCCAGGCCCAGGGCGATCTGCGTGCCCGGCTCGTAGCCGGCTTCGGTGATGGCCTTGAGGATCAGCTGGATGGCGGCTTCGTGGCTGGGCACGTTGGGGGCGAAACCACCCTCGTCGCCGACGGCCGTGGACATGCCCTGGCCGTGGATCAGCTTCTTGAGCATGTGGAAGACTTCGGCGCCCCAGCGCAGGGCTTCGCGGAAGCTGCCTGCGCCGACCGGCAGAATCATTAGTTCCTGCAGGTCGAGCGTGTTGTTGGCGTGCGCGCCGCCGTTGATGACGTTCATCATCGGCACGGGCATGCTCATGGGGCCGCTGCCGCCGAAATAGCGATACAGGGACAGACCCGATTCGTCGGCGGCGGCGCGGGCCACGGCCATGCTGGCCGCCAGGATGGCGTTGGCGCCCAGGCGCTCCTTGGACTCGGTGCCGTCCAGCTCGATCAGCGTACGGTCGACGAAGGTCTGTTCCTGGGCGTCCAGGCCCATCAGGGCTTCGGAGATTTCCGTATTCAGGTTCTCGACGGCGCGCAGGACGCCCTTGCCCAGATAGCGGCTCTTGTCGCCGTCGCGCAGCTCGATGGCTTCGCGCGCGCCGGTGGATGCGCCCGACGGCACGGCCGCGCGGCCCATGGCGCCGGATTCCAGCAGCACATCGCATTCCACGGTGGGGTTGCCGCGCGAATCCAGAATCTCGCGGCCGATGATATCGACGATTGCACTCATGACTTTACATTCCCTGAACGATAAACATATTCATGACGGCCGCACCTTCGCGGGCATTGCGGGCACGGCGGTACTGCCAGGAGTCGTAGAAAGCCTGGGCGGCGGCCATGGACGGAAACTCCATGACGACGGTACGGCCAGGCTCACGCCCCTCGAGGTGCTTGGACTCGCCGCCGCGCACCAGGATCTTTGCATCGTACGCGCGCATGGCGAGCGTGGACAGACGCTTGTAATCCTCATAGAGCGCGGGCTTGGTCACTGAAACGTCGGCGATGAGATAAGCACTCATGGGGTTCCTTCAGAGCAGTTGCGTTGGTTGCGGTCGGACGCCGGATACGGCGACGCCGCCAGTGTCGCGCAAGGCGGCCGGGCGACGCATATCCGATGCTAATTGGTTGTATCCGAAAGAAGCGCCGCCGTACAGGGCGGCGCCGGGGCAACGGCCCGCGGCCCCGAGGATCCGCACGCGGAACTCGAGACCGCAGGCGCGCATTACGCCTCCTGGCCGCGGCGAGCCTTTTGCTCGATGGCGGCGCGGATATAGCTGGAGAACAACGGGTGGCCGTCACGCGGGGTGGACGTGAACTCCGGGTGGAACTGCACGCCCACGAACCACGGGTGGTCGGGCAATTCCATCATTTCCGGCAGGTTCTCGCTCGGCGTGCGGGCGCTGATCACCATGCCGGCCTCTTCCAGGCGCGGCACGTAGACGTTGTTGACCTCGTAGCGGTGGCGGTGACGCTCGTTCACTTCGTCGCCGTAGATGGTCTGGGCGCGGGTGCCCGCCTTGATCGGCACGCGTTGCGCGCCCTTGCGCATGGTGCCGCCCAGGTCGGACGAATTGTCGCGCTTTTCGACCTTGCCTTCGCGGTCCATCCACTCGGTGATGAGCGCAACCACGGGATGCGGCGCGGAGGGATCGAATTCCGTGCTGTTGGCGCCGCCCAGGCCGGCGACGTGGCGCGCGAACTCGATGACGGCCAGTTGCATGCCCAGGCAGATGCCCAGGTAGGGCACGCCGTTTTCACGGGCGTAGCGGATGGCGGCGATCTTGCCCTCGGTGCCGCGCTTGCCGAAGCCGCCCGGAACCAGGATGGCGTCCAGGTGCTTGAGCTGGTCGGTGCCGCGGGTTTCGATGTCTTCCGAGTCGATGTACTCGATGTTGATCTTCGAGCGCGTGTGGATGCCGGCGTGGACCAGGGCTTCCGTCAGCGACTTGTACGACTCGGTCAGGTCGACATACTTGCCGACCATGCCGATGGTTAGCTGGTGCTCGGGGTGTTCCAGCGCCTCGACCAGGTTGTCCCACATGGACAGGTCGGCCGGCGGCGGGGTCAGGCCCAGGGCTTCGCAGACGATGTTGTCCACGCCCTGCTTGTGCAGCATGGCGGGGATCTTGTAGATCGAATCGGCGTCCCAGACGGAGATGACCGCGTCCAGGGGCACGTTGGAGAACATCGAGATCTTGGCGCGCTCGTCGTCCGGAATGCGGCGGTCGGCGCGGCACAGCAGCGCGTTCGGGTAGATGCCGATTTCGCGCAGCTTCTGCACCGAGTGCTGGGTGGGCTTGGTCTTCAGTTCGCCGGCGGAGGCGATGAAGGGCACCAGCGTCAGGTGGACGAAGGCCGCGTTGTTGCGGCCCATGCGCAGGCTCATCTGGCGCGCGGCTTCCAGGAACGGCAGGGACTCGATGTCGCCCACCGTGCCGCCGATTTCGACGATGGCAACGTCGGTGTTGCCATTCCAGCCGGCTTCGGCGCCGCGGGCGATGAAGTCCTGGATTTCGTTCGTGATGTGCGGAATGACCTGGACGGTCTTGCCCAGGTAGTCGCCGCGGCGCTCCTTGCGCAGCACGGACTCATAGATCTGGCCGGTGGTGAAGTTATTCACCTTGTGCATGCGAGCGGAAATGAAGCGCTCGTAGTGGCCAAGATCCAGGTCGGTTTCGGCGCCGTCTTCCGTGACGAACACCTCACCGTGCTGGAAGGGGCTCATCGTGCCCGGATCGACGTTGATGTAGGGGTCGAGTTTCAGCATGGTCACCTGCAGACCACGCGACTCAAGGATGGCTGCGAGCGACGCGGCGGCGATGCCCTTGCCCAGGGAAGACACCACACCGCCGGTGACAAATACGTATTTGGTCATCGTAATGAGCACCCGGGACGAGCGGGCGCGTGCGGGAAATTTGGATTATAGCCGGGCGGCGGGAGTTATTTGGGTTTTCCCCTAGCGATGGTCACGTAACATTTGGCTGCACTCGGCAGGACATTGCCGCGTGGCGCGCAGCGGCGCCATGCTATGGTCGATCCCTATTTTTTTGGCTGCTGTTTTTCTTCCGACAGCCCCCTTCAGTCTTCCGCAAAGCGCTGATGACCACCCTCTCCCGCTCCGCCCATTCCCTTGCCTGGCGCCTCGCCGTCGCCGCCGTCCTGCTGCGCCTGGGCTACATCGCGCTCATTCAGATTTACACCCTGACGGGACCTTCGCCGTACCTCGACCGGGTCCGGGAAAGCTACAGCCAGCCCGAAATGCTGGCCCCGCTGCTGGCCAACATGGCGGCCAGCCTGGTGATCGCCGGACTGGCGACGTGGGGCGCCATGCGCCGCTGGCTGGCGCGCAACGACACGGCGGCGGTCGACCAGCCCGGCAGGCTGTTCGGCACCTTCCTTGCCCTGCAGGCGCTCTACACGCTGTGCCTGTCGGCCGGCCTTGCCCTCGCTCAGAACGCGATGCTGGGAAGCCTGATCAAGGGCGGCTCGCTGCTGGATGAGTGGTTCGGCCTCGGCGTGACCGGGCAATTCCTGGCGATGAACCTGTTGACCAAGGCGGTGACCATCCCCCTGGAGATCATCGGCGTCTGCCTGGCGGTGCGCATCGCGACCTGGACGGTGGCCCCCGCAGGCCCAGCCGGCGGCCCCGTCCATGGGCGGCGGCATGCGGCCTGGATCGCCGGGCTGACCGTGCTGGCATGGCAGTTGAGCATTTCGATCACGCTGGGCGGCTTTCTGCAGATGCACACCCTGGGCGCAGGCTGGCTGGAATACGCGTTGGGATACTGGGTGCTGCCGGCCATCGTGATGGCGCTGTGCGCGCTGGCGTGCCTGAAAGTCCTGCCCCGCGAGCTGGGGCGCGCCCGCATTGGGCGCGCGGTGGCTCACGGCAGCATCGCGTTCTGGTTCGCCCAGGCGGCGGGGGTCGGCCTGGGCGTGCTGGCGCTGCGCGCAATGACCTGGAACCAGCTTGCCTTCGCCAGCGAATCCTATGTCGCGGCGGGCGTCACGCTGCTGATCTATGCGGCGCTGCTTGCCCTGGGCTGCCTGATCGGCGCCCGCGCGCTGTACCGCGGCGGCAAGCAAGACCCCCGGTAATGAACCAGGCCCTGGCGTCCCGGCAGGCCGGGGACGCCAGAAAAAACCGGCTCAGATGGCCGCGCAGCGCAGCGTGAGCCAGGCCAGGGCCTCGCCCTCGACCAGCGGCGACAGGCGTTCCAGCACTGTCTGGTGGTAGTCGTTCAGCCAGGCGATCTCGTCCGCCCGCATCAGCGAGGGCTCGATGCAGCGCGTGTCGATCGGGCAGAGCGTCAGCGTTTCAAAGCACAGGAATTCGCCCAGTTCCGAAGTCAGCCAGCTGCGGTTGGCCACCAGGTTCTCGATCCGCACGCCCCAACGGCCGGGCCGATAGATGCCCGGCTCGTTCGAGGTGATCATGCCGGGTTCCATGGCCGTGTGGGGTCCCGGCATGGCGCGGTACGAAATGACCTGCGGGCCTTCATGCACATTCAGGAAATAGCCCACGCCGTGGCCGGTGCCGTGGCCGTACTCGGCGCCGCCTTCCCAGATGGGCGCGCGCGCGATGGCATCCAGCATGGGCGACGGCGTGCCGCGCGGGAACGACGCGCGCGACAGCGCGATCATGCCCTTGAGCACCAGCGTGAAGTCGACCTTCTGGTCGGCGCTGGGCGTGCCCACGGCGACCACGCGGGTGATGTCGGTGGTGCCGCCCAGGTACTGGCCGCCCGAGTCGATCAGCAGCAGGCCGTCGCCCTCGATGGTCGCGTGCGATTCGGGCGTCGCGCGGTAGTGCGGCATGGCGCCGTTGGCGTTGAAGCCGGCGATGGTGGCAAAGCTGGGGCAGACGTAGGCGGGCCGGCGGGCGCGGGCAGCCGTGATCCGCTCGTCGATCGTCAGCTCGGTGATGGTTTCATTGCCCAGCGCGCCTTCGAACCAGGAGAAGAATTCACAGAGCGCCGCGCCGTCCTGCGCCATCGCCTGGCGCACATTGGCCAGTTCGGCGTCGGTCTTCCTGGACTTCAGCAGGGTGGACGGGTTGATGGCTTCGATGCGCGGCACCGCCGGATCCATCGCGTGGAACACGCCGCAGGTCACGCGCGCCGGGTCGATCAGGAGCTTCTGGTCGAGTTCCAGCGAGGCCAGGGCATCCGCGGCCTGCGCGTAGTCCGCGACCTCGACGCCGTCGGCGGCCAGGGTGGCGCGCAGAGTGCCGTCGATCTTGCCCGCGGCCACGAAGAGCGTGGCGTGATCCAGGCCGATCAGCGCGTGGCCGACGAACACGGGGTTGTAGTCGACGTCCGCGCCGCGCAGGTTCAGGAGCCAGGCGATGTCGTCCAGCGTGGAGATGAAGTGCACGTCGGCGCCTTGCGCGCGCATGGCCTCGCGGACCTGGGCCAGCTTGTCGGCGCGGGCGACGCAGGCTTCGGGCGCCACATGTTCGTAGATCCGGGCGTCCGGGAGGCCGGCGCGGTCGGGCCAGACTTCGTCCAGCAGGTCCTCGCGGATTTCCAGCGCGGCGCCGGAGGTTGCCGCGGCGGCGGACAAGGCGCGGAAAGCGCCCAGGCCCAGCACCTGGCCATCCACGCCGATGACGTCGCCCGCCTTCGTGTTGGCGGCCAGCCAGTCCACATGGCCGGGCGTCGTGGCCAGCGCGATCTTCATGAGCCGCACGCCGGTGCCGGCCAGCTGCGCCTCGGCCTGCACCCAGTAGCGGCTGTCCACCCACAAGCCGGCAAAGTCGGCCGTGACCACCAGCGTGCCCACCGAGCCCGTGAAGCCCGACAGCCAGCGCCGCCCCTGCCAGCGGGCCGGCAGGTATTCGGACAGATGGGGGTCCGAAGAAGGAACGACATAGGCGGACAGGCCGCGGCGGCTCATGGCCTGCCGCAATTGGGCGATACGGGCGTCGGTGCTAGACATGGGGGAGTGATCCTTAGCGCAACATGAAAGACATGGCGGCCAGGCTGTTCAGCGTGCGGACGGCGGCCTGCATGCTATCCGTGGTGAATCGCAAGGTGACGCCGTCCACGCGTTCCAGCGTGGGCCACATGCAGAACAGGTCGGCCAGGGCCGCGCTCTGCGTCTGCAACCGGCATTCTATAGGGGCGGGAATGCGGAAAGGAACGGCTTTCTTCAGGTTGCGCACGGCGGTTTCGGCCGCGGCGGCAATCGCGCGGCGCGAAGCGGCCGGCGACAGGGTGACGCCGCTGCCCTGGCCGTGCGCGACCTTGGTCTGCACCCATTCGGCGCCCGGAAAGGTGTCCCGGGTTTCCGAAATGAACACGTCGTCGCCGGTGCCCAGGATGACGGGCACGCCCATCTCGCCGGCCAGCGCGCCGTACAGGCCGGCTTCGCCCAGTTCCATGCCGTTGATGAACACGCGCGCGAACGCGAAGCTGTTGATCGTGTGGGCCAGGATGCCGCGACCCTGCGAACGCGAGTGGTAGCCGATCATGAAGACCGCGTCGCAGCCCTCTTCCAAACCGCCCATCATGCCCAGGTAGCGCGGCTTGCCCAGCACTACGCGGGCGCGCTCGTCCAAGCCGTCCGGCAGCAGGTTGCGAAACCCGCCGTGCGAATCGTTGACCAGGATCTCTTCGGCGCCGCCGGCGATCGCGCCTTGCACGGCCGCGTTGGCCTCGGCCGTCATCCAGGCGCGGGCGCGCTCGTATTCGCCATTGCCGGCGCGGACCTGTTCGGGGTGGAAGACGCCGGCGACGCCTTCGATATCGGTGGAAATCAGGATCTTCATGGGATCAGCCTTCGAGGAATTCAGAATTCGGTGTCGGACAGCCACTGGCGCCATTCGGGCGCGGCAAGGCGGATCGCGGCGCGGTGGTTGCCGTCGCGTCCGGTCACGCCCTCGGCGTGCCAGAGCGCGGAAATGATGGCCTGCTCGCAGGCTTCGGCGGCGGCCTCGAACAAGGGATCGATGCGCGCTTCGTGCAGCATGGCGAGCGCGGGCATGGCGGCTTCGGCCAACTGCGGGATCGTGTAGGCGGTGGAGAACGCCAGCGCGATGTCCCCGCTGCCGTGCCCGAACACCGAGCCGGTGCGCGCCAGCCCGGCGCCCGCGCGCAGCGACAGGCGGCGCAGCTGGCGCGAGTCCAGCGGCGCATCGGTGGCCAGCAAGAGGATGATGGACCCTTTCTCGGGCACGATCGCGGCGTTCTCGCCCTGCTGCGCCAGCCCGCGGTCCAGCCGGTCAGCCAGCCGGCGGCCGAACGGCCGGCCCGCCACCGTCAGGTTGGGCAGACGGCCGAAGTTGGACAGCACCAGCGCGCCGACCGTGTAGCGCAGGCCGGGCTGGATGGAAGCCACCCGGGAGGCCGAGCCGATGCCGCCCTTGAAGGAGAAGCACGACATGCCCCGGCCCGCGCCCACGGCGCCCTGGCCGAACGGCTTGGCCGCGGCGGCCAGCGCGTCGGCGTAATGCGCCTCCTGCACGGCCAGCGCCTGGATGTCGTTCAGGTAGCCGTCGTTGCACTCGAAGACCAGCGGATTGACCGTGGCCATGCCGCGCCCGATGCCGGGGTTGGCGGCCACCGCGTGGCGGATCTGCGCGTTGGCGACGGTGCCCACGCCAAAGGTGTTGGTCAGCGCGATGGGCGTTTCCAGCACGCCCAGCTCCTGCACCTGGATCAGGCCCGTGCTTTTGCCGAAGCCGTTCAGCACGGTCGCGGCGGCCGGCGCCTTGTTCAGATAGGGGTCGCCGCCGTGCGGACGCACGACCGTCACGCCGGTCTGCACGGGGCCGTCGGCCAGGGTGCAGTGTCCCACCGTCACATCGCCCACGTCGCAGATCGTATCCAGCGGTCCCGACGGCAGCACGCCGATGCGGGGAAATTCCAGCGCTTGTTTGTCCATGGTTGCCGCGTGTCGCCACGCGCCTCAATGCAAAACGCCGCGGGGGGGGGGGAAAAGGGCCCCCACGCCGCGCCCCTGTCGGGGCTAGCTGCCCCCCGAGGGGGCTGCCCCGCCTTGGGGCGGCCCGGCGGCGGGGCGCCCCTGTCGAGGCTAGCGGCTCCCGCGGCGAGGGATTACTTGCGGTCGATCTTGGGATCGAGCGCGTCGCGCAGGCCGTCGCCCAGCAGGTTGAAGGCCAGCACCGTCAGGAAGATCGCCAGCGCCGGGAAGATCGCCACGTGCGGGGCGATCACCATGTCGGCGCGCGCCTCGTTCAGCATGGCGCCCCACTCCGGCGTGGGAGGCGATGCGCCCATGCCCAGGAACGACAGGCTGGCGGCCGTGATGATGGACGTGCCGATGCGCATCGTGCCGTACACCACGATCGGCGAGATCGTGCCGGGCAGGATGTGGCGCATGATGATGGTCCAGTCGGACGCGCCCACGCTCTTGACCGCTTCGACGTACGTCATCTGCTTGATCGACAGGGTGTTGCCGCGCACCAGCCGGGCGAACGCGGGCACGCTGAACACGGCCACGGCCACGATCACGTTGATCATGCTGGAGCCCAGGATGGCGACCACGCCGATGGCCAGCAGCATGCCCGGGAAGGCCAGCAGCACATCGGAGACGCGCATCGTGATGCGTTCCCACCAGCCCTCGTAGTAGCCTGCCATCAGGCCCATGAAGGTGCCGACGACGGCGCCCATGGCGACCGACAGGAAGCCGGCGGCCAGCGAGATCCGCGCGCCCATCACGATGCGGCTGAAGATGTCGCGGCCCAGCGAGTCCACGCCCAGCCAATGGGTCAGCGAGGGGCCGGCGTTCAGCGCGTCGTAGTCGAAGAAATTCTCGGCGTCGAACGGCACGATCCAGGGCGCGAAGGCCGCGACCACGACCAGCAGCAGGACGAAGACGCCGGCGCCCACGGCCAGCTTCTGCTTCTTGAACTTGCGCCAGAATTCGGTGGCGGGCGTGCGCACGTCGTTCTTGGGAACGGCGGCAATGCTCGTGGCGGATGTCGTATTGCTCATGGCCGCCTCACTTGTAACGGATGCTGGGATTGATGACGCCATAGAGCACGTCGACAATCAGGTTGATCAGGATGAATTCCAGCGAGAACAGCAGCACGAGGCCCTGGATCACCGGATAGTCGCGCTGGGTCACGGCGTCGACCAGCAGACGGCCAAGGCCGGGCCAGTTGAACACGGTCTCGACCACGATCGAGCCGCCCAGCAGGAAGCCGAACTGCAGGCCCATCATGGTCACGACGGGAATCAGCGCGTTGCGCAGCGCGTGCTTGATGACGACTCGGCGTTCGGTCAGGCCCTTGGCGCGCGCAGTGCGCACGAAGTCTTCCTGGATGACCTCCACGAAGGATGCCCGGGTGAAACGCGCCATGACGGCGGCCACCGCGGCGCCCAGCGTGATGGACGGCAGAATGTAGTGTTGCCAGGTCGAGGCGCCCACGGTCGGCAGCCAGCCCAGGTTCACGGAGAATACTTGCATCAGCATCATGCCCAGCGCAAACGCGGGGAACGAGATGCCCGACACCGCCAGCGTCATGCCAAGACGGTCAGGCCAGCGATTGCGCCAGACCGCCGATACGATCCCGATGATCATGCCGAACGTCACTGACCACACCATGCTGGCGAGCGTCAGCCACAAGGTGGGCATGAAGCGGTCGGCGATTTCGGTCGAGACGGGGCGCTTGGTGCGCAACGAGGTGCCGAGGTCGCCTTGCAGCATGTTGCTGAAGTAGCGCACGAACTGCTGCGGCAGGGGCAGATCCAGCCCGAGTTCCTGGCGCACGAGCTCGACGGTTTGCTGGTCGGCCTCCTGGCCCGCGGCCAGTCGCGCCGGGTCGCCCGGAAGCATGTGCACGAACAGGAACACAACCACGGCTACCAGCAGCAGCGTGGGGATCATGCCCAAAAGACGTTTGACGATGTAGGTCAGCATTGAAATTCCTGCAACATCGGCGGGGACACCGCGCCCCCGCCGTATGTGGCCTTACACGGGCCTTGCGGCCCTGAGAGTTACTGCTTGGTTTACTGCTTCAGGTCGATGTCGCCAAACCAGAACGAGGTGTCCGGCTCCACGTACACGCCCGACAGGTTCTTCGACTTCACGTACAAGTTGTTCTGGGTCACCAGGAAGGCCCACGGGGCGTCCTTCCAGATGGTTTCCTGAACGTTCTTGTAGATTTCCGTCTTCTTGGCGCGATCGGTCGTGGCCAGCGCTTGCTGGATGCCGTCATCGACCGACTTGTTCGAGTAGTACGACACGTTGTTCAGCACCGGCGGGAACGCGGGGGTGCTCAGCAGCGGACGCAGGCCCCAGTCGGCTTCGCCGGTCGAGGACGACCAGCCGGCGTAATACATGCGGACCTTGGCGTCTTCAGGCTTTTGCACCTGCTGGACGCGCTGCACGCGCTGACCCGATTCCAGCACTTCCACCGAGACCTTGATGCCGACCTGAGCCAGTTGCTGCTGCAGGAACTGAACCACCTTCACCGAGGTGCCGTCGTTGTAGGCGGACCAGAGCTGGCTTTCGAAGCCATTGGGGTAGCCGGCTTCGGCCAGCAGGGCCTTGGCCTTCTTGAGGTCGTAGGGCCACGGGCCCGTCTTGTGGGCGAAGTCCACGCCTTGCGGCACGACGCCGTCAACGACGGTGGCGTAGCCCGAGAACGCGACCTTGGCCAGGGCGTCCTTGTTGATGGCGTAGTTGATGGCTTCGCGCACCTTGGGGTTGTCGAACGGCTTTTGCTGCGTGTTCATCGACAGGTAGCGGGCCATGATCGAGTTCTTGTGGTCGACCACGTCCAGCTTTTCGTTCTTCTTCAGCACGGCGGCCTGCTCGAACGGCACCGGGAAGGCGAATTGCGCTTCGCCCGTCTGCACCACGGCGGCGCGGGTGTTGTTGTCGGTGACGGTGCGGAAGGTCAGCGTGTCGACCTTGGGGTAGCCCTTCTTCCAGTAGCCGTCGAACTTCTTGACCTTCAGGTACTCGGCCGGCTTCCATTCGACGAATTCGAACGGGCCGGTGCCCACGGGGTGGAAGCCGATTTCCTTGCCGTACTTGGCCAGGGCGGCGGGCGAGATCATCATGGCGGCCGGGTGGGCCAGCGCGTTGATGAAGGCCGAGAACGGCTTCTTCAGCGTGATCTTGATGGTCATCGGGTCGACGACTTCGGTCTTCTCGATGACGCTGAACTGGATGTAGCGCGACAGGCGGTTTTCCGGGTTGGCCGGACGATCGAAGTTGATCTTGACCGCTTCGGCGTTGAAGTCGGTGCCGTCATGGAACTTCACGCCGGGACGCAGCTTGAACGTGTAGACCAGGCCGTCTTCGCTGACGGTGTAGTCGGTGGCGAGCACCTTCTGGACCTTCAGGTCCTTGTCGAACTCGAACAGGCCTTCGTAGTAGGCCTTGCCGGCCGCCTGGTTCAGCGTGCTGTTGGTGTTGTACGGATCGAGCGTTTCCAGCGCGATGGAGACGGCAAACGTCACGTCCTTGGCAGCATGCGCCAACGGCGACGTGAGCACGCCGAAGGCCACCGCGGCAGCGGCCATCAGCTTGGTGGGGCGCAGAACTTTCATCATTGCAACTCCTGGTTCCGGAATGGAATTAGGGGGTTTGTTGGAAGAAAAACAAGGTCAACTGCTGACTCAATACGCTCCGCCGACGGGGTGGCGGGCTACAAAATGATCCGTCCCGACCTGCACCAGCGGATGCACCACCGGTTCGTCGCCCAGTTTGCGGATCGGGCTGGGAATTTCGTCGGACAACAAGGTGCGCTTCAAGTGGCGGCGCGCCGGATCGGCGATCGGCACCGCCGACATCAGCTTCTTGGTGTAGGGATGCTGCGGGTTCTCGAAGATCGCGCGGCGCGGGCCGATCTCGACGATCTGGCCCAGGTACATCACCGCCACGCGGTGGCTCACGCGTTCAACCACGGCCATGTCGTGCGAGATGAACAGGAACGAAATGCCCATGTCGCGCTGCAGGTCGATCAGCAGGTTCACGATCTGCGCCTGGATCGACACGTCCAGCGCCGACACCGATTCGTCGGCGATCACGACCTTGGGATTCAGGGCCAGGGCGCGCGCGATGCAGATGCGCTGGCGCTGGCCGCCCGAGAATTCGTGCGGATAGCGCTGCGCCATTTCAGGCGGCATGCCCACGCGCTCCAGCAGTTCGGCCACGCGGCGCTCGGCGTCGCGGCCCTTGGCCACGCCGTGCACCAGCAGCGGCTCCATGATGGAGAAGCCGACGGTCACGCGCGGATCCAGCGAGGCAAACGGGTCCTGGAACACGAACTGGATGTCGCGGCGCAGGGCTTGCAGCTCGTTGTTCTTCAGGCGCACGATGTCGCGGCCGCCGAACTCGATCTCGCCGCCCTGGCTGTCCACCAGGCGCAAGAGCGAACGGCCGGTCGTGGACTTGCCGCAGCCCGACTCGCCCACCAGCGACAGCGTTTCGCCCGGGTACAGGTCGAAGCTGACCTGCTCCACGGCGTGCACGCGGCGCTGCACGCGGCTCAGGATGCCGCCGCGCAGATCGAAGCGGGTCACAAGGTTGCGCACGCTGAGGATGGGCTCGCGCTTGGCTGCGGGCACTTCCTGCGTGCTGGCCGCGCCGGGCTCGGCCACGGGCTGGACCTGGCCTTCCACCTGCAGCAGCGGAAAACGCGCGGGCATGTCGGTGCCCTGCATGGCGCCCAGCTTCGGCACGGCCGACAGCAGCGCCTTCGTGTAGCTGTGGCGGGGCGCGGCGAACACCTGCTCGGACGGGCCTTCCTCGACCTTGTCGCCGCGGTACATGACCAGCACGCGGTCGGCCACTTCGGCGACCACGCCCATGTCGTGGGTGATGAACACCACGCCCATGTGCATCTCTTCCTGGAGCTGGCGGATCAGCTGCAGGATCTGGGCCTGGATGGTGACGTCGAGCGCGGTGGTGGGCTCGTCGGCGATCAGTAGCGCCGGCTTGCAGGCCAGCGCCATGGCGATCATGACGCGCTGGCGCATGCCGCCCGACAACTGGTGCGGGTAGCGGTCCAGCACCGACTTGGCTTCCGGAATGCGCACCTGCTCCAGCATGCGCAGCGCCTCGGCGCGAGCGGCCGCGGCGTCCTTGCCCTGGTGCTGGCGGATCGACTCGGCGATCTGGTCGCCGGCCGTGAACACCGGGTTCAAGGAGGTCATGGGCTCCTGGAAAATCATGGCCATGTCCGCGCCGCGCACATTGCGCATGACGCGCTGGCTGGAACCGGCCAGGTCGATCACGGAGCCGTTGCGCCGGCGCAGGGCCATGCTGCCCTGGGCGATGCGTCCGCCGCCATGTTCCACCAGGCGCATGAGGGCCAGCGACGTCACCGACTTGCCCGAACCCGATTCGCCCACGATGGCCAGGGTTTCGCCCCGGTCCACATGGAACGACAAGTTGCGCACGGCTTCGACCGTGCGCTCCGAACCCACGAAGCGCACCGTCAGGTCGTCGACCTGGACCACGCGGTTATCCGGCAGCGCCAGGCTGTTTGCGCGATCAACCATCTTTAGTAATCCCCAAAATCAAAACAGAACCCGCCGCCGCTCATCGGTAGATGGCGGCAACCGGCTTTTCGCCGACGCGGGCGTAACCGCGATACATGCCTTCCGTGTTGAACGGCAAGGCCACATTGCCCTGGGCGTCGACGGCCACCAGGCCGCCCTTGCCGCCGATGGTGGGCAGTTTTTCCATCACGACGCGGTCCGCCGCCGCTTCCAGCGAGGCGCCGCAATATTCCATTTGCGCCGCCACGTCGTAGGCGGCAACCATGCGGATGAACATCTCGCCGGTGCCCGTCGTGGAGACGGCGCAGGTCTTGTTGCTGGCGTAAGTGCCCGCGCCGATCATCGGCGCGTCGCCCACGCGGCCGACCTGCTTGTTGGTGATGCCGCCGGTGGAGGTGGCGGCGGCCAGGTTGCCCTGGGCGTCCACGGCCACCGCGCCCACCGTGCCGAACTTCTTGTCGGCGTCCAGCGGATCGGCCGGCGCGGGCTGGCCGCGGGCGACCATGGCCTGCCCGTCGTGGTCCAGCACGGCGGCGTCCGGCGTCTCGCGCTGCACGCGCAGCAGCTGCTCGCGGCGGGCCTCGGTCGAGAAGTACGACGGGTCCACGATTTCCAGGCCTTCCTGCCGGGCGAAGGCTTCGGCGCCCTCGCCCACGAAGAAGACGTGCTTGCTGTTTTCCATGACCTTGCGCGCGGCGAAGATCGGATTGCGCACGCAGTTCACGTTGGCGATGGCGCCCGAGCGCAGCGTGGCGCCGTCCATGATGGAGGCATCCAGCTCGTGGGTGCCGGCGCTGGTGAACACGGCGCCATGGCCCGCGTTGAACAGCGGGCAGTCTTCCAGCAGGCGGACGGCTTCGGTGACGGCGTCAAGCGCGCTGCCGCCCTTGGCCAGCACGGCCTGGCCGGCGGCCAGGATGGATTCCAGCGCGCTCAGGTATTCCTGTTCTTTCTCGGGCGACATGGCCGCGCGGGACATCGCGCCGGCGCCACCGTGAATGGCAATCACGGGTTGCATCATCGTTTACCTACTCCATGGATGAGCCACGGCATCACGGACTGGGTCACCCCAGCGGCGGCCGCGACGGAATTCTTGGCCCGATAGGCCACCGCGGAGGACAGGGCTTCGATGAGCCCGAGCGCGGCGGTTTCGGAATTGGGGATCAGCTGGCGCGCGGACAGCGCGTACAGCACGACGGATGCCGTGGGCGCCAGCGGAGACGTGGGTTTGTCGGTCAGCACCAGCACCGGCACGCCGGCCTGCTTGGCAGCGCCCGCCAGCGTCACGGTGTCGGCCAGGTAGCGGGGAAAGCCGATGGCGATCACCAGATCCTTGCTGGTCATGCGCGACATCTGGCGCGCCGCGTGCGACACGCCGCCGGGACCGGCCAGCGATTCGACGGAATGCAGGTGCATGCACAGGCCGCGCTGCAGCAAGCCGGCCAGAAAGCCGCTGGCGCCAAAGCCGATGATGAACACGCGGTCGGCGGCCAGGATGGCCTCGACGGCCTGCTCACAGGCCGCGGAGTCCAGCGATTGCAGCGTGCGCTGCGCGTTGCGGATGTCTTCTTCCAGCGTGGCGGCAAAAATCTGCACGGCGCTGGCGGAATGCGCCAGTTCGGTGCGCAGCTTTTCGACGGGCTCCAGCGCGGCTTCGAAGCCGCGCGCCAGTTCGGCGCGGAATTGCGGGTAGCCCGGCAGGTCCAGGGCCCGCGCGAAGCGGTTGGCCGTGGCCACCGACACCCCCACCGCGGCCGCGAACTCGTCGATGGTCATGGTGGCGGCGCGGAACTGGTGCGCCAACACGTACTCGGCCATCTTGTGCTGGGTCCGGCTCAGCGCGGGTTGTGCCCGGGCGATCCGGTCAGCGATCGTAAGTGCGGCCTTGGTCATCGAAGAGGGAGGGGTCGTAGCGGAAGTTTATGTAAATCTGTTTACACACAAATTTTAGATAAGAAAATAGATTTTCATACTAAGGGTATACCCGTGAAAATATGTAACAGTGCTGGAAAAGAATCGGGGCCGGTTTGAGGTACGCTTATTGCCCTCCGCTTTTCCGACCCTTGGAACCGCCCGAATGTTGCCCGCCTGGACTTGCAAGCCCCACGCCGAACTGACCGCCGCCGAGCTCTACGCCATTCTGCGTTTACGCTCGGAAGTCTTTGTGGTGGAACAGAACTGCGTGTTTCTGGATATGGACGGCAAGGACCTGCAAGGGCAGACCGAGCACCTGATGGCCTGGGCGGGCGGCGAGCTCGTGGCCTACTGCCGGCTGCTGGAACCCGGCTTGAACGACGGCCAGGCCGTCATCGGCCGGGTGATCACCGCTCCGGCGGCGCGCGGCACGGGCCTGGGGCATGAGCTGATGCGCCGCGCCAAGGTCGAGGCGCAGCGCATCTGGCCCGGCCAGCCCGTCTACCTGGGCGCGCAGGCGCGCCTGAAGGGGTATTACGGCGGGCACGGCTTCGTGCCGGTCACCGAGGAATACATCGAAGACGGCATTCCCCACGTGGGCATGCTGCTCAAGGAAACCGCCTAGCGCCGCAGGCCGGCGCGCCCATGAAAAACGCCCCTCGCGGGGCGTTTGCACTGCAGGGGACTGGAACTCAGCTGACCGCCGACACGTCCAGCTTCGCGGCCGTCTTGGACTTGATCTCGTCGACCGTCACGCCTGGCGCCGTTTCAAGCAGCTTCAGGCCGTTTTCGGTGACTTCCATCACGCCCAGGTCGGTGATGATCAGGTCGACCACACCCACGCCCGTCAGCGGCAGGTTGCATTCGGGCAGCAGCTTGATGTCTTCCGTGCCGTCCTTCTTCTTGGCCACGTGTTCCATCAGCACGACCACGCGGCCGACGCCGGCCACCAGGTCCATCGCGCCGCCCATGCCCTTGACCATCTTGCCCGGGATCATCCAGTTGGCCAGGTCGCCCTTTTCGGAGACCTGCATCGCGCCCAGGATGGCCAGGTTGATCTTGCCGCCGCGGATCATCGCGAACGAGTCGGCCGACGAGAAGATCGAGGAGCCGGGCAAGGTCGTGACCGTCTGCTTGCCGGCGTTGATGAGGTCTGCGTCGACCTCGTCGTCGGTGGGGAACGGGCCGATGCCCAACAGGCCGTTCTCGGACTGCAGCCAGACCTCGACGCCCTTGGGCACGTGGTTGGCCACCAGGGTGGGCAGGCCGATGCCCAGGTTCACATAAAAGCCATCTTGCAGCTCGCGCGCCGCGCGCGCCGCCATTTCATCGCGGGACCATGCCATGTCGTCTTCTCCTTAGGCCGGGCGAGTGGTGCGTTGTTCGATGCGCTTTTCGGGGGTCGTGTTCAGCACGATCCGTTGCACATAGATGCCGGGCAGGTGGATCTGATCCGGGTCCAGGCTGCCGGTGTCGACGATTTCCTCGACTTCGACCACCGTGAACTTGCCGGCCATGGCGACGTTCGGATTGAAGTTGCGGGCCGTCTTGCGAAACACCAGGTTGCCGCTGCGGTCGGCGATGTGCGCCTTGACCAGCGACACGTCCGGCACGAGCGAACGCTCCATCACGTACTGGTGGCCGTCGAACTCGCGGATTTCCTTGCCGTCGGCCACGATGGTGCCCACGCCGGTGCGCGTGAAGAACGCGGGAATGCCGGCGCCGCCGGCGCGCAGCTTCTCGGCCAGCGTGCCCTGGGGCGTGAACTCAAGCTCGAGCTCGCCCGACAGGTACTGGCGTTCGAATTCCTTGTTCTCGCCCACGTAGGACGCGATCATCTTGCGCACCTGGCGCGTATTGAGCAGCTGGCCCAGGCCGAAACCGTCGACGCCCGCATTGTTGCTGATGCAGGTGAGATCCTTGACGCCCGAATCACGCAGCGCGGCGATCAGCGCCTCGGGAATACCGCAAAGGCCGAAACCGCCCACGGCGATCATCTGACCGTCCTTGACGATGCCTGCCAGCGCCTCCTGGGCGCTTGCAAAAACCTTGTCCATCGCTCCAACTCCTAGTTAAGGTCGAACTGAAGAGAGCCCGCCCCGGCGCTTGCGCGCTGGGTTCCCGCAAAGAACCGGGAGATCGGGGCAAGCCCTGTTTTTCCTTGGGGCGCGGATGCCGGCGCCGTCTCCGTGGGCATCGCGACGAGGCCCGGTGTCCCTGGAGCGGCGGCGCCGAGGGTGGCGCGCCCTTATTGCTTTTGTGATTTTGCGCTAGATTTTACCGGCATGCCCGGCCAACGCACGCGCTATTTTGGCTGGTCCCCCCGCGGCCCCATGCCCCGGCGTCAAGCGGCCGGCGTGAACTGCGTCGCCATCTGCGCCAGGACTTCGGGCGGCCACGCCGCGGACGTATTGGCCACGTAGTCCATCCAGACCAGCACGTTGCGCCCGCGCGCATAGGGGCCTGCCGGGTCTCCGACCTTCTCGAGCAGCAGCTCGAATTCCGCGCTGGAGCGGCCGATGCGGGTCACTTTGTGGGTGACGCGGACCGTGGCCGGATACGTCAGGGGACGCAGGAAATCGCAGGACGCATGGGCCAGGATGGCGCCGTTGTCGGCGGGCAGCTCGAAGCCGGCGGCATACAGGATCTGCATGCGCGCCTCTTCCATGAGGCGGAAGTACAGCGTGTTGTTCAGATGGTTCAAGGCGTCTGAATCGCCCCAGCGCAAAGGCAATTCCAATTGATGGGTATCGCCCACCGCAAGAAGCCGCGCAGACAGATTGTCCGGGTTCACCAATTACTCCTGAAGGCTAAAAGAAATACAAAGGCAGGCTTGCAATACAATCGCCGATAATACTTCCAGCCATACATGGAATACATACGGGGAGCTTTGCAAATGTCTGAACGCGAGTCGATGGAATATGACGTGGTCGTGGTTGGCGGTGGACCCGCCGGCCTGGCCACCGCTATCCGTCTGAAGCAGCTGGCCGCTGAAAAGAATCAGGAAATCGGCGTCTGCGTACTTGAGAAAGGCGCGGAACTGGGTGCGCACATCCTTTCCGGCGCCGTCATGGACCCGCTGGCGCTGACCGAGCTCATCCCCGACTGGAAAGAAAAGGGCGCGCCGCTGTCGGTGCCCGTCACGCAGGACAAGTTCCTGTTCCTGTCCGAGACCGGCGCGCGCGCCACGCCGAACTGGCTGCTGCCGCAGTGCTTTCACAACGAAGGCAACTACATCGTCCGTCTGGGCGACGTCGTCAAATGGATGGGCGAGCAGGCCGAAGCGCTGGGCGTGGATATCTTCCCCGGCTTTGCCGCCGTTGAAGTGCTGTACGACGAAAACGGCGCCGTCCGCGGCGTGGTCACGGGCGACATGGGCGTGGCCCGCGACGGCAGCCGCACCGATCACTACCAGCCCGGCATGGAACTGCATGCCCGCTACACGGTGTTCGGCGAAGGCGCGCGCGGCCAGCTGGGCCGCCAGCTGATCGAACGCTACAAGCTCGACGAGGGCCGCGATCCGCAGGCCTACGGCATCGGCATCAAGGAAATGTGGGAAGTCGATCCCGCGCAATCCAAGCCCGGGCTGGTCATCCACACCGCCGGCTGGCCGCTCGATTCCGACACCTACGGCGGCTCGTTCCTCTATCACCTGGACAACAACCTGGTGGCGGTGGGCATGATCGTCGGCCTGGACTACGCCAACCCCTGGCTGTCCCCCTTCGACGAATTCCAGCGCTACAAGACGCACCCCGCCATCCGCGGCACGTTCGAGGGAGGCAAGCGCATCGCCTACGGCGCGCGCGCCATCACGGCCGGCGGCCTGCTGTCGCTGCCCAAGCTCACGTTCCCGGGCGGCGCGCTGGTCGGCTGCGAAGCCGGCTTCCTGAACGCATCGCGCATCAAGGGCAGCCACGCCGCCATCAAGTCTGGAAAGTTGGCCGCCGAAGCCGCCTTCGACGCACTGGTCGCCGACCGCCGCCAAGACGAGCTGACCGCCTACCCGAAGGCCTTCGAAGCCTCCTGGCTGCATGCCGAACTGAACAAGGCGCGCAACTTCAAGCAGTGGTTCAAGAAGGGCCGCACCATCGCCACGGTGATGACCGGCGTCGAGCAACTGCTGCTCAAGGGCAAGATGCCCTGGACGCTGCGCCACAGCAAGCCCGACCACGCCTGTTTGCAGCCGGCCTCGGAATGCGCGCGCATCGACTATCCCAAGCCCGATGGCAAGCTTACGTTCGACAAGCTCAGTTCGGTGTTCATCTCGAACACCAACCACGAGGAGAACGAGCCCGTCCACCTGACCCTCAAGGACGCGTCCGTGCCGGTGAAGGTCAACCTCGCCAAGTACGGCGGCCCCGAGGCGCGCTACTGTCCGGCGGGCGTGTACGAATTCATCAAGGACGACCACGGCGACGACCGCCTGCAGATCAATGCGCAGAACTGTGTGCACTGCAAGACGTGCGACATCAAGGATCCGACGCAGAACATCGTCTGGGTCGCGCCGCAAGGCGGCGAAGGGCCCGTCTACAGCGGCATGTAATCCGATCGGGCGCCGGCGCCCGGCCACAAGGCGCCCCGCGGGGCGCCTTTTTTCCGACCAGCGAGACAGACCATGACCGAACGCGTACTCCTCATCGGCTGCGGCGACCTGGGCCAGCGCGTGGCGCGGCGCTTCCTGGCGCGCGGCGACGAGGTCCACGCCCTGCGCCGCCACCCGCCGGCCGGCGACGCCAGCGGCATTCAATGGCTGCAGGGCGACATCGCCCGCGCGGACTTGCTGCCCGGCCTGCCGCAAGGCGTCACCCGGCTGATCCACCTGCCCGCCCCGGGCGCGCGCGATCCCGGCGTCTATCGCGCGGTATTCATCGACGGCCTGCGCAATGTGCTGCAGGAGCTGGACGCCTCGCGTCTCAAGCGGATCGTGTTCGTCTCCTCCAGCGCGGTGTACGGCGAGCACCACGGCGACTGGGTCACCGAAGATACGCCGCCCGCGCCGCAGGGCTTCAATGGCCGCGTGCTGCTGGAGGCCGAGGCCGCGCTGGCGTCCCAGGCGGTATCGTCGACCGCGCTGCGCCTGGCTGGCCTGTATGGCCCCGGCCGGCTGCAGCTGATCGAGCGGCTGCGCAGCGGCGCGGCCGGCGCGCCCACCCGGCCCGAGCACTGGGCCAACCGCATCCACATCGACGACGCGGCCGCCGCGGTAGTCCATCTTGCGCTCCTGCCCGACGTGGCGCCGGTGTATATCGGCTGCGACGACACGCCGCTGCCCCTGCATACGCTGTACGCCGACCTGGCGCGGCTGATCGGCGCCCCGGCGCCGCGCGAGGCGCCCGCGCCCGCCAATATCGGCAGCAAGAAGCTCAGCAATGCCCGTTTGCGGGCCAGCGGCCTGACGCTGCAATGGCCGGATTCGCGCCTGGGCTACGCCGCCCTGCTGGCCGAGGCCGGCACGTCGCAGGCATAGTTCGCCCTGCATCGAATCATTGCCTGCGGGGCTGTCGGATACTGGCGGCCAGACCCCCTTGCCCGCCATCGCCATGCAACCTGCCCACCCGCTGGACGCCGTTACCCACCCCGACCCGTACCCGTACTACGCGGCGCTTGCGAGCGCCCGGCCGCTGTACCGGGATGCGGCGCTGGACCTGTGGGTCGCCAGCCATCCCGACACGATCACTGCCGTCTTGCGGCATCCGGCCGCCCGCGTCCGGCCCGCGGCGGAGCCGGTGCCGCGGGGCCTGTGCCCCGGCCCCGCGGGCGAGCTCTTCGGCCGCTTCGTGCGCATGAACGACGGCGCGCTCCATGCGCGCCTGAAGGACTTGCTGGCGGCGTTCATCCGCGAACAAGGCTTGCAGCCATCGCCGCCGGCATGGCCCCGCGCCGCGCCGCTGGACGCCGCCTGCGTCGACCGTTACCTGGCCGCTGCGCCCGTGCACGCGCAGGCCGCGCTGCTGGGCTTGCCGTCAGCCGTCCACGCCGATTGCGCGGCGGATATCAGCGCCTTCCTGTCGGCCCTGCCCGCGGCGGCAGGCGCGGACCGCGTCGCCGCCGGCCATGCCGCCGCCGAGCGGCTGCAAGGCCGCCTGGAATCGCATCTGGCCGGGCCGCGGGCCTCGCCCGCGCTGCGCAGGCTGGGCTCCGACGCCGAGCAAGCCGGCATCGCGCCGGCCCTGCTGGCGGCCAACCTGGCCGGCCTGCTGTTCCAATCCTGCGAGGCGGGCGCGGGGCTGCTGGGCAACGCGCTCATCCTGGCCGGGCGGCGCGGCGTGCCCGCTGCGCTAACGCCGGAAGGCGCCCAGGCGCTGATCGACGACGTGGTGCGCCACGATCCCCCCTTGCACAACACACGGCGCTTTCTGGCCGGCCCCATCGACATCGGCGGGCAGCGCATCGAAGCCGGCCAGACCGTTCTGCTGGTGCTGGCGGCGGCAGCCGTGATCCAGCCCGACGCGGGCTGGACCTTCGGCGCGCAGCGGCACGCCTGTCCCGGCGGCGATGCCGCGCGCCGCCACGCCGCCGGCGCGCTCGCCCATCTGCTGCGCGCGGGCGTGGACGCGGCCGCGCTGGCCGCCCGATTCCGCTTCCGGCCGCTGCCCAACGCGCGCGTGCCCCAATTTGATTTTTCCGAGGACAACACCCCATGATCGCCGTGATATTCGAAGTCGAGCCCGCCCAGGGCAACCCCGATCCCTATCTGCACATCGCAGCCGGCCTGATCGACGAGCTGAAGGCCGTGGACGGCTTCATTTCCGTCGAACGCTTCCAGAGCCTGGCCACGCCGGGCAAGCTGCTGTCGCTGTCATTCTGGCGCGACGAAGACGCGGTCAAGCGCTGGCGCTCGCTGGAATCGCACCGCCGCGCGCAGGAAGCGGGACGCGGCGGCGTGTTCCAGAATTACCGCCTGCGCGTGGCGCAAGTGCTGCGCGACTACGGCATGAGCGAACGCGACGAAGCCCCCGCGGACAGCCGCAGCCGGCACGGCTGAACGCAAGGGCGGCGGCGAGGCCGGATTTTTTTGCATTAACATACAAAATCAAGCCCCTCAGACGCCTCCATGCCCGCCACCGCCCCCGCCCGCCCCACCCCGCTGCAAGTCGATCTGGCGCGCCAGATCGCGCAAGACATCGTGGCGGGGCGCCATGCGCCGGGCGACCACCTGTCCGAAGAAGCGCTGGCGGCAGGACATGAGGTCTCGCGCACGCCCGTGCGCGGCGCGCTGCGGCTGCTAGCCGCACAGGGGCTGATCACCCACCGCCCCAACAGCGGCTATACCGTTGCGGACAACGCCGCCGCCGCCCCCGCCATCCAGGGCGCGGGCCCCACGATCAACGAACTGGCCCGGCGTCTGATCGACGACCGCGCCTCGCGCGGCCTGCCCGAGACCTTCACCGAGCGCGACCTGATCCAGCGCTACCGCGCGCCGCGCAGCGTGCTGGCCAAGGCCCTCGTGCAACTGTCGGCCGACGGCCTGATCGAAAAGCGCAAAGGCCACGGCTGGCAGTTCGCGCCGGCGCTGGAAGGCGCCGAAGCGCTCGGCGAGAGCTACCGTTTCCGCATGGTCATCGAATGCGCCGGCCTGCTCGAACCCACCTTCCGCCTGGACAAGCCGGCGCTGACGCGCATGCGCGCCGCGCACGAAACGCTCATGCAGCGCGACGACGCCGATATTTCCGCCGCCGAGTTCTTCGAGCTGAACGCGTCCTTTCACGAGATGCTGGCCCGCCTTTCAGGCAACCGCTACATCCTGCAGGCCGTGCAACAGCAAAACCAGCTGCGCCGGCTGGAAGAGCACGCCGCGTTCCACCGCGACGCCCGCTACGTCGAATCCAGCAGCGAACACCTGCAGATCATCGCGGCCCTGGAAGCCGGCGACCAGGAATGGGCGTCCCAGCTCATGCGCCGCCACCTGAAGGCCTCGCTGCAAGCCTCCTGATTCCCCCGATAGCTGGCCGCAAAGCCTCTACCCCTGAATTTTCCTAGATTGTATTTATAATTTATTTAATACAAAATGGACGAACCTGAACCCACCTAAGCAGGATTCGTCCCATGTCCGTGTCGCCCGCGCTCTGCGCCAATCCCGAAGCCTATTGGATGCCCTTCACCGCCAACCGGCGGGCCAAGCGCGATCCGGTCCTGTTCAGCGCCGCCGAAGGCATGCACTACATCCGCCCCGACGGCCGCCGCGTGCTCGACGGGATCGCGGGCCTGTGGTGCGTGAACGCCGGCCATCGCCGCCCGGAGATCGTGGAAGCGATTGCGCGCACCGCCCATGAGCTCGACTACGCGCCGTCCTTCCAGATGAGCCACCCGCTGGCGTTCGAACTGGCCGACGCCTTGCGCCAGGAAGCGCCCGAGGGCTTCTCCAATGTGTTTTTCTCAAACTCGGGATCGGAAGCGGTCGACACCGCGCTGAAGATCGCGCTGGGCTACCACCGCGCGCGGGGCCAGGGCCAGCGCGTGCGGCTGATCGGGCGCGAGCGTTCCTACCACGGCGTGGGCTTCGGGGGGCTGTCCGTGTCGGGCATTGCCGGCCATCGCAAGCCCTTCGGCAACCTGCTGCCCTACGTGGATCACCTGCCCCATACCTACGACCGCGAGCAGATGGCCTACACGCGGGGCCAGCCCGACTGGGGCGCCCATCTGGCCGACACGCTGGAGCGCATCGTCGCGCTGCACGACGCCTCGACCATCGCGGCCGTCATCGTGGAGCCCGTGGCGGGCTCCACCGGCGTGATCGTGCCGCCCAAGGGCTATCTGCAGCGGCTGCGCCAGATCTGCGACGCGCACGGCATCCTGCTGATATTCGACGAGGTGATCAGCGCGTTCGGGCGCATCGACGGGGCCTTTGCGTCGTCCTACTTCGGCGTCACGCCGGACATCATCACCAGCGCCAAGGGCCTGACCAACGGCGCCATCCCGATGGGCGCGACGCTGGTGCGCCAGCATGTCTACGATGCCTTCATGCAAGGGCCGGACAGCGCCATCGAGTTCTCGCATGGCTACACGTACTCGGGCCACCCCGTAGCCTGCGCCGCCGGCCTGGCGACGCTGGACATCTGCAGGCGCGAAGGACTGTTCCAGCGCAGCCGCGAGCTGTGGAGCTACTGGGAAGACGCCACCCACAGCCTGAAAGGGCTGCCGAGTGTGATCGACATCCGCAACGTCGGCCTCCTGGCGGCCATTGAACTGGCGCCGCTGGAAGGCAAGCCCGGCCAGCGCGCCTATGGCGTGCACACGGCGTGCCTGGAGCGCGGCTGCCTGATCCGCTCGGCGGGCGACACCATGCTGCTGTCGCCCCCGCTCATCATCGAGCGCGCCCAGATCGACGAGCTGTACTCGGTGCTGGCGGACGTGCTGCGCGCCGCCTAGCGCCTTCCAGCCGCTCAGGCCATCAGGCGCGCCACGGCCTGGACCACCCGCTGCACATCCGCGGCGGACACGTCCAGGTGCGTCACCAGGCGGGTCGGGCCGCCGTACACGGCGCGCATCATGATGTCTTCCTGGGCCAACGCGGCCGTCAGCGCGTCGCAGCGCGACGGCTCGAACTCCACGAACACCATGTTGGTGTCCTGGCTCAGCACCTTGACGCCGCGTATGGCGCGCAGGCCTTCGGCCAGCATCCGGGCATTCTCGTGGTCTTCGGCCAGGCGGTCCACGTTATGCTCCAGGGCATGCAGGCAGGCGGCCGCCAGCACGCCCGCCTGGCGCAAGCCGCCGCCCAGCATCTTGCGCCAGCGGCGGGCGCGGGCAATCAGGTCCTCGCCGCCGACCAGCACGGACCCCACTGGCGCACCCAAGCCCTTCGAAAAACAGACCGAAACCGAGTCAAACGGCCGACACAAGTCCGCCACGGGCTTGCCGCTGGCGACCGCCGCGTTGAACACGCGCGCGCCGTCCAGGTGCGTGCCCAGGCCATGCTCGCGCGCCCAGGCGGTTGCGGCCTGTATGTACTCGGCCGGAATCAGCTTGCCATGGAAGGTGTTCTCCAGCGCCAGCAGGCGGGTGCGCGCAAAGTGCGTATCGCCCAAGGGCTTCAATGCCGCGGCCAGCTTCTCCAGCGGCAGCGACCCGTCCTCGGCGTGCTCGATCGGCTGCGGCTGGATGCTGCCCAGCACGGCCGCCCCGCCCCCTTCGTACTTGTACGTGTGCGCAAGCTGCCCGACCAGGTATTCGTCGCCCCGGTCGCAATGCGCCATCAGCGCCGCCAGATTGCTTTGCGTGCCCGACGGAAAGAACAGGCCCGCCGCCTTGCCGGTGCGCTCGGCCAGCGCTTCCTGCAGGCGGATCACAGTGGGGTCGTCGCCCATCACGTCGTCGCCAAGCGGGGCGGAAACCATCGCCTGCAACATGGCGGCGCCAGGCCGGGTAACAGTGTCGCTACGCAGATCGATCATGGGAAATCCTAGGATAGGAAGGGAAATGGTCATCGGATTCAGTCGGCGCTTGCAGCCGGCCCCGCGCGGCTCACCACCCAGATGCCGGCAAGAATCAGCGCCATGCCGCCCAGCTCGCCGAGCGTGGGCCGTTCGGACAGGATCGCCCAGGCCAGCAGCATCGCCACCACGGGAACGCCCAGGCTGGACAGGCCGGCGATCGACGCGGGCACGCGGCGCACCACCTGCAGCCACAGCAGCCAGCCCGCCGCAGTGGCGACCAGCACAATGTAGGTCATGCCGGTCCACAGGGGCCAGCCCCATTGCGCGGTCATCTGCGGCACCAGCCAGGCCACGGGCGTCATGGCCAGGCCGCCAAACAGCATCTGCCAGGCGGTGAACGTCATCACGTCGGGGGCATGGCGGTCGAACATGCGCTTGGACAGCACCGTGCCCACGCCCCAGCACAGGCCGCTGCCCAGGCCCAGCAGCACGGGCCGGATATCGCCCAGTCCGTTCCAGGGCTCAACAAAGCAGATCAGTCCGAAGGCCGCCAGGCCGATGCCCACGCCGTGCCGGGCCGACGGACGCTCGCCCAGCAGCCACCACGCGAACAGGACCACCCAGAACGGCATGGTGTAGGCCATGAGCGACACCTTGCCCACGCCGCCCGACACCAGCGCCGTCTGCACGAACCCCTGGAATCCGGCCGTCTGCGTCAGGCCGATCAGCAGGGTCAGCTTCCAGGGAGGCATGGCCAGCGGCCGGCGCGTGGCGATCACCAGCGCGAACAGCACCAGGCTGCCCACCACGTAGCGCAGCGCCACGAAATCGAACGGGCCGATGTAGGGCACGATCAGTTTCATCGCGATCCAGCTGCCTGCCCAGACCAGGATGGTGCTGAACATCAGGGCAAGCCCTGCGCGATCGAAACTGCTGCTGCTCACGAGTGTGGCTCCGTCGGGAAGAAAGGATCGGTAGAAAGAAAATACGCCCGCACCGGATGCCGGTACGGGCGTATGACATTATGCGCCTGTCGCGCGGCGTACGGCCGGACCCGGCCGCGCGCGCTTACAGGGGCTTGGACAACTGGTCCAGGATGGCGGGGTTTTCCAGCGTGGAAACGTCCTGCGTGACTTCCTCGCCCTTGGCGACCACGCGCAGCAGGCGGCGCATGATCTTGCCCGAACGCGTCTTGGGCAGGTTGTCGCCGAAGCGGATGTCCTTGGGCTTGGCGATGGGGCCGATTTCCCGGGCCACCCAGTCGCGCAGCTGCTTGGCGATGGCCTGCGCCTCTTCGCCTTCGGGACGCGAACGCTTGAGCACCACGAAGGCCACGACGGCCTCGCCCGTGGTGTCGTCCGGACGGCCCACGACGGCGGCTTCCGCCACCAGCTCATGCGCCACCAGCGCCGATTCGACTTCCATCGTGCCCAGGCGGTGGCCCGACACGTTGAGCACGTCGTCGATGCGGCCCATGATCCAGAAGTAGCCGTCCGCGTCGCGCTGCGCGCCGTCGCCGGCGAGGTAATAGCCACGCAGTTCCGGCGGGAAATAGCTCTTCTTGAAACGTTCGGGGTCGCCCCAGATGTTGCGGATCATCGCGGGCCACGGCCGCTTGATGACCAGGAAGCCGCCATTGCCTTTCTCGACGTCGCCGCCGGTTTCATCGACGATGGCCGCGGCGATGCCCGGCAGCGGCAGCGTGCACGAACCCGGCTTGGTCGGCGTGGCGCCCGGCAGCGGGGTGATCATGTGGCCGCCGGTTTCCGTCTGCCACCAGGTGTCCACGATGGGGCAGCGTTCGCGGCCCACGTTCTTGTGATACCAGATCCAGGCCTCGGGGTTGATGGGCTCGCCCACCGTGCCGATGATGCGCAGGCTGTCCAGGTCGTAGTTCCGCGGGTGCGCCTCGGGCGACGCCTCGGCCGCCTTGATCAGCGAGCGGATCGCGGTGGGCGCGGTGTAGAACGTGGTGACCTTGTGGCGGGCGATCATGTCCCAGAAGCGGCCGGCGTTCGGGTAGGTCGGCACGCCTTCGAAGACGATCTGCGTCAGCCCCGCCGCCAGCGGCCCGTAGGTGATGTAAGTGTGGCCAGTGACCCAGCCCACGTCGGCGGTGCACCAGTAGACGTCGTCCTTGCGGGCGTCGAAGGTCCACTTCACCGTCAGCAGCGCCCACAGCAGATAGCCCGCCGACGAATGCTGCACGCCCTTGGGCTTGCCGGTGGAGCCGGAGGTGTAGAGGATGAACAGCGGGTGTTCGGCGTTGACCGGCACGGGCTCGCACGTGTCGGGCTGGCCGGCCTCGACATCGTGCATCCAGAGGTCGCGGCCTTCGGTCCATTGCACCTTGCCGCCGGTGCGGCGGTAGACGATGACCTTGGCGATCGCCTCGCAGCCGCCCATCGCGATGGCTTCTTCGACGGCGGGCTTGAGCGGAATGGTCTTGCCGCCGCGCACCTGCTCGTCGGCGGTGATGACCAGCGACGCGCCCACGTCCACGATGCGCTCCTGCAGGCTCTTGGCCGAGAAGCCGCCGAACACCACCGAGTGCGTCACGCCCAGGCGGGCGCAAGCCTGCATGGCCACCACGGCTTCGATCGACATGGGCATGTAGATGATGGCGCGGTCGCCCTTCTTGTAGCCCAGCGCGGCCAGGCCGTTGGCGAAGCGGCAGACGCGCGCCAGCAGTTCGCGGTAGCTGACCTTGCCGACCTTGCCGTCGTCGGATTCAAAGATGATGGCGGTCTTGTCGGCGTTGCCGTTGGTCAGGTGCACGTCCAGGCAATTGGCCGAAACGTTCAATTCGCCATCGCCGAACCAGCGATAGAACGGGGCGTCGGATTCGTCCAGGACCTGCGTGAACGGCTTGGTCCACTGCAGGTTGTCGCGGGCCTGCCCGGCCCAGAATCCGTCGAAATCGTTCTCGACCTGCGCGCACAGCGCGTTGTAGGCGTCCATGCTGGGAATCGCGGCGCCCTGCGCCGCGCGCTCGGGCGGCGGAAAGACGCGGGTTTCCACCAGTACGGACTCAATAGCGTTCGACATGATCTTTGTCTCCAATCGGTGATTCTGTTGTTTATGCCGCTTTTTTATTGCCCACTCGCCACCGTATCGCCACGCTCTTACGGGCACCTTACGCAAAATGCGGGCCGGAGCCCGCGCATCCGCGTAGAACGCAACGACCTGGCAGCGCCGGCAAGGCGGTAAACACCCGAAGGCGTCGACCAGGCGGCATGCACAAGCAAACAGCGCACCAGCACACAGTGCAATAACAATGCTAAGCAATCAGCGCGCGCCGCCGCGGTTGCAACGCGAGCGGCGCTGGGCAGTCCATAAGGATAGCAGCCGCCGCGAGCCTGGCGTATACCGCGTTCAGGCGGTCCTGCGGGCCAGGCCGCTCTTCATGTCCACGCGCGACAGCAGGACGAGCCCACCCACGAAGAACACGCCGGTCACCAGGATGGCCAGGCGGTGGTTGCCGTGCGTGGCCCAGGTGACCAGGCCGTAGGTCAGCGGGCCGATCACCGCGGCGAGCTGCACCGCGAAGGTCCACAGCGAGTAGAACTCGGCCAGGCGCTTGGCGGGCGCCAGCGCTCCCGTCATCGCCCGCCCCGCGCTCTGGGTGGTGCCCATGCAAAGCCCGGCCAGCGTCGCGGCAACCCAGAACACGGGCGCCGTCACGGCCGCGTAGGCCACCAGCACCATCACGATCCAGCCCACCAGAGTAATGGCCAGCGCCGGCTTGTGGCCGATGCGGTCCTGCACATAGCCGAACGAGAACGCGCCCGCCGCCGCGCCGATGTTCACGGTGAACACCAGCAGCATGATCTGCGGCGTGGTGAAGCCCATGACCTCGGAGGCGTACACCGCCGCCAGCGTGATCACGACGGAGATGCCCGCCTGATAGCAGGCGATGCACATGAGCAGGCGGCGGAATTCGGGAAAGTGCTGCCCGGTCTCGCGCCACGCATAGGCCAGGCGCTTGAGCATGTGCAGCGCCGCCGGCTTCCCGGCTTGCGGCCGGGCGCGCTCGCGCAACAGGAAGAAGGACGGCAGCGCCGACAGCGCGAACACCGAGCAGGTGACCACGATGACCCACGGCACGAATTGTTCGGCGGTCGCGCCGCGCGCCTCGGCCAGCGTCACCACTACCAGCGACAGTCCCAGGGTGAGCATGCCGCCGCAATAGCCGAAGCTCCAGCCCCAGCCCGACACGCGCCCCAGCGCCGCGGGCTTGGCGAGCTCCGGCAGGAAGGCGGCGACGACGGACTCGCCCACGCAATAGCAGTAGTTGGACACGACGATGGCGGCCAGCGCCAGCCAGACGTCGCCCGGCCCGGCCTGCGTCAGCACCAGGGTGGCCGCCACGCAGCCGGCCGTGCTGGTGTAGAGCAGGCGCCGCTTGCTGGCGCGCGCATCGGCGCGCGCGCCCAGCGTGGGCATGGTCAGCATGATGAGCAGATAGGACAGCGACAGCGCCGCGGTCCAGGCCAGCGTGGCCCACGGGGCGCGCCCGCCGACCACGCCGACGAAATAGGTGCTGAACACCGCCGTGAGGATCACGGTGGTGTAGCCCGAATTCGCGAAGTCGTACATGGCCCAGGCCCAGACTTCGCGTTTGGCCACGCCGGGGTTCAGGGGACTCGCATCCCCTGCCCCGGCGTTCTGCCCGGAATCGCCGGCCGGCGATTCCGGCGGCAGCGCCTGGCTCATAGGCCCAGCGCTGCGATGCCGGCTTGCGCGATCTGCGCGTCTTCCGTGGACTTCACGCCCGACACGCCCACCGCGCCCACGACCTGGCCGTCGGCCACGACCGGCACGCCGCCTTCCAGCATGCCTTCGATCAGGGGCGCCGACAGGAACGAGTAGCGGCCGTTATTGATGATCTCTTCATAGACGCGCGACTCGCGGCGACCCAGCGCGGCGGTCTTGGCCTTGGCGGGGGCAATGTGCGAAGAGATGGGGGCTGCGTCGTCCAGGCGCAGCATGCCCAGCAGGTGGCCGCCGTCGTCGGTCACGGCGATGGTGACGGCCCACTTGTTCTGCAAGGCGTGTGCTTCGGCCGCAGCCAGGATCTTCTTGACGTCTTCGGCGCTCAGCACGGGTTTCGTTTTCATTGCAGTGACTCCTTGATCTGTTCGAGGGCGTTAGGGTCTTCCATGGTGGTCAGGTCGCCGGGATCGCGCGATTCGCATACCGCGACGATCGCGCGGCGCAGCACTTTGCCGGAACGGGTCTTGGGCAACGCGCCCACGAACCGGATTCTGGCAGGCCTTGCCACCGCTCCCAGCTGGTCTTCCACCAGCCGCATGATATCGCCTTCCAGTTGCTTTGCCCCTTCCGGCGTTTCGGCCGCGGCGGGATTCTTCAGCACGGCAAAGGCCATGGCCACCTGGCCCTTGAGCGCGTCGGCCACGCCCACCACCGCGCATTCGGCGATTCCATTGTGGCTGTTGACCGATTCCTCGATCTCGCGAGTGCCCAGGCGATGGCCGGCCACGTTGATCACGTCGTCCGTGCGCCCCAGGATGAACCAGTAGCCGTCCGCGTCCACCAGCCCCCAGTCGAACGTCGAATACACCTGCCGCCCGGGAATGGACGTGAAGTAGGTCTGCACAAAGCGCTCGTCGTCGCCCCAGATGGTGGACATCGCGCCGGGCGGCAGCGGCGGCACGATGGCGACCACTCCTTTTTCGTCGGGGCCGAGGTCCTCGCCGGTGGATTCGCTGACAATGCGCGCATCAAAGCCGTATACGGGAAACGACGGGCTGCCAAAGCGGGTGGGCACGTTCTCCACGCCGGGCTGGGCCGACAGGATCGGCCAGCCGGACTCGGTCTGCCAGTAGTTGTCGATGATGGGCTTGCCCAGCCCTTCGGAAATCCATTTGGCCGTCGGCTCGTCCAGCGGCTCGCCCGCCAGGTAGACCGCACGCAGGGAAGACAGGTCATGCTGCTTGAGCAGCGCCGGATCCTGGCGCTTGAGCACGCGCACCGCCGTCGGCGCCGAGAACAGGGTGTTCACCCCGAACTGCTCCACCAGCTTCCACAGGATGGCGCCGTCGGGGCGCACCGGCGTGCCTTCATACAGGACGGTCGCCTGGCCGCCGATCAGGGGCCCGTAGACGATATAGGAATGCCCCACGACCCAGCCGATGTCGCTGGTGCAGAAGTAGGTATCGCCCGCCCGGCCGTTGAACAGGTACTCCATGGACGAGGCCAGCGCCACGGCATAGCCGCCCGTGTCGCGCTGCACGCCCTTGGGGCGGCCGGTCGTGCCGGAGGTATAGAGGATGTAGCTGGGCTCGGACGACTCCAGCCACTCGACCGGAACGCGCGCGCCGCGATGGCGCTCGCGCAGGGTGGCGTAGTCCAGGTCGCGTCCGGCCACGGGTTCGAACGGCGCCAGGCCGCGGTCGAACACCACCACCGAGGCCGGCGGCGTCTTCGCCAGGCCCAGCGCCCGGTCCAGCAGGGGCTTGTACGGCACGATCTTGCCCCCGCGCGAGCCGCCGTCGGTGCATACCACCACCTTGGGCGCCGCGTCGTCGATGCGCTGGGCCAGGTTCACGGAAGCAAAGCCGCCGAACACCACGGAGTGCACCGCGCCGATCCGGGCGCAGGCCAGCATCGTGAACACCGCTTCCGGCACCATGGGCATATAGAGCAGCACGCGGTCGCCGCGCCCGACGCCCAGTTCGCGCAGCATCGCGGCGGCCGCGTTGACCTCTTCATACAGGTCCTGGCGCGTGTAGACGCGCTCGCGGTCCACCTCGGTGGACACCCAGATCAGGGCGGGATGGTCGGCCTGGGTCGGCAGCCAGCGGTCGACGGCGTTGTAGCAAAGATTGGTGCGTCCGCCTACGAACCACTTGGCGAATGGCGGACGTGAGAAATCCAGTACAGACTCGAAAGGCGTCTCCCAGTGGATGCGGCTGGCCTCCTCGCGCCAGAACGCATCGCGGTCATGTACCGATCGGTAATGGAAATCCCGGGTTTTTTGCATTTTTGTCTCCTGGTATTGTGCATGGGCCTTAAGGCTGATTGCTTTCTTCTCGAATCTTTCGGTCATTCTGGTAGGCAAACCTTGCACGAGGCTTGCCGCAAGTCAAAAAATTCTTCCAAGCGTCCACGCTGCATGGATATTTAAGGCCGTTACGTCACGAATTAGCCTTAAAAGTTTGGTAGAATCCCCGCGAAGTTGCACATAATTGTTGATTTTGCTGACATTTCGGCCTGATCCGCGGCTAATGCCGTGGTTTTTGCTGTCATCAGCAAGTCATCCCCAGGCGAATGCATCGACACTCCATACTCGCGCGATTCTATTCATCCTCCGGCCAGGCAAAGCGCGGTCTGCGCATGCTCGCGCTGGTTGCGTGCGTCGCGAGTCTGGCTGGTTGCGCCGGGACCAATCAAAAGTCAACCGCCCATACGTCCGAGATCGATCCTTACGAGATGGAATGGGTTGCCACCTCCGATGACCCCATCGGCCTGCTGGTGGTGCAAAAATTCAAGCGTGAACGCCAACGCACCCACTCGGGCGTCAACAGCGACAACGCCATGGTCAGCGAAGCCCTGAACTACCTGGGCATCCGCTACCGCTTTGGCGGCAGTTCCCCCGATACCGGCTTTGATTGCAGCGGGCTGGTCGCCTACTCCGCCGAACGTTCGCTGGGCCTCAAGCTCCCGCGCAACGCCGCCGAAATCGCCCAGCAAGGCGTCTCCGTCAACAAGAACGAACTGAAGGCCGGCGACCTGGTCTTCTTCAACACGATGGGCCGCCGCTACTCCCACGTGGGCATCTACCTGGGCGACGACCGCTTCGTGCACTCGCCCAGCGCCGGCGGCGTCGTGCGCGTGGAAAACATGACCATGGCCTACTGGACCAAGCGCTACAACGGCGCCCGCCGCCTGGACAACAGCCTGATGGCATCGGCCCGCGCGGCGAACTGACCGCCCTGCCCCTCAGCAAGATATTCGCACGGCGGCAACACCGCGCGCCACCCTCCAAAAAGCAAAACGCCGCCGGACTTTCCAGTCCGGCGGCGTTTTTCATTTCTCTTCGCGGCTTTCAGGCCGCAGGCCGTGTCGGCCTCCCCAGTTTTTGGTGTCCCGCGGCAGACGGCCTTATCAGTGAACCGTGCCGGCGCGGGGGCACAGGCCGCATTGCTGCAAGGCCTGCTGCATGCTGCACACGGAACGGCGACAAGCCACGACCCGGATGCCGCCGCGCTGCGCCGCGTTGCGGAAGGTCTTCATGACGTTATGGCCCAGGAAGTCGGTCAGCAAAATGACCAGCTGGGTGCCCGAAGGCAACTGCAGGGTCTTCTTTTGATGCGAGGGATCGCGGCCACTGATGTGGTGCGTGATCGAAATATTGTGTCCTTTAAGCAGATCGGGAATGTTGCCGAGTCGGTCGGCGCCCACTACCACTGCACTTAATCCTGCCGTCATGATGAACCTCACTGGGTCGTTGAGACTGGATGTAATGATAATGATTCCTATTTTTTAGTCAACTTAAATGAGATCGGTTCTTATTTAATTATTTTTATGAGCTTATGGGAAGGGATAGCGAGACCCTCCCCCGCCCAACGAAAAAAAGCGCGCCGCCCAGGAGCGTCGCGCTTTTTTGACCGAGCGTGCAAGGCTGCCGGACCTTACTTGGGCGGACCTTGCACAGCCTCGGTGACCACGGCGCGGGTCAGGGACGGCGCCAGCATCTCCAGGAAGGTGTAGACGTAGTCGCGCAGGAACACCCCCGCCTTCACGCCTACGCGGGTCGTATGCGTGCCGAACAAATGGCCCACGGGCAGCCCGACCAGGTTGGAGTCGCGGCGCGGGTCATAGGCCACGCCGGCGATGATGCCGATGCCCAGGCCGACATCCACATAGGTCTTGATCACGTCGGCGTCGATGGCTTCCAGCACGATGTCCGGATGGATGCCCTGGTTGGCGAAGATCTCGTCGATCGTGCTGCGGCCGGTGAACGCGCGGTCATAGGTCACGATGGGGTACTCGGCCAGTTGCGTCAGCGACAGGCGCTTGGCGGCGCTGGAGGTCAGCTCGGCCAGCGGATGGTCCGGCCGCACCACCACGGTGTGCTCCCAGGCGTACACGGGCAAGGTCGCCAGGCCCGGCGTCAAGGCGAGCGATTCGGTCGCCAGCGCCAGGTCGGCCTGCTCGTGCAGCACCATTTCGGCCAGCTGCGCGGGGCTGCCTTCGGCCAGCGACAGATGGACCTTGGGGAACTGCTTGCGGAATGCGGGAATCACGCGGGGCAGCAGGTAGCGCGCCTGCGTGTGGGTGCAGGCAATCACCAGGCCGCCCTCGTCGCGGCGCGCGAACTCGTCGCTGACCTTCTTGAGGTTATCCACCTCGCGCATGATGCGGTCGATGACCTGCGACACCGCCAGGCCGGGCTTGGTCAGCCCCTTGATGCGCTTGCCGTGCCGTTCGAAGATCTTGATGCCCAGCTCATCCTCGAACTCGATGATCGCCTTGGACACCCCCGGCTGCGAGGTATAGAGCATCCGGGCGGCTTCGGTAAGGTTGAAGTCGCGCCGGATGGTTTCACGCACAAAACGAAATTGCTGGAGGTTCATTAATTGGCCCCTGATAGACGGACCAATTATAAGTAATAAGAACACCTTGTCATATAACTTATTCGTATAAGCTTAGGGACAAGGCGTCCCCCTTTCAGCGCATCGAGATGGTGGTGTTCACGGTCTTGGCGTGCGCGGACCAGCGCGCCGTGACGGTCTTGGTCTGCGTCCAGAACTGGACCGCCTGCTTGCCGTTGGGGCCCAGGTCGCCCAGCTTGGAGCCGCGCGAACCGGTGAAGCTGAACCACGCCACCGGCACGGGGATCGGCACGTTAATGCCCACCTGGCCCACGTCGATGTTGTTCTGGAAGTAACGCGCCGCGCCGCCGTCCTGGGTAAACAGCGCCACGCCGTTGCCGTTGGGGTTGCGGTTGATGAACGCCACCGCGTCTTCCAGGGTTTCCACCCCGACGCAGCACAGGACCGGCCCGAAGATTTCCTCGGTGTAGATGGTCATGTTTTCGTCCACGCCGTCAAAGATCGTCGGGCCCACGAAGTTGCCCTGTTCGAAGCCCGACACCTTCAGGTTGCGGCCGTCCAGGAGCAGCTTGGCGCCTTCGTCCACGCCCTTCTGGATCAGGCTTTCGACGCGCTTCTTGGCATTGGGCGAGACCAGCGGGCCCAGGTCGGCTTCGCGGTCGGTGCCGGAATTGACCTTGAGCCTCTTGGAACGCTCGACGAAATCGGGCAGCCAGTTGCGCGCGTCGCCCACCAGCACTGCCACGGACGAAGCCATGCAGCGCTGGCCCGCCGCGCCGAAGGCGGCGCCCACCAGCTGGTTCAGCGCGACTTCCGGATCGGCGTCCGGCAGGATCACGCAGTGGTTCTTGGCGCCCATCATCGACTGGCAGCGCTTGCCGGCGGCCGATGCGCGGTTGTAGATCTCGGTGCCCACGCGGGTGGAACCGATGAACGACACCGCCTTGATGTCCGGGTGCTCGCACAGGCCATTGGCCGTTTCCGGGCCGCCATGCACGACGTTCAGCACGCCCGGGGGCAGGCCGGCTTCCAGCGCCAGCTGGGCCAGGAACAGCGACGAGGTCGGATCCTGTTCAGAGGGCTTGAGCACGAAGCTGTTGCCGCAGGCCACGGCGATCGGGAACATGAAGCACGGCAGCATGACCGGGAAGTTGAACGCGGTGATGCCCGCGCACACGCCCAGCGGCTGGATCAGCGTGTAGACGTCGATGCCGGAGGCGGCGTTTTCGGCGTACTCGCCCAATTGCAGATTGGCGATCGAGCAGGCGTGCTCGACCACTTCCAGGCCGCGGCCGATTTCGCCCTCGGCGTCCGGCAGCGTCTTGCCGTGCTCGCGGGTGATCATCTCGGCCAGCTTGCCGGTATTGGCGCGCAGCAGCTCCTGGAACTTCAGCATGACGCGCATCCGCGCGCCCTGCCCGCTGTTGCGCCAGGTCTTGAAGGCCTCCTTGGCGTTGGAGACGGCCAGGTCCAGCTCTTCGCGCGTGGCGAAGGGAACCTTGGCGACGACCTCCTGGGTGGCGGGGTTGATCACGTCTCGCCATTCGGTGGTTTTGGACTGCACTAGCTTGCCGCCGATCAGTAGCGGAACGCGCGGGACTTCACTCATTTTGATGCTCCTCACACTGCGTAGTCGATGCGGACGAAATCCGCGTTCTTGGATACTGCGGCGCGCCGCCGGACCGGAATCCGCGGGCGCCGGCGGGTTGGACCCGGCTTATTTCTTCACCAGCGGGCACAAGGAATCGGACAGGGGCTGGAAGGCCTCGGCCGCCGGGATGGTGGCCACGAGCTTGGAATAGTCCCAGCCGCCCTTGGATTCCGCGGGCTTCTTGACTTCATAGAGGTACATATCGTGGATCACGCGGCCATCGGGACGAATCGACGCATTGCGCATGATCGGATCCTTGATGGGCAGCTCGCGCATCTTGTCGGCCACGACCTTGCCGTCGGTGCTGCCGGAGGCTGCCACCGAGCGCAGGTAATGCTGCACGCTCGAATACACGCCGGCCTGCGTCATCGTGGGCTTCAGGCCGCGGAAGGCCTTTTCGAAGCGCGCGGACCATTGCCGCGACGCGTCGTCGTAGTCCCAGTAAAAGCCGTCCACATACGACAGCCCCTGGGCGTTCTCCAGGCCGAGCGCACGCAGGTCGGACAGGAAGATCAGCAGGGACACCAGGCGCTGGCCGCCGGCCACAATGCCGAACTCGCGCGCCTGCTTGACGGCATTGACCGTGTCCTGGCCGCCGTTGGCCAGCGCCACCACCTGCGCCTTGGAGCTTTGCGCCTGCAGCAGGTAGGACGCGAAGTCGGGGGCGTTCAGGGGATGGCGGACGCTGCCGGCAACGGTCCCGCCCAGCGCCTGCACGGCCTTGACCGTATCGGCTTCCAGCGAGTGGCCGAACGCGTAGTCCACGGTAATGAAGAACCAGGACTTGCCGCCAGCGCGCACGGTGGCCTTGGCGCCGCCCGCGGACTGCGAATACGTGTCGAACATCCAGTGAAAGCCGACGGGCGAGCATTCCTTGTTGGTCAGCGCGGTGGTGGCCGGGCCGGAGAACATCACGACCTTGTTCTTTTCCCGCGCGATGCCTTGCACGGCAAGCGCCACGGCGGAGTTGGTCAGGTCGGCGATGGCGGTGACGCCGTCGCGGTCGAACCATTCTCGCGCCTTGGCCGCTCCCACGTCCGCCTTGTTCTGGTTGTCCGCGGACACCAGCTCGATCTTCATGCCCTTGCATTCCGCGGCCAGGCAGTCGTCGATCGCCAATTGCGCCGCCGCCACCGAACCCGCTCCCCCCATGCCGGCATAGGTGCCGGACATATCCGTCAGAATGCCGATCTTCACTGGCGGCTTGTCGGCCGCGTGAGCCTGGCCGACCAATACGGCGCCCAGACACAAGCCTGCGGCCAGCCCGCGTGCGTGCAATTTCATGGATTTGTCTCCTGAGTTTTATGCGCTGAGTTTTAGCGTTACGCGCCGTCTTCGCGGCCTGCGGCTCCCAGGGCAACGCCCCAAGGCCTGCCGATCCAGTGTAGATGTGTGAAAATCAACAAGCAACACCAGAAATGCACATTCCTTGTGCATTCATGCACAACTAGAATTTGCCCGCCGCGCACCCTGCCGCGGGGGGCCGGAGAGGCGGATCGTGCTCGATTGGGACAGCCTGCGTTATTTCCTGGAAGTGGCCCGCACCCAGCGCGTCAGCGCGGCCGCGCGCAAGCTGGGCGTGGAGCACACCACCGTGTCGCGCCGCATCCGGGCGCTGGAAACCGAGCTGGACACGCTGCTGTTCGAGAAATCGCGTAGCGCCGGATTCGTGCTGACGGACGACGGCCAGCGGCTGTTCGTGCATGCCGAGCAAATGGAAAGCACCGTGCATACGGCCCGCGAAAACCTGTCGGGCATCGGCCAGGCGCTGTCGGGCCATCTGCGCATCGGCGCCACGGAAGGCTTCGGCAGCTACGTGCTGACGCCGCTCGCGGCGGACTTCCAGCGGCGCTATCCGCACATCACCCTGGATATCCTGCCGGTGCCGCGCTTTGTCAGCCTGTCCAAGCGCGAGGCCGACCTGGCCATCACCATCGAGCGCCCGCAGCGCGGCCCCTACGTGTGCAGCAAGCTGTGCGATTACACGCTGCGCCTGTACGGCACGCCCGGCTATCTGGCGCGCCATGCGCCGATCCACGAGCGCGCGGACCTGGCGGACCACACCTTCATCGGCTATGTGGACGAACTCTTGTTCAGCGAGCGCCTGCGCTATCTGGAAGACCTGCTGCCCGCCAGCAAGGTGGTGCTGCGCAGCACCAGCGTGGTGGCGCAGTACCACGCCGCGCTGCAGGGCCAGTCGCTGGCCATCCTGCCGTGCTTCATCGCGGCGCAGGACCCGCGGCTGAAACCGGTGCTGGAGAACGAGATCGCGATCACGCGCTCGTTCTGGATGTACTGCCATGAAGACCTGCGCAAACTCAAGCGCGTGACGGTCCTGTGGGAGTTCATCCGCAAGTCGGTGCTAAAGAACGCCGACCTGCTGGCCGGCAAACGCGGCACGATGAAATACCTGCCCTGACGGCGGCCCCATGCCGGGCCGCTATGCGCCGTCCTTGGGCGCCTTCACGCGCAGGCGCCGCATCAGCAGGAAGACGGTCAGCAGCGCCACCGCGCCGTGGATCGCCCACACGCCCACGCCAAAGCTGAGCTTGCCGCTGGAAATCCAGGCGCGCGACAGGTTGATCATGTTCATGTAGAGCAGGCCCACCAGGCCGGCGATGAGCAGGTCGCCCGAACGCCCCAGGCGCGGGTTCACCGCCCCCAGCGGAATGGCCAGCAAGGCCAGGTTCAGCGCCGCCAGCGGCAGCGAAATGCGCCACATGACCTGCGACCAGCTGCTGTCGGTGTTGTCTTGCATGAGCTGCGGCGTGGTGCGCGCCTTGGACGAACGTTCCGCCGCGGCGCGGGCCTCGGCCACGGGATCGCTGCCCGACTTGCTTTCCAGGCGCAGGCCGTACTTTTCAAAATGCACCAGCCGGATCTCGGGCGTGCCCGGCTTCAGGTCATAGCGATGGCCTTCGCCCAGCACCAGGAAGCGGTCGCCGTTGGGCTGGGTCTCGCTGTGCGCGCTGCTTGCGGTCAGCACGCTCAGCCATTCGGGACCGATCTCGCGCGCGAACACGTTGCCGAGTTCGTCCTCGGGGCGGACGGGATCTTCCGCGAAGAACACGCGGCTGCCGCCGGAGGATTCCGCAAACTGGCCGGCGGTGACCTTGGACAGGTCGGAACGCTGCTCGAACCGTTCGTGGTATTCGCCGATCTGGCGGTAGGCCCAAGGCGACGCCACCAGCGTCAGGCCCGCCACCGCCACCGCCACGGGAACCGCGACGCGCAGCACGGGCTTGAGCCAGTCGGCAAGAGACAAGCCGCTGGCGAACCACACCACCATTTCGGATTCGCGGTAATTGCGCGTAACCGTGGTCAGCACCGCGATGAAGATGGAGACCGCCAGAATGGTCGGCAGCGCGGTGATGGTCGACAGCGCGGCCAGCACCAGCACGACGTCCGCTCCGATGTTGCCGCCCGCCGCCTCGCCGAGCAGGCGCACGAGAAGCACGCTGAGCCACACGACGAGCAACGTGGAAAAGACAACGCCAGCGTGACTGGTGATCTCGCTGACGACAGAGCGTTTAAATAGAGACATGGGAGAATATGCGGGATAATCGACCGCATCATACACAGACGCACACGGGAAACCCTCATGGAATTTAGCACACAGACCACTGCTTCCCTGCACCAAGTCAAAACCGCCGCCCTCGCCGTCGGCGTGTACGCGGATGGCGTGTTGAGCCCCGCCGCCGACCTCATCGACCGCGCTTCCAACGGCGCCGTGCGCTCGGTGGTCAAGAGCGAGTTCCGCGGCCGCGCCGGTTCCACCCTGACGCTGCGCAACCTGCCGGGCGTCGCCGCGCAACGCGTGGTCCTCGTGGGCCTGGGCAAGCAAGACGAATACTCGGCCCGCGTCCACGCATCGGCCGAACAGGCCTTTGCGTCGGTCTGCGCCGCCGCCCAGCTCGCCGAAGGCGTGTCCACGCTGGTCGCCAACCCGATCGCCGATGTCGCCGTCGCCGCCCGCGCCCGCTGCGCCGCCGTTGCGGCCGGCAGCGCCACCTATCACTACGACGCCAGCTTCGGCAAGCCCGACCGCGACGCCCGCCCCAAGCTCAAGAAGATCGTCCAGGTTGTCGAGCGCGCCGACGCCGCCCAGGCCCAGAAAGGCCTGCGCGAAGGCGGCGCCATCGCCAACGGCATGGAACTGACCCGCACCCTGGGCAACCTGCCGGGCAACATCTGCACCCCCACCTATCTCGGCGACACCGCAAAGCGCCTGGCGCGCGAGTTCAAGTCGCTGAAGGTCGAAGTCCTGGACAGGAAGCAGGTCGAGGCGCTGGGCATGGGCTCGTTCCTGTCAGTGGCCCGCGGCTCCGAGGAAGCGCTGCGCTTCATCGTGCTGCGCCACGCCGGCGCCAAGGCGGCCAAGAAGGGCGCCAAGAGCGCGCAGGGCCCGATCGTGCTGGTCGGCAAGGGCATTACCTTCGACGCCGGCGGCATCTCGCTCAAGCCCGCGGCCACCATGGACGAAATGAAGTACGACATGTGCGGCGCCGCCAGCGTGCTGGGCTCGTTCCGCGCCCTGGCCGAACTGGAGCTGCCGCTGGATGTGGTCGGCCTGATTCCGGCTTGCGAGAACCTGCCCAGCGGCAAGGCCAACAAGCCGGGCGACGTCGTCACCAGCATGGCCGGCCTGACCATCGAGATCCTGAACACCGACGCCGAAGGCCGCCTGGTCCTGTGCGACGCGCTGACCTACGCCGAGCGCTTCAAGCCTTCGGCCGTCATCGACATCGCCACGCTGACCGGCGCTTGCGTCGTGGCCCTGGGCAACGTCAACACGGGGCTGTTCTCCAAGGACGACGCCCTGGCCGACGCGCTCGCGGCCGCCGGCCGCCAGTCGCTCGACACCGCGTGGCGCTTGCCGCTGGACGACGCCTACCAGGAACAGCTCAAGTCCAACTTCGCCGACCTCGCCAACATCGGCGGCCCTCCGGCCGGCGCGGTGACGGCGGCGTGCTTCCTGTCGCGCTTCACCAAGGCCTACCCGTGGGCCCACCTGGACATCGCCGGCACCGCCTGGCGCGGCGGCAAGGACAAGGGCGCCACGGGCCGCCCCGTGCCCCTGCTGATGCAGTACCTGCTGGATCAGGCTTGAAGCGCCTGCAACGGACACCGGCATGACGCGCATCGACTTCGCCTTCGGCGCGCCCGACCGCCTGCGCATGGCCTGCCAGGTCGTGCGCAAGCGCTTCCTGGCGGGGCAGCGGCTGGTGGTGTACTGTAAGGACGGCGCGCGCCTGGCCGCGTTCGACCGCATGCTCTGGGCATTCGACGACACCGCCTTCGTGCCGCACGTGCTGGCCAACGACCCGCTGGCTTCCGACACCCCGGTGGTGCTGACCGCCGGAGATCCGCGGCAGGCCGCGCAAGCGGCCAGCCAGGGCGACCAGCCCCAGCCCTGGCTGCTGAACCTCGACGACGACTGCCCGCCTGGATTCGACGCCTTCGAACGCCTGCTTGAAATCGTTTCGGACGATCCGCAGGACAAGCAGGCGGCGCGCCAGCGCTGGCGGGTGTACCAGACAGCCGGGCATACGCCGCAAAGCCACGACCTCAGCCGCCAGCCTTCTGGCGGCTGACCGCCACACCCGCCCCCCGGCGCGCGCCAGTCCGCCGCGCCCTCTTGAACTTCGGGAGTCCCCATGCCCTCTCGCCCCACCGACCCCGGCATCCCCACCCTGACCCAGCGGGCCGAGCCCTCTCTATATGGTCCCGCCGGCGACGACGATGCGCCCGTGCTGACGGAACTGGCCAACGAGCCCGGACCGGCGTACGCTGACGATGCCTTCCCCCTGCTGACGGATGTGGCGGATGCCGCCGCCCCCTTGCCCGACGCGACCGTGCTGGCCGCCCGCCTGCAGGCCGAGGTCGAGCAGCTCATGCGGGAAGCCCTGGCCGACGCCATCGACCAGATCCAGGCCCGCATGGATGCAGAATTACCGGTTATCGTTTCCCGGGTGCTCAATGGGGTCAGGCCGGGTTGAACCCCCGGCGGAAACCATCCGGCCCGCGGGCTAGTCCTTCCAAAAACTGGATTCTTCAGGGAACTGTAAGGTATCCTTCGCATCTAAGCCTTCTAGGCAATCACCATATTTGCCGTACACAGGAGTTCTCCATGAACGAATATCGTCCGTCCCCTTTTAACCGTTCCGGCCAGGTTGCCGGCGCGCCGGGCGAGGTCGCGCGCAACCAGGTCCTGCGCAACACCTATTGGCTCTTGGCCCTGTCGCTGGTCCCCACGGTGCTGGGCGCCGCTGTCGGCCTCTACACCGGCATCAACCGAGTCATGGGCGCCAGCCCGGGCCTGTCGGCCATCGTGTTCCTGGTGGGCGCGTTCGGCATGATGTTCGCCATCGAGAAGAACAAGAACAACTCGATGGGCGTGGTCCTGCTGCTGGCCTTCACGTTCTTCATGGGCATCATGCTGTCGCGCCTGCTCGGCTTCGTGATGGGCATGAGCAACGGCTCGCAACTCGTCATGACGGCGTTCGGCGGCACCGCAATCGTCTTCGGCACGATGGCCACCCTGGCCACGACCATCAAGCGCGACCTCTCGGGAATGCAGAAATTCCTGTTCATCGGCGCGGTCGTGATCCTGGTGGCGGCCCTGGCCAACATCTTCCTGCAGTTGCCCGCGCTGATGCTGACCATCTCGGTCATGGCCATCGTCGTGTTCTCGGCATTCATGCTGGTCGACCTGCAGCGCGTGGTTAATGGCGGCGAGACCAACTACGTGTCCGCCACCCTGGCCATCTACCTGGACGTCTACAACGTCTTCTCGAACCTGCTGATGCTGCTGGGCATCTTCGGCGGCAACCGCGAGTAATCGCCAGTCGCCAGACCAGTACCGGGGGCCTGCATACGCATGTAGGCCCTTTTTTATTGCCGGTCGCCCCACGACAAAAACGCCCCCTCGCACGGCAAGCCCCGCAGGGCGCGGCATGGCGATCTTTCCATTGCCCCGACGGAGCCCCGCCATGCCAGACCGCCGCCGCTTCCTCCAGACCGCCGCCGGCGCCGCCCTGCTTGGCCCGGCCTGGGCCGCCCAGGCGCTGAGCCAGACGCCCCCCATGCTCACGCGCGCCATCCCCTCCTCGCGCGAAGCGCTGCCGGTGATCGGACTGGGCACCGCCGACACCTTCAACGTGCCGCCCCGCGACGCCGCCGCCATGGCGCCGCTCGCGCAGGTGCTGGAGACGCTCATGCAGGCGGGCGGCAGCCTCATCGACACCGCGCCCAGCTATGGGCAGGCCGAGGCCGTCACCGGGGCGCTGCTGTCGCGCGACGGCGGCTTGCGCGCCCGGGTCTTCCTCGCCACCAAGATCAGCACGGAAGGCCGCGAATCGGCCATGCGCCAGGTGCGGCAATCCCAGAAGGCGCTGGGCAGCGAGAAACTGGACCTGATCCAGGTCCACAACCTGATCGACACCCGCAACCAGCTCGCGCTGCTGCGCGAACTGAAGCAGCAGGGCCTGACCCGCTATATCGGCATCACGCACTACACCGACTACGCGCACGACGAGCTCGCGGAATTGGTCGAACGGGAAAAGCCCGACTTCCTGCAGGTGAACCTGTCCGTCGGCTCGCGCAGCGCGGAAAAACGCCTGCTGCCCGCGTGCCAGGCCCATGGCGTCGCGGTGCTGATCAACCGTCCCTTCCAGGACGGCGCGCTGTTCCGCCAGGTCAAGGGCGTGGCGCTGCCCGCGCTGGCCGCCGACATCGACTGCACGTCCTGGGCGCAGCTATTCCTGAAGTTCATCATCGGCCACCCGGCCGTCACCGCCGTCATTCCCGCCACGTCCAAGCCCGCCAACATGGCGGACAACGCGCGGGCCGGCTTCGGCCGGCAGCCCGACGCCGCCATGCGCGAACGCATCGCCGCGCTGCTGGCCTGACGCCGTGGCGACCGCCCTCTCGTCCTGGCGCGCCCGCGCGGCGCAGGCGTTGGGGATAAGGCAGGAAGAACTGGCGCCGGCGGCCTGCGGCTTCGCGTTTTTCTTCTTCCTGTTCTGCGGCTACTTCATGCTGCGCCCGATACGCGAAACCATGGGCATCCAGGCGGGCGTGAACCAGCTGCAATGGCTGTTCACGGCCACCTTCGTCGCCACGCTGGCCGTGGTGCCGCTGTTTGGCTGGCTGTCGGCCCGCGTGCCGCGCGCCACCCTGCTGACCTGGGTGTACGCCCTCTTCGCCCTGACCATGGCAGGGTTCGCCGCGCTGCTCCTCCTGCAGCCCGGCAGCGTCTGGGCGGCGCGCGCGTTCTATGTGTGGCTGTCCGTGTTCAACCTGTTCGTCGTCTCCCTGGCCTGGAGCCTGATGGCCGACGTGTTCCGCATGGAATCGGCCAAGCGCCTGTTCGCGCTGATTGCCGCCGGGGCCAGCGCGGGCGGGCTTTGCGGGCCGCTGCTGGGCGCCCTGCTGGCGGGCGCGCTGGGCCCGGCCGGGCTGCTCCTGCTGTCGGCCCTGCTGCTGACGGCCACGCTGCCGCTCAAGCAGTGGCTGTTGCGCTGGCGCGCCGCCACGCGCGCCGAGGTCGGCCTGGAAGACATGCAGCGCCCCATCGAAGGCGGCGTCCTGGCCGGCATCTCGCGCATTTTCCGGTCGCGCTACCTCCTGGGCATTTCGCTGCTGGTGGTGCTGCTGGCCACGCTCAACACCTTTCTCTACATGGAGCAGGCGCGGCTGGTGGCGGACACGTTTCCGGACACGGCCCAGCGCATCCGCGTCTTCAGCGCGCTGGACTTCACCGTGCAGACGCTGGCGCTGCTGTCGCAGGTCTTCATCACGGGCCGGGTGGCCGCCCGCCTGGGCCTGCGCTTCCTGTTGACCGCGGTGCCGCTTGCCGTGGGGCTGTCGTTCCTGGCGCTTGCGGCCTTTCCCGTCTTCGGCGTGCTCGCGGCCGCGATGATCCTGCGCCGGGCCGGGGAGTACGCCCTGATCCGGCCAGGGCGCGAAATGCTGTTCACCGCGGTCCCGCCCGAAGACAAATACAAGACCAAGAACGTCATCGACACCGTGGTCTACCGCGGCGGAGACGCGGCCAGCGGCTGGGTCAAGGCGGGGGTCGACATGCTGGGCTACGGCGCCGCGCTGATCGCGCTGCTGGGCGCGGCGGTCGCCCTGGGCGCAGCCGCCGTGGGCTACGGGCTGGGAAAGCAGGCCGACGAGCGCAAGCCGGATAACCATTAGCTTTTTCCAAACAACCATCTCATAAGAACAAACAGATTCTTCCGATGGCGACCGCACAATGGCGCTGCTCTCAACGCCTCGGGAATCGTCATGAAACGCACTGCCTGCCTTGCCGCCCTGTTGCTCTGCCTTGCCGCGCCCGGCGCGCAAGCCGACTATCCCGAACGCGCGATCACGCTGATCGTGCCGGCCGCGGCGGGCGGCAACGCGGACATCACGGCCCGCCTGATCGGCCAGGAAATGAGCCGCCAGCTTGGACAGCCCGTGGTCGTGGAGAACCGCGTCGGCGCAGGCGGGCGCATCGGCACCCAGGCCGTGGTGCGCGCTCCTGCCGACGGCTACACCATTGGCTATGCCCACGTCGGCACGCTGGTGCTGCACCGGTTCCTGTTCAAGCAGCAGCTCTATGACCTGGACCGCGACATGACGCCGATCGGCCTGGTGGCCGAAACCCCCAACGTCATCGTGGTGAACGCCGCCTCGCCCTATCGCGACCTGAAGAGCTTCATCGAAGCCAGCCGCGCCCAGCCCGACCGCCTGACCATGACCTCGGCGGATCCGGGCACGACCAGCGAGGTCGGCGTGAAGCTATTCATCGCCCAAACCGGCGCCGCCGTGCGCCAGATCCCCTACAAGGCCACGGCCGCGCAGCTCTCCGACCTGCTGGGCGGCCACGTCGACTCCATGATGGAGAACCTGCCGCCCCTGATCGGCAACCTGAAGGACGGGCGCCTGCGCGCGCTCGCCGTCACCACCCGGAACCGCGCGGCGTCCAACCCGGATGTCCCGACTGTGGCCGAACAGGGCTACCCGGATTACGAGCAGTCCGCCTGGAGCGCGCTGGTTGCGCCCGCCGGCACGCCGCCCGCCGTCATCGCCCGCCTGAATGCGGCGATGAACCAGGCGCTGCGGTCGGACAACGTCAGCAAGGAATTGCGCAGCCGGTCCCAGGAGCCCCTGGGCGGCACGCCGCAAGACGTACAGACCCAGATTCGCAAGGAGCTGCCCAAATGGGAAAGCATCATCAAGGCCGCCACGCTGGATTGAAGCGGGCGCGCGCCCGCGCGGGAGCCGCCGCATGGTCCGCGTAAGCCGCGAGGATTTCTCCGTCGCCGCCGCGACCAATGCGTCGGCCTACCGGCGCGTCACGATCCCCATGTTGCGGGTCGAGGCGGGGCCCGGCCCCGCCGTTGCCCTGATCGCCGGCGTGCACGGCGATGAATGGGAGGGCCAGGCGGCCATCCTGGACTTGTGGCGCCGCCTGCCGGACATCCTGCAACGCGGCACGGTCTACCTGCTGCCCGCCGTCAACGCGCAGGCCTCGCTGGCCGGCACGCGGCTGTCGCCCGCCGACGGCGGCAACCTGAACCGCGCCTTCCTGGGCGCGCCGGCGCGCGGCTACACCGAAAGCGTGGCGGCCGCGCTGGAGGCCCGGCTGCTGCCGCGCGTAGAGGCCATGGTGGACGTGCACAGCGGCGGCGCATCCCTGCGCTATCTGCCGTCATCGGTGATCACGCGCTACGGCGACGACGCCTACGACGAGCGGCTGCCGGCCCTGGCGCGCGCCTTCGGCTTGCCCCATTGCGTGTTCTTCCGCGGCAACGAGGCCGGGTCCATGCCTGCCGCGGCCAGCCGCCATGGCGTGCTGCGGCTGAGCGCCGAGATCGGCGGCGGCGGGGAAACCAGCCGCAGCCTTGCGGACCGCTGCCGCGATGGCCTGCTGGGTTGCCTGGGCGCACTGGGGCTGCTGCCGGACCGTCCCCTGCCGCGCAATCGGGAAATCCGCCTTTATGACCTGGACGCGCCCGCCGCCACGCTGCGCGCCCGCGAACCCGGCGTGTTCGTGCCCGGCGTCGAGCTGGGGCAACCGGTCGCCGCTGGCGAGGACATCGGCAGCCTGATCGAACCCGCCCGCCCCGACACCCCCATCCGCACCCTGCTCAGCCCGCAAGCGGGCACGGTGGTCTGCCTGCGCGCCATCGCCCGCAGCGACGACGGCGACTGCCTGCTGCAGGTCGCGCCCGCCCTCCCCCTGGACTCCCTCGCATCAAAGTACTGACCCATGCAGATGAACCCTAGATTGTCCGGCCTGCGCTGTATCCGCTGCGCAAGCCTGTGGCCGCCCGGCGACTATCCCGAAGGCTGCCCGAGCTGCCTCGCCGCAGGCCATCCCGCCACCCTGGAATGCCGCTACGAGGCGTCCCCGGCGGACGGCGGCATCCCCTTGCCGGTGCTGGCTCCCGTCACGCTGGGCGAAGGCGCCACGCCCTGCCTGGACGCGATCGACCTGGCCCGCGCCGAAGGCGTGGGCCAGCTTTGGCTCAAGTGCGAAAGCGCCAACCCCACGGGCAGTCACAAGGACCGCATGGCGGCTCAGCTGGTGTCGCGCGCCCGCCTGGCCGGCGCGACCCGCGTGGCGGCGGCCTCCAGCGGCAATGCCGGGGTCTCGCTGGCCGCCTATTGCGCCGCGGCCGGCCTGCAGGCCGATATCGCCATCACGCGCACCTGCCCGCCCCTGCAGCGCGAAGCCATGCAGCGCTTCGGCGCGCGGCTCAGCGTCTTCGAGGACAGCCTGGGCCGCTGGCCGTACGTGGCGGCCCTGTGCCGCAACCAGGGCGCGTTCGCCGGCACCAACTACCTCAATCCGCCTGTCGGCACGCATCCCTACGGCGTGGAGGGCTACAAGCCCATCGCCCAGGAGATCCTGGATGGCTGCGGATTGCCCACCGACATCATCGTGCCGACGGCGCGTGGCGATCTGCTCTGGGGAATTTTCCTGGGCTGGCAGCACTTGCTGCATAGCGGGCGCATCGCGCGCCTGCCCCGCCTGCACGCGGTCGAGCCCTACGCCCGCTTGTCGCGGGCCCGCGCCTCGGGCGATGCGCGCGGTCTCTGGGAGGGAGCGACTGCCCAGTACTCCATCGCGGGCGGCACCTGCACGCTGCAGTCGCTGGAAGCCTTGTCGCGCTCGGGCGGCACGCCCGTGGAGATACCCGATCCCGCCGCCGCCCAGGCGCAGCAGCGGCTCGAACGCATGGGGCTCGGCGCCGAACTGTCGTCCGCCGCCGCGCTGGCCGCGGTGTCGCGCCTGCGCCGCTCGGGCGTGCTGGACGCGGAGTCGTCGGTGGTGCTGATGGTGACGTCCGACGGGCGCCGCGACTGATCGCGGCGCCCGGTCCTAGACGCCGAAACGATCGATCAGCGGGGCCAGCGCGCCGCGCAGGCAGGTGGCCCAGAATTTGCCTGCTTCGGACAGGGGCCGGCTGCCATGCAGGATCATGTGGCATTCGAAATGCACCGGGGCCGCGAGCGGGCGATAGCACAGGCCCGCCGCCTCCATGCCGACCGCCGTCGCGGGGTTGGCGATGCCGACCCCGTGCCCCGCCAGCGCCAGTTGACAAACGGTGCTGGAATACGGGGTCTCGATGGCCACCCTCAGGCTCCGGCCCGCCTGGCGCAGCAGCGAGTCCAGCCGCTTGCGCGAGCCGTCCTCCGCGTTCAGGGCAATCACGTCCGCATCGGCCAGATGCGAAAAATCCACGCGCTCCAGGCGCGCCAGCGCATGCCCCGCCGGAAACACCGCCACCGCGCGCAGGCTGGCCAGCCGATGGCCCCGCAGCCCCTCCAGCTCCGATTCGTCGGCGACCGCCGCCAGGTCGAGTTCGCCCGACACCACCATGTCGCGCAAGGTATTGGAATCGCGGATCTGCAGATACAGCGGAGTGTCCGGATAGCGCGTGCGAAAGCGCGAGATCGCGTCGCTGACGATGGCGCCGCTGTACGCATGGATGCAGCCGATGCGCAGCCGCGGCTGGGCTGCCCCGCGGATCGCGCGGATCTTGCGCGCAAGGCTTTCCAGGCCGACATTCAGGCGGCGGATTTCCTCATATAGCAGCGTGGCCTCGGGCGTGCGCTGCATGCGCTGGCGCACGCGCTCGAACAGGCGCAGCTCGATGCTGGCCTCCAGCGCGGCCAGGGTGGCGCTGACCGTAGCGGGCGACACATCCAGCCGCCGGGCGGCAGCGGTCACGCTTTCCGTTTCATAGACGGTGCGGAAGGTTTCGACCTGTTTGAGCGTGAAGGTCATGGGCGAACCGGGCCGCGCTCAGATGCGTTGCAGGTCCAGCAGCACGCGCCGCGTCGACAGCGGGCGGCCGGCCAGGTTCTCGGCCAGGCGCGCGCGCAGATCGCTGCGCAGTGCGGGCTCGATCACCGGGTCATCGAAATCGGGAGTGGCCTCGTCGACGCCATAGCCGGTCTCGCGCAGCAAGGTCCATTCGAAACGGCGCAGCGCGCCGGCCGCGCGGGTGCCGCCGGACAATTGCTGCAGGGCCATGTCGTAGGCGTCGAACAGCAGCGGATGCGCGTCCTCGCGCGGCAACAGGCGCAAGAGCAGCTCGTTCATGTACCAGGCGGACATCAGGGCGGAGCCGGCCAGCGGGCGTATTCCCGCGATCTCGGCGCGCGTCAGCGTCTTGACTTCGCCGTTGCCGGTCCATGACAGCAGCAGCGGCTGAAAGGCGGACAACACAGGACGCAAGACGGAATAAGGGCGCTTGGCGCCCTTGGCAACCATGGCCACGCAGCCATGATCGCGCGAGAAAGTCTGAACTATCAGGGATGTTTCACGCCACGCCGTGGCGTGCAACATAAACCCCGGGCGATCCTGGACGCGTGGCGCCCGTCTACTCATAGCCCAGATCGCGCAGCGCACCCTCGCGGTCGGACCAGCCCTTGCGCACCTTGATGTAGACCTCCAGGTGCACGGGCTTGTCCAGCAGCTTGGCGATGTCCTGCCGCGCCTCCGAGGCGATGCGCTTCATGTGCATGCCGCCCGTGCCCAACAGGATGGGCTTGTGGCTGTCGCGCTCGACCACCACGCAGGCGTTGATGCTCGCGCCCTTGGCCGTCTCTTCCCATTGCTCGATGACAACGGTGCAGCCATAGGGCAGTTCGTCGCCCACCAGGCGGAAGATCTTCTCGCGCACGAGTTCGGCGGCGATGAAGCGCATGGGGCGGTCGGTCAGCGTGTCCTCTTCGAACATCGCTTCGCCTTCCGGCAGGCGGGTCGCGATTTCTTCCAGCAGCTGGTCCAGCTGCTGGTTCTTGGTGGCGCTGACCGGCACGACCGCGCCGAAGGGATGCAGCGCCATGATCTTGGAGACGAAGGCGAACAGCTCGTCGCGGTTCTTCAGCGCGTCGATCTTGGAGACGACCAGGATGGTGCGCTCCGGATTGGGCAGCAGCGGCAGCAGCTTGGCGTCGCCTTCGGACCACTTGCCGGCTTCCACCACATGCACCACCACGTCCACGTCGGCCAGGGCCTGCGTCACGACGCGGTTCATCATGCGGTTCATCGCGCCGCCATGGCGCGTCTGGAAGCCCGGCGTATCGACGAACACGAATTGCTCGTGCTCGCGGGTCAGCACGCCGTGGATGCGGTGGCGCGTGGTCTGCGCCTTGCGCGACACGATGGAGATCTTGGAACCGATCAGGGCGTTCGTCAGCGTGGACTTGCCCACATTGGGACGGCCAACGATGGCAACGAAGCCGGTACGAAAAGGGGTATCGCTCATTTAGTCTCTTGAGCCACTGCCACGGGCAGCGACAATTGCGCGGTTTTGCGCGCCTTGCCCGACTTGCGGGCAGCCTTGGTCGCCGGGCTGACGGCCAACGCGGCCTCCAGCGCCAGCTTGGCCGCCGATTGCTCGGCGGCGCGGCGGCTGGCGCCGGGCGCCATAACCTTGATCTCTAGCGCCGGGATGGCGCATTCGACTTCGAACTGCTGACTGTGGGCCGCGCCATGCGTGGCCACCACCGTGTACAACGGCAGCGCCAGCTTGCGGCCCTGCAGGAACTCCTGCAGCAAGGTCTTGGCGTCCTTGCCCAGGGTCTTGGGGTCTACCGAGGCCAGCACCGGCTGGTACTGGCGCACGATTACGCGGCGTGCCGCGTCAAAGCCCGCGTCCAGGAAGACGGCGCCGAAAATCGCTTCGACCGTGTCCGCCAGGATGGAGGGCCGGCGGAAACCGCCGCTCTTCAATTCGCCTTCGCCCAGCCGCAGGTACTGAGACAGCTCCAACCGTTGGGCGATGTCCGCCAGCGATGCCTGCTTGACCAGATTGGCCCGCAGCCGCGAGAGGTCGCCTTCATCGATTTTGGAATAGCGCTCGAACAGCATCGCCGCCACGACGAAGTTCAGCACGGAATCCCCAAGGAATTCCAGGCGCTCGTTATGGCGCGCACCATGACTGCGGTGCGTCAGCGCCTGTTCAAGCAATGCTGGATCACCGAAGTGGTGATCCAGGCGGTTTTCTAGCGTGGCTAGCGACATAATCAGTTGAACCGGCCGATGCGGCTGAGATCGCTGAAGTTCATCCAGATGAAGAACGCGCGGCCGACAATATTGGATTCAGGAACGAAACCCCAGTATCGGCTGTCAGCGCTGTTATCCCGATTATCGCCCATGGCGAAAAAATTCCCTTCGGGTACCTTGCAGCGTACCCCATTGCGGCTGTATTGGCAGTTTTGGCGGTTGGGAAATTGCCACATCGGGGAATAATCCTGCGACTTGCCCTCATCCAGCAGGATTTTATGGTCAACTTCGGCCAACTTCTCTTTATATTGCGCGATATACGACACACGATCCGGCTCGAAGTAGTCGCCGTCGCGCACATGCGGCACCAATTCGCCGTTCACGTACAGCTTTTTGTCCAGGTAAGCGATCTCGTCGCCCGGCAGGCCCACTACGCGCTTGATGTAGTCCACGTCCGGATCCACGGGATAGCGGAACACGAACACGTCGCCGCGCTGCGGCGTGCCGACAGCGATGACCTTCTTGTCGATCACGGGCAGGCGCAGGCCGTAGCTGAACTTGTTCACCAGGATCAGGTCGCCCGATTGCAGCGTCGGCAGCATGGAGCCCGACGGAATGCGAAACGGCTCCACCACGAACGAGCGCAGCATGAACACGAACAGGATGACGGGAAAGAAGCTGACCGCGTATTCGATCCACCACGGCACGCGCCGCGCGGCATCCCCGGCTTCCCGGCGCAGGCGCTCGGTCTCCTGGGCGTCGCCGACCAGGGCCGCATCGTACTGCGCCATTGCCGCTTGAGCGCGCCGCTCGCGCCCCTTGCGCAGCACCGCCAGATCAAGCACCCAGATAATGCCGGTCAAGACCAGCAGAACAAACAGGATCAGGGCAAAGTTCCAACTCATCAGCTAACCGCCTTCTTTTTTTGGTTCTACTTGTCTTCCACTTGCAGGATGGCCAGGAACGCCTCCTGCGGGATTTCCACGCTACCCACCTGCTTCATGCGCTTCTTGCCGGCCTTCTGCTTTTCCAGCAGCTTCTTCTTGCGCGAGATGTCGCCGCCATAGCACTTGGCCAGCACGTTCTTGCGCAGCGCCTTCACGTTCTCGCGCGCGATGATTTCAGCGCCGATGGCGGCCTGGATGACCACGTCGAACATCTGGCGCGGGATCAGGCCCCGCATGCGGGTGACCACGTCGCGGGCGCGGTGGCGCGCGTTGCTGCGGTGGACGATCACGGCCAGCGCGTCGACCCGGTCGTTGTTGATCAGCAGGTCCACGCGCACCACGTCGGCGGAGCGGTACTCCAGGAACTCGTAGTCCATCGACGCGTAGCCGCGCGAGACCGACTTCAGCTTGTCGAAGAAGTCCAGCACGATCTCGGCCAGCGGGATCTCGTACACCAGGTGGACCTGGCGGCCGTGATAGCTCATGTTGACCTGGGAGCCGCGCTTGTTATTGCACAGCGTCATGACCGGACCGACATAGTCCTGCGGCATGAACAGTGTGACCTTCACGATGGGCTCGCGGATGTCCTGGATCTTGCCCACTTCCGGCATGCGCGACGGGCTTTCCACCGTGATCACGGAGCCGTCGCGCTGCTCGACCTCATAGACCACCGACGGCGCGGTGGTGATGATGTCCATGTCGAACTCGCGCTCCAGGCGCTCCTGCACGATCTCCATGTGCAGAAGGCCCAGGAAGCCGCAACGGAAGCCGAAGCCCAGGGCCTGCGAGACTTCCGGCTCGAACATCAGCGCCGCGTCGTTCAGCTTGAGCTTGTCGAGCGAATCGCGCAGTTGGTCGTATTCGGAGCTTTCCACCGGATAGAGGCCGGCGAACACCTGCGGCTTTACTTCCTTGAAGCCGGGCAGCGCCGATGCGGCCGGCTTGTTGGCCAGCGTGACGGTATCGCCGACCTTGGCGTCTTCCAGTTGCTTGATGCCGGCGATGATGAAGCCCACCTCGCCCGCCGACAGATGCGGGCGCTGCTGCGATTTGGGCGTGAACACGCCGGTCTGCTCGCACAGGTGGGTGGCGCCGGAGGCCATCAGCAGGATCTTGTCCTTGGGCTTGAGCACGCCGTTGACGATGCGCACCAGCATCACGACGCCCACGTAGTTGTCGAACCACGAGTCGATGATGAGCGCCTGCAGCGGCGCATCGGGGTCGCCCTTGGGATGCGGCACGCGGGCCACGATGGATTCGAGGATCTCGTCGATGCCCATGCCGGTCTTGGCGCTGGCTAGCACGGCTTCCGAGGCGTCGATGCCGATCACGTCCTCGACTTCCTGGCGCGCGCCGTCGGGGTCGGCCTGCGGCAAGTCCATCTTGTTCAGCACGGGCAGCACTTCCACGCCCAGCTCGATGGCGGTGTAGCAGTTGGCGACGGTCTGGGCCTCGACGCCCTGGGACGCGTCCACCACCAGCAGCGCGCCCTCGCACGCCGACAGGGAACGGCTGACCTCATACGAGAAGTCCACGTGCCCCGGGGTGTCGATCAGGTTCAGGTTGTAGGTCTTGCCGTCCTGCGCCTTGTAATGCAGGGCGGCAGTCTGGGCTTTGATGGTAATGCCGCGCTCGCGCTCGATTTCCATGGAGTCGAGGACCTGCGCCGACATTTCGCGATCCGCCAACCCGCCGCAGCGCTGGATCAGGCGATCGGCCAGGGTCGATTTGCCATGATCGATGTGGGCAATGATGGAGAAGTTGCGAATATGCTGCATGCTTGAATTTATAAGGGACGGAACACTCGGCACACTGCCGGAAGACACCGCCGCCGGAGTACGCACGGCTGACGTGAAGGGCGCTGACGGGACTAGCCCGGGCAAAACGAGGGGGCGCCTGGCGCCCCCTCTTGCGGCAACCAGCCATTTTAGCTGGTCTTGGGCCTTTTTTTTTGCCTGGCGCCGTACCGAGGCAAAAAGCGCTCTCCGCGGACTACTTCGACGCCGGCACCGCCACCCACTGCGTCTGGTCGCCGCGGCGCACCAGCAGGCCTGCCGCCCGGCCCTTGTCCAGCTTGGCCACGAGTTCGGCGAACTGCTTGGCGCCGGTGACGTCGGTGTCGTTCAGGGCCAACACAATATCGCCTTCCTGCAGCCCGGCCTTGGCGGCCACGCCCTCGGCGACCTTCACCTGGACGCCGCCCTTGATGCGCAGCTTCTTCTGCACGTCGGCGGGCACATCCACCACGCCCAGCCCCAGCGCATTGGTCACCTCGGGAACGGGCGCCGCCTTCTTGCCGGCGGCAGCCGCCTTCTCGGTCGGGATCTCGCCCACCTTGACCGACAGCGTCATGCTCTTGCCCTTGCGCCACACTTCCATGTCGGCGCGCGTGCCCGGCTTGGTTTCGCCCACGATGCGCGGCAGGTCGGACCAGCGCTTGATTGGCTCGTTATTGAACTTCAGGATGACGTCGCCCGGCTGGACGCCGGCCTGTTCGGCCGGGCCCTCGGCTTCCACGCTGCTGACCAGCGCGCCTTCGGCCTTGGGCAGCCCGATGGCCTCGGCCACGTCCTTGCCCACTTCGCCGATCTGCACGCCGACGCGGCCGCGCGTGACCTTGCCCGTGGCGCGCAACTGGTCCACCACGCGCATGGCTTCGTCGATCGGAATGGCCAGCGAAATGCCCATGAAGCCGCCGCTGCGCGAAATGATCTGGGAATTGATGCCCACCACCTCGCCTTCCAGGTTGATCAGCGGGCCGCCCGAGTTGCCGGGGTTGACCGCGACGTCAGTCTGGATGAACGGCAGGTACTCGCCGGTGTCGCGGCCAATGGCGCTGACGATGCCCGAGGTCACGGTGGAATCCAGGCCGAACGGCGAACCGATGGCCAGCACCCACTGCCCCTTCTTCAGCTTCTTGGGGTCGCCGATCACCAGCGAGATCATGTCCTTGGCTTCGATCTTGATGAGCGCCACGTCGGTGCGCTCGTCCGTGCCGATGACCTTGGCCTTGAATTCGCGGCCGTCGGTCAGGGTCACGTAGATGTCCGTCGCATCCACCACCACGTGGTTATTGGTCAGGATGAAGCCGTCGGCCGAAATGAAAAAGCCCGAGCCCACGCCGCGCGGCACCGTGCGCTCTTCCGGCTGGGAAGGCTGCGGGCGCTGGCGCGGGTTCGGCGACGGCTGACCGCCGCCCGGGGGCTGGAATTCGGGGCCGAAGAACCAGCGGAACAGCTCGTACGGGTCGCTGCCGCCAGGGCCGCCGGGTCCGCGCACCGGCACCGTGGCCGTGGTGCGGATGTTCACGACCGCGGGGTCGGCCTTTTCGACGATGTTCGTGAAGTCAGGCAACCCGGCCGGCGGCGTCTGCGCAACCGAATCGGGGACATAGGCGGTGGACAACATCACGCCCGCCGCGACAGCCGCCAGAAGGCGCCGGAAAAAAGCGTTCGACACCGTCATTGCTTTCATAAGTTACTCCGAAATTACTGCTTGCCGCGCCGGGCGGATCACTTGGATCCCGCCCCTGCCGGTGCTGCTGCCGCGGGTGCGGCGGGCACGTATTCTGTGGCTTCCGCAAGCTGTTCCAGCGTCGCCACGGGCACTTCGCCCACGGCCGTCAGCCAGAAGTCCGCGATGCGCGTGCTGAAGACGGTGATGGCTCCGCGCTGCGCCGCGCCTTCGGGCGGATGATGGCCGCGCTGGCTGTCATAGGGCTCGATGAAGACCGAGATGGCCGCCAGGCCATCGGACAGCACCATCTGGCTGACCGGGGCGCCGCGCCCCATGGAGCGCGCCACCTGCATGATCACCGAGAAACCCTTGGGCGCGGGAATGCGCCAGCCCTGGGCGGCCAGGTCCACCGGCTTCATGGTGGCCTCAAGCACCTTCCAGTCGCGCGTGTTCCAGCGCGACGACAGCGACTGGGTATCCACTTCCGAACCCAGGCGCAACGAGGTGAAAGACACCTGCTCGACCACGCCGCGGGCGGCGTTCAAGGTCTGGGCCTTCAGCAACAGATTGGTTTCGACGTCCGCGCACAAGCGATAGCCGTAGCGCAGCTTGTCCAGCGGCTCGATCGTGATCAGCCGGCATTCCCGGCCCGCCACGCGGTGCAGCGCGGGCTCGGTGCGGATCTTGTAGTGCTCGGACAGGTTGGCCGGATCTCCTAGGAGCAGGCCGGGAAAGCGGTCTCCCCGGCGGCGCTCGACCAGCACGGTCTTGCGTTCGGGAATCAGGCACTGCACATCGTCGTTGTGGCGCAGATACTCGCGCGGCTGGCCGTCGAGAATCTCGAGGCGCTCCCGCTCGCCCGTGCCGTCCATGACGTGCACGAGGCGCGAGGACTGGATCATCTCGCCTTGCTGATACATGAAGACGCCGGCGTAGTCCTGCTTGCGCGCCGCCTGCTGGATGCGCGTCAGCAGCTGGACGATGTCGTCGGCCTGGCCAGCCGGGGCCTTGTCGGCGGCCGCCGCGGGTTCGTGCGCGGCCAGGAAAGCAGTCAGGAGCGTGGCGGCGAACCAGCCGGCGCGGTGCGCCTGCCATGAGGCGGCGCGTCCCAGCACCGGCCAGCGTGACGGAAGCACAAGCGCCATCAACGTCCCGCTCCGACATCAAACGATACCTGCCGCACCGCGCTGGGGCCCGCCATCTGGCGATGGGCCTCCAGGTAGTCGCGCAGGCCCGAATCGTCGGACGCCGAAGCCGGCATGCTGGCGTCGGCCAGCACGCGCACTTCCGTGGAGGGCGCGCCCGTCAGGTACGGCTGCGCCACCCAGGCGACCGTCGCGACCGCCGCCGCCACGGCCAGGCCGGACAGCCCCACCCGCAATGGCGAACGGCGCCGGGGCGCCGCTACGATAGGCAATTCCGCATCCAGCGCCCGTGCCAGGCGGGCCTGGAAGGCCGCGCTGGGCGTCAGCGCCAGGTCTGAATTGCGCAGGGAATCACCTATCAGGTGATAGGTGTCCCAGGTCTGGCGTCCTTCTTTGGACAACAGACTGGGAAGAATATCGTCGGAATCCTCTCCGTCCATCCAGGCGGAAACCGATTCCTCCCAGGAGGACTCGGTGATCACAACGGACTTGGCTGCTGTTTGCATGACTGCCACTCCTTACCAGCGACGCTCGACATCGGTGTCGAGCAATGGACGCAACTTGGTCGCGATGGCTTCGCGCGCACGAAAAATGCGGGAGCGCACCGTACCGATCGGGCAATCCATGCTCTGGGCGATGTCTTCGTAACTCATACCTTCGATTTCACGCAGGACAATTGCGGTGCGCAACTCTTCGGGCAATTCCTCGATGGCCGCGTTCACCGTCTCGGCGATTTCGCGGCTGGCAACCATGGCTTCCGGCGTGCTTATATCGGTTAGGTTGTCGGTTTCGTTAAAAGTTTCACCGTCTTCCGTTTCTATCGCATTCGGCGCGCTGGGGCGCCGGCCCTGGGAAGCCAGCCAATTGCGGGCCGTATTGATGGCGATGCGATACAGCCAGGTGTAGAAGGCGCTCTCTCCCCGGAACTGGGGCAAGGCCCTATAGGCCTTGATAAAAGCCTCCTGGGCCACGTCTTCGATTTCCGAGGGGTCCCGGATCATCCGGGCCAGCAGGCGGAGAATCTTCCGCTGGTACTTGAGCACCAGCAGATCAAATGCCTTCTTGTCGCCCCGCTGGACGCGCGCGACAAGCTCGGCGTCGACTTCGCGCTCGCTCATGAGGCCTCCCGCGGGTGGAGCACCGTATGCGCGCGCCGCGCCGTGCCCGTCAGCAGGCGCAGGCGCCGCCAGGACTCGGGTCGCAACGTCTGCCGCCAGACGGTGAGAGTGATTTTGCTAGTGGTAAAGGCCGTACTCCCGGTGGGCAAGGGCTGGAAAGTGAGCGTCAGCCAGACAGGGCCGCGCTGCTGATCCAACAACAGCGCCTCTTGCCAGCCCTGCGGCCGGCGCACCTGCCAGTGGCCACCCCCGGCTGCCGTGCGCAATGCCGTTACCGGGGACAGGCTGCTCCGTGCCGAGTGTAACAGCCCGGCCAGCACAAGCAGGAACGCGATCGCCGCGATGCCCGCCCATGCCTGGCCGTGCCAGGATGCCGCCGTTGCCGCGCTGGTCACGGCCGCGGCCAGCGCCAGCCCGAAGAGCGCGGTTGCGCCCCTGGGCTGCAGGACAGGCACGCGAAACGACCAATGCCCCCGGACCGGGCCTTCCAAATCAGACCCGGCGAACGGCCATGGAGCCGTTGGTGCCGCCAAAGCCGAACGAGTTGGACAGGCCGACTTCGATCTTCATCTGCCGCGCCTCGTTGGCGCAGTAGTCCAGATCGCATTCGGGATCTTGATTGAAGATGTTGATCGTCGGAGGCGAAACCTGGTTGTACACGGCCATGGTCGTGAACACGGCCTCGATGCCGCCGGCGGCGCCGAGCAGGTGGCCGGTCATGGACTTGGTCGAGTTGACCACCAGATTCTTGGCGTGGTCGCCAAACGCCAGCTTCAGCGCGTCGGTCTCGTTCTTGTCGCCCAGGGGCGTGGACGTGCCGTGCGCGTTGACATACTGGATGTCATCCGCGTTCAGGCCGCCGTTGCGCAGGGCGTTCAAGACGCCGCGGCGCGGACCGTCCTTGTCGGGGGCCGTGATGTGGTGCGCGTCCGAGCTCATGCCGTAGCCTGCGAGTTCGCCGTAGATGCGCGCGCCGCGCTTCTTGGCGTGCTCGTACTCTTCCAGCACCAGGACGCCCGCGCCCTCGCCCAGCACGAAGCCGTCGCGGTCGCGGTCCCAGGGACGCGAAGCCGTTTCGGGGTCATCGTTGCGGGTCGACAACGCGCGCATGGCGGCAAAGCCGCCAATGCCCAGCGGCGACACGGTCGATTCGGCGCCGCCGGCCACCATGACGTCGGCATCGCCGTACTCGATCAGGCGCGCGGCATCGCCAATGCAATGCAGGCCGGTGGTGCACGCCGACACAACGGCGTAGCTCGGGCCTTTCATGCCGTAGGTGATCGACAGGTGGCCGGAGATCAGGTTGATCAGCGAACCCGGCACGAAGAACGGAGAAATCCGCCGAGGACCCTTGGCCAGATATTCGACCTGGGTTTCTTCGATGCGCGGCAAGCCGCCGATACCGGAACCCACGATCACGCCGATGCGCTCGGCATTGGCTTCGGTGACTTCCAGGCCGCAATCGCGCCAGGCCTGCATGCCCGCGGCCAGGCCGTAATGGATAAACGTATCCATCTGGCGGGCTTCCTTGGCCGAGATATAGGTACTGATGTCGAAGTCTTTGACTTCGCCAGCAATGTGGGTAGTGATGGCCGAGGGATCGAAACGGGTGATACGGCTGATGCCAGAACGTCCGTTGACGATATTGTCCCAAGCGGTGGTCAGATCGTTCCCTACGGGGGAAATGATACCCAGGCCGGTGATGACGACACGTCGCTTCACGGATGACTCCTCAAACAGACAAAAGAAAGGCGGTTTTCGGGATGCGCTGCGCGTGTGGACCACACGAAAGCGGGTCGGGCTTTACGACGCCCTTCCCGCAGGTGGCCCACACGGCAAATTCCTGAAACCGCCCCGATTTCCGGCCGGCCGAGGTCATCTCGGCAACCAGAACGATATAGGCTGAGCTTACTGCTTACCGTGCGAATTGATGTAGTCAATCGCTTGTTGCACGGTCGTGATCTTTTCGGCCTCTTCGTCGGGGATCTCGGTCTCGAATTCGTCTTCGAGCGCCATGACCAGTTCGACCATGTCGAGCGAATCGGCACCGAGGTCGTCAAGGAAGGAGGATTCGTTCTTGATCTCGGCTTCGTTCACGCCAAGTTGTTCAGCGACGATCTTCTTGACGCGCTGTTCGATGCTTTCCATGCAGATCTCCAATTGGGAAAAATCCCGCGAATTATAGCCAAGCGCGGAGTGATGCAACGCCTGACCGTGACAAAAATAACACCGCTCACTTGTTCTGTCGCCAAGAGTGACGCAGGAATACCTGTGTGCGGCGTTTCCGGTGAATCGCGCGCTGCCCCGCCGGTTGCCCGGCGGCGGCGCGGCGGCCGGGGCCGCCGCGCGCGATTCGTGATTTATTGCATGTACATCCCGCCGTTGACGTGCAGGGTGGTGCCGGTAATGTAACCCGCCTGCGGCCCGGACAAAAATGCCACCGCATGGGCGATGTCCGTGGGCGAGCCCAAACGGCCCAGCGGAATCTGCTGCAGCAAGGCCGCGGTCTGGTTTTCACCCAGCGCGCGCGTCATGTCCGTATCGATGAAGCCCGGGGCAACGCAGTTCACGGTGATGTTGCGGCTGCCCAGTTCGCGCGCCAGCGCGCGCGACATGCCCGCCACGCCCGCCTTGGCGGCGGCATAGTTGGCCTGGCCTGCGTTGCCGCTGGAGCCCACCACCGAAGTCACGTTGATGATCCGTCCCCAACGGGCTTTCATCATGCTGCGCAACACCGCGCGCGACAGGCGGAAGACCGACGCCAGATTGGTGTCGATGACCGCGGACCAGTCGTCGTCCTTCATGCGCATCGCCAGCGTATCACGGGTGATGCCGGCGTTATTGACGAGGATATGCGGGCCGCCGCCTTCCTTGCCCAGCGCGTCGATCAGCGCATCGCAGGCTTCGGCGTTGGTCACGTCGAGCACCACGCCGCGGCCGCCAAACGGGGCCAGCGCTTCGGTGATGGCGGCCGCGCCCGATTCGGACGTGGCGGTGCCGACGACGGTTGCGCCGCGGGCGGCCAGTTCCTGGGCGATGGCGCGGCCGATGCCGCGCGTGGCGCCCGTTACCAGCGCGATCTTGCCCTGCAGTTCGATCGAGGTGTTATCCATGTCTTTAATTTCCGTTAACGGCGGCCAACGCGGCTTCAAGCGAAGCGGGATCGGTGATGGCCAGGCCGGTAAGTTCGGGATCGATGCGCTTGGTCAGGCCTGCCAGCACCTTGCCGGGGCCGCACTCGATGATGTGCGTGACGCCTTGCGCCTTCATCGCGCGCAGGGTTTCGACCCAGCGCACAGGATGCCATGCCTGACGCACCAGCGCATCCCGGATTGCCCCGGGTTCCGTGGGCGCAGCCACATCGACGTTGTTGATGACGGGGATCTGCGGCGCGGACACGGCCACGCCGGCCAGGGCGCCGGCCAGCACATCGGCGGCGGGTTTGAGCAGGCTGGAGTGGAACGGCGCGGACACCGGCAGCAGCAGCGCGCGCTTGGCGCCCGCCGCCTTGGCCAGTTCGCAGGCGCGTTCGACGGCGGCCTTGTGACCCGCGATCACGACCTGCGCGGGCGCGTTGAAGTTCACCGCCTCGACGACCTCGCCTTGCGCGGCGGATGCGCACGCGGCGCGCACGGCATCATCGTCCAGGCCCAGGATGGCGGCCATGGCGCCGGTGCCGACCGGCACGGCGGCTTGCATCGCGTCGGCGCGCACGCGCACCAGGCGCACGGCGTCGGCCAGCGCCAGCGAACCCGCTGCGGTCAGCGCGGCGTATTCGCCCAGGCTGTGGCCGGCCACGACGTCGGGCTTGCGGCCGCCCGCCGCGCACCAGGCCGCGTAGAACGCAACCCCGGCGGTCAGCATGGCGGGCTGGGTATTGGTGGTGAGGTTGAGCTGCTCAACGGGACCCTGGGCGATCAGCGCGCCCAGGTCCTGCCCGAGGGCCTGCGACGCTTGCGCCACGGTGTCCGTGACGGCCGCAACGCCCGACCAGGCATCCAGCATGCCGACAGCTTGCGAACCTTGGCCGGGAAAGACAAAAGCGATTTTCATGATTGACCGTGTGGATTGATTCAGTGTCTGTGGAGAATGTCAGGCGCGCTCTCCCGGCGGGCGCGGCACGCATGCCGCTCCGCCCGGGCGCACCCTTACATGCGGGCCAGTACCGAGCCCCAGGTGAATCCGCCGCCTACGCCTTGCATCAGGATGAGCTGGCCCGGCTTGACGCGGCCATCGCGGCGCGCGGCATCCAGCGCCAGCGGCACGCTGGCCGCCGACGTATTGGCGTGGCTGTCGACGGTAATGACGACTTTCTCGACCGGCACGCCAAGCTTGCGGGCCAGGAAATTCAGGATGCGCACATTGGCCTGATGCGGGATCAGCCAATCGACGTCGGCGACTTCGATGCCGGCTTCGGCGCAGGTGTCGCGCGCGGAGCGGTCCAGCACGGTGACGGCCTGCTTGAAGACGGCCTGGCCGTCCATGCGCAGGAACGGGTCTCCCGTCACGTCGCCATAGGCCACGTTTCCGGCCGCGCTGAGGATCTTCATCTGGCTGCCGTCGGCATGCAGTTGCGCGGCAAGGATGCCGGGCTGGTCGGAAGCCTTCAGCACCACGGCGCCGGCGCCGTCGCCGAACAGCACGCAGGTGCTGCGGTCGTTCCAGTCCAGGATGCGCGAGAACACTTCCGCGCCGATTACCAGCGCGCAGCGGGCGCGGCCCGCGCGGATGAAGCTGTCGGCGGTGGTGAGCGCATAGACGAAGCCGCTGCAGACCGCCTGCACGTCGAAAGCCGCCGAGCCCTTGGCGCCCAGGTTGGCCTGCACCAGGCAGGCCGTGCTGGGAAACACGAAGTCCGGGGTGGACGTGGCCACGACGATGAGATCGACTTCGGAGGCGTCCACGCCCGCATCGGCCAGCGCGCGGCGCGACGCCTCGGTGGCGAGCTGGCTGGTGGTGACGCCACGCTCGGCAAGGTGGCGCTGGCGGATGCCCGTGCGCTCGACGATCCATTCGTCGGAGGTGGCGATGTCGCGCGTCGCCAGCTCCGCTGCCAGTTCGTCATTCGAAACCACGCGTTCCGGCAGGAAGCTGCCGGTGCCCGCGATCACGGAATATTTCATTGCGGTATCCATCAAGCGGTGTCCCCAGCCACGTTTGGCGACGACGCCGAAGGGCCATCGCCTGATTGAACGCGCTTGGTAATTTGCGCTACCGTCTGAGCGGTGCGCTCCAGCAGTTTACTCACTACGGCTTCGCGGGCTCGTTGCAACGCAAAACCGAAGGCGTAAACGTCCGCGGAACCATGGCTCTTGATGACCACGCCACGCAGGCCCAGCAATGCGGCGCCGTTGTAGCGCCGGTTGTCGACCCGGTTACGCAGGCGGTTCAGCACCGGCCTGGCCACCGCGCCGGCCAGCAGCGTGATCAGATTGCGTTTGAACTCTTCGCGAATGACACTGGACAGCATCTTCGCCAGCCCTTCGACGGACTTGAGCACGACATTGCCGACGAATCCGTCGCAGACGACGACGTCGACCGTGCCCTTGAAAATGTCATTGCCTTCGACGTTGCCGTAGAAGTTCAGCGGGCTGCCGCGCAGAAGCTCGGCGGCTTCCTTGACGACTTCATTGCCCTTGATGACTTCTTCGCCAATGTTGAGCAAGCCCACGGTGGGGTTCTCGCGATGGTCCACCGCCTGCGACAGCGCGGCGCCCATGATGGCGAATTGCAATAGGTGCTCGGCCGTGCAGTCCACGTTCGCGCCCAGGTCCAGCACCGTGGTGGCGCGGCCCGTCTGGTTCGGAATGGACGTGGCGATCGCGGGGCGGTCTATGCCGTCCAGCGTCTTGAGCACGTAGCGTGAAATGGCCATCCAGGCGCCGGTGTTGCCCGCGGAAACGCAGGCGTCGGCGCGCCCGTCCTTGACGGACTGAGCGGCCAGGCGCATGGAGGAGTCTTTTTTGCGGCGCAGGGCGACCTCGACAGGGTCGTCCATGGTGACGACTTCGGAAGCCGCCACGATTTCCATGCGATCCCGCGCCACGTTGCGATGCTCGGAGAGCGCCGCTTCGATAGCGTCGGGAAGCCCGACCAGCAACAGCCGGGTATCCGGAAATTGCCGGGCGAACTCGATCGCAGCCGGAATCGTGACGGGCAGACCGAAGTCTCCGCCCATACAGTCTATGGCGATGCGTATCACGGGTGCCAGGTATCAGCGCTCAGCCGAGTTGGTCCGGGTACGAGTTCGGCCCGGGGGCCTTATTCGTCGGCCTTGGTCTTCAGGACCTTGCGGCCGCGATAGAAACCGTTCGGGCTGATGTGGTGACGCAGGTGCGTTTCACCGGTGTTCGGCTCGATGGCCGTCGACGGGCTCACCAGAAAATCGTGCGAGCGGTGCATACCGCGCTTGGAGGGGGACTTCTTGTTTTGTTGAACGGCCATGATGACTCCTAGAAACGGGGCGCATTGTACGCGATGCGGCCCGATGTTGATCTCAATCTTTGTGCTTCAGTTGTTCCAGCACCGCAAACGGCGACGGACGCTTGACAGCGGGCCCCTCTTCAGGAGCTTCACTGACTTTGGCCTGCGCGCCCGGGCATACATCATGCTTGGGCACATACGGAATGCTCAGAATGAGCTCATCTTCGACCTGGGCCAGCAGATCAAAACGATGCGATCCCACCACCTTTTCAGGCAGATGGGGCGCAGAATTCCTTCCTTCGCCTTCGTCGTCCTCGTCGTCGTAACCGTCGCCTTGTTCAGCAACGGAAGAACCATCGTCGAGGTCGTCTTCAGATTTGACCAATTGCAGCAGGACTTCGCTATCGACCGGATACGCAAACGGAACATTGCACCGTTGACATACAACGACCGGATTTGCCTGCACACGCAGATGCAAGAGCGGCTGACCCAGCAATAAGCCGGTCTTGCCCTCTTCGCCGCGCACGGACCATGTCACCAGACCGGCCTCGCCCAGCGGTTGTTCAGGCAAGCCTTCAACCACCCGGGCAAGCCGCAGCAATGCGATGGTGCCCTGCGCCTGCTTGCCCAAACGGGCATAAGCGTAAGCATCAATGCGGGTAGGATCTACCTGCGCATCTGCTTTAACATTTACTTTTGCATCCGCAGCCATTTCCGCAGCGACATTCTTCCCTGCACCTGCCGATCCGCCCGAGTTGCGGCTTGCGCCGTCAGGCAATCCCTTGGGTGTCATGTTGATGTTCCTGCAAAAATGCCGCAAAACGTTAGATAATACTGTGACTTACGTATCACCGTCAAATCCCGCATGCCTCTGAAGCCTAGCCTGATCCTCGCGTCCAGCTCGCGTTACCGCAAAGAACTGCTGTCGCGCCTGCGCCTGCCCTTTACGGCGATTTCCCCCGATGTAGACGAAACGCCACAGCCCGGCGAAACGCCCGAAGCGCTGGCCCTGCGCCTGTCCGTGGCAAAGGCCATGGCGGTGGCGGCCAATCACCCCGGCAGCATCGTGATCGGATCGGATCAGGTGGCCACCGTGGACGGCACGCCCATCGGCAAACCGGGAGACTTCGCGCGCGCCCAGGCGCAACTGCGCGCCCTGTCGGGCCAGACCGTGGAATTCCACAGCGCCCTGGCGGTTACCGACGGGCTGCGCGTGGAAAAGGCCGACATCATCACCCGCTGCCGCTTCCGCCAACTGCCTCCCCACTCCATCGACGCCTATCTGCGCGCCGAAGAACCCTACGATACCGCAGGCAGCGCCAAGGCGGAAAGCCTGGGCATCGCCCTGATGGAAAGCATGCAGAGCGACGACCCGACCGCCATCATCGGCCTGCCGCTGATCGAGCTGACGCGCATGCTGGCCCGGTTCGGCCTGGATCCGCTGGACGCGCCGGGAGCGCCCGCATGAGCGGCGCCCTGCACCTGATACCCGTCGGCCTGGGCGACGCCCCGCCCGAGCGCTGGCTGCCCGCCGAGGTCCGCGCCCTGGCCGGCCGGCTGGACACGTATATCGCCGAGAACGCCAAGACGGCCCGCGCCTTCCTGAAGCTCGTCGGCACCACCCGGCCGCTGCAGGAGATCACGGTCCACACCCTGACCGACAAGGTCGACGCCGCCCAGATCAAGACCTGGCTGGCGCCGGTTGCGCAGGGAGGGGAGATCGGGCTGGTTTCCGAGGCTGGCTGCCCCGCCGTGGCGGATCCCGGCGCCAAGGTGGTCGCTGCGGCGCACCGCATGGGAATCACCGTCAAGCCCTGGGTCGGCCCCTCCTCCATCCTGCTGGGCCTCATGGCCAGCGGCCTGGACGGCCAGCGCTTCGCCTTCCATGGCTACGCCCCGGTGGACCCCGCCGAACGCGCCAAGCAGCTGCGCGCCTGGGAGCAGCACTCGGCCAAGCACAACCAGACCCAGCTGCTGATCGAAACCCCCTACCGCAACGCCGCCATGTTCGCCACGCTGCTGGCCAGCCTGAAGGCGGACACGCAACTCTGCGTGGCCCGCTCGGTGACGACGGCCGACGAATGGGTCGTCACGCACACCGTCGCCGATTGGAAAAAGCTGCCGGCGCCCCAGCTCGACAAGCTGCCCACGCTGTTCCTCTACCTGGCCCGCTGATCATGTTTCGCCTTATCGCCACACTGCTGGCCGCGGCAGTCCTGGCCGGCTGCGCCGCGCGCGGCCCCGCCGGGCTGGACCTGGACACCTCGGTCACGGCCGTCAGCCAGAGCAGCCGAGTCCGCTACGTGGTGGTGCACTACACCACCGTGGACGACGTCCGGTCGATGCACCTGCTGTCCAAAGGCAAGGTCAGCTCCCACTACCTGGTGAACGATGCCGGGCGCGCCTATCGGCTGGTCGACGAGAACCGCTCCGCGTGGCACGCGGGCGCCGCCTCCTGGTACGGCAACATCGCGATGAACAGCACTTCCATCGGCATCGAGGTCGTGAACCCGGGCTGGACCGAGGGCGAAGACGGCAAGCCGCTATGGCATGCCTACAACGACCGCCAGGTGCGCGCGCTGACCATCCTGCTGCGGGACATCATCCAGCGCCACGGCATCGCGCCCGAGAACGTCGTGGGCCACAGCGACATCGCGCCGCAGCGCAAGGTGGATCCGGGCCCGCTTTTCCCGTGGAAGACGCTGGCCGAGGCCGGGATCGGCCGCTGGTATAACGAAGCAGGCGCCGCCGAGCACCTGGCGCGGCTGCAGGCGGAAGGCACGCCCGACGTGGCCTGGTTCCAGAAGCAGCTGCAGCGGCTGGGCTACGCCTGCCCTCAGGACGGCACGCTGGACCGCGCCACGATCAACACGCTGGCGGCATTCCAGATGCACTACCGCCCAGCGCTGCACGACGGCCAGCCGGACGCGGAAACGGCGGCCATCATGCTGGCGATTCTGTAAGGCGCCGGCGCTAGGGCCGGCGCTTCCACCACGCCACCACGCGCCAGCCCAGCAGCACGGCAAGCACCGCGGCGTACAGCGCGGGCTGCGCCAGGTCGTTCTTGCCGGCCTTGTGCCACCAAAAATGCACGATCGCCAGCAAACCGATGGCGTAGACGGCCCGATGCAGGGTCTGCCAGCGCTTGCCGAGCTTGCGCATGGCCCACTGCGTCGAGGTGGCGGCAAGCGCCGTCATGAGCACGAAGGCGGAAAATCCCACCATGATGAAGGGACGTTCGGCGATATCCTTCAACATTCCCGCCGGATCAAAGCCACGGTCCCACCAGACCCAGGCCATGAAATGCATGGAGCCGTAGAAGAAGGCGAACAGCCCGCACATGCGGCGCACGCGCACCAGCGCCGGCTGCCCCGTCAAGCGGCGCAACGGGGTGATGCCCAGCGTGACAAGCAGGCAGACCAGGGTCCAGGTGCCGGACGAGCGGGTCAGGAATTCGACCGGATTCGCCGTCAGGCCGTTGTTCACCCCCAGCCAGACCCAGCGCGCAAACGGCGCCAGCCCCAGCAGGAACAAGAGGGGCTTGAAACGCCCGACCGTCCTGGCGGAAATCTGCGCCTTGCGCGGCGGCGCGGCCGGAGCCGCCTGCGGAGCACCTGCGGACATGGGCTGCCTCAGTAGTTCGCTTTCAGGTCCATGCCCTGGTAGAGCGAGGCCACCTGCTCGCCATAGCCGTTGAACATCAAGGTCTTGCGCTTGGGACTGAACAGGCCGTCCTCGCCGATGCGGCGCTCGGTGGCCTGGCTCCAGCGGGGATGGGCCACATTGGGATTCACGTTGGCGTAAAAGCCATATTCCTGCGGCGCGGCCTTGATCCAGGACGAGACCGGCTGCTTTTCCACCAGGCGGATCTTCACCAGGGACTTGGCCGACTTGAAACCGTATTTCCAGGGCACGGCCAGCCGCAGGGGAGCGCCATTCTGGTTGGGCAGCACCCGGCCATAGACGCCGAAAACAAGCATGGCCAGCGGGTTCATGGCCTCGTCGATGCGCAACCCTTCCACATAGGGCCATTCCAGGATCGCCGTGCGCACGCCGGGCATGTTCTCGCGCTGCACGGCAGTCACGAACTCCACGTACTTGGCGTTGCCGGTGGGCTCCACCTGCTTGAGCAGCGCCGACAGCGAATAGCCCACCCAGGGAATGACCATCGACCAGCCTTCGACGCAGCGCAGCCGATACACGCGCTCTTCCATCGGCGCCAGCTTGAGCAGCTCTTCGATGGAGAACGTGCGCGGCTTGCCGACCTCGCCCTCGACGCTGACGGTCCAGGGGCGCGTCTGCAACTTGCCGGCATTGGCGGCCGGATCGCCTTTATCGACGCCGAACTCGTAGTAATTGTTGTAGGACGTGACGTCAGCCAGCGAGGTCTGCTTGTCCATGACGCTGAACGCGGGGCTGGCCGTGCCCGGCAGCGCGCCCGCGTCCTGGGCGAAGGCGCTGCGGGCCGCCCAGCCCGGCAAGCCCACGGCGGCGGCCGCCAACCCGGCGCGCAGCATCAAGTCGCGGCGCGAGCGCCATACGGCCTCGGGAGTGATCTCGGACGGGACAAAATCGTCGGGCTTGCGTATCAGCATCATGGTCTCCGGTATGGCGCCCGCAGGGTCATGGGCGCGCCCTGCGCAACCCATGGACGCCGGACAACCCCATAATATTCCGCGCCGACGTCCAGCGCATGAAGGCTAGATGCCCGCGCCGACCCGGGGCAACAGCCATTCGCGCATCAGCGGCACGCTGTCGAGCACGGCTTGCGGCGCACAACCCTGAAGTTCCTTCATGGTATGCGCGCCGTACGTGACGCCCAAGCCATGCACGCCGGCGTTGGCCGCCATCTGCAGATCGTGCGAGGTATCGCCCACCATCACCACGCGGGCCGGATCCACGTCCAGCTCCTGCATCAGCTCGTGCAGCATCGCGGGATGGGGCTTGCTGAAGGTTTCGTCGGCCGTGCGAGTGGCATCGAACAGCGGGCCCAGGCCGGTGGCGGCCAGCGCGCGGGTCAGGCCGACGCGGCTCTTGCCGGTGGCGACGGCCAGCCGCACGTTCTGCCCTGCCAGTTCCGTCAGCAATTCCTGCACACCCTCGAACAGGCGCAGCTCGGGGTCGCGCAGCAGATAGTGAGTGCGATAGCGCTCAAGAAAGCGCGGCAGCATGGCTTGCGTGAGGTCCGGCACGGCCCGACGCAGGGCGCTTTCCAGGGACAGGCCAATCACCCAGCTCGCGTCGGACGCCGACGGCACCGCCAGTTCCAGGTCGCGGCAAGCGCCCTGGATGGCGGCCACGATGCTGTGCGTGGAATCCATCAGGGTTCCATCCCAGTCAAAAACGACCAGTGAATACGACATATCAGACCGACTCCAGTAATTTCAGTATGTTCCGGCACGCAGGCGGCAGCTCGGCGGTAAGCGTCATGACCTCGCCCGTCAGAGGGTGGGCCAGGGTCAATTGGTGGGCGTGCAGGAACATGCGGCCGAACCCCTGGCGCGCAAAGTGTGCGCGCACCTCGTCGTGGCCGTACTTGTCGTCGCCCACGATGGGAAAGCCGCTGGCCGCCAGGTGCACCCGGATCTGGTGCGTGCGCCCCGTGCGCAGCTCGGCGTCCACCAGGCTGTAGCCGCCGAACCGCTGCTTGAGCGTGACGATGGTATGCGCCGTCTGCCCGTCCGGATCCACCTTGACGCGGCGCTCTCCGGACTGCGTAGTCCATTTGGACAGGCCCAGCTTGATGTGCTGGCGGTCATTGACCCAATCGCCCTCGACCAGCGCCAGGTAGTGCTTGTCGCTCTTGCCCTCGCGCAGCATGGCGTGCAGCGCAAGCAGCGCGCTGCGCTTCTTGGCCACCATGAGCAGGCCCGAGGTCTCGCGGTCCAGCCGGTGCACCAGTTCCAGGAACTTGGCCTCGGGCCGGGCGGCGCGCAACTGCTCGATCACGCCGAAGGACACGCCGCTGCCGCCATGGACCGCCACGCCGGCGGGCTTGTCCACCACCAGCATGGCGTCGTCTTCGAACACGACGGGAAATTCTGCGCCGGGCACCGGCCGGGGCTTGCCCGGGTCAGGCAGCCGCAAGGGCGGGATGCGGACGATATCGCCTTCCACGATGCGGTAGTCGACGGAGATGCGTCCCTTGTTTACTCGCACCTCGCCGCCACGGATGGCCTTGTAGATATGCGTTTTGGGGACGCCCTTGCACAGCCGCATCAGATAGTTGTCGAGGCGCTGGCCGGCATGCTCGGCGCCGACCTCCACCATTCGGACGGCGGGGGCGGCTTTAGAGGAGGATATGGGGGAGGAAGTTTCTTTGCGCATTGCGGAAAGCGACATATAATCGGGACAGCCTTAAGGGGCTGAACTAGCCGCCTGGCGTAGAGATGCAACTTACACGCAACTCCGTCGAGCGCGCGGGCCGCCATTGTACTGCCTGCTCATTCAACCCCTGGGTCTCTTGGTCGCCGGCGCAACCGCGCCCTGCCGGATAGTGGTGTGGCATTCATTTTGCCCGCTGTCCCAGCAGGTCCGTTGCATGCCGCAAGCGGCTCTGAAGCACTGCAAGAATCGTCGCATATTTAAAGCACCAGCTGCGTGTAGGCAACCAATCCGACCGCAGCTGCCGTTCACAGCAATTTTTCCGTCAAACCACATTCAGTGAAGCTGACCCTCCTGCTGACAGAACCCCGTGCCCCACGGCACGACGTGCCCGCCTGACCCGCGGCGGATACGCCTGGGCGCCGCCCAGGTACGGTCCGCATTTCTTGCCCGCTTCAGCCGCAGCCCGAGTGACCCGAGGTCACGCGCCGATATCGGCGCGTCATGACAACGGAGAAACCCTCTCATGAAGCGCATGCTGTTCAATGCGACGCATCAGGAAGAATTACGCGTCGCTATCGTCGATGGGCAAAAACTCATCGACCTCGACATCGAGACTGCCGGCCGCGAACAACGCAAAGGCAATATCTACAAAGGTGTCATCACCCGGATCGAACCCGGCCTCGAAGCCTGCTTCGTCAACTATGGCGAAGACCGTCACGGCTTTCTGCCCTTCAAGGAAGTTGCCCGCAGCTTCTTCAAGGAAGGCGTGGATGTCCGTAGCGCCCGCATCCAGGACGCCCTGCGCGAAGGCCAGGAACTGATCGTCCAAGTCGAAAAGGAAGAACGCGGCAACAAGGGCGCTGCCCTGACCACGTTCATCTCGCTGGCTGGCCGCTATCTGGTCCTGATGCCCAACAACCCCCGTGGCGGTGGCGTTTCGCGCCGCGTCGAGGGCGAGGACCGCCAGGAACTGCGCGACACCATGGAGCAGCTCGAACTGCCCCAGGGCATGAGCATCATCGCGCGCACGGCCGGCATCGGCCGCAACGTCGAAGAGCTCCAGTGGGACTTGTCCTACCTGTTGCAGCTGTGGACGGCCATCGACGGCGCCGCGCGCGACAACTCCGCGCCCATCCTGATCTATCTGGAATCCAGCCTGGTCATCCGGGCCATCCGCGATTATTTCTCGCCGGAAATCGGCGAGATCCTGATCGATACCGACGAGATCGCCGACCAAGCCACCGCCTTCATGAGCGTGGTGATGCCGGACAACGTCCAGCGCGTCAAACGCTACCGCGACGATATCCCGCTGTTCTCGCGCTTCCAGATCGAACACCAGATCGAAACGGCCTACTCGCGCACCGTACAGTTGCCCTCGGGCGGCGCCATCGTGATCGACCACACCGAAGCGCTGGTTTCCGTCGACGTCAACTCGGCCCGCTCCACGCGCGGCGCCGACATCGAGGAAACCGCGCTGCGCACCAACTCGGAAGCGGCCGACGAAGTGGCCCGCCAGTTGCGCTTGCGCGACCTGGGCGGCCTGATCGTCATCGACTTCATCGACATGGAAGACAGCAAGAACCAGCGCGCCGTTGAACAGCGCCTGCGCGATGCTCTCCATTTCGACCGCGCCCGCGTCCAGATGGGCAAGATCTCGCGCTTCGGCCTGATGGAACTGTCGCGCCAGCGCCTGCGTCCGGCCCTGAACGAAGGCTCGCACATCACCTGCCCGCGCTGCAACGGCACCGGCGTGATCCGCGACGCCGAGTCCAGCGCGCTGCACGTGCTGCGCCTGCTGCAGGAAGAGGCCATGAAGGAAAACACCGCGGCGGTCCACGCCCAGGTGCCGGTCGATGTGGCCACCTACCTTCTGAACGAAAAGCGCGCCGACATCACCAAGATGGAAGCCCGCCTGAAGGTCAACCTGATGCTGATCCCCAACAAGCATCTGGAAACGCCGCACCACCACATCGAGCGCCTGCGCCACGACGATCCGCGCCTGGAAGAACTGAAAACCAGCTTCGAGCTGGTTGAAGCGCCGGCCACGGATGCGCCCTGGCAGCCTCGCGAAAGCGAAATCAAGGCTCGCCCGGAAGCGCTGGTCAAGGGCATCACGCCTTCGCAGCCCGCTCCGGTCTCGACGCCCGCAGCGCCCGTTGCCGCCCCCGCCGCTCCCGCGGCGGCAGGCGGCCTGGGCGGCCTGTTCAAGCGCCTGGTCGGTTGGCTGACCGGCAGCGCCGAACCCGCCAAGCCCGCCCCCGCCGTCCAGGAAGACAGCGCCAAGCGCGCCACTTCCGGCCGCGGCAAGGGCCGCGGCGGCCATGACGGCCAGGAACGCCGTGGCGAGCGCCATGGTTCGGACCGCAACCGCAACCGTCGCGGCGAATCGCGCGGCGAAGGCGCCGAGGGCAGCGAAGGCGGCCGCCACCACGTGCGCGGCAACCGCCGCGCCGAGGGCGAGCGCGGTGAACGCCAGGAACGCGGCGAACGCCACAACCGCAACGAAGCCCGCGGCGAGCGCGACACCCAGGCCACCCAATCGGCCCTGGCGTCCAGCCACCCCGAGCATGCGACGGAACTCAATGGCGAAGACACGGGCGCCGGCCGCAACCGCCGCCGCGGCCGCGGCCGCAACCGCCGCGAGGAAGGCCAGAGCGACGCGCCGATGAGCGAACAGGAAAGCATGGTCGCGGCGCTGGCCCAGACCGTTGCCACCGCCCTGCCCGACTCCAAGCCGTCCGCTGAGTCCGCGCAGGACGCCGATGCCGCCGAGCTCACCGCCGATGGCATCCCGACCGCCGAAGGCGCCGAAGGCGCAGCCGATCCGGAACGCAAGCGCCGCCGCCGCCGCAGCCGCCGCGGCCGTCGCAGCCAGGACGAAGCTGGCCTGGCCGGCAGCGACGAGCGCCTGGAAGACGGTTCCGACGACGACGCCGGCGAGCAGGCCGAAGGCGTAGCCGCCCAGCCCGCCCAAGCCGCTGAGCAAGTGGAAGCCCCCAAGGCCGAAGCCGCTCCGGTGCAGGTGCAAGAGGCGCAAGCCGCGCCGGCTCAGGCCGAGGAAGTTGCCGCCCAACCGGTCCAGGCCCAACAGGTCGAAGCCCAAGCGGCTGAAACCCCCAAGGCCGAACCCGTGCAGGCCGCCGCTGAACCCGTGGCCCAGCCCGTGCAAGCCGCTGCCCCCGAGGCGACGCAACCGGTCTCCGTGGAACCCGCCCAGGCCTCGGCCCCGGCCGCGCCCGTGGAAACCCCGGTGCAAGCTCCGGCCGTGGAACCCGTGGTCGAGGCCCCCGTGGCCCCCGCCGCCCCCGCGCCCGAAGTGGCAGCCGCTCCGGCGGCCCCCGCCGCCGCTCCGGCCCCGGCCCCCGTGGCTCCGGTCGCCGCGCAGCAGCCCATCGTGATGCCCGCAGCGGCGCCGTCGGCCAAGGCCCAAGCCCTGCACGAGGTGGTCAACGCCGCCGGCCTGCAATGGGTGGAGACCGATCCGGACCGCCACGCGCAGACGCAGTTGCGCATCGCCGCAGCGCACACCCCGACCCGCCTGGGCCGCGAGCGCAAGCCCGTGGCAGCAGTTTCCAACGAGCCGCTGGTTCAGGTCGAAACGCACCACTAAGCCGCAAGCCTGAAGAAGCCCCCGTCTCATGACGGGGGCTTTTTTTATGAACGGACGCCACGATCGCGATCCGGGTCCCGGTCCATAACGTCCGGGCGAAAAAAAGCCCTCGTTCCCGAGGGCTGCCTGCTTCTGTTCGCGGTGGAATCAGAACTGGTACGTATAGGTGAGCTGCACCACATCCAGGCCCGGGTTCGGGCGCTTGATGCTGGCATTCGAGAAGTGCGAATAACGCACGCCGATGCGGTTGTTGGGCGTCAACAGGAAGCCCAGGCCAACGTGATCGCCAAACTGGAAGGCGGTGCTGATGTTCTCGTTGGCGAAGCGCGTGCTGGAGAAGAGCGTGGCGCCAATGCCTGCCTCGATGTAGAAGCGCTCGCCGGTCCACCAGCGGAACATCGGGATGGCGTTGAATTGCCAGACATGGCCCGGCGAACGCGAGCCGTCAGCCTGCCAGTAGGACGCGCCCAGTTCGGGCGTCAGGTCCAGCCGGCCCCAATTACCGCCAAAGTGATAGGTCCAGACCGAGGGAGTTTCGTAGTTCAGCGTCAGGCGCTGGTAGTGGTCGCCAATGCCGTAGTGGAGGCTCACGCCGCCTTGCGTGCCTTCTGACGACTGGGCGCTTGCCATCGTGGCGGCTCCGGCCAGAGCCAAGCCGGCAAGGCGCGTGAGCATTTTCTTCTTGGTCGACTGCATTGGATAACTCCGTATATTTCAGGACTAACCGGCAACATAGCAAAATCCGGGCCAGATGGATCGGCCTTGTAGCAATAAGGCAACATACCCGCGTGAAAAACACTGTTCCGAAAAACGCATGTTGCGAGCGTGATCGGACTCTTCCATGTCCCCGCGAGGGCAAGCCGCGCATCTGGCAACGTTCCAACGAAAATGCCGCCTGCAACCTGCAGGCTGCCGACGGCATCTTCCGCGCGCCCGGCGGCCATGTGGCGGCGCCGGGACGGCAAAAGCTTGATCAGGCCGTGACCACGTCCGCAGGCTGATTGTTCAACAGCGCCAGCAGGCGCGCGATTTCCTCGCGCAACTGGCGGCGGTCGATGACCATGTCGATCGCGCCCTTCTGCAGCAGGAACTCGGCGCGCTGGAAGCCTTCGGGCAGCTTCTCGCGCACGGTCTGTTCAATCACGCGCGGGCCGGCAAAGCCGATCAGCGCCTTGGGCTCGGCAATGACTACGTCGCCCATGAAGGCAAAGCTGGCCGACACGCCGCCCATCGTGGGGTCGGTCAGGACGCTGATGAACGGCAGGCCGGCCGCCGACAGGCGGGTCAGCATGGCGTTGGTCTTGGCCATCTGCATAAGCGACAGCAGGCTTTCCTGCATGCGCGCGCCGCCGGAAGCGGCCACGCAGATGAACGGCGTCTTGTTGTCCAGGGCGGCCTGCGCGCCGCGCGCAAAGCGCTCGCCCACGACCGAGCCCATGGACCCGCCCATGAATTCGAATTCAAAGCAGGCCAGCGTTGCCGGCACGCCGCGGATCGAGCCGCTCATGACCACCAGCGCATCGGACTCGCCCGTTGCCTTGACCGCCTCTTGCAGGCGCTCGGGGTACTTGCGCGTGTCCTTGAACTTCAGCGTATCGACCGAACGCGTGGTCTGGCCGATTTCAACGCGGCCTTCCATGTCGAGCAGCGAATCGATGCGGGCGCGGGCCCCGATACGCATGTGGTGATCGCACTTGGGGCAAACGTGCAGGTTGGCCGCCAAGTCTTCGCTGTACAGCACCGATTCGCACGACGGGCATTTCACCCAAAGGCCTTCGGGAACGCGGCGGGCGCCGCTGTCGCTGGTTTTATTGATGCGAGGAGGCAGGAGTTTATCGATCCAGCTCATTGATTTTTCATCCCGTGTGAGGTCGCACCCGGCCGCTCAGGCCGACGCGTTTTCTCGTTTTACTTGATCCAGCGCTAGCCGGATGGTGCGCAGCCAGCCGCTGGCTGCGGCGACTGCGGCGTCGGTTTTCTGGGCAGCGGGCGCATTCGCGACCGCCTGCTCCATGGTTTCAATCAGTTTGCTGCCGATGACGACCGCATCGGCCACGCGCGCCACGCGCTGGGCGTTCTCGGCATCGCGGATGCCGAAGCCCACGCCGACCGGAATGTTGCGCACATGGCGGCGAATCACGGCCACGCGCTCGGCGACGTCGTCGGTGTTCAGGGATCCCGCGCCGGTCACGCCCTTGAGCGACACATAGTAGACGTATCCGCGGGCCACTTCGGCGACCGCCTTGATGCGCGCTTCGGTGGATGTCGGGGCCAGCAGGAAAATGGGCGCAATGCCGTGCTCGCCCAGGGTGGCGGCGAACTCGATGATTTCTTCCGGCGGATAGTCCACGACCAGCACGCCGTCCACGCCGGCCTCTTCGGCCCTGCGGGCGAATTCGGCCTGGCCCATGCGTTCGATCGGGTTGGCGTACCCCATCAGGACCACCGGGGTGGAGGCATCGCGCTGGCGGAATTCAGCCACCAGGTCGAGCACCCGGGGCAGACCCACGCCCTGCGCGATGGCGCGGTCGGCGGCGCGCTGGATCACCGGGCCGTCGGCCATGGGATCGGAAAACGGCACGCCCAGCTCGATGACATCGGCGCCGGCCTCGACCAGCGCGTGCATCAGGGGAACGGTGGCGGCAGGCGTAGGATCGCCTGCCGCAATGTAGGGAATCAGCGCCGCGGCGCGGCCGGATTCGGCGGTGCGCGCAAATGCGGCGGCGATACGATCGGTGCGAGTTGTCATGGTGTTAGAGCTCGATACCGGCGCGTTCGGCGACGGTATGCATGTCTTTGTCGCCGCGGCCCGACAAGTTGACCAGGATGACGGCGTCGCGGGGCAGCGTGGCCGCCATCTTCACGGCCTGGGCGATGGCGTGGGACGATTCCAGCGCCGGCATGATGCCTTCGATGCGGCAGCAGTCATGGAAGGCCTTCAAGGCTTCCTCGTCGGTGATGCCGACGTATTCGGCGCGGCCGGAATCCTTGAGCCAGGCGTGCTCGGGACCGACGCCGGGGTAGTCCAGGCCGGCGGAGACCGAATGCGTTTCCTGGACCTGGCCGTCCGCATCCTGCATGACGTAGGTGCGGTTGCCGTGCAGCACGCCCACCTGGCCCGCGGCCAGCGATGCGGCGTGCTTGCCGCTGTCCATGCCCTCGCCCGCTGCCTCGACGCCGATCAGGCGCACGTTTTCGTAGGGGATATAGGGATGGAAGATGCCCATGGCGTTGGAGCCGCCGCCCACCGCCGCCACCACGTAGTCGGGTTGGCGGCCGATGGCCTCGGGCATCTGCGTCAGGCATTCATTGCCGATGACGGTCTGGAAGTCGCGCACCATGCGGGGGTAGGGATCGGGGCCCGCCACCGTGCCGATGATGTAGAACGTGTTTTCGATGTTGGTGACCCAGTCGCGCATGGCTTCGTTCAGCGCGTCCTTCAGGGTGCGCGAACCGGAAGTGACCGGCACCACGGTGGCGCCCAGCAGCTTCATGCGGTAGACGTTCGAGGCCTGGCGGCGGATGTCTTCGCTGCCCATGTACACCACGCATTCCATGCCGTAGCGCGCCGCCACCGTGGCCGAGGCCACGCCGTGCTGGCCGGCGCCGGTTTCGGCGATGACGCGGGGCTTGCCCATGCGCTTGGCCAGCAATGCCTGGCCAATGCAGTTGTTCACCTTGTGGGCGCCCGTGTGGTTCAGGTCTTCGCGCTTGAACCAGATCTGGGCGCCGCCCACCAGCTCGGACCAGCGGCGGGCGTGGTAGACCGGGCTGGGCCGGCCGACGAAATGCTTGAGTTCGTAGTTGAACTCTTCCAGGAAGGCGGGGTCGACACGGTAATGGTCGTAGGCCGCGCGCAGCTCGTCGAGCGCGTGCATCAGCGTTTCCGCCACGAAAACACCGCCATAAGGGCCGAAATGGCCCTTGGCATCCGGAAAGTCGTAAGGTTTCACCAAGCATCTCCCCCGGGCATCGCGGCAAGCCACTGCCGGCCGCAAATCCGGTTTGCAACCCGTCATTTTACCTGACGCGGGCGGCGACCGGGCGCCGGGCCCGGCTGCCCGCGCAACTCTTAGAGAGACTGCCCCATGCGGCGCAGGAAGGTCTCGCACGAGGCCAGCTGGTCCAGCGCGACATATTCGTTGGGCTTGTGGGCCTGTTCGATGTGGCCAGGACCGCAGACCACCGTCGGGATGCCGATGCCCTGGAACAGGCCGGCCTCGGTGCCGTAGGCCACCTTGCGGGTGGCGCGGTCCTCGGTCAGGGCGCGCACCAGCTGCGTGATGGCGGCCTCTTCGGAGGCTTCCAGGGCGGGCGCGGCGGCGCCGGTCTCGATCTCGATGCTGGCGCCGTCGAACTCCGCCTTCATGCGCGGCAACAGCTCTTCGCGCACGTATTTTTCGACTTCCGCCTGGATCTCGTCGGGCTGCATGCCCGGCAGGTTGCGGAATTCATAAGTGAATTCGCACAGCTCGGGGATGGTGTTGACCGCGATGCCGCCCCGGATCTGGTTGGTGGTCATCGTGGAGAACGGCACGTCGTAGAACTGGTCGTACGGGCCATTGGCCTTGAAGCTGTCGGCCAGGTCGCGAATGCGGCAGATCAGGCGGGCGGCGTATTCGATGGCGTTGCAGCCGCGAGGCGTCAGCGACGAGTGCGCCGCCTTGCCATGCACCTTGCAGCGGAAAAGGTTGATGCCCTTGTGAGCCACCACCACCTGCATGCCGGTGGGTTCGCCCACCACGCAGCCCTCGGGGCGGATGCCGCGTTCGTGCAGGTCGGCCAGCATGTAGGGCGCGCCGGCGCAGCCGACTTCCTCGTCGTAGGAGAACGCCAGGTGGATGGGCTTCTTGCGCGGCATGGCCAGGAATTCCGGCACCAGCGCCAGCGATCCGGCGATGAAGCCCTTCATGTCGCAGCTGCCGCGCCCGTAGAGCAGCCCGTCTTTTTCGACGAGCTTGAACGGATCCGTGCTCCAGTCCTGGCCATCCACGGGCACCACGTCGGTATGGCCCGACAGGACGATCCCGCCCTGCTGGTTGCCGTCCTGCGCGGGCAGGGTGGCGAACAGATTGGCCTTGGTGCGCTCGGGGTTGTGCGCCAGCCATGCCTCGACCCCCTGGCCCTTGAGCCAATCACGGACGGTTTCGATCAGGGCAAGATTGGAATTGCGGCTGGTGGTGTCAAAGCCAACCAGCGTTTCCAGCCAGGTGCGCGCATTCATGGTCACAACTCTCTTGGGGAAAAAGAGAAGTGTAAAGCCAGGAAGCGCCCGCGTCTCGGACGGCCGGGCGGACGGTCCGCCGGCCAAGCGCCTAGAATGGCGCCCGGATTGGAAAACACCCCCAAGGAGAAACCGTGCAGCACAAAGCAGTCCCCACACGCAACATCGTGGCCGCAGTGATAGGCAACGCCCTCGAATGGTATGACTTCCTGGTGTTCGCGTTCATGACGCCGATCATCGCCAAGCTGTTCTTCCCCACGGACCCCAGCATTCCCGGCAGCGAGCTGAACGCCATCCTCATGACGACCGCCATCTTCGGCGTCGGGTTCTTCATGCGGCCGGTCGGCGGCATCATCCTGGGCCTGTACGGCGACAAAAAGGGCCGCAAGGCCGCCATGGTGATGGTCACGTCGCTGATGGCGGTGTCCATCGCGCTGATCACGGTGGCCCCCACCTACCACGCCGCTGGCATCCTGGCTCCGATCTTCATCCTGATCGCGCGCCTGCTGCAGGGCTTCTCGGCCGGCGGCGAATTCGGCACCTCGACGGCGCTGCTGATCGAGATGGCGCCCAACGGCAAGCGCGGCTTCTACGGCTCCTGGCAAATGGCGGGCCAGATGCTGGCGCTGCTGATCGGCGCGGCTTGCGGCACGCTGATCACCGAGTTCTTCACGCAACAGCAGATCGCCGACTGGGCATGGCGCCTGCCGTTCGCCTTCGGCCTGGTGATTGTTCCCATCGCCATCTATATCCGCCGCAACGTCGACGAAACCGAAGTCTTCAAGCAGATGAAGGAAGAAGAGCGCCAAGCCGCCGCGAGCGGCAAGGTGCAGCGCCTGAGCCTGGGCCAGATGCTCAAGACCCATACGCGCGAGACGCTGATCGGCGTGGGCCTGGTGGTGACGGCCACGGTGTCCATCTACATCACCTTCACGTACCTGGTGACGTACTCCACGCAAATCCTGAAGCTGCCGCTGAACCAGACCTTCCTGGTCCAGATGGCGGGCGCGGCGCTGATGGTGCTGCTGACGCCCTTCATGGGCGCCTGGTCGGACCGCGTCGGCCGCCGCCCCATCGTGATCGGCTCGCTGATCGGCTACCTGGTCGTGCTGTACCCGCTGTACTACTGGCTGTCGGACGCGCCGTCGATCGCCCGCCTGCTGACCGTGCAGGTCGTGGTCTGCCTGTTCGTTTCGGCCTTCTTCGGCGTGTTCAGCACGGTGATGGCGGAACTGTTCCCGGCGCGCGTGCGCTCGGTGGGCCTGTCGCTGGCCTACAACGTGGCCGTGATGATCTTTGGCGGCTTCGCGCAGTTCATCGTGACCTGGCTGATCAAGACCACCGGCTCGCCGATGGCTCCCGCCTACTACGTGATGTTCGGCGTGGCGCTGGGCCTGATCGCCGCGTTCTACATGCGCGATCGCGCACATGAGGAACTGGACCACTAAGGCCCGAGCAAGACAGCCCCGGGGCCGCGCGCGGCCCGGGGGCTTTCCGTCCTAGCGGCGCGTCGCCGAGGACACGCCCGGCACTTCGGCCAGGGCGTCCAGCGCGCGGGACAGCGATTCCCCGCCGCGCACTTCCACCGTGAACACCATGTGGGCCAGCGACTGCTTGCTCTGCGTGTTCACGCCCACCACGTTCAGGCGCAGCCGCGCAAAGACTTCCGAGAGGTCCCGCAAGAGGCCCGAGCGGTCATGCGCGCGCACGCTGACGTCCACCGGATAAAAGGTGTCCGCCGTTTCGCCCCAGGCCACTTCGATGATGCGCTCGGGTTCGCGCGCGGCGAGCGCCAGATAGCTGTGGCAGTCGCTGCGGTGGATGGACACGCCCCTGCCGCGCGTGACGAAACCGGAGATCGCGTCGGGCGGCGCCGGACGGCAGCAGCGCGCCAGCTGCGTCAGCAGCGACCCCACGCCCACCACCAGCACGCCGCTCTTGCCGCTTTTTTCGGCGCTGCCCGCGCTGGCGTGGCGCAGCGCCGCCGGTTGCGGCTCTGCGGCCGGCGCCGGCTGCTGGAACAGCGCGTCGATCTGGCGCAGGCTGAATTCTTCCTTGGCCGCCGCCACGTACAGGTCGTCGGCGCGGGCAAAGCCCAGGTTCTGGGCCAATTGCTCAAGATTGACGGCGGTCTTGCCCAGGCGCTGCAGTTCCTTTTCCACCAGCGCCTGGCCCTGGGTGATGCGCTGCTGCAGCTCGATGGCGTTGAACCACATGCGCACCTTGGCGCGGGCCCGCGGACTGGCCAGGAATCCAAGCTGGGGGTTGAGCCAGTCGCGCGACGGGCCGCCGGACTTGGCGGAGATGATCTCCACGGTCTGGCCGGTGGACAGGCGCGTCTGCAGGGGCACCATCTGGCCGTCGACGCGCGCGCCGCGGCAGCGGTGGCCCAGGTCGGTATGCAGGTGATAGGCAAAGTCCACCGGCGTGGCGCCGGCGGGCAGTTCGATCACGCGCGCCTGCGGGGTCAGCACATAGATGCGCTCGTCGGTGTGGGCAGGCGCCGCCACGGCGTTGCGGCTCTTGCCCGTGGCGGGCTTGCCCGACGCGGCCTTGGCGGGTTCCGGCGCGGGCTCGCCGCCCCCTTCGACATCGCTGTTCCAGGCGAGCAGCTGGCGCATCCACGCCAGTTGCCGGTCGTATTCGCTGGAGGCCGCGACCTGCCCGCCCTTGGCGCCGGCTTCCTTGTAGCGCCAGTGCGCGGCCATGCCGTATTCGGCGAACTGGTGCATTTCGCGCGTGCGGATCTGCACCTCGAACGGACGGCCGTCGTCATCGGCCACCACCGTGTGCAGGGAACGGTAGCCGTTGGGCTTGGGCCGCGAAATGTAGTCGTCGAACTCGTCCGAGAGCGGCGTCCACATTTCATGCACCATGCCCAGCGCCGTATAGCAGGCGCGGACGTCGTCGACGATGATGCGCAGTGCGCGCAGGTCGTACATCTGGGCGAAATCCAGGCGCTTCACGCGCATCTTGTTCCAGATGCTGTAGATGTGCTTGGGCCGGCCGCTGACCTCGGCCTGGATGCCGGTCTTGGCCAGCGCGGTCTGCAGGCGCTCGATGGCGCCGGCGATGAAGGCCTCGCGCTCCACGCGCTTTTCTTCCAGCAGGCGGGCAATCTGCTTGTACTTGTCCGGCTCCAGGAAGCGGAAGGACAGGTCTTCCATTTCCCATTTGATCTGCCAGATGCCCAGCCGGTTGGCCAGGGGCGCATACAGGTCCAGGGTCTCGCGGGCAAAATCGGGCGAGCACGGCGCCTTGCTTTCCGCGTGCCAGCGCAGGGTGCGCAGCCGGGATGCCAGCCGCATCAGCACGATGCGCAGGTCGGCCGCCATGGCCAGCAGCATCTTGCGCTGCATTTCCTTCTGAGAGCCGCTTTCGGCCTCGGCGTCGCTGGCCTGGCGGGCGACCACGCCCAGGCGCAGCAGCGCTCGCGTGCCCTGCACCAACCGCGCGACTTCGGCGCCGAACGCGGCGGCGACCGGGTCGCTGCGCAGGGACGGCGCGGGCGCCATCAGGTCGGTGGGCAAGGCGGCGAGCAGCGCGGCGGCGCGCGTCGCGGCGTCGGTATGCAAGGCGGCCAGAATGCGGACGACGCCGGCGCCATGCCCGGCAAGGGGCTCGCCGGTGAGCGCGTGCTGCCCCTCGAACCTGGGCACGGACCAGGCGACGGCCTGGTCGATCAGCGCCAGGCCGCCGGCATCCAGGCCTGCCCCCACCTCCAGTCGCCAGGCAGCGTCGAAAGGCGAAGGCGCATTGGGAACAGGCGGGGCGGACATGAGGGGTTTCGTGCGGGTGTTGGTTGAGTATCCCGACACTCTACACTAGGGTTTGATCACCCTGAACACCCTGCCTTATCCCGGCATATAGAAGGAACCAAAGCTTATGTTGCGCTGGCTCAAGGGCCGGGGCGCCCGTCCGTCGGCAGTGGCCGAGATGCAGGCCCGCATCTCGCCGGAACTCTGGCGGGGGGTGCTGGACGCCCACCCATTCCTGGCGGCGCTGAACGCCGACGAGGCCGCCCAGTTGCAGGCGCGCTCCGCCTGGCTGCTGGCGAGCAAGACCATCAACGGCGCGCAAGGCCTTGAGGTGTCGGACTTCATGCGCCTGTCGATCGCGGCGCAGGCCAGCCTGCCCATCCTCAACCTCGTCCCCGAGCTGTACGAGGGCTGGGACGAGATCATCGTGTATCCGGCCAGCTTTCGCATCCCCCGCTCGCGGCAGGACGAGGACGGCGTGGTCCACGAGTATGTCGAGGACGCGGCGGGCGAGGCCTGGGAGGGGGGGCCGCTGGTGCTGTCCTGGGAAGACACGCAGCTCTCCGAAGGCGGCTTCAACGTGGTGATCCACGAGTTCGCCCACAAGCTGGACCTGCGCTCGGGCTTTGCCGACGGCATGCCCTCGCTGGCGGCGCACCCGGAGCTCAAGCCCAAGGCCTGGCGCCGGGTGCTGGACGACAGCCTGGACCGCTTCATTGCGGCGGTGGAAGCGGTGGAGGCGGCCATCCCGCGCGATGTGGACCCCGAAAGCGAGGAGGCGGACGCCTGGTACGGCCAGTTGCCGATGGACCCGTACGCCGCCACCGACGAGGCGGAGTTCTTCGCCGTCAGTTCGGAGCACTTCTTCGTGGACCCCTACCCCATGCAGCAGGCCTTGCCCGAGTGGTATGGACTGCTGCGGGCCTACTACCGGCAGGACCCCCTGGAGCGCTACGCATGAAGCAGTTGCTGATCGTCTGGCATTCGCGCACGGGCGCCGCGCGGCAGATGGCCGAGGCCGCCGCCCGCGGAGCGGCCGCGGCCGCCGGGCAGCTCGAGCAGGCGGACGAGCTTCTGGTCGTGCTGCGCCGCGCCTCGGACGTGGACGCGCAGGCGCTGCTCGCCAGCCAGGGCTATCTGTTTTGCGCCCCCGAGAACCTGGCCAGCCTGAGCGGCGAAATGAAGGAGTTCTTTGACCGCAACTACTACGCCGTGCTGGACCGGATACAGGGCCAGCCCTATGCGGCGATGATCAGCGCCGGCAGCGACGGCGCCGGCGCGGCGCGGCAGGTGGAGCGGATCTGCACGGGCTGGCGGCTAAGCGCCGTGGCCCCGCCCCTGATCGTCAACATGGGCGCGCAGACGCCAGAGCGGATCCTGGCGCCCAAGACCGTCGCGGCGCCGGAGCTTGCGCGGTGCGAGGAACTGGGCGGACTGCTGGCGGGGATGATGCTGATGGGCGCGTGACGCGGCCCGCGCGCAAAGAAAAGCCCCTCGGCGCGTGCCGAAGGGCTTTCTTCTGGCTGGCGTCAGTCGCCTTTGGCGCCTGACGCGCAGAGAGGCTCAGACAGCGGCCGTCACAACGATCTCGACCTTGTAGTCCGGGTTGGCCAGGCGGGCCTCGACCGTGGCGCGCGGCGGCGAATTGCCGTCGGCGACCCAGGCGTCCCATGCCTTGTTCATGCCATCGAATTCCTTCATGTTGGCCACGTAGATCTGGGCCATCAGGATCTTGGTCTTGTCGGTGCCGGCTTCGGCCAGCAGGCGATCGATCGTCGCGAGCACTTGCTCGGTCTGGCCGGTGATGTCCAGCGTGTCGTCGTCCGGCACCTGGCCCGCCAGGTACGCGACGCCGTTGTACACGGCCATGTCCGACAGGCGCTTGGCGACGTGGAAGCGCTTGATGCTGCTCATGAATATTCCCCTAGAGTCGAATGGGTTGGGTGGAACAATGCAAAGGAATGCGCAATTTACCGCGAGCCGCCCTCAGGCGGGAGGCAGCTGGAAAACCTGGCGCAGATAGGCCAGGTAGGCCGGATCGTCGCACATGGTCTTTTCCGGCGCGTCCGACACCTTGGCCACGGGCTGCCCGTTGCAGCGGACCATCTTCATGACGATCTGCAGCGGCTCGTGGCCGAGGTCGTTGGTAAGGTTGGTGCCGATGCCGAAGGACACCTTGCAGCGGCCGGAGAACTGGCGGGCCAGTTCGATGGCGCGCGGGAAGGTCAGCGAATCGGAGAACACCAGCGTCTTGGCCCGCGGGTCGACGCGGTTCTTGCGGTAGTGCTCAAGCAGGCGCTCGCCCCAGACGAAAGGATCGCCGGAGTCGTGGCGCGCGCCGTCGAACAGTTTGCAGAAATACATGTCGAAATCGCGCAGGAAGGCGTCCATGCCATAAACATCGGACAGCGCGATGCCCAGGTCGCCGCGGTACTCCTTGGCCCAGACTTCCAGGGCGAACACCTGCGAGTCGCGCAGGCGCGGACCCAGTGCCTGGCAGGCCTGCAGGTATTCGTGGCCCATCGTGCCCAGCGGCAGCACTTCATGCTGCTTGGCCAGCAGCACATTGCTGGTGCCGGCGAAATGCGGGCCCATCTGCTCCTTCATGGTCGACACGATTTCCTCGTGCCAGACCTTGGAGAAGCGGCGGCGGGTGCCGTACTCGGCCACGCGGAAATCCGCCAGGGCGGGGTCGTCCAGCACCAGGTGCATCTTGGACTGCAGGCGCTGGCGGCCCTCTTCCCAGTCGGGATTCTTGCGCGTGTTGCGGAAATAGACTTCGTTGACGATGGCCAGCACCGGGATCTCGAAGAGAATCGTGTGCAGCCACGGGCCTTTCACTTCGATGCTGATCTCGCCAGGGGCATCGCCTTCGGTGATGTGGATGCAGCGCTCGGGCATGTGGAACAGGCCGAGGAAATCGACGAAGTCGCTTTTGATAAAGCGCAAGTCGCCGAGATATTTAAGTTCTTCCTGGGTGAAGCGCAACTGGCAAAGCTGATGCACTTCCTCGCGGATTTCGTCCAGATAGGGGCGCAGATCGGCCCCCGGGGTACGGCATTTGTACCGGTACTCGACCTGGGCAGCGGGAAACTGATGCAGCACCACCTGCATCATGCTGAATTTATACAGATCGGTGTCGAGCAGCGAGGTGATTATCATGGTTGCGCGTTTCGTTTCGCGACACCATAGCATAGAGCACAGGCCGTCCGGGACGATGGGCCACTATGTCAATACGGGTATTACCGGCACATCGGCGCGGCATTGGGTAAAATCCGCCCAACAAGACACAAATGCCGCCGATCCCGGAGTTCCTGAATGACCCACGTTGTCACCGAAAACTGTATCAAATGCAAGTACACCGACTGCGTAGATGTATGTCCGGTGGACTGTTTTCGTGAGGGCCCGAACTTCCTCGTGATCGATCCGGACGAGTGCATCGATTGCGCGGTCTGCATCCCCGAATGCCCGGCCAACGCGATCTACGCCGAAGAAGACGTGCCGCAGGACCAAATGAATTTCATCGCCCTGAACGCCGAGCTCTCCCCCGAGTTCGCCAGCATCAGCCGCGCCAAGAAGCCCCTGCCCGACGCCGACGAATGGAACGGCAAGCAGGACAAGCTGCAATACCTGGAAAAATAATCCGCGACCGCCGGCCCCAAGAGGCCGGCATCGCGCGATGCCCCGATGACCGACGACTCCAAATACACGCGCCAGACCGTAACCAGCGTCCACACCTGGGTGCCAGACAAGCTGTTCTCCGTGCGCGTGACGCGCGACGACGCGTATACGTTCCTGCCGGGCCAGTTTGCCCGGGTCGGTTTGCCGGGCGCGGACGCCCCCGAAGGCCCGCCCACGCTGTGGCGCGCCTATTCCATGGTCTCGGCCCCGCATGAGCCCTGGCTGGAGTTCTATTCCATCGTGGTCCCGGAAGGACTGTTCAGCCCGCGCATGGCGCGCCTGCAGCCCGGCGACTCGCTGTATGTCGAAAAAGCGCCCTACGGCTTCCTGACGCTGGAGCGCTTCGCCCCGGGCGGCGACCTGTGGCTGCTGGCCTCGGGCACCGGCCTGTCGGCCTACCTGTCCATCCTGCGCGACCCCGCTGCCTGGCGCGCCTACCGCCGCATCATCCTGGTGCACGGCGTGCGCACCGCGGCGGAGCTCGCCTATCGCCAGGAGATCGAATCCTGGCGCAAGGAACCCGGCCTGGCCGACCTGTTCGCGGCCGATCCCGACAAGCTCGTCTACCTGCCGATCGCCACCCGCGAATCCGTCCCCGGCATGCCTCGGGAACGCCTGACCACGCTGATCGCCGACGGCCGCCTGGAGCAATTGGCCGGGCATCCGCTGGATCCGGAGCGCGCCAAGATCATGCTTTGCGGCAATCCGGACATGCTGGCCGACGCCCGCAAGCTTCTTGGCGAACGCGGCTTCAAGCCGGGCCGCCGGGGCATTCCGGGCAACCTGGCGGTAGAAAACTACTGGTGATTCCGCAGGGTCCGGACTAGTGCATAAATCCTCCGTTTGGTATCACCGCAAGGCATAAAAAGCGCCCTAAACTGGTGCCAGAGGTATGACAGGTCGCTTTTTAGCAACATAAACGGGACTTTGCCGCAGATTCTTCAGGCTGATTCGAAATATCGTTACTCCCCGGGGCAATAATCGGGGCACACGCTCGACCCAGAAGGACTTCCCCGAAATGCTGTACCAATTGCACGAAATGCAGCGCGCCTTCCTGACTCCGTTCGCTGCATTCACGGACGCCGGTTCTCAGCTGTTCTCCAGCCCCTACAGCCCTCTCGCCTACACCCCGATTTCGCGCCAGATGGCCGCCGGGTACGAGCTGATGACGCGTATCGGCAAGGAATACCAGAAGCCGGCCTGGAACCTTCCCACCACCGAGATCGGCGGCAAGCCGGTCCGGGTCATCGAGTCCGTGGCGCTGGCCAAGCCGTTCTGCCGCCTGGTGCATTTCCAGCGCGACGTCCGCCTCGCCGGCAAGAACGATCCCAAGGTCCTGCTGGTCGCCCCGCTGTCCGGCCACCACTCCACCCTGCTGCGCGACACCGTGCGCGCCCTGCTGCCCGCCCATGACGTTTATGTAACCGACTGGGTCGACGCGCGCATGGTGCCCCTGGCGGCCGGGCCGTTCCATCTGAACGACTACGTCCTCTACGTGCAGGACTTCATCCGCCACCTCGGCCCGGACGTGCATGTCATTTCCGTTTGCCAGCCGACGGTGCCGGTGCTGGCGGCAGTCTCCCTGATGGCCTCGGCCAATGATCCCTGCCAGCCGCGCAGCATGGTGATGATGGGCGGCCCCATCGATCCGCGCCAGTCGCCCACGCAGGTGAACCGCCTGGCCACGACCAAGCCCTACGCCTGGTTCGAGAGCCAGGTCATCCACCCCGTTCCGCCGCGCTATCCGGGCTCGGGCCGCAAGGTCTATCCGGGGTTCCTGCAGCATGCGGGGTTCATGGCCATGAATCCGGACCGCCACATGAAGTCCCACTACGACTTCTACCTGGACCTGCTGCGCGGAGACGACAGCGACGCCGAAATGCACCGCCGCTTCTACGACGAGTACAACGCGGTCCTGGACATGCCGGCCGAGTTCTACCTGGACACGATCCGCATGGTGTTCCAGGACTTTGCCCTGCCCAACGGCACCTGGGAAGTGGACGGCAAGCTGGTCCGCCCTGCCGATATCAAGAACGTCGCCCTGTTCACCATCGAAGGCGAACTGGACGATATCTCGGGCCAGGGCCAGACGCGCGCCGCCATCAAGCTGTGCAAGAACATCCCGCCCGAACGCAAGACGCACTACACCGCGCCCGACTGCGGCCACTACGGGATTTTCTCGGGCCGGCGCTGGCGCGAAATGATCTGTCCTAAAATTGCCGAGTTCATCCGGCAATCGGCATAAGGACGGCATCGCGCCGTCCGCCAGGCGGCGCGCGGGAAAACGTCTCGCGCCGCCGGCAGCCTGATCCGTATTCCACGGGGCCCGAGCGGCCCCTTTTCTTTTATTGGCTTTACATGTCCTGTCGCTCACTTGCCGACCGCATTGATGCCTTGCTGCCTCAGACGCAATGCACCAAGTGCGGCTACGACGGCTGCCGGCCCTATGCCGACGCCATCGCCGAGGGCGCCGCCCCGATCAACCGCTGTCCGCCCGGAGGCGACGAAGGCGTCGCCGCGCTGTCCGCCCTGCTCGGCACGCCCGCCCTGCCCCTGGACCTGTCCCGCGGCGAGCCGGGCCCGCTGCTGGTCGCGCGCATCGACGAATCCCATTGCATCGGCTGTACGCTGTGCATCCAGGCCTGTCCGGTGGACGCCATCGTGGGTGCCAACAAGCATATGCACACGGTGCTGGAAGACTGGTGCACCGGCTGCGACCTGTGCGTGGCGCCCTGTCCGGTCGATTGCATCCAGATGGTGCCCGCCGGCCGCGCCTGGAGCGCCCAGGACGCCGCCGTCAGCCGGCAGAGGCACCAGGGCCACCTGGCCCGCGCCGAACGCCTGGCGGCCGACAACGCCCGCCTGATGGCCCCCGAGGCGTCCGCCTCGCCCGCCGCCGCCGCGCCTGCCGCCGACGATGCGCAGAAGGAAGACCGCAAGCGCTCCACCATTGAATCCGCGCTGGCCCGCGCCCGGGCACGCCGCAACCCCACGCAGTCATGAACGCCGCCAAACGCCGAGAGATATTCGCCCGCCTGCAGGCGGCCAACCCCCATCCGACAACCGAGCTTGAATACGACACGCCGTTCCAGCTGCTGATAGCGGTGCTGCTGTCGGCGCAGGCCACCGACAAGTCGGTCAACATCGCCACGCGCAAATTCTTTCCGCGCTACGGCACGCCGCAGGCGCTGCTGGCGCTGGGCGAGGAAGGCCTGTCCGACTACATCAAGACGATCGGCCTGTACCGCACCAAGGCCAAGAACACGATCGCCACCTGCAGGATCCTGATCGAGCAGCACGGCGGCGATGTGCCGCAAACCCGCGAGGCGCTCGAAGCCTTGCCCGGCGTGGGCCGCAAGACGGCCAACGTCGTGCTCAACACCGCCTTCGGCCACCCCACCATGGCGGTGGACACGCACATATTCCGCGTGTCCAACCGCACCGGCATCGCGCCCGGAAAAAACGTGCTGGAAGTCGAACAGAAACTCGAGAAGTTCGTGCCGCGCGAATATATGCAGGACGCCCATCACTGGCTCATCCTGCTGGGTCGCTACGTCTGTGTGGCGCGCAAACCGAAATGCCCGCAATGCGGCATTTCCGACCTCTGCGAATTCAAGCAGAAAACCCCCGCATAACGCCTTCCGCAAGGCGCGCGCACGCAATTGAGCGAATGGGAAAACCGGGTTTTCCCTCGCTTTAATCGCGTGACATGTTGATGACGGTCAACGCATATTTGCTGCAACGCATTTCTGTTTTGGAATTGCTTTCTCCCCATGCGGAGCAAGCATTGTCGGCGTGCCGACAATTGGCCTTTCCGCAGTGCAAAACCTATGACAAACCCTCATGGAATTTTGATTGCGACGTCCGCATACTCGCCGGCAACTCATAAGAAAACTACGCACGCAAATAGTTTTCCCGACCCCGCGGGGGCCTGACGCAACGACGCCAGGTGGAGACCAAATGAAAACAACGCTGGTGCAGCGAACATGGATGACACAATCCTGGAGACAAAAGGCCTCACCAAGGAATTCCGCGGATTCGTCGCGGTCAATGGGGTCGATTTGCGTATCAAGCGAGGCGAGATCCATGCCTTGATCGGGCCTAACGGCGCGGGCAAGACCACATGCTTCAACCTGCTTACTAAATTCCTATCTCCCACTTCGGGAACCATCAAATTCAACGGCCTCGACATTACGGGCGAGCGGCCCGCGCAGATCGCGCGGCGCGGCATCATCCGCTCGTTCCAGATATCGGCGGTGTTTCCTCACCTGACCGTGCTGGAGAACGTGCGGATCGGCCTGCAGCGCAAGACCGGGCTGTCGTTCCACTTCTGGCAAAGCGACAAGCGCCTGGCCTCGTTGAACGAGCCTGCCCGCGCCCTGCTTGAACAGGTGGACCTGGGCGCCTTTGCCAACGAGACCACGGTGAACCTGCCGTACGGCCGCAAGCGCGCGCTGGAGATCGCCACGACGCTGGCGATGGAGCCCGAACTGATGCTGCTGGACGAGCCCACGCAGGGCATGGGCCACGAGGACGTGCACCGCGTCACGCAATTGATCAAGCAAGTCAGCGCCGGACGCACCATCCTCATGGTGGAGCACAACATGAACGTCGTGTCCTCCATCGCCAACACCATTACCGTGCTGGCGCGCGGCTCGGTGCTGGCCGAAGGTTCCTACGCCGAAGTCTCCCGCCATCCGGCCGTGATGCAGGCTTACATGGGCACGACCGACGGCGAACTTCAAGGAGCGCACGCATGAGCACCCCGGCACTCGAGATCTCAGGCCTGCAGGCCTGGTACGGGGAATCGCATATCCTGCACGGCGTGGATATGCGCGTGGGGCAAGGCGAGGTCGTCACGCTGCTGGGCCGCAACGGCGCCGGACGCACCACGACCTTGCGGGCCATCCTGGGCCTGACCGGCTCGCGCAAAGGCTCGGTGCGCATACACGGCACCGAGGCCATCGACCTGCCCACCTACAAGATCGCCCACCTGGGCGTCGGCTATTGCCCCGAGGAACGCGGCATCTTCGCCAGCCTGTCCTGCGAAGAAAACCTGCTGCTGCCGCCGGTCGTCGGCTCCTTGGGCGGCGGCATGTCGCTGGCCGAGATCTACGACATGTTCCCCAACCTGCAAGAGCGCCGGAATTCTCCGGGCACGCGCTTGTCGGGCGGCGAACAGCAGATGCTTGCGGTGGCGCGCATCCTGCGCACCGGCGCGAACCTGCTGCTGCTCGACGAAATCTCCGAAGGCCTCGCGCCCGTCATCGTGCAGGCGCTGGCGCGCATGATCACGACGCTCAAGCAGCGGGGCTACACCATTGTCATGGTGGAACAGAATTTCCGCTTCGCGGCGCCCTTGGCGGACCGCTTCTATGTCATGGAGCACGGCCAGATCGTCGAGCATTTCGAAGCCGCCGAACTTTCAGAAAAACAGGACACGCTCAACGAACTGCTGGGCGTCTAAAGCAACCTGTCACCCGCCGGAACCCCGGCAACACTACACCGTAGGGAAGAGGAGTCATCCCATGAAGCTGCACACCATCACTGCTGCACTGGCCATGGCGGGCCTGGGATTCGCGGGGGCCACCGCCCACGCTCAAGGTATCTCCGACGATGTCATCCGCATCGGCTTCATCACCGACATGTCGGGCGTTTATTCCGACATCGACGGCAAGGCCGGTCTGGACGCGATCCGCATGGCGATCGAAGACGCCGGCGGCTCGATCAACGGCAAGAAGATCGAGGTGGTATCCGCGGATCACCAGAACAAGGCCGACGTGGCGTCGGCCCGCGCCCGCGAATGGTTCGACCAGCAGAAGGTCGACGTCATCATCGCCGGCACCAACTCGGCCACCAGCCTGGCCATGGCGGCGGTTGCCGCCGAAAAGAAGAAGCCCTTCATCGCGGTCGGCGCCGGCTCGTCCGACCTGACCAACGCCCAATGTTCGCCCTACACCGTGCACTACGCCTACGACACCGTGGCGCTGGCGCGCGGCACCGGTTCGGCGGTGGTGAAGGACGGCGGCAAGAGCTGGTTCTTCCTGACCGCCGACTACGCTTTCGGCCACGCGCTGGAACGCGACACGATGGCGGTCGTCAAGGCCGCGGGCGGCGAAGTGAAGGGCCAGGTGCGCGCACCGCTGGGCGCCTCGGACTTCTCGTCCTTCCTGCTGCAGGCGCAGGCCTCCAAGGCGCAGATCCTCGGCATGGCCAATGCCGGCGGCGACACCATCAACACGGTCAAGGCCGCCAATGAATTCGGCGTCACCAAGACCATGAAGCTGGCCGGGCTGCTGGTGTTCATCAACGACGTCCACTCGCTGGGCCTGGAAGCCACCAAGGGCATGTACCTGACCGACGGCTGGTACTGGGATCAATCCGACGCCTCGCGCGCCTGGGCCAAGAAGTTCGAAACCAAGGTGGGCCGCAAGCCGTCGATGCTGCAGGCGGGCGACTACTCGTCGGCGATGTTCTACCTGAACGCCGTGAAGGCCACGGGCTCGGACAACGGCGACGACGTAATGAAGTGGATGAAGTCGAACAAGGTCAACGACTTCTTCGCCCAGGGCGGCTTCGTCCGCGAAGACGGCCGCATGATCCACGACATGTACCTGATGCAAGTGAAGACCCCCGCCGAGTCCAAGGGCCCGTGGGACTACTACAAGGTCGTGGCGACGCTGCCGGGCGACGAGGTCTACACCAAGTTGTCCGAGTCCACCTGCAAGCTGGTCAAGAAGTAAACCGGCCCATGTGATCCCAGATGCGGCCTGGCCTGGCAGGCCGGCCGCATCTTGACTAGCTCGCTTCCATCCGTACGCGCAGGATTTTCACAAGATGACTGACCTTTTTGGCATCCCTATACAGGCCTTGTTCGGCCAGCTATTACTGGGCCTGGTCAACGGTTCCTTCTATGCCATGCTGTCGCTCGGGCTTGCCGTTATCTTCGGGCTGCTGAACGTCATCAACTTCGCGCATGGCGCGCTCTACATGCTGGGCGCCTTCATCGCCTGGATGGGGCTGTCCTACCTGGGGTTGAACTACTGGATCATGCTGGTGCTGGCGCCGCTGATCGTCGGGCTGTTCGGCATCCTCATAGAAAAGCTCTTGCTCAAACACCTGTACAAGCTTGATCACTTGTACGGACTGCTGCTCACCTTCGGGCTGACGCTGCTGATCGAAGGGCTGTTCCGCAGCTTCTACGGCGTGTCGGGCCAGCCCTATCCCACGCCCGACGCCCTGCGCGGCGCGACCAACCTGGGCTTCATGATCCTGCCGAACTATCGCGGCTGGGTCGTGGCGGCTTCTGTGGTGGTCTGCCTGGCGACCTGGTTCGTCATCGAGCGCACCCGCCTGGGCGCCCTGCTGCGCGCCGGCACCGAGAACCCGAAGCTGGTCGAGGCCTTTGGCGTGAACGTGCCGCGCATGATCACGCTGACCTATGGCTTCGGCGTGGCGCTGGCCGGCTTTGCCGGCGTGCTGGCCGCTCCGGTGCTGCAGATTTCCCCGCTGATGGGGTCCAACCTCATCATCGTCGTGTTCGCGGTGGTCGTGATCGGGGGCATGGGGTCCATCCTGGGCGCCATCGTCACCGGGCTGGGCCTGGGCGTGATCGAGGGCCTGACCAAAGTGTTCTGGCCCGAGGCCTCCAGCACGGTCGTGTTCATCATCATGGCAATCGTTCTGTTGATCCGCCCGGCCGGGCTGTTCGGAAAAGAAAAATGAATCGTCAATTCCTGGGCTATGCGGTCTTGGCCATCGTGGTGGCCATTCTTCCCTTCATCGGGGTGTACCCGATCTTCGCCATGAAGATCATGTGCTATGCCCTCTTCGCCTGCGCGTTCAACCTGCTTCTGGGCTTCACGGGGCTGTTGTCCTTCGGGCACGCCGCCTTCCTGGGCAGCGCGGCCTATGCGGCAGGGCACGCCATGAAGGTCTGGGGCCTGCCCACCGAACTCGGCCTGCTGTTCGGCGTGGCCGTGGCGGCGCTGCTGGGCCTGGCGATGGGCGCCATCGCCATCCGCAGGAGCGGCATCTACTTCGCCATGATCACGCTGGCGCTCTCGCAGATGGTGTTCTTCTTCTTCCTGCAGGCCAGGTTCACCGGCGGCGAGGACGGCCTGCAGAGCGTGCCGCGCGGCACCTTGCTGGGCCTGGTCGACCTGTCCAAGGACATCAACCTGTATTACCTGGTGATGGCCATCTTCGTCATCGGCTACTTCATCATCTGGCGCACGGTGAACTCGCCCTTCGGGCAGGTGCTGCAGGCGCTGCGTGAAAACGAGCCGCGCGCCATTTCGCTGGGCTACGACGTCGACCGCTTCAAGCTGCTGGCCTTCGTCCTGTCGGCCGCGCTGGCCGGGCTGGCCGGGGCCACCAAGACCCTGGTGTTCGTGTCGGCCACACTGTCGGACGCCACCTGGCAGATGTCGGGCCTGGTGATCCTGATGACGCTGATCGGCGGGCTGGGCACCCTGACCGGCCCCATCCTGGGCGCCTTCATCGTGGTGCTGCTGGAAAACAAGGTCGGCGACTTCGGCCAGATGATGGCCAACCTGACCGGCGTGGAATGGTTCCTGCGCCTGGGCGAGTCCGTCACGATCGTGATCGGCCTGATCTTCGTGATCTGCGTGCTGGCCTTCCGCCGTGGCATCGTCGGCGAGGTGGGCGCGTTCATCGACCGGCGACGCGCGGCCCGCGCCTGAGCAGGCATCGCAACACCGACGGGGCCGCGCAATGCGGCCCCGCTTGCATCCGGAAGCCGGCCAGGCCGCGCGCCCCCCCGTACAATGGCAGGCACCCAACCCCACAGGTGCCGACCATGCGCAATACGCATCTCGCCCCCCGCTTTCGCGCCCTGGCGCTCGCGGCCGCCCTGCTGTCCCCCGCCGCCGCCCTGGCCGCCCCCTCCTCCCCCAGCTGCGAAGTCGACCGGCCCGTGCGCTTCAGCGGGCTGAACTGGGAATCCAACCTGGTCCTGGCCGGCATAGAACGCTACGTGCTGGAGCATGGCTACGGCTGCAAGACCTCCGTCGAAATCGGCGAAACGCTGCCCATGCTGGCCGCGCTGCAGCGCGGCGACGTGGACGTCACCCCCGAAGTCTGGCCCGGCCAGATCGAAGGCGCCTGGAAAAAGGCGCTGGCCAGCGGCAAGGTGCTGGGCGTGGGCCATGTGTATGACGCGGGCGAAGGCTGGTACGTGCCCCGCTACACCGTGGAACGCCACCCCGGCCTGAAGACGGCCGCCGACCTGGCGCGCTTCAAGGAGGTGTTCGCCGACCCCGAGGACCCCGGGCGCGGTCGCATCTACGGCTGCCCCGCCGGCTGGGCCTGCGGCACGCTGAACGACAACCTGCTGCGCGCCCTGGGGCTGGACAAGGACTACTCGCTGTTCGCCCCCGGCTCGGGCGCGGCGCAGAAGGCGGCCATCGTGTCGGCGTACAAGCGCAAGCGCGACATCGTCTTCTACTACTGGACCCCCACGTCGCTGGTCGGCGCGCTGGACCTGGTGAAGCTTGAGCTCCCCCCGTTCGACCAGGCCGCCTACACCTGCATGACCGACCCCAAGTGCGCCAAGCCGGTGGCCACCGAGTTCAAGCCCAACCCCGTCGTGACGGGCGTGAATGCCGCCTTCGCCAAGGAGGCCCCGCGGCTGACCGATTTCCTGTCCAAGCTGACCGTGCCCGACGACGCCATCGACGCCACGCTGGGCTGGCTGGAAACCGAGGGCAAAGAGCCCGACGACGCCGCGCGCTACTTCCTGAAGCAGTACGGCCCCGTCTGGCGGCAATGGATGCCGGCGGACGTGGCCGATCGCGTGCAGGCGGCGCTGGCGCGCGAATGACCCCGAGGCTGCCGCCCGGCGGCGGCCATCCGCTCATGTATCCTGACGTTTCGGCGCCGCGCAGGCGCCAACCCGATTCAAGCGAAGGAAGATAAACATGGACGCCTTGTTCTGTCACGACGGTCACTGGACCACCGAAAATCCCAAACTGCTCGGCCCCGCCGACCACGCCTTCTGGATGGCCAGCATGGTCTTCGACGGCGCGCGCGCCTTCCGCGGCCTGACCCCCGACCTGGACCTGCACTGCCAGCGCGTCGTGCGCTCGGCCGAAAAAATGCTGATGAAGCCCGCGATCAGCTGGGAAGAAATCCAGAAGCTGTGCCTGCAGGCGGTCGCCAGGTTTCCGGAAGGCAGCGAGCTGTACATCAAGCCCATGTTCTTCTGCGCCGACGGCTTCCTGCTGCCCGACGCCGACAAGACGCAGTTCGTGCTGCACGTGTTCAAGGTGCCGATGCCCGGCGACCAGGGCTTTTCGGCGTGCTTCTCCAGCTTTGCGCGGTCATGGCCGAACATGGCGCCCACCGACGCCAAGGCCTCCTGCCTCTATCCCAACGGCCAGCGCGCCATCCGCGAAGCCGCCGAAAAAGGCTTCGACAACGCCATCATGCTGGACGGCGCGGGCAACATCGCCGAGTTCGCCACCAGCAACCTCTGGCTGGCCAAGAACGGCGTGGTCTACACGCCCGTGGACAACGGCACCTTCCTGAACGGCATCACCCGCCGCCGCGTGCTGGCCCTGCTCAAGGCCGACGGCGTCGACGTGCAGGAGCGCAGCCTGACCCGCGCCGACGTCGAGGAAGCCGACGAGGTGTTCTCGTCCGGCAACTACGGCAAGGTGGTCCATGTGAACCGCGTGGAATCGCGCGCCCTGGAATACGGCCCGCTCGCCCGCCGCGCCCACAAGCTGTACATGGACTACGCGGAAACCGCCGGCCGCCGCTGACAGCCCCGCGCGGATCAATCCTCTCGCGGCGGCAAATGCAGCATCGCCACATGCGGGGAGCCCTCCCAGCGGGGATAGCGCTCCAGCACCGCCGGATCATGGCCCGGCACCACATGCTGTTCGGACTGCGCCGCGCCGTAGAGCCTGGCGTAGCCCGACAGCATCTGGGCGGTGTTGTAGACGATAGGGAACGGCCGTCCTTGCGCCATGTTCTCGTAGTAGTGGCTGGCATCCGACGCCAGCACCACCCAGCCGCGCGCGGTATGCACCCGCAGCGCCTGCAGGCCTTTCGTGTGGCCGCCGATCTTGAGCAGTTCGATGCCCGGCAGCAGCTCCCCATCGCCGTCATGGAACACTACCCGGTCTTCATACACCCGCCTGACCAGGGCGACCACGTCCTCCACCGCATACGCATGCCTCAAGGGCTCGAAACACATGCAGCGGCCGGTGGCGTAGTCCATCTCGTCGTCCTGCACGTGGAAGCGGGCCCGCGGCAGGCGGTCCAGATTGCCTGCGTGGTCGTAGTGCAGATGGGTGAGCACCACATGCTGCACGTCTTCGGGCTGCACGCCCAGCGCCGCCAGCGCCCCGATCGGGCAATGGATCAGTTCGCGGCGGCGCTTGCGCGCCGTGTCGGCGTTAAAGCCGGTGTCCACCAGCACGACACGGCCGGCGCCGCGCACCAGCCACACGAAGAAATCCATGGGCATGTCGCCGTCGTGCGGATCGCCGCCCAGGAAGTTGTCGCGCCGCTGGCGCGGCATCCGGGCGTAGCGGACAGCGTAGATCTCGTATTCGGGAGGGACGCTCTGCATCGCGGGGCTCACTTCAGACTCCTAGATAGGCCTTCTGGACAAACGGATCGGCCAGCAGTTCCGCGCCCTTGCCGCTGCGCACCACCTCGCCGTGCTCGAACGCGTACGCCTGATGCGCCAGGCGCAGCGCCAGCCGGGCGTTCTGCTCCACCAGCACGATGGAGATGCCGCTTTCGCGGTTGATGCGCTCGATGGCGCCCGCGATCTCGGCCACGATCTTGGGCGCGATGCCCAGCGACGGCTCGTCCAGCATCAGCAGGCGAGGCTGCGCCATCATTGCACGTCCGATGGCCACCATCTGCTGCTCTCCGCCGGACAGGGAGCCGGCCAGCTGCGCGCGCCGCTCCCGCACGCGGGGAAACAGCGCGTAGATCTCGTCCAGGCGGGCGCGGATGCCGGCGCGCGGCCTGACCGAGTGCGCGCCCGCCATCAGGTTGTCCAGCACGGTCATGCGGCCGAACAGCCGCCGCCCTTCGGGCGACAGGGCCAGTCCGGCCGACACGCGGGCGGCCGCCGCCAGCCGGGCGAGATCGCGTCCCTCGAACAGGATGCGTCCTCCCGCCACGGGCGCCAGCCCGATCAGCGCCTTCAGCGTCGAACTCTTGCCGGCGCCGTTCGAGCCGACCAGCGCGACGATCTGCCCCTGCTCGACATGGAAGCTGACGCCGCGCACCGCCTCCAGCTGCCCGTAGCGCACGTTCAGGTCCTGGACTTCAAGCATGGGCATAGTCGGGCGCTCCCAGATAGGCTTCGATGACGGCGGGGTTGTCGCGGATGGCCTGCGGCGCGCCCTCGGCGATCTTCTCGCCCTGGACCAGCACCACGATGCGATGGCAAAGCTCCATGACCAGCGCCATGTGATGCTCGACCAGCAGCATCGTCAGCCCCTCTTCCGACTGCAGGCGGCGCAGCAGGCGGCCCAGTTCATTGCATTCCTCGTGGTTCAGGCCGGCTGCCGGCTCGTCCAGCAGCAGCATGCGCGGACGGCATGCCAGCGCGACGGCGATCCCCAGCTTCTTCTGCAGGCCGTAGGCCAGCGACCCCGCGGGCGCGTCGCGCCAGGCCTGCAGATCCAGCAGGGTTAGCAGGCGGTCGACTTCCTGCGCGATCTGGGACGCCGAGAGCAGGTCCTGGCTGCGTCCCGCCAGCCGGCGCAGCCAGGAATGCCGCGCCCGCGACAGCATGCCGCGGCGGATGTTCTCGGCGACGGTGACGTCGGGGTAGGTGGAGGTGGACTGGAACGTGCGCGCCAGCCCCAGCACGACCACGCGGCTGGGCGGTCCGCCAGAAATATCGTGCCCGTCGAAGCGGACGGCGCCCGCGCTGGGCGGCATGGCGCCGCTGATGACGTTGAACGCCGTCGTCTTGCCCGCGCCGTTTGGCCCGATCAGGCCCACGATTTCGCCTTGGGCGACGGAAAAGCTCAGGCCGCGCAAGGCCGCCAGGCCGCCGAAGCTGCGCGACAGGCCCTGCACCTGCAACAAAGGCTGGTTCATTGGGACTCCTTTTTCCGGCGCGCCTGCCACGGCCCCGGCAAGCCGGCGAGGCCCGCCGGCAGAAAACGCAAGATCAGGATCAGCGCCGCGCCATAGAAGATGTGCTGCGTCTGCACCGCCCCGCGGAACAGTTCGGGCAAGGGCGTCAGCACCATGGCGCCGATGAGGCCGCCCCACACCGATCGGCGGCCGCCGATGACCAGCATGATGATGAAGCCGATGGAGATGCTGGCGTTGAACGACTCCGGCGAGACGTAGCCGACATAGCGCGCCTGCAGGGCGCCGCCCGCCGCGGCCAGCGCGCAGCCGGCCACGAAGGCGCAGAGCTGGATGCGGCGCACGCTCAGGCCGGTGGACTCCGCCAGCGCCGGGTTTTCGGCCACGGCATCGATGGCGTGGCCGAACGGCCGCCGCGCCACCGCGCCCAGCAGCGCCACGGAGCCCAGCGCCACGCACAGCGCCAGGCCGTAGAAGCTGGCGCGCGAGTCGAACGCCATCCCCGCCAGGGCAGCCGGCGGGATGCCGGCCACGCCGTTGGCGCCGCCCGACCAGGACGCCCCGTCCAGCAGGATGAGGCGCACCAGCTCCCCGAACGCGAACGTGACCAGGACGAAGTACACGCCCTTCAGCCGCAGGATGATCGCGCCCAGCGCAAGCGCGACGCCGGCCGTCAGCGCGATGCCGGCCAGCGTGGCGGGCAGGAAGCTCCAGCCCAGGTAGCGGGCTGTCAGCACCGAACCATAGGCGCCCACGGCGACAAAGGCGGCATGCCCCAGGGAGAGCTGCCCGCAGCGCGCGATCAGCGCCAGCCCGTTGACGATCAGCACGTTCAGGCAGGTCAGCACCGCCAGATGCTGGACGAACGGCCCGGCGAACCAGGGCGTCGCCGCGGCCGCGGCCAGGGCGGCCCACAACAGCCAGCGCAGCGGCGCGGGCCGCGCAACGCGGGCTTCAAGCGAAAGTACGGTCATGGCTTATGCCTCCCCCCGGCCCAGCAGCCCCTTGGGCCGCACGACCAGCATCACGATCACGATGGCGAAGATCAGCATGTCCGCCGTGCTGCTTTCGAACATCAGGCTGCCGTAGCTCTCGGCCAGCCCCAGCGCCAGGCCCGCGACCGCTGCGCCGGGTATGCTGCCCAGCCCGCCCAGGATCACCACGATAAACGCCTTGAGCAGCGGCGTGGCGCCCACGAACGGCGACACCGAGAACAGGGGCGCCATCAGCGCGCCGGCCACCGCGGCCAGCCCCACGCCCAGGCCAAAGCCCAGCGGGTAATAGATGCGCGAGCGGATGCCCTGGATGGCGGCGATCTCGAAGTCCTCCACCACGGCGCGCAGCGCCCGCCCGGGGCGCGAATAGCGCAGGAAGCCATACAGCAGCGCCAGCGCAAGCAGCGCGAACGCCACCACATAGACGCGCGAGAGCGGCACCACCAGCTTGCCCATGCGCGCCGTGCCCTGGGCGACGGCGGGCATGGACAGCGGATCCGGCCCGAAGAACATCAGCGCCAGGTTTTGCAGGATCATCGCCAGTCCGATGGTGGCGATCATGCCGTTCAGCTCGTCGCGGCGAAACGGCTTGAGCACGCCCCATTCCAGCACCGCGCCGCCCGCCACCGCCAGCGCGAAGGTCAGCGCCACGGCGGGCAGGAACGAAAAGCCCGCCTGCGCCGTCAGGTAGTACGCGCCGAAGGCGCCCAGCATGTAGAACTCGCCATGGGCGAAGTTCACCATTCGCATCACGCCGAACACCAGCGTGAAGCCCACGGCCATGAGCAGGTACAGCAGTCCCACGATCAAGCCGTTGATCGTGGCCTGCGCCAGCAGAATGCTCCAATCCACGTCGGTTCTCCCGCCGCGCTAGCGGCATCCCTCGACGGTGCAGCGCGCCCGGATCACTTCGCGGCCGTCCTTGACCTCGGCGACGTAGAACGGCGCGTTCAGCTGGTGATTGATGCCGTACATGGCCTGGCCCGTCCAACTCAGCTTGCCCAGCGATCCGTCGAAGCCGTCGAGCTTTTCCATCTCGGCGCGCACGCGGTCCGTGTCGTCCACGGTGCCTGCCCGGCGCATGGCTTCGAACAGCATGTTGGTGCCGTCGTAGAAGGCCGGGCTGAAGCCGTTCATCGGATGCTTGTACTTCGCGGCATAGCGCGCGGCGTAGGCCTGGGTGGCGGGCAGTTCGGGATCGATCGGGGTGTGGACCAGCATGCCTTCGGCGGCCTGCTTGCCGGCGACGTTGACGATCTCCTGCGTGGCCGGCCCGCCGGTGCGCACGATGCGCCCCTCGAACCCCAGCTCGCGCGCCTGCTTGACGATCAGCCCGGCGGTGGTGGGAGAGTTGCCGTCCAGCTCGATGGCGTCGATGCCGCGCGCCATCATCCGGGTCAGCATGGGCACGAAGTCGACGCGGTCGCGCTCGAAGAATTCCTTGGCGGCCAGGGCCGCTCCCGCCTTCTTGTACGCGCCCTCCAGGTCCAGCGCGATCTGCTGCCCGGTCTCGTCGTTGGGAAACAGCGCGCCGACCTTGCGCAGCCCCTGCGACTTGACCAGCCAGTCGATCTGCGGCTGCGAGACCTCGGCGGTCGTGACGTTCGGGCGGAAGGTATAGGGCTTGTCGGCGGCCAGCGCCTTGGCGGTAAAGCCCAGGGTCAGCAGGATCACCTTGTTCTTTTCGGTCATGGGCTGGATGGCCAGCACCGGCGCCGACCCGACCGGCCCGATCACGTAGCGCACCTTGTCCTCGAACACCAGGCGGTTGGCCACGGTGACGGCCTCGTTGGCCTGGTACTTGTCGTCATAGGCCACGACCTGCACCCGGTACTTCCTGCCGCCCACCTCCAGCCCGCCGGCCTCGTTCACCTGGTCGGCGGCGACCTCGGCGGCGTTCTTCATGCCCTGCCCCCATGCGGCGCCCGCGCCGGACAGCGTAACCAGGGCGCCCAGCTTCAGCGTCTCTTGCGCCTTTGCGGCGGGAACTGCGGCCAGGGCCACGAGGCCGGCCAGAATGATCGGATAACGCATGATGTCTCCTGAGGGAACGCGGGCAGTGGCTGCCCGTCGGTAATGCCGGCTCTACAGGCGGGCGATGGCGTCCAGCACCGGCAGCACGTAGCCCCGGAACTGCTGCGGGTTTTCGCTCATCGGGAAATGTCCCAACTCGCGCATGACGGTCACCTGCGCGCCGGGAATGCCGGCCGCGGTGCGCAAAGTGTCTTCGGGCGTGCAGGAGAAGTCGTATTCCCCCGTCAGCAGATAGAGCGGGCAGCGGTCGGTGCGGATGCCGTCCAGCCGGCCCCGCAGGTCGCTGTCCACCCGGTAGAAGTACAAGTCGCCGCGGAAGACGCCCGGGCCGCCCTGCATGTACTGCCACAGCGTTTCGTGGCGGTAGGCGGCGGGCGACTGCGGCGCGACCAGCCCCGAGACCAGCGCGGCGCAGACCTCGCCGCCGTGGACGTCGCCGCGATGCAGCCAGGAGGTGTCGTACCAGGGCTCCTGGAAGTCGGCGGCCTCGACGCCGATCAGGGCGCGAAAGCGCTCGGAATGCTGATGCGCCAGCTGCAGCACGATGCGCCCGCCGATGGAGCAGCCGATCAGCGCCGGACGCTCCAGCGCCAGCGCATCGCAGAACGCCGTCACGGTTTCGACGTACAGCCCGGTGGACAGCCGGTATTCCTCGTCCTGCCAACCTTCCGGCGGATAGGACTTGCCGTGCCACGGCATGTCGAACGCGATGACGCGGTAGCGCGACGTGATCGCCGGGTCGCACATCATGTGGCGGTACTGGCGGCTGTCGGCGCCGGCGGTATGCAGGCAAACCAGGGGGATGCCCTCGCCCGCTTCCTCGAAGTAGACGCGGCAGGACTTGCCCGCGATGTCGAACGACACGTAGCGTCCGACGATGGGTTCCAGCGCGGCGCTCATGCCTGGCCCTCCCGGCCCGTCGCCAGCAAATCCTTGACGAACTGCAGATGGGCCATGAGCGGCTGGAGGTTGCCCTCGATGGCCAGTTCGCCGCGCTTGCTGAGCGCGAAGATGTCATGCCAACCCGCATCCGGCACGGCTTGCCAGAAGCGCGACCAGGCGTCTTCGGACGCGCGCAGCGACACGTCGCAGGACGGCAGCGGCGCGGACGGAACGTCGGCGGCGGCGACCCGGCCATCCCGGATGCGGACCAGCACGGGATGGGCGCCGAACCGCAGCAGCAGGTCCATGTCGACCTGGCGGGGCCGCGAGAACGACAAGGCGCGGCGGCGGAACCGATGCGCGAGCTGCGCGCCGCGAGCGTCTTGCGCTGGCATGGCTTGGGTTTCCATTGTCTCTTCCCTTTTTTTGCGTTCTTATAAACAGAACGCTTATTCTTTCTGTAAGAACATTCTAAGGATCGAAAACTCCCCGTGTCAACACGGGGAAAGTACGGCAACCGCGGGCTATTGCGGCGCCAGCACCCGGCAATCGCCAGCCTGCGTCAGCGGGCAGTCCGTCAGCGCCTGCAGGGCCTCGAAGCTCAGCCCCGCCACCACCGCCCTCACCAGCATGGCGTCGGGCAATACGTCGATGACCGCCAGATCGGAATAGATCCGGTCGACCACGCCGGCGCCGGTCAGGGGATAGGTGCATTCGCGGACGATCTTGGGCTGCCCGTCCTTCGTGACATGCTCCATCGTGATATAGACCTGCCGGGCGCCGGCCACCAGATCCATGGCGCCCCCGACGGCCGGAATCGTCCCCGGCGCGCCGGTATCCCAATTGGCCAGGTCGCCGCGCCCGGACACCTGGAACGCGCCCAGCACGGTCAGGTCCAGGTGGCCGCCGCGCATCATGGCGAACGACACCACGTGATCCGTGATGGACGCGCCTGGCAGCAGGGTCACCGGCTCCTTGCTGGCATTGATCAGGTCCAGGTCCAGCGGCGCGCCCGGGTCGCCCGGCCCCATGCCGACGATGCCGTTCTCGGTATGCAGGATCACGTCGCGGCCGGGCGGCAGGAAGGCCGACACCAGCGTCGGAATGCCGATGCCCAGGTTGACGTAGGCCCCGTCCGGGATGTCCGCGGCCACCAGGCGCGCGATCTGCTGCCGGCTTAGCTTTTCATGCGCCATGAGCGCCTCCTGTCTTCACCACCCGCTTGACGAAAATTCCGGGCGTCATGACGTGTTCGGGCGGGATTGCGCCCAGGTCCACGATCTCTTCCGCCTGCGCCACGGTCGTGGCGGCGGCCATGCACATGACCGGCGCGAAGTTGCGGCCGGCGTAGCGATAAACCAAATTGCCCCAACGGTCCGCCGTGAGCGCCTTGACGAAGGCGAAGTCGCCCTTGAGCGGCGACTCCAGCACGTAGCCCACGCCGTCTATCACACGGGTCTCCTTGCCTCGGGCCAGCGGCGTGCCATAGGCGGTGGGCGTGAAGAACGGGCCCAGGCCGGCGCCCGCGGCGCGCATGCGCTCGGCCATGGTGCCTTGCGGCACGCACTCCAGCTCCACTTTCCCCGCGCGGTACGCGTCCGCGAAGGCCGCGGCATTCGGGTTCTTGCGGTCCGACGAGCGCGCAAAGGAGCAGATCATCTTGCGCACCCGCCCGGCCTCCACCAGCTCGCTCAAGCCGCGCTTGCCGTTGCCGGCGTTGTTGTTGACGATGGTGAGCTCGCGCGCGCCCTGTTCCAGCAACGCGCATACCAGCTCGGTGGGCACGCCCGAGGCGCCGAAGCCGCCGATCAGGATGACCGCCCCGTCCTGCACGCCCGCCACCGCGGCCGCCAATGAATCGACTGTCTTGTCCAGCATGGAATTTCTCTCCGAGGATGCGGAAACTGGCCGCTCAACGCGTGGACGGGCCGCCCAGGATGGCGGTGGACTGGCTGGACAAGGTGCCGCCGTTGCCGTGCACCAGCGCGATGTCGGCGCCCTGCACCTGACGCTCTCCCGCCTGCGCCCGCAGCTGGCGCACGGCTTCGGTCACCAGGAAAATGCCGTACATGCCCGGGTGCACGCAGGACAGGCCGCCCCCGTTCGTGTTCACCGGCAGCCGGCCGCCCGGCGCGATGCCGCCGCCCTGCACGAAGGCGCCGCCCTCGCCTTTCTTGCAGAATCCCAGGTCCTCCAGGAAGAGCAGGGTATTGATCGTGAAGGCGTCATAGAGCTCGGCCACGTCCACGTCGCCCACGTTCAGCCCCGCCATCGCCAGCGCGCGCTTGCCCGATTCGGCCGCCGCCGTGACCGTCAGGTCCTCCATGGACGAAATCTGCCGGTTCCACACCGCGGTGGCGCTGCCCAGCACATACACCGGCGCCTGCCTGAGGTGGCGGGCGCGGTCCGCGCGCACCATCACGTAGGCGCCCCCGCCGTCGCTCACCAGACAGCAGTCGCGCACGGTCAGGGGGTCGGACACGGGCCGCGATCCCAGCACGTCGGCGATCGACAGGGGATCGCGCATCGCGGCCTTGGGATTGAGCCTGGCCCAGGCCCTGGCGGCCACGGCCACCTCGGCCAGCTGCTCCCGCGTCGTGCCGTACTGGTGCATGTGGCGGGCGGCGGCCATCGCGTAGGACGTGACCGGCTGCAAGGGGGAATACGGGTGCTCGAAAGGTTGCGGGTCCAGCAGGGTGCGCGCCTTGACGCCTTCCTTGCGGCCGAACGCGGCTGTCTTCTGGGTGCTGCCGTAGCAGACCAGCACGGCGTTGCACTGGCCGGAGACCAGCGCCATCACCGAGGGCAGCAGGTGCGAGACAAAGCTCGATCCGCCCAGCATCGTGGCTTCGATGTAGCGGGGCCGCAAGCCCAGGTATTCGGCGGCCGGCATGCTCCACATCGTGGCCGAAGAGCTGCACGTCGCCAGCCCGTCGATATCCCGCATGGACAGGCCGGCGTCGGCCACCGCCCGCGACGCGGCCTGGGCCAGCACTTCCATTTCGGTGTAGCCGTGGGCTTCGCCCAGGCCGGCATGCCCCACCCCGACGATGGCGACCTGTCCGCGCAACGATTCCAGCGACATCATGCTGCCTCCGCGGAAACGAACACCACCAGGGCCTGGCCCTCGTCACGCAGCACCCGCGCCTTGACCGGCATGCCGATCCGCAGGCGTTCCGGCGCGACGCCGTCTACCCGGCTCATCATGCGCACGCCCTCGTCCAGGTCGATGAGCGCCACGTTGTAGTCGCCGCCCGCCTCCGGCTTGCGCCGCACGATGCTGAAGGAGTAGACGGTGCCGGCGCCGACCGGCTCGGTCCACGCCAGGTCCGTCGCGCCGCAGTGCATGCACAGCACGCGGGGAAAGAACTGGTGCGCGCCGCAGCCCGCGCAGCGCTGGATCTGGAAGCGCCCCTCGGCCAGGGCGGAGAAATACTGTTCTTGCGGCCCGCGCATCGAGGCGCCGGCGGTTTCTGTCTGCATGGATGTCTCCTGTTCTTCTGTCCGGGCGCCGCGCCCGATGCATGGCGCCCGTCCCCTCACAAGTCCGCGAAGGACTGTCCCGTTGCCGCCAGCCGTTCCAGCAGCGGCGCCGGCCGCCAGAGCTCGCCGTGTTCCGCATGAAAGCGCCGGATCGTGGCCAGGACCGCCGGCAGCCCCTGCTGATCGGCATGGAACAGCGGCCCTCCCTTGTGCGCCGGGAATCCGTAGCCATTGACGTAGATCACGTCGATATCGGAGGCGCGGCGGGCGATCCCCTCATCCAGGATGCGGGCGCCCTCGTTGACCAGGGCATACATCGTGCGCTGCACGATCTCCTCGTCGGAGATGGCCCGCCGCGCGATGCCGTCGCGCCGGGCGCAAGCCTCGATCAGCGCCAGCACCTCTGGATCTTCCAGCGGTTCCCGGCTGCCCGCCTCGTAGCGGTAAAAGCCGCTGCCCGTTTTCTGGCCGAAGCGCCCCTGTTCGCACAGGCTGTCCGCCACGCGCGAATAGCGCAGGTGGGCAGGCCTGGTGGGCGCCATGCGCTTGCGGAACGCCCAGCTGATGTCCAGCCCGGCCATGTCCGCCATGCGCAGCGGTCCCATGGCCAGCCCGAAGCGCTGCAAGGCGCCATCCACCTGCGACGGCGACGCCCCTTCCTCCAGCAGGAAATGCGCCTCGCGCGTGTAGGGGCTGACCATGCGGTTGCCGACGAATCCGTCGCACACCCCCACCAGCACCGGCAGCTTGCCCATCCTGCGCGCCAGCCGGAACACCGCGGCGACCACGCCGCCGTCCGTCTCGCGGCCTTGCACCACCTCCAGCAGCCGCATGACGTGGGCCGGGCTGAAGAAGTGCATCCCCAGCACCCGGGCAGGCCGGCGCGTGAACCCGGCGATCTCGTCGATGTCCAGCCGCGACGTGTTCGAGGCAAGAATGGCCCCGGGCTTGCAGGCCTCGTCCAGCGCCGTGAAGATCTGGCGCTTGACGTCCATGTCCTCGAAGGCCGCCTCGATCACCAGATCGGCGTCGCGCAGGCTGCCCAGTTCCAGGCTGGTGCGGATCCGCGCCAGGCGCTCTTCCACTTGCGCCGCGGACAGCTTGCCCTTGGCCGCCGTCGCGGCGTAATGCTTGCGGATCGCCGACCAGCCGCGCTCCAGCGCCTGCGCGTCGCGTTCGACCAGCACCACGTCGAGTCCGGCGTTGGCCAGGCTCATCGCAATGCCGCCGCCCATCGTGCCCGCGCCCACCACGCCCACCGTGGCGATCACGTCCGCGGCCTTCCATTCCTGCGGCAGCTTGACCGCGGCGCGCTCTGCAAAGAACAGATGGCGCTGCGCCTTGGACTGGCTGCCATTGACCAGTTCCAGGAAGCGCTCGCGCTCAAAAGCCAGCCCGTCCTGGAGCGTCGCGCCGACGGCATGCTCCACGCAGGCCACGCAAGCCAAGGGCGCCACGCAGCCGCGATAGCGACGGGCCGCCTGCTCCCGGGCGCGGTCATACACGCCCGCGTCCGCCGGCGCCTCCACCCGCCGCGCACCGACGTTGCGGCCGGCCAGCGGCGCGTCGGCGACGGCCAGCGCGTACGCGGCGGCCTGTTGCAGCAGCCCGTCGGCATACACCTCGTCGACCAGCCCCCAGTCCGCGGCGGCCGCGGCGCCGATGGCGTCGCCCTCCGCAATCATCTTCAGCGCCCGCTCGACGCCGACGATCCGCGGCAGCCGCTGCGTGCCGCCCGCCCCGGGCAGCACGCCCAGCTTCACTTCGGGCAGGCCCAGCGACGCGCCTTCCAGCGCCACGCGGTAGTGACAGCCCAGCGCCAGCTCCAGGCCACCTCCCAGCGCCGCGCCATGGATCGCCGCGACCACGGGCTTGGACGCCCCTTCGATCAGCGCGATGACCGAGCGCAGCGTCGGTTCGCGCGTGGACATCGGCGTGTTGAACTCGCGGATCTCGGCGCCGCAGCAGAAAAAGCCGCCGTCGCCCGCCAGCACCAGCGCGCGCACCTCGCCGTCCGCCAGGGCGGCCTCGAGCGCCGCATGCAGTTCCGCGCGCAGCGCCGCGCTCAGGCTGTTGACCGGTGGATTGCGCAGTTGCACCAGCGCGACGCGGCCCGACTCCATCCGTTCCGTATGGATCAGCATGGCCGCCTCACTCCAGTTCGACCACGATCTGGCCTTCGTCCACCTCGTCGCCTTCCCCGACCAGCACGCGCGCGACGATGCCCGCGCGCTCGGCCTCCACCGGAATCTCCATCTTCATCGATTCGACCTTGACCACGCTGTCGCCGGCCTCGACGCGCTGGCCCGGGCGAACAGTTACGGCGACCACACGGCCCACCACGGGCGTTTCCACTTTGAACATTGTCTTCTCCTGGGATTATTCGGTTGGAACCATTCGCGTGCTCACGCGGCTTGCGCCGCAACTGGCGCGGCTTCCAGAATGCGGCCGACCATGCCGGTGCACACCCGGCCGGCGCGGAAGTCCGGGTCGTCCAGCACCCGCTGGATGAAAGGAATATTGGTCTTGACGCCCTCGACGCGGAACTGCGCCAGGGCGGCCTTCAGCAGGTCCAGCGCCTGCTCGCGCGTCGCCGCGTGCGCGATCACCTTGGCCAGCATCGGGTCGTAGTGGCTGGACACCCGGCAGCCCTCTGCGTAGCCCGTCTCGATGCGCACGCCCGGCAGCGCGGGCGGCGCAAATACCCGAAGCAAGCCGGGCGACGGCAGAAAGCGCACCGGGTCCTCGGCGTAGACGCGGGCCTCCAGCGCATGCCCGCTCAAGGGCGGGACCTCGCGCAGCACCGCCTCCATCCGCTCGCCGGCCGCCAGCCTGAGCTGCGCGGCCACCAGGTCGACGCCGGTCACCGCTTCCGTCACCGCATGCTCGACCTGCAGGCGGGTATTGATTTCCAGAAAGGAGAAACCGGATTCGGGCGTGTAGAGCATCTCGACGGTGCCGATCACGTCGTATCCCAGTCCCGACAGCATGCCTTCCAGCCGGGCGGCCATGTCCTGCAGCGCGGCGCGTGCGAGGCCGGGCGCGGGCGCCTCTTCAAGCACCTTCTGGTGCCGCCGCTGGGTCGAGCAATCGCGTTCATACAGGCAGCGCAGCTGCCCGTGCCGGTCCGCCAGGAACTGGAATTCGACATGCCGCGGGTTGCAAAGCAGCTTTTCCAGATACAGGTCGGACCCGCCGAAGCTGCGCTCGGCGATGAGCCGCGCCCGTCCCCACTGCGCCTCGACATCCTGCGGGCCGTTCATGGGGATCATGCCGATCCCGCCGCCTCCGGACGCCGGCTTGATCAGCACGGGATAGCCCAGGTCCTGCGCGGCCCGGCGCACGGCATCCAGGCCGCCGTCCAGCACCGCGCTGCTCGGCGCCATCGGCATGCCCAGCGCCCGCATCGCGTCGCGCGCCTGGGTCTTGTGCCCCAGCATGCGGATCCAGCGCGGCGACGGGCCCACGAAGATCATGCCCGCCTGTTCCACGGCCTCGGCAAAATCCGCGTTCTCGGACAGGAATCCATAGCCGGGATGCAGCGCATCCGCGCCGGACTCCCGCGCCACGCGCAGCAGCGTTTCGCGGTTCAGGTAGCTTTGCGCGGCGGGCGCGGGCCCGATCGGAACCGCCAGGTTCGCTTCGCGCAGATGAGGCAGGTCGCGGTCGGCCTCGGAATAGACGGCGACGGACTCCATGCCGAGCGCGCGCAGCGCGCGGATGACGCGGCGGGCGACGGCGCCCCGATTGGCCACGATGACTCGTTTCATGTTGTGCTCCAGGCGGGGCGTCACGGCCGGTAGCCGAAGGCGCGCGGACCGGCTTCGCGCAAGGGCGCCGCCAGTTCCACGAACTCTTCCAGCACGGTCCGGGTGGTGGCGGGATCGATGATGTCTTCCACGACGAAGGCTTCGGCGCTGCGGAACGGCGAGGTCAGGCCGCGCACCCGCGCCTCGATTTCGCGCATCTTGGCCTCGGGGTCGGCGGCGGCTTCGATCTCGGCCTTGTAGGCGACTTCCAGCCCGCCCTCCACGGGCAGCGAGCCCCATTGGGCCGAGGGCCAGGCATAGCGGAAATTGAAGCGGCCCGCGCTCTGGTGGCCGCCCGCCGCCACGCCGAAGGCCTTGCGCACAATGATCGAGCACCAGGGCACGGTGGACTGCGCCACCGCCGTCAGCGCGCGCACGCCGTAACGCATGGCGCCGGCCTTCTCGGCGTTCAGACCGATCTGGAAGCCCGGCACGTCCACCAGGTTCACCACCGGCAGGTGGAAGGTCTCGGCCAGGTCCAGCAGGCGGGTGAACTTTTCGGCGGCGGGGCCGTCCCAGCCGCCGCCGTAGTGATAGGGGTCGCTGGCGAACACCGCCACCGGCCAGCCGTCGATGCGGGCCAGGCCCGTGATCACCGCGCGGCCCCAGCGCTTGCCGATCTCCATGAACGATCCCTCGTCCATCAGCGCCTCGACGATGGGCCGCATCTTGTACACGGCGCGCGTGTCGGCGGGGATGGCGCCCCGCAGCCAGTCCTGTCCGGCGGCGGCGCGGCCGGGGCCGTCCGCGCGCGGCGGCAGTTCATGCACGGAACGCGGCAGGTACGACAGGAAGCGCCGCGCCATGGCGAAGGCGGCCGCTTCCGAGTCGGCCTCGTCGTCCACCACGCCATTGCGGGTGTGGATGTCGCTGCCGCCCAGTTCGTTCTTCTCCAGCTTCTGGCCGATACGGGCCACGACCGGGGGGCCCGCGATGAAGAGCTGCGAGGTCTCGCGCACCATCACGGCGTAATGGCTGGCCGCCACGCGCGCCGCGCCCAGGCCCGCCACCGATCCCAGCGCCAGGGACACGACGGGCACGGTGGCCAGGTTCTGCGCCATCAGCGGCCACATGCGCAGCTTGGGCAACAGGGTGTGGCCCTTGATCTCGATGTTGCGCACGGAGCCGCCGCCTCCCGTGCCGTCGACCAGCCGCAGCAGCGGCAGGCGCAGGTCCTGCGCCATGCGTTCGGCCTCGACCAGCTTGTCGCCGACCGCGCCGTCGTTGGCGCCGCCGCGCACCGTGAAATCGTCGGCGGCGACGACGACCGGCCGCCCTTCCACCTTGGCGCGGCCGATCAGCAGGTTGGACGGCGTAAGGTCCGTCAACCGGCCTTCGGCGTCATATTCCGCGCTGCCCGTCAGCGCCCCCACCTCGCGAAACGATTCCGGGTCGACCATGCCCGCGATGCGCTCGCGCACCGGCAGCTTGCCGCCTTCCCGGTGCCGGCGCACTTTCGCCTCGCCGCCCATGCGCGCCGCCAGTTCCTTGCGCAGCGCCAGTTCTTGCAGTTCTTTTTCCCAGGACACCTTGTGCTCCTCCCTGCCCATTGCCGATGCGGCGATTGCCGCCGGGTCAATCGATCTTGATGTTTGCGCGCTTGATGAGCGCATCGTTCTGCTTGAGCTCGTCGGCGATCTTCTGCCGGAAGGCCTGCGGCGACTGCGTGGAAGGATTGCCCTGCGCCGCCAGCCGCGCGCGCACGACCGGATCCTTGGCCACCGCCGCGATCTCGCGGTTCAGCCTGTCCACCACCGCGGGCGGCGTGCCCGCCGGCGCGAAGATGCCGACCCAGAAGGAGATGTCAAAGCCCGGATAGCCCAGCTCGGCCACGGCGGGCACGTCGGGCAGGTCATGCCAGCGCTCGGCGGTGGAAACCGCCAGCGCCTTGAGCTTGCCGGCCTTGATGAGCGGCACGCCAGACAGGGTGTCGAAGCCGAAGTCCACTTCCTTGGACATCAGTCCCGCTTCCATCGGCGCCGCGCCCCGGTACGGCACATGCAGCATCTGCACGTTGGACATGGTGGCAAGCTGGGCGCCCGCCAGGTGCATCAGGTTGCCGTTGCCGGCCGAACCGTAGCTGACCGTATTGGGATTGCGCTTGGCCAGTTCCACCAGGGACTTGACGTCGGTCACGCCCGCCACGCGCGGATTCTCCGCGTTGATCGTCAGGATGAAGGGCACCGACACCACCGTGGAGACGGGCTCGAAGTCCTTCAGCGGGTCGTACTGGAGATCCTTGTAGAGCAAGGGGTTGACCGTGATGGAGCTGGAATTGCTGACCAGGATGGTGTAGCCGTCCGGCTTGGCCTGGGCGACTGCGCGCGCGGCGATCATGCCGTTGGCGCCGGTCTTGTTTTCCACGACGAACGATTGCCCCATGCGGGAGGACAAGGCCTCGCCGACGATGCGCGCCACCGAGTCGATCGTGCTGCCGGGGCTGAAGCCCACGACGAACTTGACCGGGGCGCTGGGGTAGTCCGCGGCGCTTGCCGCCATGGGGGCCGCCGCGGACAAAGCGAACGCGCCTGCCGCCAGCCATTTCGAAAATGTCATGATGTGTCTCCTCCGTGATTGCCTGAATCCGTGCCCCGCGCTGCTTCGGCGCGGAGCTACGGACGCGTTGTGGTTACTGCGCGGCTACGGTGCCCGAAGCCTTGACGGCCTGGCCCCACTTCTCCTGTTCCTGCGACATGAAGGCGGCGAACGCCTGCGGCGTGCTGTTGACCACCTCTCCGCCCAGGCCTTCGATGCGCGCCTGCATTTCGGGCGTGGCCACGATCCTGGACACGTCCTCGTAGATGCGCTGCGCCTGGGCCTGCGGCATGGCCGCCGGCGCAAGCAGGCCGAACCACGTCGCGGCCTCAAAGCCTGGCATGCCCGCTTCGGCAAAGGTCGGCACGTTGCGCAGCGCCTGCACCCGCTTGCCGTTGGCCACGGCCAGCGCGCGCAGCTTGCCGGACTCGATCAGCGGCAGGGCCGACGTGATCGTGGCCAGCATCATCTGCACCTGCCCGCCCGCGAGATCCGTGAAGGCCGGCGCGTCGCCGCGGTACGGCACATGCGTGATGGCCGATTGCGTCGCGATCTTGAAGAGTTCGCCGCTCAGATGCTGCGCCGTCCCGTTGCCCGGGGAAGCGAAGTTGACCGATCCGCCGTTCTGCTTGAGGTAGGCCAGGAACTCTTGCAGGGTGTTGGCGGGAATGGACGGGTTGACCACCAGCACCAGCGGCACCTTGGTGACCAGCGTGATGGGCGCAAAGTCCTTGACCGGGTCGTAGTTGAGCTTGGTGTAGAGATGGCCGCTGATCGTGTGGGCGGACGTGGTCATGAACAGCGTGTAGCCGTCGCCCTGCGCGCGCGCCACGGCGCTGGCGCCGATGGTCGTGCCCGCGCCGGCGCGGTTCTCGACGATGACGGTCTGCCCCCACGACTGCGTGAGCTTTTCCGCGACCGCGCGCGCCACCACGTCGGTCGCGCCGCCGGCCGGGTACGGCACGACCATGGACACGGGTTTTGAAGGATAGGAACCGGCAAGCGCCGTTCCCGCGAACAGCGCCGTGGCACAAGCCAGGGCGCGCAACCAATTGCCTTGCATGGGGATGTCTCCTCTTGTCATCGATAGACGGTTTGTTTATTCTTATCGTTCCAGTAGACAGAACGCTTATTCTATTTTATATTTTTTCGGACCAAGACTGTCAACGAATAAATGCGTTCCGGGCGCCTGCGGCCGGTCCGGGAAATCCCATCAAGAGAGGAACAAAACTTCATGTCCGAACCCTCGGAAACCCTGAAATCCATGCTGATCGGCGGCGAATGGATCGCGCAAGGCGACGCCGCCTTCCAGTCCGTCAATCCGGCCACCGGCGCCTGCAACCACCTGATCAGCGCGGCGTCCGACGCGCAGGTCGACCAGGCCATCGACGCCGCCTGGCAAGCCCAGCGCCGCGCCGCCTGGCGCGACATGCTGCCGCACCAGCGCGGCGCGATCCTGCGCCGCATCGCCGACGGCATGGAGCAGAACGCGCCGTTGCTGGCGCGCCTGCAGATGATCGAGAACGGCAAGGTCTGGGCTGAATGCAAGGCCCAGGTCGCCAGCGCCGCGGCCACCTTCCGCTACTACGCCGGCGTCTGCGAAACGCTGGGCGCCGAAGTCACGCCGCCGCGCGGCAACTATCTGTCGATGACGCACTACGACCCCTATGGCGTGGTCGTGGCGATCACCCCGTGGAACTCGCCGCTGACGATGGAGGCGCAGAAGGTCGCGCCCGCGCTGGCGGCAGGCAACGCCGTGATCCTCAAGCCGTCCGAGGTCACCTCGTCGCCCGCCCTGGCGCTGGGCCGCATCGCGCTGGAAGCCGGCCTGCCTCCGGGCATCCTCAACGTGGTCACCGGCCTGGGAGCCACCGTGGGCCGCCGCCTGGTCGAACATCCGGACGTGCGCATGGTGTCGTTCACCGGCGGCACCGCGAGCGGGCGCGCCATCGCGCATGCCGCGGCCGAAAAGCTGATGCCCGTCGCGCTGGAGCTGGGCGGCAAGTCGCCGCACATCGTGTTCGCGGACGCGGACCAGGATGCGGCCATCGAGGGCGTCATCGGCGGCATCTTCGAAGGCAGCGGGCAATCCTGCGTTGCCGGCTCGCGGCTGTATGTCCAGCGCAGCATCGCCGAATCCTTCATCGAAAAACTGGTGGCGCGCGCCAGCCGCCTCAAGGTGGACCTGCCCGACGCCGAGGGCGCGCAGATGGGCCCGATCGCGTCCTTCGGCCATCGCGAGAAGATCGAAGCCATGGTCGAGTCGGCAAAACGCGACGGCGCGCAAGTGCTGCTGGGCGGGCAACGCCCCGACGAGGCCGCATTGGCGGCGGGCGCCTTCTACCGGCCCACCATCCTGGGCGGATTGGCGCGCGATGCCCACGTGGTGCGCGAGGAGATCTTCGGCCCCGTACTGTGCGCGCTCGCCTTCGAGGACGAGGACGACCTGGTCGACCAGGCCAACGACAGCGCCTATGGCCTGGCCTCCGGCATCTGGACGGCCGACTACCGCCGCGCCTGGCGCCTGGCCAAGCGCCTGGAAGCGGGCAGCGTGTGGATCAACACCTACAAGCAGCTTTCCATATCCACGCCGTTCGGCGGCTTCAAGCAAAGCGGAATCGGGCGCGAGAAAGGCGTCAGCGGGCTGCGGCTGTACCAGCAATCCAAGGGCATCTACTTCGGCATGTAGCCCGCGCGCGCCGCGCCCCCTTCCCTTCAAGGCCGCACCGTCGGCCTACCCCTTTTTTCTTCGGAGACTATTCTCATGCCTGAATTTCAACGAGCCGGCTTCATCGGCCTGGGCGTCATGGGCGAACCCATCTGCCGCAACCTGGCCGCCAAGGGCGGACTGCCCGTGCTGGGCTGCGACAACGATCCCGCCCCCTTGCAGCGCCTGGCCCCGCATGGCGTGGCAGCCGCGACGGCGGCGCAGATCATGCGCGAATGCGACGTGGTGTTCCTGTCGCTGCCGTCCGGCGAGGTCGTCGCGCAGCTGGCCCGCGCCGCCGACGGCCTGCTGGCGAATGCGCGCAGCGGCCAGCTCATCGTCGACCTGAGCACCTCGCCGGTGGACGTGACGCGCGAACTGGCCGGCGAATTCGCCGCCCGCGGCGCAACCTTCATCGACGCCCCCGTCGCCCGCACGCGCGCCGCCGCGGAGGCCGGCACCCTGTCCGTCATGATCGGCGGCGACGAACCGACCTTTGCGCGGGTCAGGCCGCTGGTCGCGACCTTCGCCAACGAGATCACTTACTGCGGCCCCGTCGGCAGCGGCCAGGTCGTGAAGATCCTGAACAACATGGTGCTGTTCGAGACCGTCGTGGCGCTGTCGGAAGCCCGCGCCATCGCGCGCCGTTCCGGCGTCGATCCGCAGGTTCTGCTGGAGACCTTCACACGCGGTTCCGCCGATAGCTTCGCGTTGCGCAACCACGGCTTAAAGGCTATTCTGCCCGCAGACTTTCCCGAAAAAGCCTTCCCTGTGGAATACGCCCGCAAAGACCTGCGCTACGCGCTGGCGCTGGCTGAACAGACCGGCGTAGAGGCGCTGGGCGCCCGCAACGTTGACCACTGGTTCGACGCCGCGCTCGCCCAGGGCCATGGCAACCGCTACTTCCCGGTCATCAGCCGGGTGATCGACCCGGAGTCGGGAACCACCGCCTAATCACCCCTATCATTCCAATGAGTCGTACCCCTACTCAGGATAATTCCACCGACGGCGTCGCCGCCGTCGAACGCGCCCTGACCATCGTCGGGGCCGTCGCGCAACGCACCGATCCCATCACGCTTGCCGATCTTTCCCGAGCCACGGGGTTTTACAAGAGCACGCTCTTGCGGCTCATCGCGTCGCTTGAAAAGGCGGCGCTGGTGGTGCGCCGCGCCGATGGGCGCTACGCCCTGGGGCCTTACGCCCACCATCTGGGGCGCGCCTATGAAGCCACCTACCGCCTGACGGAAACCATCCTGCCCTTGCTGCAGCAGCTGGTCGACAAGGGCACGGAAAGCGCGTCGTTCCACGTTTATCACGATGCCGAGTCGCGCGTGTGCGTGCTGCGCGTGGATTCGCACCATTCCACGCTGGACCGCATCCGCGTGGGCGACCTCCTCCCGCTGGACAAGGGCGCGGCGGGCAAGCTGCTCACCGCCTACCTGGTAGAGGGCCAGGCGCCCGCGCAAGCGGGCCTCATGCTCACGTCCATGGGCGAACGCGATCCCAACTGCGCCGCCGTCGCCAGCCCGGTGTTCGGGCCCGACGGCGACATCTGCGGCGCCATCTCCCTGTCCGGCCCCAAGGAACGCTTCTCCGCGGCCGCCGTCAAGAAAATGGCCAAACTGGCCCAGGATGCCGCGGCCGAGGCCACCCGGGCGCTCGGCGGACGCTGGCCGTCAGCGAAATAAAAGAAAAGCCGCGTACGCTGCCGGCTTCGGACCGCAAGGCGAACCCCATGCCCAGCAGACGCGAATTTCTCCGCAACAGCGCCTCATTGGCCGGCGCCGGCAGCGCGCTGGCGCTGTTTCCGGCGGCTATCCGCCGCGCCCTGGCGATTCCCGCCAACCGCAGCACTGGCACGATCCGCGATGTCGAGCATATCGTGATCTTCATGCAGGAGAACCGCTCGTTCGACCACTACTTCGGCGGCCTGGCGGGCGTGCGCGGCTTTGGCGACCGCTTCCCCATCCCGGTGCCCGACAGCCCGGATGCGCCGCGCCGCACCGTCTGGGCCCAGTACAACGACAAGCCCGGCGACGGCGCCCCGCGCACCGTGCTGCCGTATCGCCTGGACACGCGCGAAGCCTACGAGACCATGCGCGTGGCCAGCACGCCGCACACCTGGTCCAATGCCCAGGACGCCTGGGACGCGGGCCGCATGGGCAACTGGCCGGCCGCCAAGAAGAACCATTCGATGGCGTACTTCACGGAAAGCGACATGCCCTTCCAGTACGCCATGGCGCGCGCGTTCACGGTGTGCGACGCCTACCACTGCTCGTTCACCGGCGGCACCAATCCGAACCGCCTGTTCCTCTGGACGGGCACGAACGACGGCGAGGGCCGCGGCAACGGCCCCGGGCTGGGCAATGTCTACAACAAGCTCACCGGCGGCGATCCCGCCGGCGCCTATGCCTGGACTACCTACCCCGAGCGGCTGGAGCAGGCCGGCATCAGCTGGCGCATCTACCAGAACATGGCGGACAACTATTCGCTCAATCCCACCGCCGGGTTCAAGGCCTATCGCGACGCCTACCTGGGCCTGCCTGGATCCCTGGCGGCCTTGAAGGAAAAGGCGCTGACCACCCGCGACCTGGACCTCCTGCGCCAGGACGTGCTGGACGGCGCGCTGCCCCAGGTGTCGTGGATCTGCGCCACCAGGGCCGGCTCCGAGCACCCGAGCCCGTCCAGCCCCGCCCAGGGCGCGGACTACACGGCCCGCGTGCTGGACGCCCTGACCGCCAACCCGGAGGTTTGGAGCAAGACGGTGCTGCTGCTGATGTTCGACGAGAACGACGGCTTCTTCGACCACATGCCCCCGCCCGCCCCGCCCTCGCGCGACGCCTCGGGCCGGCTGGCCGGCGCGTCCACGGCGGACACCCGGGGCGAATACCACGAGCGTCTCGCGGGCGTGGAAAAGGACGACACGCCCGCGCACCTGCACGGCGTCTACGGGCTGGGCCCGCGTGTGCCCATGTATGTGCTGTCTCCCTGGACCAAGGGCGGCTGGGTCAATTCCCAGGTGTTCGACCACACCTCGGTGCTGCGCTTCGTGGAGCAGCGCTTTGGCGTGGCGGAGCCCAATATCTCGCCCTGGCGCCGGGCGGTATGCGGCGACCTGACCTCGGTCTTCGATTTCGCCGCGCCGGACCCCGAAGATCTCCTGCGCCGCCTGCCCGCCACCGCCGAGCGCGCCGCCCAGGCCGCGGCGCTGCCGGGCACCGTCGCGCCGCCCGCGCCGATCCGGCCCGCGCTCGCGCGGCAGCAGGCCGGCACCCGGCCCTCGCGCGCGCTGCCCTATGCGCTGCACGCGCATGCCCGCGTCGAAGGCCGCCGCGTCGTGCTGCGCTTCGAGAACACGGGCGCGGCCGGCGCGGTGCTGCATGTGTACGACCGGCAGCATCTGGAAGCGGGCCCGCGCCGCTATACGGTGGAGGCCGGCAAGAGCCTGGAGGACGCTTGGGACACGCCGGACGGCGGACGCTACGACCTGTGGGTGCTGGGACCCAACGGATTTCACCGGCACTGCGCGGGCAGTGCCCGGCCCGCAGCGCCGCCGCTCGAAGTGACGGCCTCCTACGACGGGACCGGCGCGCCGCTGCGGCTGTCGGTGCATAACCCCGGCGCCCAGGTCCGCGCCTGCCGCGTCGCGGCCAATGCCTACGGCCATCCCCGCGATGCCGGCGCCGCGCTGGCCCCGGGCGAAACCGTCATCCTTTCATGGGACATGGCGCGCGTGGGCGGCTGGTACGACATCAGCGTGCATGACAGGGACGACCCCGCTTTCGTGCGCCGGCTGGCCGGACGCATCGAAACCGGCGCGCCCTCCACCTCGGATCCGGCGATGGGACAGGAACTGATACTGCGCTGGACGCCCCAGGCATGAGGCGGCCCGCCCCCTGCGAAGCCGGCGCATGAGGGCTGCGCCCCGGCGGAGGGCAAAGAAAAACGCCGGCGCCTTGCGGCGTCCGGCGTTTTCGCGGGTTGGGCGCGACGCGGTCAGGCCGCTTCGGCGCTCTTGCCCAGGCCCAGATAGCTTTCGATCACCTTGGGGTCGCCGGCCAGTTCGCGCGCCGGGCCGTGCAGGATGACTTCGCCGGTTTCCAGCACGTAGCCGTAGTCCGCCACCTGCAGCGCCGCGCGGGCGTTCTGCTCGACCAGCAGGATCGCCACGCCGGTTTCGCGCAGGCGCGCGATGATGTGGAAGATCTCGCGCACGATGCGCGGGGCGAGACCCAGGCTGGGTTCGTCGAGCATCAGCAAGGTGGGCTTGGCCATGAGCGCGCGGCCGACCGCCAGCATCTGGCGTTCGCCGCCGGACAGCGTGCCTGCCTGCTGCGCGCGCCGTTCGCGCAGGCGCGGGAACAGGTCGAAGACTTCGTTCAGGGTGTCGCGCCAGCCGCTTTCGCGGGCGCGGTAGCGGCGGAATCCGCCCAGCAGCAGGTTGTCCTCCACCGACATGGTCCCGAACAGCTCGCGGCGCTCGGGCACCAGCGACATGCCGGCCGCCACGCGGCGCTCCACCGGCCAGCCCGACACGTCGGCGCCGGCGTACTGCACCTTGCCGGCCGAATGGCCGGTCTGGGGCAAGGAGCCCATGACGGCGTTTAGCATGGTGGACTTGCCGGCGCCGTTGGCGCCGATCACCGTCACGATGCTGCCAGCGGGCACGGTGAGCGTGGCGCCCGCCAGCGCGCCGACCTTGCCGTAGCGGGCCGACAGGCTGGTGACTTCAAGAACGGAAGGTTGCGTCGCGCTCATCACACGCCTCCTGCGGACACGGGCTTGGCCTGGTCCGCTTCGGGCAGGTCGTCATCGATGCCGCCCAGATAGGCTTCCAGCACCGCCGGGTTCTTTTGCACGTCGGCCGGCACGCCTTCGGCCAGCTTGGTGCCGAAATCCATCACCACGAGGTGGTTGGTCAGGCGCATCACAAAATCCATATCGTGTTCGACAAGCAGAATGCTCATGCCTTCCGCGCGCAGCTGCTCCAGCACGCGCGCCAGGTCTTGTTTTTCCTTGTAGCGCAGGCCGGCGGCGGGTTCGTCCAGCAGCAGCAGCACCGGGTCCGAGGCCAGGGCCCGCGCGATCTCCAGGATGCGCTGCTGTCCCAGCGCCAGGTTGCCCGCCTGTTCATACAGGTATTCGCCCAGGCCCACGCGCTTGATCTGCTGGGCGGCTTCGTGCAGCAACTGCGCCTCGCGGGCGCGGTCCGAGTGCAAGGCCCCGGCCAGCACGCCAACGTCCGAGCGCAGGTGCGCGCCCAGCGCCACGTTTTCCAGCACGGTCATGCCCGGCAGCAGCTGGACGTGCTGGAACGTGCGGCCCACGCCCAGCTTGGCGATCTCGCGCGCCGAGCGGTTGTCGATGCGCTGGCCCATGAACGTGACCTTGCCGCGCGTCACCGGCAGCACGCCGCTGATCAGGTTGAAGGTCGTGCTTTTGCCGGCGCCGTTGGGGCCGATCAGGCCCATGATCTCGCCGGAGCTGACCTTGAAGGTGATGTCGTTGACGGCGACCAGGCCGCCGAATTCCTTGCGGATGGCGTCGACTTCAAGCACCACCTGGCCCGGCTGCGGACGCTCGCGCGCCGGCAGGGCGGGCGCCGAGACGGGCGGCGCCAGGTTGCGGCGCGAGCCGTCGGCGCCGGTAATGCTGCTCCACCAGGCCGCGAGGATCGGCCACAGGCCGTTGCGCGCGTACTGCAGCATCAGGATCAGCAGGACGCCGAAGACGATCATCTCGAAGTTGGCGTTCGTGTCCAGCAGCTTGGGCAGCAGGTTCTGCAGCTGGTCCTTCAGCACCAGGATGACGCTTGCGCCCAGCAAGGCGCCCCAGACATAGCCCGCGCCGCCAACCACCGCCATGAACAGGTATTCGATGCCGTAGTTGATGCCGAACGGGCTGGGGCTGACGGCGCGCTGCATGTGCGCGTACAGCCAGCCCGACACGCAGGCGAGCAAGGCGGCCCAGACGAAGATCACGACCTTGTAGGCGGCGGTGTTGACGCCCATCGACTCGGCCATGCCCGCCCCGCTCTTCAAGGCGCGGATGGCGCGGCCGGGACGCGAATTCAGCAGGTTGCGGGTCGCCCAGAGCGCCAGCAGCACGAACACCCAGATCAGGTAGTAGATGTGGCGGCCATTGGCCAGCGAGATGCCGAAGATGCTGATGGGCTCGATGCCGGCGATGCCGTCGTGCTTGCCCAGCCAGTCGATGTTGCCGAACAGGAAATACAGCGACAGGCCCCAGGCGATGGTGCCCAACGGCAGGTAGTGGCCCGACAGGCGCAGCGTGATCGCGCCCAGCAGATAGGCCACCACGGCCGTCAGCACCAGGCCCGCCGGCAGCGCCAGCCAGGGCGACACGTCGTATTGCGTGGTCAGGTACGCGGTGGTGTAGGCGCCCAGGCCGACGAACGCCGCCTGGCCGAAGGACGTCAGGCCGCCGACGCCGGTCAGCAGCACCAGGCCCAGCACGACCAGGCTGGCCAGGCCGATGTAATTGAGTTGCGTCACCCAGAATTCGGGCGTGGCCGACACCAGGGGCAGGCCCGCCAGGACCACGAGGAATACGGCAAGCAGAATGCGGTTCATGGCGTTTACTCCTCTTCGTCCACGTGATGGGTGCTGAACGAACGCCAGACCAGAACCGGGATAATCAAGGTAAAGACGATCACTTCCTTATAGGCGCTGGCCCAGAAGGACGAGAAGGATTCCAGCACGCCGACCAGCAGCGAGCCCGCCGCCGCGATCGGGTAGCTGGCCAGGCCGCCAATGATGGCGCCCACGAAGCCCTTCAGGCCGATCAGGAAGCCGGTGTCGTAGTAGACGGTGGTGATGGGCGCGATCAGCATGCCGGACATGGCGCCGATGCCCACGGCCAGCGTGAACGTCAGGCTGCCGGACATGGTGGTGCTGATGCCCACCAGGCGGGCGCCGCGGCGGTTGACGGCGGTGGCGCGCAGCGCGCGGCCGTACAGCGTCTTGCCGAAGAACAGCCACAAGGCAACGATGAGCAGCGCGCAAGTCGCGACGACGAACAGGCTTTGGGCGGACCAGACCATGAAGCCCAGGTCGACCTGGCCGCTGACGAACGCCGGCGTGCGCCAGCCCTCGGCGCCGAAGAACACCAGCGCAAGGCCCATCAGCGCGAAGTGCACGGCCACGGAGACGATCAGCAGCACCAGCACGGTGGCTTCAGCCAGCGGCTGGTAGACGATGCGATAGACCATCGGGCCCATCGGAACCACCAGCAGCAGCGTCAGCAGCATGTTCAGCCACAGCGAATTATCGGCGGCGGTGTAGCTCGTGATCAGCCAGAGCAGGGCCAAGGGCAGGACGACGCAGGTGACCAGGGCTTTGGGCAGGCCGGCGGCGCTGCGCGCGCGCAAGGCGCGCAGCAGCTCAAGCGCCAGGCAGACGGCGCCCAACAGCGGCAGCAGGTAGGCGGTGCCGGGCACCTTGCCATCCACCAGCATGGCCAGGGTCAGGGCGCCGAACGCCACGAACTCGCCCTGGGGAATGAAAATGACGCGCGTAACGGCGAAAACCAGCACCAGAGCCATGCCCAGAAGGGCATAGATAGCGCCGTTGACGACACCGTCTTGCAGCAGGATCAGCGCAATTGATGAATCCATCTAACAACTACCTTGTGGTTTCTTTGTGTTCCGACCCCTCCCGGAACACTGATACGACACACCGGCCGGAAAGGCCGGTGCGAAGCATTGCTCGGGTGCCGCGCGAGTGGCGCCATACAGGCGACGCCATGCGCCGCGCACCCGTGGATCGGGCAATCCTGGGGACTTACAGGCCGGGCTGGTAGACCCACTTGCCGCCTTCCACCTTGACGATGACGCGCGAGCGCTCGTCAAAGCCGGCGTGGTCGGTGGGCGACATGTTGAACACGCCTTGCGAGGCAGCCAGGTCCTTCACGCCTTCCAGCGCGTCGCGCATCGCGGCGCGGAACTCGGGCGTGCCGGGCTTGGCGCCCGACTTCAGCGCCACCGGCAATGCGGCCACGACCAGCTGGCCGGCATCCCACATGTGGCCGCCGAACGTATTGGTCGAACCGGCGCCGTTGGCCTTTTCGTAGGTTTCGACGTAGGCCAGGGCCGACTTCTTCACCGGGTTGCTGTCGGGCAGCTGGGCGGCGACCAGCAGCGGGCCGGCCGGCAGCAGCATGCCGTCGCAATCCTTGCCGCAGACGCGCAGCACATCGTTGTTGGCGGCGCCGTGGGTCTGATAGATGGTGCCGCCGTAGTTGCGGGCCTTCAGTTCCTTTTGCGGCAGCGCGGACGGGGTGCCGGCGCCGGCGATCAGGATGGCGTCCGGCTTTGCGCCAACCAGCTTGAGCACCTGGCCCGTCACGCTGGTGTCGGTGCGGCCGTACTTTTCAACGGCGACGATCTCGATGCCCTTGGCCTTGGCGGCCTTTTGCATCACGTCCAGCCAGCCGTCGCCGTAGGCGTCGGCAAAGCCGATGAAGCCCAGCGTCTTGACCTTGGACTTGGCCATGGCGTCGGCCAGGGCGCCGGCCATCAGCGCGTCGTTCTGGGGGGTCTTGAAGACCCAGCGGCGCTTGTCGTCCACGGGCTCGACGATCTTGGCGCTGGCGGCCACGCTGATCATCGGGACCTTGGCTTCAGCGGCCACGTCCACCATGGCCAGCGAGCCCGGCGTCACGGAGGTGCCGATCAGCACGTCGACCTTGTCGTCCGAAGCCAGCTTGCGCGAGTTCTTGACGGCTTGCGTCGTGTCGGTGGCGTCGTCCAGGACGATCCATTCGATCTTCTGGCCGGCCACTTCCTTGGGCAGCAGCGCCACGGTATTGCGCTCGGGGATACCCAGCGACGCGGCGGGACCGGTGCTGGACACCGTGACGCCTACCTTGACCTGTGCGCTCGCCAGGAGCGGCAGGGTCAGGGCTACAGCGGCAGCCGCCGCGGACAAGCCGAAGTGCTTGCGCATATTTTTGTCTCCTGTGGTGGCTCTTATGTGCCTCGAGCGAGGCGAAGCGAGCCTGTTTAAAGTTATACAGAAAAAAATATTATAGGGTTAAAAGAGTATCAAATGACTTCGCGCAACTACGGTAATTCCCTGATGTGCTACGGAAAACCTCTTTTAGCAAACGCATTCGTTAATGGCGAACTTGTACTAGAAAAGAAAACCGCGCGTCAGTTGGGGGATTCCCTTGGACGGCCCTTGCGCCCCGTCAGCGCCCCAGCAGCGGCCACACGCGCTCGACGCGCGAGGCCACCCAGGCCGCCACGACGGCCTTGATCAGATCGCCCGGCAGGAACACAGCCACCGCCGTCGCGGCCTTGGACAGCTCCATCTTCGTCACGGCGGCCAGCCAGGGCACGCCGAAGGCGTACACCACCGCAATCCCGCCGATGACGCAGGCGGTCACATAGCCTGCCCAACGCATCCAGGCGCCCGTGGCGCGGGCCGCCAACTGGCGCGCCAGCCAGCCGGTCACGAAAGCGCCCGCCACCATGCCGACCAGGAAGCCCCCTGTCGGGCCGAAGAAGGCGCCGAGCCCGCCGCGCCCCCCGGGGAGCACGGGCAGGCCCACTGCGGCCAGCGCCAGGTACAACAGGCAGGCCAACGCGCCGCGCAGCGGCCCCAGCATCGCGCCGGCCAGCATGGCGCCCAGCGTCTGCAAGGTGATGGGCACCGGGATGCCGGGCAACGGAATCGGCGGCATCAGGCTCAGGACGACGATCAGCGCCGCAAACAGCGCGACCAGCACCGTGTTGTTGGATTTCATGGTTTCCCCTTTGTTTTCAAGACGAGCGCGCCGCCGTCAGGGGCTGCGCGCATCAATGGCTTCCGAGACTTCCTGGGCGCGCTTCAAAGTCAGCACGATCAGCGGCACGATCAGCGCGACGGGATTGGCCCCCAGCCCGCGCGCCGCCTGGGCTTCGCGGATTTCCTGGAAGTTGCGCCAGATTTCGGGCACGAAGCGCAGCGTCAAGGCCAGCGCCAGCGCCACCTTGCCGGCGTCCACCAGGCCAATGCGTTCAAGCGGCGCCAGCGCCCTCTCGCACACGGCGATCAGGTCCGATGTGCGGGTGGCGAGCGTCACCGCCAACGCCAGGCCGACCATCGCAGCCACGCGCAACACGACGGCAAGCGCCTCGACCGCGCCCTGAAACCAGCCCGTGAACAGCGCCACGGCCAGCAGCACCCAGAGCAGCCCGCGCACCTGGCGCCACACGGCCGCCAGGCCTGCGCCCGTGGACCACACCAAGGCCGCCGACACGGCAAACGCCAGCGCCAGCCAGCGCGGGTCGCGCAGCATGAACAAACCCGCGCCCGCCGCCATCAGCGCCAGCAACTTCAGCCACGCCGGCAGGCGGTGCAGCGGCGAGGAGCCCGCCAGGTATAGCGGCTCCATCATGCGCAATGCTCCCGATACCAGCGCAGGGCCGCGGCCGGCGCGTCGTCGGCCGCGATATTGCCGTCGCGCACGACCAGCACCCGGTCGAAATCCTCCAGCAGTTCCAGGTCGTGGCTAACGACGATGGCGTCATGGGGCAGCCCGGCGATGGCGTTGCGCACGCGGTTGCGGTTGCGCAGGTCCAGCTGGGTGGTGGGCTCGTCGAACACGATCAGCGCCGGCTCCATGACCAGCACCGCCGCCAGCGCCACCAGCTGGCGCTCGCCGCCGGACAGGGTGTGGCTGCTGCGGTCGGCCAGATGCCCCACGCCCAGGCTGCCCAGCCGGGCTTCGATCCGGGCCTCGCGCTGCTGGCGGTCGGGCGCCAGGCGCTTCAGGCCAAACGCCAGGTCTTCGCGCACGATGGGAAAGACAATCTGGTTCTCGGGGTTCTGGAAGACAAAGCCGACCCGCCCCCGCACGGCCTTCAGGTCCTGCCGCGTGTCCAGGCCGTCGACCCGCACGCTGCCCGAGGACGGCATCACCAGCCCGTTGATCAGGCGCGCCAGGGTGCTCTTGCCGGCGCCATTGGGGCCGACGATGCCGATGCGGCGTTCGGCCAGGGTCGCGCTCACCCCGCGCAACACTTCCGCCTGGGGCGTGGATACTACCGCCTGGTCAAACTCGATTAACATGGGGCGGGATTATGCCCGAACCATTTCGGGCATCGGGACTCCAAGAGCTCATATGGAAAAAGTACGCAAATCCGACGCCGAATGGCGGGCCCAGCTTTCCCCCGAAGAATACGTTGTCACCCGAGAAAAGGGTACTGAACGCGCATTCACGGGGCGTTACTGGGATACGTTCACGCACGGCATCTACCGCTGCGTGGGTTGTGGCACGGCGCTGTTCGCATCCGACACCAAATTCGACGCCGGCTGCGGCTGGCCCAGCTACTTCCAGGCGCTGGACCCCGCGCTGGTGCGCGAAGAGCGCGACGCCAGCCACGGCATGGTGCGCACCGAGGTGCTGTGCAACGTCTGCGACTCGCACCTGGGACACGTCTTTCCCGACGGCCCCGAGCCCACCGGCCTGCGCTACTGCATCAATTCCCTGTCGATGACGTTTGAACCCATAGAAGACTGAATGAAGAAGTTTCTGTTCGACCTGTTTCCGCTGTTCCTGTTCTTCATCGCCTACCGGTTCACGGACATCTTCATCGCCACCGGCGTCGCCATGGCGGCGGCGGTGCTGCAGATCGTCTGGCTGAAGGCGACCGGCCGGGCCACCGAAGCCATGCACTGGATCAACCTCACGGTCATCCTCGTTTTCGGTGGAGCCACCATCTGGCTGCACAGCGACGTCTTCATCAAGTGGAAGCCCACGGTGCTCTACTGGATGTTCGGCGGCGCGCTGGTGTTTGCCCGCCTGTTGTTCGGCCGCAACCTGATCCGCCGCCTGATGGAAAAGCAGATCCAGCTGCCGGATGCGGCGTGGGACAAGCTGAACATGGTCTGGGCCGCCTTCTTCCTGGTCGCCGGCGCGCTCAACCTGTATGTGGCGTTTTCCGGCCATTTCACCGAGTCGCAATGGGTCAGCTTCAAGGCCTTTGGCCTGATGGGGCTGATGGTCGTTTTCGTGATCGCGCAGTCGGTGTGGCTGGGCAAGCACATCCAGACCGAGGAGAACACGCCCTCGGGCTCCGGCACCCCGCCCGGACAGCCCTGAACCGGCCGACGGCCCCCTCATGGCGCGCCCGCCACCAGGGCCGGCGCGCCGGAACTTTCACCTTGCCGCCATGTCAGAAACCACCGATCGCATCACCCTGATCCGGGAACGGCTCGCCGTCCTGGAACCTGTCAGCCTGGATATCCTGGACGACTCGCATTTGCATGCCGGCCACGAAGGCAGTAAAAACGGCGCCGGCCACTATCGCGTAATCATCGTAGCGCCTTGCTTTGCGGGGCTCTCCGCCGTTGCGCGGCATAGGCTGGTGTATCATCATTTGCAAGATTTGATCCCTTATCCGATTCATGCGCTTGCGCTAGATGCCCAGGCTCCCAAATAGAAAGTAAAAGGATATTCATGAAACGCATCGTCATGCTGGCTGCGGCCTGCGTCATCGCTGTGCCTGCTTTTGCGCAGAACGTGGCTACCGTCAACGGCAAGGCCATCCCGCAGAAGAATCTGGATCAATTCGTCAAGCTGCTGGTCAGCCAGGGCGCGACCGATTCGCCGCAATTGCGCGAACAGGTCAAGCAGGAAATGATCAACCGCCAGATCTTCGTGCAAGCCGCCGAATCGAGCGGAATCGCCAAGCAAGCCGACGTCCAGACTGAAATCGAACTTGCCCGCCAAGGCATCCTGGTCCGCGCCCTGATGGCCGACTACCTGGCCAAGAACCCGGTTTCGGACGCCAAGGTCACGGCGGAATACGAGAAGATCAAGAAAGAACAGGCCGGCAAGATGGAATACAAGGTCCGTCACATCCTCGTCGCGGACGAGAAGGCGGCCAATGACCTGCTGGCCCAGCTCAAGAGCAACAAGGGCAAGTTCGACGACCTGGCCAAGAAGAACTCCAAGGACCCCGGCAGCGCCGAAAAGGGCGGCGACCTGGGTTGGGCTCCCCCGACCAACTACGTCCAGCCGTTCGCGCAGGCCGTGACGCAGCTGAAGAAGGGCGAACTGGTCGACAAGCCGGTGCAGACCCAATTCGGCTGGCACATCATCATGGTTGACGACACCCGCCCGGTGGAATTCCCGCCGCTGGATCAAGTGCGTCCGCAACTGGAAGAAATGCTGCGCCAGCAAACCCTGGCCGACTACCAGAAGCAGCTGCGCGACAAGGCCAAGATTCAGTAAGCCTGCGCCAGACAAGAAACTGCCCGCAATCGCGGGCAGTTTTTTTTGCCTGCCCTCCTTGCGCGGCCAGATCCGCTGCCCGCCCGGGGACGGCCCCCCACCGCTTCCTAAGCCAGCGCCCGCGCCAGATACGTCCGCCAGAGACTGCCTTCCAGCAAGGGCGACAGATGGCCGTACCGGCCGGCGACCCTTGTCCTCACGATGTTGGAGGGGTACGGCGCCTCCATCTGGACGCTAGGATCGTCGGGCGGAAAGAGCGCGTCCGATTCACAGCGCAACCAATGCACCGGCGTTGACGTCGTCAGCAAGGCCTTGAGCGTGTCGTAGCGGCAGGCGGACGCTCTGAGCGCCGCCATGGACCAGGGCGAAAAGCGCGCGGCCCAGGCCGAGGCCTCCGCCCGTAGGCGCAGCTCAGGATCGGGCTCTCCGGCGTCGGCGAGCCATCGGCCATAGCCATGGCCGCGCAAGGTCGCGCATCGCATCTCGACCCAGCCGTTCCACGCGTCCAAGTCGCCCGCCTCCAGCGCGGCGGCAAGCCCGCGCAGGCGCAGCACATCCGCCTCGCTTCCGCTGCCGCGTGGAGCCGACGCCAGCGCCACGACCCGCCCGACCGGCAGGGGCGACGCCACGGCCCATTGGAACGCCTGGTAGCCGCCATAGGAGTATCCCACCACGGCATCCAGGCGCTCCACACCCATCGCGCGCAGCCATTCTCCTTGCAGGCGCACGCCGTCGGCGATTGAAACGGCCGGAAATGCGCCTGCCGCCCGGCCGGCCGGGCCACTGCTGCCGAAGCAGGAGCCCAGCGCATTCGGCGCCAGGACACAGGTATGGCGGGTATCCAGCGCCAAACCCGGCCCCAGCCACGGACTCGCCCAGCCGGCATCGGCATGCGAGGGCTCCCGGTCCATGCGCAAAGCCTGCTGGCTGCCGGATATGCCGTGCAGAAGCATCACCACCGATCGCGCGCGCGCGGGCGCCGGGCCGAACCGCGACCAGGCCAGCCTGGCGGGCGCCAGGCTGCCGCCGCCATCGAGCGGCAATGCGTCAAGCTGCGTCACTCCGGCCGTGGCCTCGTAGTCTGGCGGCGCGCATGCGGACATTTTCTGCTCCTAGACCGGGCGCTCGCCCATGACCGTGGTGCGATGGATCGTGCGGCGCATGCTGGCCGGGAGCTCGCGCGTCGTCGCCTTATGCATCACGCAGCGGTTGTCCCACATCACCACGTCGCCCGGCGCCCATTGCAGCGCATATTGATACTTCTCCTGTGTGCAGTGCGCGAACAGCTTTTCCAGCAGTTCCTGGCTCTCGGCCTCTCCCCAGCCGGACACCTCTGCCGTCATGCCCGGGTGCACGTACAGCGCCCGGCGGCCCGTCTCCGGGTGGGTGCGCACGATGGGATGCTCCACGTCCGGCGTGCCGGCCAGTTGACTCGCGTCCATCGTCACTCGCGTCCCTTCGTCGGCGCGCGTGCTCTTGCGCCGGTAGCGGTGAATCGCCCGCAGGCCCGCCACCAGGGATTTTGTCGCGTCGTCCAGTTCCTCATAGGCCTGGTACATGTTGACGAAGAGGGTATTGCCGCCTTCGGGCGGAATCAACCGGGCATTGAGGATCGTGGCCTTGGCGGGGCACTCGCGAAAGGCGAAGTCGGAGTGCCAGTACGAACCGCCGTCGGCGATGCCCGCGGGCACGCCGTTCTTTACCTCGTTGGACAGCACGAATATCTCGGGGTAGTCGGGATGGTTGTACTGGGCCAGCACATGGATATCCAGCTCGCCCAGACGGCGGCTGAAGCGCAACTGGCCTTCGGGCGACAGGCGCTGGTCCTTGAAGACCAGCAGCTGGTGGCGAAGGAACAAGGCGTTCACCGCCTCAAAGCCCGTGTCGTCCAGCGCTTCAAGATCCACGCCGCGCACTTCGGCGCCGATCAGGGAACTCAGGGGATTCGCTTTCATGGTTAGACTCCGGCAAGCAGTATCAGGGAAGACGATGCACGCGCGCCTCGGTGCGCACCAGCGGCTCGGCGCCGTGTTCGCCGATCAGCACCGGGTATTCGAGCCGCATTCCGCCCACGCCCGGCCGGTACAAGTGCGTGCCAAGCGCCACCACCATGCCCGGCGTCACGACGTCGCGGCTGCGCAGGTTGATAAAAGGCCTGGTGCGCGCGCAGGTGCCCAGGCCATGGCCAAACAGCGGCAGGCCGAACTCGCTTAACCCATGCTTTTCGAATATGGCGATTCCGCGGCTCGCGCACTCGGCGATGGGCCGCCCGGGCGTCAGCGAATCGAGCATGGTGTGGACCGTCTCTTCCCAGCAATCGATCATCTTGCTCTGGGCCGCGTCCGGCTTGCCCAGAAAGACGGGCAAGGCGGTGTCCGCCATGTACAGATCCAGCAGCGGGTGCAAGTCCAGGATGACGAATTCGTTGGCCTGGATTGCGCGGTCGGTCGCCTGCTGGGTGACCCCGCGCAGAAAGCCCGTGCGTTCCCCCGCCCCGACTTCGGTGCCCCCCGTCACCGCCCACGACCAGGTGCTGCCCCGCCGCCGGATCGCGCGCTCGATTTCCCCCGCAATTTCGTTCTCGGTGGCGCCGACGCGCACCGCGTCCCTGCCTTGCTCGAACCCATAGTCCGACACTTCCGCCGCAAGGCGCAGCCGCGCGATCTCTGCGGCGTCCTTGATCAGCATGACATCGTCGATCACATCCACGCCGTTTTCGAATCGGATGTCAGGAAGATGTTCTTTCAGGTCGAAGTACTCGGCGGCGGTGAGCATGCCCGGAGCCACTTGCGCGGCCCCCGGATGGGCCAGGTCCAGCGCAACCCTGCCCCGCGTCAGCCCATGGTGCTCAAGGCGCTGGCGTATCAATTGCGGAAAGTCCGAGAACTCGAACTCATGCATCTCCATCTCATGCCCCTCGGCGCGCACGCGCGAGGCGTCCATGGCCCAGTAGATGAATTCGCAATGCCCGTCGGCGGTCACCAGCACCGCCCCGCGCCACGGCATGAACGCGCCGCTCAAGTAGTGCAATGCGCCTTGGCGGGTGCCCAGATAGGCGTCATATCCAAGCGCGCGCGCATGCTGGGCCACGCGCTTGCGGCGTGCCGAAAAATCAATGGACTGCATGAAAGACTCCTCGTTCTGTGGATTCATGAAACCGATGCGCCGGACGCCTTGACGACGGGCGCCCATTTCTCGGTTTCGTCGGCGGTGAAGCGGGCAAAGTCGTCGGGAGTGCTGGCCACCGGATCGGCCGCCTGGGATGTCAACTGCTCCCGGACGCGCGGATCGGCCAGCGCGCGGGCAATTTCCTGCTGCAGGCGGTCGACGACCGGACGCGGCGTGCCGGCGGGCGCGAACACGCCTATCCACGACGTCATGGCGTATCCGGGCAGCGTCTCGGCCACCGTCGGGATATCGGGCGCCGCGGGAGAGCGCGACGGCCCCGTCACGGCGATGGCCCGCAGCTTTCCGGCCTTGATCAAGGGCTGCGCAATGACCAGGCTGTCGAAAGCCAGGTCTGCCTGCCCGCCGATCACATCCGTGAGGGCGGGCAGGCTGCCCTTGTAGGGAATGTGCTGCATCTGCACGCCGGCCATCTCGTTGAACAGTTCGCCGGACATATGCATCGATGTGCCGCTCCCGCCCGACGCCCGGTTGAGTTTGCCGGGGTGCGCCTTGGCGTAGGCAATGAGGTCCGCCACCGAGTAAATCGGCAGCTTGGGGTTCACGACCACGACCAGCGGATACGAGACCACCTGGGTCACCGCCGCGAAATCCTTGAGCGGCTGGAATGGCATCGCCTTGTACAGGGTCTGGTTGATGGCGTTGGTGCCTATCGTGCCCATCAGGATCGTGTAGCCATCGGGCGCCGCCTTGGCGACCGCGTCGGCGCCGATGTTCCCGCCCGCGCCCGGCTTTGCCTCGACGATGACGGACACCCCCATGCTCTGCGTCATCCGTTCCGCCAGCAGGCGCGTCACGATCTCGGTAGGTCCGCCTGCGGCGGCCGGCACCACGAAGCGGATGGGTTTGCTGGGAAAGGCGTCGGCGGCAACGGCGGCCGAACTGGCTGCGGTCGCGGCGAACGCGAATACAAGCGCGCCGACGGCGCGCGACAGTCTCCTGCGCATGGCATGTCTCCATAAGTGCGTGGGCGTACCGGCTTTGAGCTTTCCGGCCTTCCCATCTAATTAACGAACAATTGTTCGCTAATTCGCATTTTATGGAGATTGCGCCAGATGTCAAACTACAATCACGGCTCGACCAACACGATCGCCAAGCACATGGACAACAGATTGCCGGAACCGAAGGAAAGGAAAGAGGAGTTTCTCGACAGCCTGGCCAATGGGCTGCAATTGCTGCAGATCTACGCCACGGGCGTCGCGAGCGTCACCGTGCAAGAGGCGGCCGAGCAATTGAGCGTGACGCGGGCGGCGTCGCGCCGCATCCTGCTGACGCTCGAAAAACTGGGATATGTGCGGCTGGACGGCAGAAATTTCGCGCCCACGCCCAAGGTGATGGACTTGGGATATGCCTATTTCGCGTCGTTGAGCCTGCCGAAGCTGACGCGGGCGACGATGCAGGAAGTGGCGCACAGCGTGGGGGAAACGTGCTCCCTGGGCGTGCTGGACCGGCAGCACGTCGTGTTTCTGGCCCGCGAAGAAGCGCCCAAGCTGCTCAAACTGGATTTGTCCGTGGGCAGCAGGCTGCCGGCCTACGCGCATTCGCTCGGCAGGGCATTGCTGTCGACGCTCGACGACGAACGATTGGACGAATACCTGGAAAGCGCCGACTTGAAGCGCCTCACGCCCTACACGACCGTCTCACGCAGCGCGCTGCGCAAGCTCATCCGGCAAGTGCGCCAGGACGGCTACTGCATTTCGGTAAGCGAACTGGTGGATGGCTTTGCCGGCGTCGCCGTTCCCCTGCACAACCACGAAGGAAAGGCGGTCGCGGGCCTGAGCGTCAGCATGGTGCTCGGCTCCCGTTCGCCGGACGAACTGAAAGCCCAGCATCTGCCGGCGCTGCAACGCGCGGCCGCAGCCATCCGCAGCGCCATGCCGCGCAGCAATATCTAGGGCCCGGCGGCTTCAGCCGCCCATCCCCAGCAGCGTCTTCAGCCCGTCTTCGTCCAGCACCGTCACGCCCAGTTCCTGGGCCTTGACGAGCTTGCTGCCCGAATCCTCGCCCGCCACCAGGTAGGCGGTTTTCTTGGAAACCGAGCCGCTGACCTTGCCGCCGGCCGCCTGGATGTGCATGGAGGCCTCTTCGCGCGTCCAGTTGGGCAGCGTGCCCGTCAGCACGAAAGTCTTGCCGGCAAGCGTGGTGCCCTGCGGCGCCGCTTCAGCCACCGGGTCCACGCCCTGCGCCTTCAGCTGCGCGATCACGTCGCGGTTGTGCTGCTCGGCAAAGAAGCGGCGGATGGACGCCGCCACCACCGGCCCCACGTCGGGCACGGAGGACAAGGCGTCTTCATCGGCGTCCATGATGGCGTCGATGCTGCCGAAATGGCGCGCCACGTCGCGCGCGGTGGTCTCGCCCACGTGGCGGATCCCCAGCGCGAACAGCAGGCGGCCCAGTCCGGGCGCCCGCGCCTTTTCGATGGCCGCCACCAGGTTGTCGGCGGACTTCTGGCCCATGCGGTCCAGGCCCACGAGTTCCAGTGGACGCAGGCTGTACAGGTCGGCCAGCGTCTTGACGCGGCCGCTGTCGACCAGCTGGTCCACCAGCTTCTCGCCCAGCCCTTCGATGTCCAGCGCCTTGCGGCTCGCGGCGTGCCACAGCGTCTGCTTGCGCTGCGCGCCGCAGAACAGGCCGCCGGTGCAGCGCGCGATGGTCTCGTCTTCGAGCCGTTCGATGGCCGAGCCGCAGACCGGGCAGGCCGTGGGCATGGCGAATTCCCTGGCGTCGTCCGGCCGCTTTTCCAGCACCGGCCCCAACACTTCGGGAATGACGTCGCCCGCGCGGCGCACGATGACCGTGTCGCCGATGCGCACATCCTTGCGCCGGATCTCGTCTTCGTTGTGCAACGTGGCGTTGGTGACGGTGACGCCGCCCACGAACACGGGCTTCAGGCGCGCGACGGGGGTGATGGCGCCGGTGCGGCCCACCTGGACCTCGATGTCCAGCAAGGTGGTGGTGGCCTCTTCGGCGGCGAACTTGTGCGCCAGCGCAAAGCGCGGCGCGCGCGCCACGAAGCCCAGGACCTTCTGGGCCGGCAGCGAATCCACCTTGTAGACCACGCCGTCGATGTCGTAGGGCAAGCCCGAGCGCGTTGCGCCCACCTTGGCGTAGAAGGCCATCAGGCCTTCGGCGCCGGTGGCCCGATGGTTATGCACCACATTGACAGGCAGGCCCAGGGAGGCCAGCCATTCCAGCATGGCGCCGTGCGACTTTTCGGGCAGCTGGGAGGCTTGCGCGGCGCCCGCCGAAGCTTCGTCGAACAGGCCGGCGCCCGGCAGGCCGTGGACCTCGCCCCAACCATAGGCAAAGAAACGCAAGGGCCGCTTGGCCGTGATGCGAGGGTCCAGCTGGCGCAGGCTGCCCGCGGCCGCATTGCGCGGATTGACGAACACTTTTTCGTCGCGCCTGGCCTGAGCCTGGTTCAGCTTTTCGAAGTCGGCGCGGTTCATCAGCACCTCGCCGCGCACCTCCAGCACCCTCGGGGCGTTGCCCTTCAACTGCAGCGGAATCGCCTTGATCGTGCGGATGTTGGACGTGACGTCCTCGCCTGTCTGGCCATCGCCGCGGGTGGCGGCCTGCACCAGGCGGCCGTCCTCGTAGCGCAGGCTGATCGCCAGGCCGTCGAGCTTCAATTCACAGAAATAGTCGGGCTGCTGCGCCGGACCCAAGAGGCCCGCGCCGCGCAGCGTGTCGGTCACGCGGCGGTCGAACGCGACAACCTCTTCCTCGTCGAAAGCATTGTTCAAGGACAGCATGGGCACCACGTGCCGCACGCTGCCAAAGGCGGATACGGGCGCGGCGCCCACGCGCTGGGTCGGCGATTCCGGCGTCACGAGTTCGGGGTGCTCGGCCTCCAGGGCCTGCAGTTCCCGCATCAGGCCGTCGTACTCGGCATCCGAGACGGAGGGCTCGTCGTAGACGTAATAGCGGACGTTGTGCTGTTCGATCTCGGCGCGCAAGCGCGCCGCGGCTTGCGCCGCGTTGTCGCCACCCGACACGCTGCGCATTACGCAAACACCCTTTGGGCGCGCTCGCTGCCGGCGGGCAGGCCCGCTTGCTCAAGCTGGCCGAACAATACTTGCAGGCGTTCGTCGATGACGGTTTCGGAGCCGTCGGCCAGGGGCTTGCCCTGGTCGTCGACCAGCTCGGCGCGCAGGCGCGCGGCCAGGTCGCGGCCCACGTCCACCATGCGCCCGAAGGCGCGGCTGTCCGCCGGGCTGCACGGCACGTCAAGCAGCAGGTACAGGCGTTCGATGCCGCCCATGCCGGCATCGAAGGCCGCGCCGTCGGCGCGCGCCAGCGTGAAGCGGGCCACGCCGTTCTCGGCGGGCCAGGCCAGGCGGTTGCCGTCGGCGACAAAGCCGGCGTCGCGCGCCACGGACAGCACCTCGGCCGCGGGCTGGGCCGTGCCCAGCAGCAGGGTCAGGCCCACTTGGGTATCCAGGGCGGCGCAGGTGTCGTCCAGGCGGGCGCCCTGCTCCAGGACCGCCTGCTGGTCAGGCCCCTCGATGGTGGCGTCGAAGCGTTCCGCCATGTCCTGGGCGCGGGCCCAGGCCTGCGACCATTCGATGGCGGTCAGCGGACCGCTGCGGTTGGCCAGCAAGACGGCCAGCTGCATGGAGGCATAGGATTCGCCGGCATGGATGCGCGCGCGGTGGCGGCGCTGGTCGGTTTCGGCGAACACGCGCATGGGCTTGCGGCCGACATTGCGCAGGCTTTGCATATAGGGCAGCAGGTCCGCGCCGCGCACGGCTTCGGCAAAGTTGATCTCGATGACCACTTCGCAGGCGGGATCGGGTTCTTCCGAGTCGTCGGCATCGCTGCCGGGATCCACCGGGGCGGGCTGGCCGGGCTGCGCGCGAGGGGCGTCGCCGCCCATGCCGGGCTCGCGGCGGACCGCGGCTGCGGTGGCGCCTGACGCGGCGGCGCCGGTGGCCGCTCCCGCACCCAGCAGGGGATCCTGCTCGGAGGTGGGGAAATGGGTTTGCATCTTGCGCCGGACGCGCCGGTCCTGCCACCAGTTGAATCCCAACACCAGCAGTATCAGCAAGACGCCCAGGGCTATCAGCCCGATCTGCAAATCACTCATGTGTAAATCCCGCGCCAGAAGGGCGGCGCCTTTCTAAATATTGGGTTTATGCCGCTTCGGAGGCCATCATTTGCACGGCCGAATCTATATCTACCGCAACGATACGCGAAACCCCCTGCTCTTGCATGGTCACGCCGATCAATTGCTTGGCCATCTGCATCGCAATCTTGTTGTGCGAGATGAACAGGAACTGGGTTTGCTCGCTCATGTTGGAAACAAGGTTCGCATAGCGTTCCGTGTTGGCGTCGTCCAGCGGCGCGTCCACCTCGTCCAGCAAACAGAACGGAGCGGGGTTCAGCTTGAACAGCGCGAACACCAGGGCCGTCGCGGTCAGGGCCTTTTCGCCGCCCGACAGCAGGTGGATCGTGCTGTTGCGCTTGCCGGGAGGCTGGGCCATGACCTGCACGCCGGCGTCGAGGATTTCCTCGCCCGTCATGCTCAGCCTGGCCTCGCCCCCGCCGAACAGCTTGGGGAAGAGCTCGCCGAAGTGGCCGTTGACGACGTTGAACGTCTCTTGCAGCAGTTCGCGCGTTTCGCGGTCGATCTTGCGGATGGCGTCTTCCAGGGTCTCGATGGCGGTCATCAGGTCCTGGTGCTGCGAATCCAGGAACCCCTTGCGCTCGCGCGAGGTGTTCAATTCATCCAGCGCGGCCAGGTTGACGGAACCCAGGGACTCCATCTGGCGCGAGATGCGGCCCACTTCCTGCTGCAGCCAGCTGGCGCGGCGCCATTCGTCGGGCTGGTTGGCCAGGAACTGAGCCAGCGCCTCGCGGTCGACTTCCCGCGCGTTGAGCTGTTCGGTGAACTGCTCTTCGGCCAGGCGGGCCGCCTGTTCCTGCAACTGCAATTCCATGATGCGCGCGCGGCGCGGTTCCAGCGTCTGCTCCTGCTGCTGCCGGTCTTCGTCGGCGCCCCGCAGCAAGGCGGACAGGTTTTCCATTTCCTGGCGCGCGCGCGACAGCGCTTCCTCGCGCTCGGCGCGCGTTTCCAGGGCGTCCTGCAGGCCGGCCTGCGACGCGGACGCGTCCAGTTCGACCAGGTCTCCCAACAGCTGCTCAAGCTCGACCGTCCCGCGCTGGCTCTGGTCGGCGGCCAGTTGCTGGTTGCGCTGCAGGTCGGTGATGCGGACCTGGATGCCGCGTTCGGCGAATTCGGCTTCCTGGGCGGCGCGTTCCAGCTCGCGCAGGCGGGTGCGGGCGGCTTCGGCCTGGGCGGCCAGCGTTTCGCCGTCCATTTCGGCATCCGAGAACTTGGACTGGTGCTCGGCCAGCTCCTCGTCCAGGGCCTCGAAGCGGGCCTCGGCCTCTTCGCGGGTGGCGCGCAGGTCTTCCTCGTGGACCTTGATTTCTTCCAGGTCCTGGCGCAGGCGCGAGGCGCGCTCGCCGGACTGTTCGGCCTGCTGCTGCAGCCGCGAGTGCTCCAGCTGGATGTCATGCACCCGGCGCGTGACCTCGGCCACGCGGGTGCGCGCCGGGGCAATGGCCTGGGACACCTGCTGCCAGGCCGCTTCGGCGCGGGCGACCGCGGCGCGCGCCTGGTCGGCGATCAGCTGCTGGGCCTTGATCTCGCGCTGCAGGTTCTCGATTTCCTGCTGGCGGGCCAGGAGGCCGGCCTGCTCGGAGTCCGGCGCGTAGAAGCGCACGCTGTGCGCGTCGATCAGGTGGCCGGCCTTGACCACGCAGGCGCTGCCGGCCGGCAGGCTTGCCCGCGAGGCCAGGGCCTGGCCGACGTCGGCGGCGGTATAGATGCCGGCCAGCCACTCGTTGAGCAGCGTGCGCAGGTCGGGGTCCGTGATGCGCAGCAGGCTGGCCAGCGGCGTCAGGCCGGCCGGCGCGGGCGGCGCGGGGGCCGCGGCCGGCAACTGGTAGAACGCCAGGCGGGCGGGCGGCGCGTCCTCGGCGAAGGCGCGCGCCCAGTCCAGGTTGCGCACTTCCATGGAGGCCATGCGTTCGCGCAGCGCGGATTCCAGGGCGGTTTCCCAGCCCGGCTCCACATGCAGCTTCTGCCACAGGCGCGACAGCCCGGCCAGTTCATGCTTGGCCAGCCAGGGTTCCAGCGCGCCCTGCTTCTGCACGTCTTCCTGCAGTTTCACCAGCGCCGACAGGCGGGCTTCCAGGCGCGCCAGGTTCTGGGCGTCGGTCTGGGCGGCCCCCTGGGCGCGGCTGCGCTCGGCATCCGCTTCCGGCACGCGGCCTTCCAGGGTGGCCAGTTCTTCCTGGGCGGCTTCCAGCTGGTCTTCGCCCGCGACGCGGTCGCCGGCCAGTTGTTCCAGGCGCACCGGGTCCGGGCTGTGCAGTTCGCGCAGCTCCTGCTGCAGACGCTCGCGGCGCTGCTCCAGGGTCTGCATCTGGCGATCGGCGTCGCGCTGGGTCTGGGCCACCAGGGCCAGGTTCTGCTCGACGCGGGCCAGCGCCGCGCGCATCTCGTCGCGGCCGGCGGCGGCCTCGCGAACGCGCTGCTCGACCGAGGGCAGGCCCGCCTGGGCGTCTTCGGCCGTGGCGCGCGCCTCTTCGGTGCGGGCGGCGGCCGTGGCCAGGTCGTCTTCGGCCTGGGCGATCTGTTCCGTGCAGTGCTCGCGCTGGCTGGTCCATTCCGCGATCTGCTGGGAAAGCTGGTCGCGGCGCGCCTGCAGGCGGTTGCGGGAGTCCACCACATGGCGGATTTCGGCTTCCAGGCGGCTGACCTGGGCGTTGGCCTCGTACAGCGCGCCTTGCGCGGTATGGACCGCGTCGCTGGCGGCGTAGTGGGCCTGGCGCCGGGATTCCAGCGCGGCCTCGCCCGCCCGCAGGCCGGCAATGGCGGCTTCCAGCTCGTTCTGCGCCTGGGCCATTTCCTGGGTCTTCCTGGCGCGCTCCTCGCGCGCCCCGGTTTCCTTCAGGAACCACAGCGAATGCTGCTTCTTTTCGCCGTCGGCCTGCAGTTCGCGGTAGCGCGTGGCCACCTCGGCCTGGGCTTCCAGCTTTTCAAGCTGGCTGTTCAATTCGCGCAGGATGTCTTCGACGCGGGTCAGGTTCTCGCGCGTGTCGGACAGGCGGTTTTCGGTCTCGCGGCGGCGTTCCTTGTAGCGCGACACGCCCGCGGCTTCTTCCAGGAAGACGCGCAGCTCTTCGGGGCGCGCCTCGATCAGGCGGTTGATCATGCCCTGGCCGATGATGGCGTAGCCGCGCGCGCCCAGGCCCGTGCCCAGGAAGATGTCGTGGATGTCGCGGCGCCGGACCTGCTGGTTGTTGACGAAATAGCTGCTGGTGCCGTCGCGCGTCAGCACGCGGCGCACGGCGATTTCGGCGTAGGTGCTCCATTGGCCCGCGGCCCGCCCCTCGCTGTTGTCGAACACCATTTCCACCGAAGCCCGCGCCGCCGGCTTGCGGTTGCCGGAGCCGTTGAAAATGACGTCCTGCATGGACTCGCCGCGCAGTTCCGAGGCCTTGGCTTCGCCAAGCACCCAGCGCACGGCGTCAATGATGTTCGATTTTCCGCAGCCATTGGGACCCACCACGCCCACCAGTTGGCTGGGCACGGGAATCACGGTGGGATCGACGAAGGACTTGAAGCCGGCGAGTTTTAGCTGAGTAAGACGCACAGTACGATGACGACGGGGGGGGTTGAACGAAAGGCGTTAACGGACCTGCCGCACGGATTGCAAACCGGCCCCATAAGGGCCGGCTCTCATATGGGTCGTATGATACCGCAGGCAGTCTGTCCCCAAACGTTGGCAACGGTCAACCCGCGGGCAAACGCGCAATGGCTCGCCTCAAGCGTCCGGCTATACTCCGTGACACTTTTTGGCACGACACATAATTTTCACGCGGACTGGCCGGACAGAGGCCAAAGAACGGGGACATTCTTGAAACGTGGTTTCTATCTGGTCATGGCCGCGCAGGCCTTCTCGTCATTGGCGGACAATGCGCTGTTCATTGCAGCGATCGCCTTGATACAGGAGCTGCACGGCCCCGACTGGTTGGCGCCCATGATGAAGTGGTCGTTCGCCCTGGCCTATGTCGTGCTGGCCGCATTTGTCGGCGCCCTGGCGGACTCTTTTCCCAAGGGCCGGGTGATGTTCTCCACCAACGCCCTGAAAGTCGCCGGCTGCATGCTGATGTTCTCGTACGCCAGCCTGGGCGTCGCCCCCCAATACCAGACCTACCTGATCTGCGCGGCCTATGCCGTGGTCGGCATCGGCGCCGCCGCCTACTCCCCCGCCAAGTACGGCATCGTCACCGAAATGCTGCCCCCGACCATGCTGGTCAAGGGCAACAGCTGGATCGAGGGCCTGACGGTCTTCTCCATCATCCTGGGCACGGTCCTGGGCGGGCTGCTCATTTCGTCGTCGGTGTCTTCCGCCCTGCTCAGCCACCCCCTGATCAGCAAGCTGGTGCATACGCCGGCCGAAGCCGCGATCCTCGTCATCGCCTTTGTGTATCTGCTGGCGGCGCTGTGCAACCTGATGATTCCGCGCACCCATGTGCGCTACCCGCCCCAGCAGAAGAACCCGGTCCGCCTCGTCCGCACCTTCTGGGGCTACGTCTGTGTGCTCTGGAAAGACAAGCTCGGCCAGATCTCGCTTGCCGTCACCACCCTGTTCTGGGGCGCTGGCGCCACACTGCAGCTCATCGTCATCGAATGGGGCCGCAGCCATCTGGGCTACCAGCTCGACAAGGCCTCGATGCTGATGGGCGTGGCCGCGCTGGGCACGGTGGTGGGATCGATCCTGGCGGGCCGCATCCCGCTGCGCCGCGCGCTGGCCGTGCTGCCGGTGGGCGCCGCCATGGGCCTGGTCGTGCTGCTGATGCCGCTGGTCTACCAGCCCTGGAGCGTCTATCTGCTGTTGCTGCTGACGGGCGGCCTGGCCGGCTTCTTCGTGGTGCCGATGAACGCGCTGCTGCAGCACCGCGGCCACGTGCTGCTGTCGGCCGGCCACTCCATCGCCGTGCAGAACTTCAATGAACAGCTCAACATCCTGCTGATGGTGGCGATGTACACCCTGCTGCTGTGGCTGGAGCTGCCGATCAACGTGATCATCGTGATCTTCGGCACCGTGGTCTTCGTGCTGATGGTGGTCTTCATGCGCTGGAGCAAGCGCAACATGCTGGCCAACCCCGACCTGCACGACCAGATCGGCCAGGAAGGCCATGGCCGCGCACTGGATTCATCGCACTAAGCGGTTGATATTCCAATAAAAAACCGGGCGCACGCCCGGTTTTTTATTGGCCGCCGCCCGGAGGGCGTTCAGAGCGTCCGGGAGGCCAGCTTCAGGTCCTGCCAGGCGCGCGCCTTCTCGGACGGACTGCGCAGCAGGTAGGCCGGGTGATAGCTCACGACCACGGGAATCTCGGCGCCCTCGTCCGTCTTCAGTTGATGGATGCGGCCGCGCAGGCTGCCGATGGTGGCGTCCGTGCCCAGCAATGTCTGGGCCGCGAACCGGCCCAGCACCAGGATGCGCTCGGGCTTGAGCAAGGCGATCTGCCTCATCAGGTATGGGCTGCAGGCCGCGATTTCCTCGGGCTTGGGATTCCGGTTGCCCGGCGGGCGGCATTTGATGACGTTGGTAATGAACACGTCGCGTTCGCGGCTCATGCCCACGGCCGACAGCATGGCGTCCAGCAACTGCCCGGAACGGCCCACGAAGGGCTGGCCCTGGCGGTCCTCTTGCTCGCCGGGCGCTTCGCCCACGACCAGCCAGCGCGTGGGCGAAGCGCCTTGGCCGAACACCGCGTGGCGCCGGCCCTGGCACAAGCCGCAGGCGGTGCACGCCACGACCTGTTCGGCCAGTTGCTCCAGATTGGAATTCTTGACCGCCTCGGCCACTGGGATGGGCGGCGGCTCGGCCGCCTTGGCCTCGGCCTTGGGCGCGGGGCGCGGCGGAGGGCCGCTGCGGTTCAGGATCGAAGCCGGCACGCCCGGACGCGCCGGCGCGGGCTCCGCCGCGGGGCCGGCGGCCGCCTGCGGCGCGGCGGGCGGCATCGGGGCCGGCGCCTCGGTCATCGCGGCGGGAGGCGGAACCGGCGCAGCCTGCCTGGAAACCTCGGCTGGCGGCGCGACCGCCGGGCGGGGGGCCGCAGGCGCGGGGCGCAGCCACAGCCGCTCCATGCCGATCTCGCGCAGCCAGATGCGCTGCAACGGGTTGATGCGCGGCGCGGAAGACGGCGGCGCGGCGTCGAGCGGGCTCATGCCGGCGCTCCCGTTGCGGTCTCAAAGCGCTTCTGCATGACCAGCGCGTCTTCCCGCCCGCCCTTCTCGGCGGGGTAATACGCCCGGCGCACGCCGATCTGAAGATAGCCGTGACGCTTGTAGAAGCTGACGGCCGACGTATTGGACGGCCGGACTTCGAGCAGCACGCCTTCCAGCCCGCGCTCGCGCGCCCGCTGTTCGCACCAGTCGAGGAGTTCGCCGCCCAGCCCCTGGCGATGCAGGTGTTTGGAGACGGCGATCACCAGCAGATGGGCCACGTCGGGCGCGAACATGACGATGCAGAACCCGGCCAGCTTCCCTTCGCGGCGCAAGGTCCAGGCGCCGTAGCCCGCCGCCAGGGCATCCGCGAAATTGCCGCGGGTCCAGGGGAACGACTGCACGTGGGCTTCCAGCGCCACCACTTCATCCAGATCCGCATCCGTCAGCGGCTGCGGGACCAGGGGAGCCAGCGAGGGCTGGGCGCGGGGGTTGCCGCCCTCGCCGCGCATGCGCTCGGCGGTGGTGAACGCCACCTTGTCGCGCACGTACAGCGGCGCGGCCAGTTCGGGCGCCACGGCTTCACCGCGCAGCCAGCCCTGGCGTGCCAGGCGGGCCACGCTGGCCGCCTCGGGACGCTGCGCGTCGGCCGCTCGGCGCCACTGCAGGGAGTGGGTCATGTCGGCGGCGTACGCATCCCAGGCGTCGCCGGCCAGCACCAGCCCCAGGGGCTGGGCGGCCTGGACCGACCAGACCGGCAGGTGATGGGCCGTCCACGGCACGACTTCGGCCGCCGCGATCAGCATGGGCGCTTGCAGGACTTCCCAGACAGGTTCATCCTTGGAACCGCCGGACCGGCGGTAAACCGCCAGGTAAACCTCATTCATGCGGGCGTCCAGCGCCACGACGATCGCCTCGCTCTGCGCGGCGGCCACCTGAGCCGCCACGGCCTGGTGCGAAACGATCGGCAACACCGGGATGCCCAGGCCCAGCCCCATGCCCTGGGCCACGCCGCAGGCCACGCGCAGGCCCGTGAAGCCGCCCGGCCCCTGGCCAAAGGCCACGGCATGCAGGGCGCCCGGCGCCAGGCCAGACTGCGCGAGCAGCTCGTTGGCCATGGGCAAGAGCCGTTCCGCATGCTCCTGGGACCCTTCGTGCTCCCTGGCACTGACCTCCAGACGGCCGTCGACCGCGCGCAAAAGGGCCACGCCACAACGGGACGAAGAGGTTTCCAGAGCCAGCAGGTTTAGTTCCATAGATGCAGATTGTACGAAATAAGCCAGCTTTGCCCCCGGTTGTAAGGGGGATTTCAACCAGGGTTCGCAATGTGTAATATCTTGTGAACGCCCACTAGCCGCTGGTTCTTGTCACTGTTACATTTCCGGCCATGAATACGCAAAACACCACCCCCACCCGAAAAATCCTCGTCGTCGACGATGATCCGCGCTTGCGCGATTTGCTGCGTCGGTATTTGTCCGAGCAGGGATTCAACGTTTTCGTCGCCGAAGACGCCAAAGAGATGGGCAAACTCTGGCAACGCGAGCATTTCGACCTGCTCGTGCTGGATCTGATGCTGCCCGGAGAAGATGGCCTATCCATCTGCCGCCGGCTGCGCGGTGGCCACGACAATACCCCCATCATCATGCTGACGGCCAAGGCGGAAGAAATCGACCGCATCGTCGGCCTGGAAATGGGTGCGGACGACTACCTGTCCAAGCCGTTCAACCCCCGGGAACTGCTGGCGCGCATCAATGCAATTCTGCGCCGCCGCGGCACCGAGGAGCATCCTGGCGCCCCCAGCCAGGAAAACGAATCCATCGCCTTCGGCCCCTACGTGCTGAACCTGTCCACCCGCACGCTCACGCGCAACGGCGAACAGGTGCCCATCACCACGGGTGAATTCTCGGTGCTCAAGGTGTTTGCGCGCCATCCGAAGATTCCTCTTTCGCGCGACAAGCTCATGGAATTGGCCCGCGGCCGCGAATACGAAGCCTTCGATCGCAGCCTCGACGTCCAGATCTCGCGCCTGCGCAAACTGATCGAACCCAATCCGTCCAAGCCCGTATTCATCCAGACCGTCTGGGGTCTCGGATACGTGTTCGTGCCGGACGGTGGTAGCTGATCGACTCGCCCGCCCCGGGCAGGAGCGCAGCGTCGTGCCGCGCCTGCGGAGAACATTCAGGAACCTGACATCGCGTCTGCGGCTCGGCTTGTTCGGCCGCACGTTCCTGTTGCTCGCCGCGCTGATGCTGGTCAGCCTGGGTGCGTGGCTACAAGTATTTTTCAGCATGGAGCTGGGACCGCGCGCCAATCAGATGGCGCAGCGGGTGATCACGGCCGTCAATATCACGCGCACCGCGCTGATCTACTCGCATAACGGCGAACGCAGCAAGCTCCTGCTGGACCTGGCCACCAACGAAGGCATCCAGGTCTACCCGCGCGAAGTCACCGACTTTGCCGAGGCCCTCCCCGACGACGACTACTGGCAACGCGTTGCCCAGCACATCCGCACGCGCTTCGGCCCGGAAACGCAGATTGCCTGGGGCGTGAACCAGGTGCCTGGCTTCTGGGTCAGCTTCCAGATAGAAAAAGACCTGTACTGGCTGGTCTTCGAGCGGGAGCAGATCGGGCTGACCGGCGGGATCGAATGGCTGGGCTGGGGCGCCACGGCGCTGCTGCTGTCCCTGGTGGGGGCCGCGGTCAGCGTGGGGTTCGTCAACCGGCCGCTGTCGCGGCTCGCCCGGGCCGCGCAGGTGCTGTCGCGCGGCGAAACGCCCGCCGCCCTGCCCGAGCAGGGGCCGCTGGAAATCCGCGATCTGAACGCATCCTTCAACCGCATGGCCAAGGACCTCAGGCAGGCTGAAGCCGACCGGGAACTGATGCTGGCCGGCATTTCGCACGACCTGCGCACGCCGCTTGCGCGCATGCGGCTGGAGATCGAGCTGAGCGGCGTTTCCGAAGACGCCCGCCAGGCCATCGACGAAGACCTGGGCCAGATTGACCACAGTATCGGCCAGCTGATGGAGTACGCCCGTCCCGCAGGCACGCTGCCGCAACTGGCGACCGATATCTCCGCCGTCCTGGCCGAACTCTACGAACGCGAGCGCAGCCATACCGCATCGCTCGGCGGAGACCTGGAGGCGTCGCTGGAACCCGGGCTGCGCGCCCGGATCACCGCGCTGGACCTCAAGCGCATCGTCAGCAACCTGATCGAAAACGCGCGCCGCTACGGCCGTTCCACGGACGGCATGGCGCATCTGGTCATGACGCTGCAAGCTGAAGGCAGCATGATCGTCATCGAGGTGTCCGACCGAGGTCCGGGCATCGCCCCCGAAGACGTGGACCGGCTGCTGCGGCCCTTCTCCCGGGGCGAAGCGGCGCGCACCGGCGTGAGCGGCGCGGGCCTGGGCCTGGCGATCGTGGAGCGCCTCCTCAAGCACGTCGGCGGCTCCTTGCGGATGCTGCCGCGCGAGGGCGGCGGCCTGACCGCGAGGATAGAGTTGCCCAAAGCCAAGTTTAGGAATTATCAATTAGACAACGATAATCCATAGCGTAGAATTTATGGTTTAAGGCACTGCCTTATCTCCACCAACAACTACTGGGAGTACACATGAAAACTGTTGGCGACAAACTCGAGCCCTTCAAGGTCACCGGCGTAAAGCCCGGCTTCAACCAGCACGAAGAAAACGGCGTGTCGGCGTTTGAAGACATCACCGAAAGCTCGTTCCCCGGCAAGTGGAAGGTGATTTACTTCTACCCGAAAGACTTCACGTTTGTTTGCCCGACCGAAATCGTCGGCTTCAACAAGCTGGCCAAGGACTTCGAAGACCGCGACGCCGTCCTGCTGGGCGGCTCGACCGACAACGAATTCGTCAAGCTGGCATGGCGTCGTGAGCACCCGGACCTGAACAAGCTGGGTCACTACCAATTCGGCGACACCACCGGCGCCCTGATCGACCAGCTGGGCGTCCGCGAAAAGGGTGCTGGCGTTGCGCTGCGCGCCACCTTCATCGTTGACCCGGACAACACGATCCAGCACGTTTCGGTGAACAACCTGAACGTCGGCCGTAATCCGGAAGAAGTTCTGCGTCTGCTCGACGGTCTGCAAACCGACGAGCTGTGCCCGTGCAACCGTACGGTTGGCGGCGCCACGCTGTAATTTCCAGCCCGGTCCGGGGCCTGTCCGCAGGCCCCGCGCCGGGCTTTAACTGCTCTAGATTATAGGTAAAAACTATGGAATTTCTTACGACCATTAAGGAACAGCTCCCGGATTGGGCCAAGGACATCCGCCTGAATCTGGACGCCGTGATCGCCCGCTCGACCCTGGCCCCTGAAGATGCCGTGGGCGCCGCGCTGTCCGCCGCCTACGCCGCGCGCAGCCCGGTGCTGGTGGAAGCCTTCAAGAGCGGCCTGTCAGAAGGCGACGCCAACGCGGCGCTGACCGCCTCGGCCCTCATGGGCATGAACAACACCTGGTATCCCTACGTGGAAATGACCGGCGACGCCCAATTGAAGAGCCTGCCGGCCCAGTTGCGCATGAACGCCTACGCCACCCATGGCGGCGTGGAGAAAAAGCGCTTCGAACTGTTCGCCCTGGTGGCTTCCATCATCGGCAAGTGCCATTTCTGCGTGGCCTCGCACTACGAGAACCTGAAGAACGACGGCCTGTCGACCGAACAGCTGCGCGACGCCGGCCGTATCGCCTCGGTCGTCAACGCCGCCGCGCTGGCGCTGGCTGCCCAAGGCAAGTAAGCCCGCCCGACGGCAATAAAAAAACCCGCCTGTCGCGCACAGGCGGTTTTTTTTGCTTTGAACGGCGCTCAGTCCTTGGCCGCCTTGACCGGCGAGGTCGGCAGGCCGTTTGCGACCCAGGCTTCGATGCCGCCGCGATACCAATAGGCCGACCAGCCCAGCATCCCCGCGCGCAATGCCGCGTTGTAGGACGAGCGGTCGTTCATGCCGCCCCCTAAGAACACGACGGGGGCTTTCCGGTCGCCCCCGGCTTTCTTTTGCAGCCAGGCATCAAGCGCGCCCTGCAATTGGTCAGTGACGCTGCCATCCGAACCGGCATCGCTCAGCGGATAGGCGATCGGCAGCGTTTCCCGCAGCCCGCTGGTATCGATGATGAGGATGTTCTTGTCGTTCGTGATCAGCTTGACCAGGTCCGGCGTCGTTATCACCTGGGCCCGGGTGTGCCTGTTGGGCGTGGGGCCCTTGTACGGCGCGGAAAACAGCATGTTCGTCGCCGGCACGCCGCTGTCCTTCAGCTCATCGAAGGCGCCGCTGGGCAAGGGGGGCATGCCCTGCCCGGCAGGCGGCTGTTGACGGGGCGGCGTCGCGGGAGCACCTTCCTTTGCGACGACTTCCCCGCCCACGGTTCCCGTTTCAATGTCCGAAATCATCACCGCGATGTTCTCGATCAGCTCATAGCACATGGTGATCGCGCCTTCGCGCGGGCTGTACCAGGCATTGAGCTGTCCGCAGTCCTTGAAAACCACGTTCACCGGCCGGGGCAGCACATAGGTTTCCCCAAGCAGCTTGATGTTGTTCGTGATCGCGTCGGAAAGATTGTTCGCAAAAAGATTGCCGATCTTGCGCTTCGAGGGCTCGAAGACCACATTGACCGGGGCGCCGGGGGCGCCGACCGGCTGCTGGCCATCGGGTGTCCACGGGCCTACGCGGGTGTGCGGCGCCAGAATCCTGCGCCAGGCGCGGTTCTGCTTCTGGAATTCGTCCGTGCAGCGCGCCTTGGTCCGGTCTTCAAAGCCTACATGCTTGGCCACCGGCTCAAAAACACTGGGGTTGCCGCCATACATGATGCACAGCATGTTGCGGAAGCGCTTGAGATCGCCCGTGTGCTCGTCCTGCCAGGCGGACGTCGCGGAAGCCCCCTTCCGTTCAGCCAGCTTGCCGCTGTAGTACCACTGCAAGGCGGCGTAGGTCGCGGCCTCGCGAGCCATGACATTCAAGTCCTTGTCGTTCGTGGGATACATCGTCGGCTCGACGATCTGCAAGGCCGAGTAGATATCGACCGCGTCTTCCTCGGCGCCCGTCGAGGGCAGTTCCAGCTCGCCGATCAGCGCATGCCCGAATTCATGCATGAAAATGCTGCGCATGATCCCGATGTAGACCCCGACGATGCGCAGGGTATCGCCACCAAATCGGGGGTAAGGACCGGCTCCCGGCAGGCCGGAGGTGTTGCTGGACGGTGCCGGTGCCGGCGTCGCCGACGGAGCCGGGGCAGGCGCTTGCGGCTTCTGCTGCGCCCCCGCCCCGCCGCTGCCGCCGCGCGCCGGCAGGCCGCCGGATTGCGGGCTGGCGTCGGATTGCTTGGGATTCAGATTGGAATTGATCGCAAAATCGGCAATGCCGAAGGTGCCTTCGTCGTAAGCCATGATGCCGATCTGGGAACCCAGCGCGGGCACGTTCTCGACGTCGCCGATTTTCTGGCCATTCACGAGAAACCGGGCGGCGCCCGGCACTTCCACCACTTTGATGCGGTCGGAGCCATCCAGCTTTGCGACATTGGGGACCGAGGCGATATCGGTGCGTTTGTCGCCCTCGAGGCAAAAGAGCAGCGTGTTCTTGCCCGCCGTGATTTCAAGCAGGCACAGGCTATTGCGCGCGTGGTTGTTCAGGGCCACGCCGATGGAAGCCTTCGGGCTCTTTGAACTGACGACCACGTTGACGTCGGTGATGCGGCCCGTGTCCGGCGCAGGCCCGACATTCAAGTAAAGGGTCTGCTCGCCGCCAGGCACCTCGCTATTGCGCAATGTGAACCAGCCGTCCTGCACGCCCGCAGTCCACCCTTTCAACAGCTGCTGCCGGACAGTGCCTGCGAGCGGGCCGAGCTGCTGTTCGTATTCAGCATGCGCGGGTGAACCAAATGCAGCAAGCAAGACCAGCAGCCCCACGCCACGTAAATACATCTGAATGTCCCTAATTAGTCAGATTTGAGTGGGCGCAGAGTATTCCAGATCAAACCGATCCGCTTATTCATTTGTTAAAGATGTATTGCAAAGTAAATGCCGGGCCGCCCGCAGCGGGCGCCGGCATTGGCTTTCAGGAGCCCGCGCGCGCCAGCAGGGCCACGACGGTGGCCGCGATGCCTTCCTTGCGGCCCAGGTAGCCCAGGCCCTCGTTGGTCTTGGCCTTGATGTTGACCTCGGTCTCGGCCAGCCCGGTATCCGCGGCGATGTTCTTCACCATGGCCGGCGCATGCGGCCCGATCTTGGGCGCCTGCGCATGCAAGGTGGCGTCGATATTGACCGGCGTCCAGCCAGCCTTGCGGACCCGCGCCATCGCTTCGCGCAGCAGCACGCGGCTGTCGGCGCCCTTGAAGGCGGGATCGGTGTCGGGGAAATGCCGGCCGATATCGCCCAAGCCGGCCGCGCCCAGCAGCGCGTCGGTGATCGCGTGCAGCAGCACGTCCGCATCGGAATGCCCCAGCAGCCCATGGGTGTGGGGAATCGTGACCCCGCCGATGATCAGCGGCCGGCCTTCGACCAGTGCGTGCACGTCAAAGCCCTGGCCGACGCGGAAAGGAATGCTCATAGCCATTTTTCCATCAGTTCAAAATCATCCGGCCACGTCACCTTGAAATTGCGCATGGCGCCCGGGACCAGCAATGGCGCATAGCCGGCCGCCTCGATGGCCGAGGCCTCGTCGGTGACGGCAACGCCATTCACGGAGGCCGCCGTCAGCGCATCGCGCAGCACGCCGGCCCGAAACATCTGCGGCGTCTGCGCCAGCCACAAGCCATTGCGGTCCAGCGTGCGCTCCACCCGCGCATGGCCGGCCTTGACCGTATCGGCCACCGCCAGGGCCAGCAGGCCGCCCACGGGATCCGCCAGGCAGGCGTCTATCAGGCGGCCCAGCGCGGCGGCGGGCAGGCCCGGGCGCGCCGCGTCGTGCACCAGCACCCAGGCGTCGTCGTCCACGCCGCTGTCGGCCAGCGCGCCGGCCACGGTATCGGCGCGCGTGGCGCCGCCGCAAGCCCGCCACACGGTGCGGGGCAGGCCGGCCAGCGCCGCGTCCACCCAGCCGTCGCCGGGCGTCACGGCCACCCGCACCTGGGTCACCCGTTCATCCGCCAGCAAGGCGCATACGGCGTGGCGCAGCATGGGCTGTCCATTGAGTGGACGATACTGTTTGGGAACGGCTTCGTGCCCGGGCCGGCTGGCGCGGGCCCCGACACCCGCAGCGGGCACGATCGCGATGATTGAGTCAGACATGGTGCGGTGATTTTATAATCTTCCGCTTGATGTCCGCTTCCAGCCTGATGCCCTCCCCCTCCGCCTCCGCCACTGCCGCGCCTCCCGTCCCCGCGACGGCCCCTACCCTGTCCGCGCTGAAGCCCGGCGCGCGCTATGCGCAGCCCCGGCCTCCGGGCTCGGGCGACGCCTGGCTGCTGGCGGACCTGGCGCGCCAGGCCAAAGCGCCGCTGGTCATCCTGACGGCCGAGCCGCTGGAGGCCCAGCGGCTGGCGGAAGAGATCCAGCTGTTTGCCCCCGGCTTGCGCGTGCGCCAGCTGCCCGACTGGGAAACGCTGCCCTACGACGCCTTCTCGCCGCACCAGGACCTGATCTCCGAGCGCCTGCACACGCTGCATTCGCTGATGACGAAAACGGTGGACGTGCTGACTGTGCCCATCACAACGGCGCTGTACCGGCTGGCCCCGCCCTCGTTCCTGGCCGCCTACACCTTTTCGTTCAAGCAGAAGGACAGGCTGAACGAGGCCGCCCTGCGCGCCCAACTGACCCTGGCCAACTACAACCACGTCACCCAGGTGACGGCGCCGGGCGAATTCTGCCTGCGCGGGGGGCTGATCGACCTGTTCCCCATGGGGTCGGTGGTGCCGTACCGCCTGGACCTGTTCGACGACGAGATCGAAACCATCCGCAGCTTCGACGTGGATACCCAACGCAGCCTGTATCCGGTGCGCGAAGTCCAGCTCCTGCCCGGCCGCGAGTTTCCGATGGACGAGGACTCGCGCACACGCTTTCGCGCCCGCTTTCGCGAGATCTTCGAAGGCGATCCGTCGCGCGCGCTGCCCTACAAGGACATCGGCAACGGCATTCCGTTTGCCGGCGTCGAATACTATCTGCCGCTCTTCTTCGAAGAAACGGCCACCTTGTTCGACTACCTGACCGAGGGCACGGTCACGGTCACCGTCGGCGACATCGATGATGCGATCCAGCGCTTCAACCAGGACACGTCCAGCCGCTACAGCTTCCTGAAGAGCGACCGCGAACGGCCGGTCCTGCCGCCGTCCGCCTTGTTCCTGGACAACGAATCCCTCTACGCCCGGCTCAAGGAATTCCGCCGCCTGTCGCTGGCCGCGGGCCAGCCGCATCCCGACTTCCGCGCCGCGCCCGACGTCAGCGTGGCGCGCCGCTCCGAAGACCCCATCGCCAAGCTGCGCGCGCTGGTGCAGACCGGCCAGACCCGCGTGCTGCTGTGCGCCGACTCGGCGGGCCGCCGCGAAACGCTGGTGCAGATGCTGAACGAATTCGGCGTCACCCCGGACGCGCAGCCGGACACCATCGAAGCCTTCCTGGATTCGGACGCGCACTTCGGCATCGTCGCCGCGGCGCTGGGCACCGGTTTCGAGCTGCCCGCCGCCAACCTGGCCTTCCTGACCGAAAACGACCTGTATCCGGGGATGGCCGGCGCCGGCCGGCGCGGCAAGCGCGCCCAGGAACGCGCCAGCAACGTCGAAGCCATGGTGCGCGACCTGTCCGAGCTGCGCGCCGGCGACCCCGTCGTGCACGCGCAGCACGGGATCGGCCGCTATCACGGCCTGGTCAACATGGACATGGGCGAAGGCGAGATGGAATTCCTCCATCTTGAATACGCCAACGGCAGCACCCTGTACGTGCCGGTGTCGCAGCTGCATGTGATCGCCCGCTACAGCGGCGCCGATCCGGAGGCCGCGCCGCTGCACCAGCTGGGTTCGGGCCAGTGGGACAAGGCCCGCCGCAAGGCGGCCAGGCAGGTCCGCGACACCGCCGCCGAACTGCTGGCGCTCTATGCGCAGCGCGCGGCGCGCGAGGGCTTCGCCTTCAACCTGCCGTTAAACGACTACGAGGCGTTCGCCGAGGGCTTTGGCTTCGAGGAAACCGCCGACCAGGCCGCCGCCATCGAAGCCGTGATCGGCGACATGACCTCGGGCCGCCCGATGGACCGCCTGGTCTGCGGCGACGTGGGCTTCGGCAAGACCGAAGTGGCGCTGCGCGCCGCCTTCCTGGCCGTGGCCAACGGCAAGCAGGTCGCCCTGCTGTGCCCCACCACGCTGCTGGCCGAGCAGCACGCGCAGACCTTCTCCGACCGCTTCGCGGACTGGCCGGTGCGCGTCGTGGAACTGTCGCGCTTTCGCTCGCCCAAGGAAGTGGCGGCCGCCATCGAAGGCATCAACGACGGCCGGGTCGACATCGTCATCGGCACCCACAAGATCCTGTCCAAGGACGTCAAGTTCAAGCGCCTGGGCCTGGTGGTCATCGACGAGGAGCACCGCTTCGGCGTGCGCCAGAAGGAAGCGCTCAAGGCGCTGCGGGCCGAGGTCGACGTGCTGACGCTCACGGCCACCCCCATCCCGCGCACGCTGGGCATGTCGCTGGAAGGCATCCGCGATTTCTCCGTCATCGCCACCGCGCCTCAGAAGCGCCTGGCCATCAAGACCTTTGTGCGGCGCGAGGACGGCAGCACCTTGCGCGAAGCCCTGCTGCGCGAGCTCAAGCGCGGCGGCCAGTGCTACTTCCTGCACAACGAAGTCGAGACCATCCACAACCGCCGGGCCCGCCTCGAAGAGCTGGTGCCCGAGGCGCGCATCGCCGTGGCGCACGGCCAGATGCCCGAGCGCGAACTGGAACAGGTGATGAAGGGCTTCTACCAGCAGCGCTACAACGTGCTGCTGTGCACCACCATCATCGAAACCGGCATCGACGTGCCCAGCGCCAACACCATCGTGATCCACCGGGCGGACCGCTTCGGGCTGGCCCAGCTGCACCAGCTGCGCGGGCGGGTCGGGCGTTCCCACCACCAGGCCTACGCCTACCTGCTGACGCCGGGCGAGGACGCCATCACGAACAACGCCAAGAAGCGCCTGGAGGCCATCCAGGCCATGGAGGAACTGGGCTCGGGCTTCTACCTGGCCATGCACGACCTGGAGATCCGGGGCACGGGCGAGGTGCTGGGGGATTCGCAGTCCGGCAACATCCAGGAAGTGGGCTTCTCGATGTACAACGAGATGCTCAACGAGGCCGTCCGCGCGCTGCGCGCCGGCGAAGAGCCCGACCTGGACGCGCCCTTCAACCTGGCCTGCGAGGTCAACCTGCATGCCCCGGCGCTGCTGCCTTCCGGCTATTGCGCCGACGTGCATGCGCGCCTGGGCATCTACAAGCGCCTGGCCCACGCCGCCGACGAAGACGACCTGATCCGCATCCAGGAAGAACTGATCGACCGCTTCGGCAAGCTGCCCGAGGCCGCGCAGACGCTGCTCGCCACGCATCGCCTGCGCCTGGCCGCCCAGCCCCTGGGCATCGTCAAGATCGATGCCAGCGAAACGCAGGCGTTGCTGCAATTCGGCCCCAAGACCGTGGTCGACCCCGCCCGTATCATCGAACTCGTGCAACGCCAACGCCACATCAAGCTCGCCGGACAGGATAAATTGCGAGTTGAGATCAAGGCGGCGCAGATCCCCGCCCGCGCCGACGCCGTGCGCGCCGTCCTGCGCGCCCTGAAGTAATCCACGCCACCCTTTCCTACCCCCCCTTATGACTACCCATCACCTTGTCGTCCAATCCCCCGGCCTCGTCATCGAACACGCGGAGCAGCTGGCCGCGCTGGCGCAGGCCCAGGGCGTGGCGCGCATCAGCAATACCGCCGCCCGCCTGCTCGACGTGCAGCATGACGCCGCGACCCGCGCCGAAGTCGTGGCCTGGGCCGAAAGCCGCGGCGTCGACGCCGCCTTCGTGCCCGCGGGCCTGAAGCTGGCGGACTGCAAGGTGCTGGCCATGGACATGGACTCCACCCTGATCAACATCGAGTGCATCGACGAGATCGCGGGCGTGGTCGGCGTGAAGGACAAGGTGTCGGAAATCACCGAGGCCGCCATGCGCGGCGAGATCAAGGATTTCGCCGAAAGCCTGCGGCGGCGGGTCGCGCTGCTCAAGGGCGCGCCGGCCGAGGCGCTGGAACAGGTCTACACGGAAAAGCTGCGCCTGAACCCCGGCGCCGAGCGCCTGATCGCCACCGCGCAGTCGGCCGGCATCAAGGTGCTGCTGGTTTCGGGCGGCTTCACCTTTTTCACGGACCGCCTGCGCGCACGCCTGAAGCTCGACAGCGCGCACGCCAACACGCTGGAGATCGCCAACGGCGTGCTGACCGGACAAGTGGTGGGCGACATCCTGGACGCCGACGCCAAGGCGGCCTACCTGCGCGAGTTCGCGCGCGCGCACGGCGCGGCGCAGAACCAGATCATCGCCATGGGCGACGGCGCCAACGACCTGAAGATGCTGGCCGCGGCGGGCTTCCCGGTGGCCTATCACGCCAAGCCGCTGGTGCGCCAGCAGACGCGCTACGCGCTGAACGTCTCCGGGCTGGACGGCGTGCTGAACTGGTTCGAAAGCTGACCGCAGCTTCCGGCCGGCGGCCGGGCCAATTGAAAAAGCCACCTCGCGGTGGCTTTTTCATTGCCGCGACGGGCGGATCAGTACCGCACGCGCAGGGACAGCAGCGCCGCCCGGCCCGTGCCCAGCGCCGCATAGTGCGCGGCGTAGGCCTTGGTGTAGTAGGTTTCGTCGAAGATGTTCAGCACGTTCAGCTGCGCCGAGATGTGCTCGCTGAATTCGTAGCCCGCCATGGCGTCGAAGCGCCAGTACGAAGGCACCCAGCGCGCCTTGGGCGTGCCGTCGGCATTACTGGTGGCGTCCGAATTGCCGTACACCTTGTCCACGTAGTAGGCGCCGCCGCCCACCGTCAGCTTGGGCAGCACCTTGTAGGTGGTCCACAGGCTGAAGGCGTTGCGCGGCGTGTTGGGCAGGTCCTGGCCCACGGCGCCGCTGTTGTAGGCGCCCTTGGTCATTTCGCTGTCCATGAAGGTGTAGCCGCCGAACACGTTCCACTTGGGCGTGATGCTGCCCGAGAAGCCCAGTTCGATGCCGCGCACCTTCGCTTCGCCCACCTGCGCCACTTCGGTCGCGGACACGGCCACGCTCGTGTTCTTGCGGGTGTCATGGAATGCAGCCGCCGACAGCGTCAGCTTGTCGTCCAGGATCTGCCACTTGGTTCCCACTTCCACCGTGCGGCTCTTTTCCGGCTCGAGGGACGAGTTCGAGATCGAAGTGGCATCGCTGACGGCGCTGGAGGCGATCGCCGACGGCGTCGAGGAGGTGCCGTAGGTGGCGTAGATCGTGCCGTTAGGCGCCGGCTTGTAAGCCAGGCCGACCTGGTAGTTGAACAGGCTGTCTTCGCGGCTGGTGCTGTAGAACGCCGGCACGCTGGCCGGATCGTTGCGGCCGCGCGCGATGTTGCTGCCGCTGGTGCGGTAGTTGTCCCAGCGGGCGCCCAGGCTGGCCTGCCACTGCTCGTTGAACTTGATGGTGTCGAAGCCGTAAATCGCCACCGTGTCCGTGTTGTAGCGGGCGGGGTTGTTGTTGCGGTCCAGGCTTCCCGGGTAATCGGTCCCCGGGTCCGGGTCCCACAGCGAGGCGCAAAGCGCCGGGTTCGCGTAGACGTTCCTGCCGTTCGACGTGCCCGTCACGCAGTTGCTGCCGCCCGCCGGCACGCCTTTTTCGGTGTAGCCGTCCTTGTCCTGCTTGATATTGCTGTACTCGAAGCCCAGGTCGAACGAGTGCTTCAGGCTGCCGGTCTCGAATTCGCCCGTCAGGTCCGTCTGGTTCGCAAAGCTCTTGGTGACGTAGTAGCCCGACTTGAGCGAACGATAGACCAGGCCATTGGGCACATTGCCTCTGCTGTCGTCGGGGTTCGTCGCCGCGAAGTCCGTCGTGCCGCGGCCATAGCGGATCACGTTGCGCAACTGCAGCTTGTCCGAGAAGTCGTGCTGGAAGTCGGCAGTCACAACGTCGTCGCGCGTCTTCATGAAGTCGCGGCCCGTCAGGCCATAGAAGGCCTTGCGGCTCACGCCCATCGTCTCCGTCACCGGCTGGCCCGTCTTCGGGTCATACGGAATGGAGTAGTCGGGCATGCTGTCGTCTTGGTAGTGGTAGTAGCTCAGAGTGATGCGCGTGGGCGTGCCCACGCCCAGCATCAGCGACGGCGCCACGCCCCAGCGCTCGAAATCCACGGCGTCGTCGCGGCCGGGCACGTCGCCCTTGTTGCCCATGACGTTCAGCCGGAATGCCGCCTTCTCCGCAAGGCGCCAGTTGCTGTCGATCGTGGCGCGGTAGTTGTTGTCCGTGCCGATCTGCGCGGTGGCTTCGGTGAAGTCGGTCGCCTTGGGGGCCTTGCTGACCATATTGATGCTGCCGCCCGCGCCGCCGCGGCCCGAATACACCGAGTCCGGCCCCTTGATGATCTCCACCTGTTCCAGATTGAACGTGTCGCGCACCTGGGTGCTCGAATCGCGGATGCCGTCCAGGAAAATGCTGCCCGCGGAATTCTGGCCGCGGATGATCGGGAGATCCCCGCCCGGCCGGCCGCCCTCGCCCGCGCCGAACGTGATGCCCGGGGAGTTGCGCAGCACGTCCTGCAGGGACGACGCGGCCTGATCCTGGATCACCTGCCTGGGCACGACCTGCACGGTGCGCGGCGTATCCAGCAGCGGCGCCGTCATCTTGGGCGACGGCACGGTCGACGTCTGGTATGGGGAACCCTCTCCCTCCACACGCACCGGAGACAGTTGCGTCACGCCCGCATCGGTGGACTGGGCTGAGGCATAGGGGCTGATGAACAGCGCGGGCGCAGCGATGGCTGCGGCGAGGGACGTGGTAAGCGTATTCAGTGAATACGAGTCTTGGGGCTTCAAACCGGCTTCTCCAGAATGTAAATAGCAACGATTCTTGTTTTTTTCACGTTTGCGATTGTGATCATTCCGGCTGAACCAGACCTGAATACAGGAGTGGAATTCATCTAAAAGATGAAAAAAACAACACCTGTTAACGGATTTTCGTCATATATAGGGGCATATAACGGAACTTGGCGACGCAGAAGTTACGGGCAAGCACCGGGTTTTGCACCCGATTACGCGGCTGACCGCCAGCCTGAAAAACAGCTAGAACGGCCTGCAAGGCGTTCCCATGCCGAGTTGACGCATATCCATGGACGGATAAAAAAAACGCCCCTGACGGGGCGTTTATGGCTTTGGCGGGCCTTCAGGCGCGCAAGCGAGGGTGGCGCTTGAACAAATACCGGTACACGAAACCCGGATAAGCCAGCACCAGGTACAGGCTGAGCGTGATCGCGTAGAACTCCCAGGTCTGGGCAAAGCGATTGCCCAGCGCGGATTCAAACGCGAATCCCAGCGCGCCGACGATCGCGTAGAACACCAGCACCTCGATCAGGCGCATCCAGAACGGCTTGACCGCCGCCGCCCCGCCCTGCTTCCAGGGCACGACGGCGAATACCCGCTCGGTCAGGAAGGGAAGGTTCGCGCTGACGAGCGCCAGCGCGATCAACAGCCATACCGCCAGGGTCTGGTTCATGGCTGCTATCCGTCCCTTACAGGCTCAGCGAAGACTTGATGGCCTGGACGCACAGGGCCATCAGCCCGCCCGGCAGCAGGCCCAGCAGCAGGATCAGGGCGCCATTGACCGACAGCACGCCGCGCTGCGCGGCGGTGGCGACCATGGGCGCGGCATCGGCCGCCGGCTCATCGAAGTACACGACCTTGACGACTCGCAGGTAGTAGAACGCGCCGATCAGCGAGAACATCACCGCGATCACGGCCAGCGTGACATGGCCGGCGCTGATCAGGGCCTGCAACACGGCCAGCTTGGCATAGAAGCCCACCAGCGGCGGAATGCCGGCCAGCGAGAACATCAGCAGCAGCACGATGGCGGCATGCCACGGGCTGCGGCGGTTCAGGCCCTTCAGGTCGTCGATGTGCTCGCACTCGAAGCCCTGGCGCGACAGCAGCAGCACGATGCCGAAGCTGGCGAGCGTGGTCAGCACGTAGGTCAGCATGTAGAACAGCGACGCGCCGTAGGCGGCGGAAGACAGCTCCGGCTTGCCGGCGACCGCGCCCGACATCAGGCCCAGGAGCACGAAGCCCATGTGCGAGATGGTCGAATAGGCCAGCATGCGCTTGAAGTTGCTCTGCGCGATGGCGGTCAGGTTGCCGATGGCCAGCGACAGCACCGCCAGGATCATCAGCATCGGCTGCCAGTCGGCGGCCAGGCCGTGCAGGCTGTCGACCAGCAGGCGCAGCGTGATGGCGAAGGCCGCCAGCTTGGGCGCGCCGCCCAGGATCAGCGTGACCGCGGTCGGCGAACCCTGATAGACGTCCGGCACCCACATGTGGAACGGCACGGCGCCCAGCTTGAACGCAAGACCCGACACCAGGAACACGATGCCGAACACCAGCGCCATTTTCTCGGCGCGGCCGGCGGCGATCACCTTGGACACTTCGGTCAGGTCCAGGTGGCCCGTGGCGCCGTAGATCATCGACATGCCGTACAACAGGAAGCCCGAGGCCAGCGCGCCCAGCACGAAGTACTTCATGGCGGCTTCGGTGGCCACGACGTTGTCGCGGCGCAGCGCGATCAGCGCATACAGCGCCAGCGACATCAGCTCCAGGCCCAGGTAGATCGAGATCAGGTTCCCGGAGGAGATCATGACCATCTGGCCCAGCAGGGCGAACAGCGTCAGGACGTAGAGTTCGCCGCCCTTGAGCATGTCGCGCACTTGCGCATAGACGCGGCCGTAGACCAGCGTCACCGCCACCGCGATATAGGACGCGATCTTCAGCAGATGCGACAGGTCGTCGGTGACGTACAGGCCGTTGAAGGTCGAGCCCGCAACGCCGTTCTTCCACTGCACGGCCGACACGACGGTCAGCACGCCCAGGGCAAGCATGGTCAGCAGAAACGTCGGCTTGCGCTCAGGGTGATTGCTGACCGCGTCGACGAGCAGGATAGCCAGGCCAAAAATCAGCAGAAGGATTTCCGGCGTCGCCAGGGCGAAATCGATTTGGGATTGCATCATTGTCTTGTCTTACAGTTTCGAGACGGCAACGTGTTGCAGCAGGGCTTCCACCGACACGTGCATCACGTCGGTAAAGGGCTTGGGATAGATCCCCATGTACAACACGGCGATCGCCATCACGCCAAGAATCACAAATTCGCGGCGGTTGATATCGGTCAGCTCGCGCACATGGTCATTGGCCACGTCGCCCAGGACCACGCGCTTGACCATCCACAGCGAATACGCAGCGCCCAGGATCAGGGCGGTAGCCGCCAGCAGGCCGATCCAGAAGTTGTGCTGGACCGCGCCCATGATCACCATGAATTCGCCGACGAAACCGCTGGTGGCCGGCAGGCCGCTGTTGGCCATCGAGAACAGGATGAAGAACGTGGCGAAGCGCGGCATCACGTTGACCACGCCGCCGTAGTCGGCGATGCGGCGCGAGTGCATGCGGTCATAGAGTACGCCGATGCACATGAACATGGCGCCCGACACGAAGCCGTGGGAGATCATCTGCACGATGGCGCCTTCGACGCCGGCCGTGTTGAAGATGAAGAAGCCCAGCGTCACGAAGCCCATGTGGGCAACCGACGAATAGGCCACCAGCTTCTTCATGTCGTCCTGGACGATCGCGACCAGGCCGATGTAGATCACGGCGATCAAGGACAGCGTGATCATCATGCCGGCCAGGCTGTGCGAGGCGTCGGGCGCGATCGGCAGCGAGAAGCGCAGGAAACCGTAGGCGCCCAGCTTCAGCATGATGGCCGCCAGCACGATGGAGCCGCCCGTGGGCGCTTCCACGTGAGCGTCCGGCAACCACGTGTGGACCGGCCACATCGGGACCTTGACCGCGAAAGCCGCCAGCAGCGCCACGAAGATCAGGATCTGCGGCGTGTAGCCCAGCTTGGTCTGCTGCCACGTCAGGATGTCGAACGAACCGCCCGAGGCGTGCCACAGGTAGATGAACGCCACCAGCGTCAGGAGCGAGCCCATCAGCGTGTACAGGAAGAACTTGAACGCCGCGTACACGCGGTTCCCGCCGCCCCAGACCCCGATGATGATGTACATCGGGATCAGCGTGGCTTCGAAGAACACGTAGAACAGCATGCCGTCCAGCGCGCAGAACACGCCCACCATCAGACCCGAGAGGATCAGGAAGGCGGCCATGTATTGCGCGACGCGGCTGGTGATGACTTCCCAGCCTGCCAGCACCACGATGATGGTGATGAACGCGGTCAGGAGGACGAACCACATCGAGATGCCGTCGATGCCCAGGTGGTAATTGACGTTGAAGGCCTCGATCCAGGGGGCCTTCTCCACGAACTGCATGGCGGCCGTGGAGGAGTCGAAACTGGTGTAGAGCGGGATCGTGACGAGGAAACCGACGATTGCGCCGACGAGCGACAGGCCGCGCGTCAGGCCGGGACGGTCGTCACGGCCCACCGCCAGCACCAGCAGGCCGAACACGATCGGAACAAAGATCGCAAGCGTGAGCCAGGGGAAAGTGTTGGATGCCATCTCGCTTGCCATCATTGGGGAATCAGCACAAAGAAAGTCACCAGCGCCATGACGCCGATAATCATCGCGAACGCATAGTGATAAATGAAGCCGGACTGGAGGTGGCGGCTGACCGCTGCCACCCAGCCCACCACGCGGGCGCTACCGTTGATCAGGAAGCCGTCGATGATGCCGCGGTCGCCGGTCTGCCACAGGCCGTGGCCCAGGCAGCGCATGCCGCGCGCAATGATCTGCTCGTTGACCCAGTCCACGTAGTACTTGTTTTCAAGCACCTTGTTCACGAACGACAGGCGGGACTTGATCGCGGCCGGAACCTTCGGGTTGATCAGGTAGCAATACCAGGCGATGACGCCGCCGGCCACCACCAGCCAGAACGGCAGGGTGCGGAAGGCGTGCAGGCCATAGGCCACCCAGCCGTGCCATTCCTCGCTCAGGACGTGCATGGCGGGATGCTGCAGCGGCAGCACCTTGATGGCGCCGTCGAAGAACTTGCCGAACAGCATCGGGTCGACCGCCCAGGCGCCGATCAGCACCGACGGGATCGCCAGCAGCACCAGCGGCAGCGTAACCACCCAGGGCGACTCATGCGGCTTGCCGCCGTGATGGCCGTGGTCGTCATGGCCATGGTCGTCGTGGCCGTGCGCATCATGGCCGTGGCCATGGTCGCTGGTATCGAAGCGCTCCTTGCCGTGGAAGACCAGGAAGTACACGCGGAACGAGTACAGCGAGGTCACGAACACGCCGATCAGCACGGCGTAGTAGGCAAAGCTTGCGCCCCAGACATTCGCGTGGCCGGCGGCCTCGATGATGTTTTCCTTCGAGTAGAAACCCGAGAAGAACGGCGTGCCGACGAGCGCCAGGGTGCCCAGCAGGAAGGTGATCCAGGTGATGGGCATGTACTTGCGCAGGCCGCCCATGTTGCGAATGTCCTGGTCATGGTGCATGCCGATGATGACCGAACCCGCGCCCAGAAACAGCAGGGCCTTGAAGAACGCATGGGTCATCAGGTGGAAAATCGCCACCGAGTAGGCCGACGCGCCCAGCGCCACCGTCATGTAGCCCAGCTGCGACAGCGTGGAGTACGCGACGACGCGCTTGATGTCGGTCTGGATGATGCCGAGGATGCCGAGGAACAGCGCGCCGATGGCGCCGATCACGATGATGAACGACAGCGCCACGTCCGACAGCTCGAACAGCGGCGAGAAGCGCGCAACCATGAAGATGCCGGCCGTCACCATGGTGGCGGCGTGGATCAGGGCGGAGATCGGGGTCGGGCCTTCCATCGAGTCGGGCAGCCAGGCGTGCAGCGGAACCTGGGCCGATTTGCCCATGGCGCCGATGAACAGGCAAATGCAGGCGACAGTCAGCAGCATCCAGTCCGAACCCGGCAGCGTCATCGCGGCCAGCTTGTCGGCTTGGGCGAAGACTTCACCGTAGTGCATCGTGCCGGCGTAGGCGAACAGCAGGCCGATGCCCAGCACGAAGCCGAAGTCGCCGACGCGGTTGATCACGAACGCCTTCATGTTGGCGAAGATTGCCGTGGGGCGCGTGTACCAGAATCCGATCAGCAGGTACGACACCAGGCCCACCGCTTCCCAGCCGAAGAACAGTTGCACCATGTTGTTCGACATCACCAGCATCAGCATGGAAAACGTGAACAGCGAGATGTACGAGAAGAAGCGCTGATAGCCGGGATCATCCGCCATGTAGCCGATGGTGTAGATGTGCACCATCAGCGACACGGAGGTCACCACGACCATCATCATGGCCGACAGCGGATCGATCAGGAAGCCGATTTCCAGCTTGGTCTGGCCGATCAGGCTCCAGGTATAGACCGCGCCGTCAAAGCGCAGGCCGTTGAGCACGTCGGCCAGCACCACCACCGAACCGATGGTGGAGATGAGCACGCCCAGAATGGTGATGACGTGGGAGGCGCGGCGGCCGATCGGACGGCCGAGGAACCCGGTGCCGAAGAGGCCCGCAAGAATTGCTCCGGCCAGCGGCGCCAGCGCGATGAGCAGGTAGAGATTGGGTGAGCTAGACATTTTCTTCCAATACCCCGTCAGCCCTTCAGGCGATCGAGTTCGTCAACGTTGATCGTGTTCAGGTTGCGGAACAGCAGCACCAGGATGGCCAGGCCGATCGCCGCTTCAGCGGCGGCCACGGTCAGGATGAAGAACACGAACACCTGGCCGGAGGTGTCGCCGAACCAGCTGGAGAACGCCACGAAATTCATGTTGACGGCCAGGAGCACGAGCTCGATGGACATCAGGAGAATGATCAGGTTGCGGCGGTTCAGGAAGATGCCGAAGATCCCGATGGCGAACAGGATCGCCCCGAGGATCAGGTAGTGGGCCAGCGTCAGCGTCATTCTTTTTCTCCTTGGGGCGCGGCAACGCCGTTCGAAGCGTCGCGCTTGGCCTGGGCGCGCTCGCTCTGGGCGGGCATGCTCACCATGCGGAAGCGGTCCTTCGAGCGCACGCGCACGGCGGCGACCGGGTCGTTGTACTTCACGTCGCGGCGGCGGCGCAGGGTCAGCGCGATCGCGGCGACCATGCCCACCAGCAGCAGCGCGGCGCCGACTTCAACCGCGTAGATGTACTGCGTGTACATCGCCTCGCCCAAGGCGCGGGCGTTGTTGTAGTCGCTGGGGACCGGCGCGGGCGGACCGGCGCCGTACCAGATGGAGCCCAGCACGAAGGACACTTCCAGCACCAGCACCAGACCGATCACCAGGCCCAGGGGCAGGTAGGTCTTCATGCCCAGCCGCAGGGCGTCCATGCGGATGTCCAGCATCATCACGACGAAGAGGAAGAGCACCATCACGGCGCCCACGTACACCAGCACCAGCAGGAGCGCGAGGAACTCGGCGCCAAGCAGCATCCACAGCATGGCCGCGTTGGCGAAGGCAAGGATCAGGTGCAGGACTGCGGTGACCGCGCTGCGGGCGGTGATCACGCGGAACGCCGCGATCACCAGCACGGCGGCCAGTATGTAAAAAAGGACAGTGGTAAAAGTCATGGATCAGACCCTGGGCTTCAACGGTAAGGAGCGTCTTCGGCCCGGCGGCGGGCGATGTCGGCTTCGTAGCGGTCGCCCACGGCGAGCAGCATGTCTTTGGTGAAATACAGGTCGCCGCGCTTTTCGCCGTGGTATTCGTGGATATGCGTTTCCACGATGGAGTCCACGGGGCAGCTTTCCTCACAGAAGCCGCAGAAAATGCACTTGGTCAGGTCGATGTCGTAGCGCGTGGTGCGGCGGGTGCCGTCCTCGCGCTGGTCCGACTCGATCGTGATCGCCAGCGCCGGGCACACGGCTTCGCAAAGCTTGCACGCGATGCAGCGCTCTTCCCCGTTGGGATAGCGGCGCAACGCATGCAGGCCACGAAAACGCGGCGACGTCGGCGTCTTTTCCTGCGGATAGCGCAAGGTGACCTTGCGCTTGAAAAAATACTTGCCCGTCAGGCGCATGCCCTTGAGCAATTCGGTCAGCATCAGACTGCCGAAAAAATCCTTGATCGCTTCCATATCCTGCCTCTGCCTGGCGGCTTAGCGCCAAATGTTCCAGGGCGTCTGCATCCAGATCGCCACCACGACCAGCCAAACGCCGGTCAGCGGGATGAAGATTTTCCAACCCAAGCGCATGATCTGGTCATAGCGGTAGCGCGGGAACGATGCGCGGAACCACACAAACAACGAGACCACGAAGAACGTCTTGAGACCCAGCCAGATCCAACCCGGAATCCAGGTCAGCGGCGCGATATCGATCGGGGAAGCCCAGCCGCCCAGGAACATGATCGACGCCATGCAGGACAGCAGGATCATGTTGGCGTACTCGCCCAGGAAGAACAGCGCGAACGCCATGCCCGAGTATTCGACCATGTGGCCGGCCACGATTTCCGATTCGCCTTCCACCACGTCGAACGGGTGGCGGTTGGTTTCGGCAACGGCCGAGATCACGTAGATCACGAACAGCGGCAACAGCGGCAGCCAGTTCCACGACATGAACGTCAGGCCCTTCTCGGCAAACCAGCCGCGGTTCTGCACGTGCACGATCTCGGACATGTTCAGGCTGCCCGACACCAGCAGCACCGTCACCAGCACGAAGCCGATGGCCAGTTCATAGGACAGCATCTGCGCCGAGGCGCGCAGCGCGCCCAGGAATGCGTACTTGGAGTTCGACGCCCAGCCGGCGACGATCACGCCGTACACGCCGATGGACGTGATGGCCATGATGTACAGCAGGCCGGCGTTGACGTTGGCCAGCACGACGTCCGGACCGAAGGGCACCACGGCCCAGGCGGCCAGCGCGGGCATCAGCGTGACCACGGGAGCCACGACGAACAGCACCTTGTTGGCCTGGCTCGGAACGATGACTTCCTTGGTCAGCAGCTTGAACACGTCGGCAAACGGCTGCAGCAGCCCCTTGAAACCGACGCGGTTCGGACCCATGCGCACATGCATGGCGCCGATCATCTTGCGCTCCCAGTACGTCAGGTAGGCGACGCACAGAATGATAGGCACGGCGATGACCACGATCTTGATGAGGGTCCAGAGGACCAACCAGACCGTCGGGCCCAGCAATGCCTGACCGTGGCTTTCAAGAACATTGAGCCATTCCATCAGGCACGCTCCACGCTGATTTGACCGAATGCGCCACCCAGGGCTGCGGTGTTTTCAAAGGCTGCGGAAATGCGCACGGCGCGATCGGCCACGGCATCATCCTGCACGGTTTCGAGTTCGACGGCGCCCTGCCCGCCCGACACGCGGACCTTGACGCCGGCCGTCAGGCCGAGGCTGGTGAGCGTGCGGCCGTTCATGGCGGCAGCGGGCTTCTTCGAGGCCGGGGCCGCTTGCAGCGGCTCCGAACGGCGAACCATGGCGTCGGTGCGGTAGATCGGCACGTCGGCAACGCGCTCCAGGCCGGTGGCGGCCTGGCCCAGGCCCAGCGGGGCCTTGATGTCGTTGGACAGGCGGCCTTCGATGCCGCCAGCCAGCGCGGCGTCGCGCACGGACTCGGAGGTCTCGTCGTCAAAGCCGGCCAGGTGCAGGACGTTGCCCAGCACGCGCAGGACCTTCCAGCCCGGGCGGGTCTGGCCGAACGGCGTGACCGTGCCCTTGAAGCTCTGGGCCAGGCCTTGCGCGTTGACGAAAGTGCCCGAGGTTTCGGTGAACGGCGACACCGGCAGCATGACGTCGGCCCATTCGGCCGCGGCCGAACGGTAAGGCGTCAGCGCCACGGCAAACTGCGCGCCGCGCAGCGCGGCAATGGCCTGCTGGCCATTGTCGGCGTCCAGCAGCGGCTCGGCGTGCAGGACCACGTAGGCCTTCAGCGGCTCGGCCAGCATGGCGGCGGCGGTCTTGCCGCCCTTGCCCGGAACGGCGCCAGCGAGGTAGCCGCCGACGGTGTTGCCGCCGGAGGTCAGGAAGCCGAAACGGCCGCCGGCAAGCTCAGCCACGGCGCGGCCGTTGGCGGCCAGCGTCGAAGCCTGGGCGCTGGCGACGGCCAGGTTGCCCATCAGCACGGCGGTGTTGCCGCCGGAAGCCAGGCTGGCGGCGATGAGCTTGGCGTTTTCGCCCGGAGCGACCGAGGCGAACTCGGCCGGCACGGCCTGTTCCTTGGCCTGCGCCAGGGCGACAGCCACTTCGGCCAGCGCGCGCGCAAGCTCGGAGGGCGCCACGGTGATGCGGGCGGTAACGGGCAGCAGGGGATCGTCGGCGGCGCTGTCGACCATCAGGATCTGCGTGCCGCGCTTGGCGGCCTGGCGCAGGCGCTGAGCCATCAGCGGGTGATCCTTGCGCAGGAACGAGCCGACGACCAGGACGCGGTCCAGGTTGTCGAGTTCGGCGATGGGCATGCCCAGCCACGGCGCGCCGGTCAGCGCGGCGTCGAACGCCGGGTCGGTCTGGCGCAGGCGGAAGTCGATGTTCTCGGAGCCCAGCGCGCGGACCAGGCGGCCCAGCAGCGCGTATTCCTCGGTGGTGGCGTACTCGGACGCCAGCGCACCGATCTGGCCGGCGCCAAAGCTGTCGCGAACGCGCGACAGGCCTTGGGCCACGGCTTGCAGCGCGTCGGCCCAGGAGGCTTCCTGCCACTTGCCGTCGGTGCCCTTGATCATCGGGGCGGACAGGCGGTCTTCGCTGTTCAGGCCTTCGTACGAAAAGCGGTCGCGGTCGCTGATCCAGCATTCGTTGACGGCTTCGTCTTCGAACGGAACCACGCGCATCACGCGGTCGCCCTTGACCTGGACCACCAGGTTGGCGCCCAGGCTGTCGTGCGGGCTGACCGAACGGCGGCGAGCCAGTTCCCAGGTGCGCGCGCTGTAGCGGAAGGGCTTGGAGGTCAGCGCGCCCACCGGACAGATGTCGATCATGTTGCCCGACAGTTCGGACTCGATCGAGCGGCCCACGAAGGTCGTGATCTCGGAGTGCTCGCCACGGCCCAGCATGCCCAGTTCCATGACGCCGGCGATTTCCTGGCCGAAGCGCACGCAGCGGGTGCAGTGGATGCAGCGGCTCATTTCCTCGGCGGAAACCAGCGGACCGAGGTCCTTGTGGAAAACGACGCGCTTTTCCTCCTGGTAACGCGAGGAGGAGCCGCCGTAGCCCACCGCCAGATCCTGGAGCTGGCATTCGCCGCCCTGATCGCAGATCGGGCAGTCGAGCGGGTGATTGATGAGCAAGAATTCCATCACCGACTTCTGAGCGGCGCGAGCCTTCTCCGAGCAGGTGTGGACGACCATGCCGTTGGTCACGGGCGTGGCGCAGGCGGGCAGCGCCTTGGGCGCTTTTTCCACTTCAACCAGGCACATCCGGCAGTTGGCCGCGATGGACAGTTTCTTGTGGTAGCAGAAATGCGGCACGTAAAGCCCGACTTTCTGGGCGGCATGCATGACCATGCTGCCTTCGGGCACTTCGACCTTGTTGCCGTCGACGGTTAGTTCAACCATTGCTGTTCCTGAGACCTACAGATATTGCGGGACCACACAAGACTTATGCTCGATGTGGTGCGCGAATTCGTCGCGAAAATGCTTGAGGAAGCCACGGACGGGCATGGCGGCGGCGTCACCGAGGGCGCAGATGGTGCGGCCCATGATGTTGCCCGCCACGTTGTCCAGCAAGTCCAGATCTTCCGGACGGCCGTGACCGTTTTCGATGCGGTGGACCATGCGGTAGAGCCAGCCGGTGCCTTCGCGGCACGGCGTGCACTGGCCGCAGCTTTCCTCGAAATAGAAGTACGACAGGCGGAGCAGCGACTTCACCATGCAGCGCGTTTCGTCCATGACGATCACGGCGCCCGAGCCCAGCATCGAGCCGGCCTTGGCGATGGAGTCATAGTCCATCGTGCATTCCATGATGACGTCGGCCGGCAGCACCGGGGCGCTCGATCCGCCAGGGATCACGGCCTTCAGCTTCTTGCCGCCGCGCATGCCGCCCGCCAATTCCAGCAGGGTCGAGAACGGCGTGCCCATCGGGATCTCGTAGTTGCCGGGACGCTCGACGTCGCCGGTGATCGAGAACAGCTTGGTGCCGCCGTTGTTCGGCTTGCCGACTTCGAGGTAGGCCTGGCCGCTGTTGCGGATGATCCACGGCACGGCCGCGAACGTTTCCGTGTTGTTGATCGTGGTGGGCTTGCCGTACAGGCCGAAGCTGGCCGGGAACGGCGGCTTGAAGCGCGGTTGGCCCTTCTTGCCTTCCAGCGATTCCAGCAGCGCGGTTTCTTCGCCGCAGATGTAGGCGCCGTAGCCGTGGAACGCGTGCAGCTGGAAGCTGTAGTCCGAACCCAGGATCCTGTCGCCCAGGAAGCCGGCGGCGCGCGCCTCTTCCAGCGCTTCTTCGAAGCGCTCGTAGACTTCGAAGATCTCGCCGTGGATGTAGTTGTAGCCGACGCTGATGCCCATGGCGTAGGCCGCGATCGCCATGCCTTCAATCACGATGTGCGGATTGAAGCGCAGGATGTCGCGGTCCTTGAACGTGCCGGGCTCGCCTTCGTCGGAGTTGCAGACGAGGTATTTCTGGCCCGGGAAGGCGCGCGGCATGAAGCTCCACTTCAGGCCGGTCGGGAAGCCCGCGCCGCCGCGGCCGCGCAGGCCCGACGCCTTGACTTCGGCGATCACGTCCTCCGGCTTCATGCCGGTGGTCAGGATCTTCTTCAGGGCTTCGTAGCCGCCGCGCTTGACGTAGTCGGCCAGGCGCCAGTTGGCGCCGTCGACGTCGGCCATGATCTGCGGCTGGATGTGCCGGCCGTGCAGGCACATCGAGTTGGACAGGTCGTTCAGCGGGTTGGGGTCCAGCCCCTGCGCGAACTGCTTGTAAAGGTCGGGCGCGTTCATGCCGACTCTCCTTGCACCTTGAGGGCCGCGACCAGCGCGTCCAGCTTCTCGTCGGTCATGCGCACGCACATATGCTTGTTGTTCACGATCAGCACGGGGGAATCGCCGCAGGCGCCCATGCACTCGCCTTCGACCAGGGTGAACTGGCCGTCGGCGGTCGTCTGGCGATAGTCGACGCCCAGCTTGCGCTTGAGGTATTCGCCGGCACGGTCGCCATCGCGCAAGGCACAGGGCAGGTTCGTGCAGACGGCGATCTTGTTCTTGCCGACGGGCTTGACGTCGAACATGTTGTAGAAGGTGGCGACTTCCTGGACCGCGATGGGCGGAACGCCAATGTAGTTGGCCACATCTTCAATGACTTCGGTAGCCAACCAGCCCTTCTCTTCTTGCGCGATGGCAAGCGAGGCCATGATGGCGGACTGCCGCTGGTCGGCCGGGAACTTCGCGAGTTCACGGTCGATTTTCTGGTAGGCCTGTTCGGAAAGCAGCATAGTTTGAATCCGGGTTATGCGGGCGTGCTCGTGACTGTCTGGGCGGATCAGCGATCGATTTCGCCGAAAACGATGTCCTGCGTACCAATGATGGTGACGGCGTCGGCGATCATGTGACCGCGCGACATTTCATCCAGCGCTTGCAGGTGGACAAAGCCGGGGGCCCGAATCTTCAGGCGGTAAGGCTTGTTGGCGCCATCGGACACCAGGTAGATGCCGAATTCGCCCTTCGGGTGTTCCACCGAGGCATATGCCTCGCCCGGGGGCACGTGGAAGCCTTCGGTGAAGAGCTTGAAGTGATGGATCAGCTCTTCCATGTTGGTCTTCATGGCGGTGCGCGACGGCGGGGCGATCTTGTGATTCTCGATCATGACCGGGCCCGGGTTGTTGCGCAGCCATTCCACGCACTGGCGGATGATGCGGTTGCTTTCGCGCATCTCGGCGATGCGGACCAGGTAGCGGTCGTAGCAGTCGCCGTTGACACCCACGGGGATGTCGAAATCGAGCAGGTCGTAGACTTCGTAGGGCTGCGTCTTGCGCAAGTCCCAGGCCACGCCCGAGCCGCGCAGCATCGGGCCGGTGAAGCCCAGCGCCTTGGCGCGGTCGGGATCGACCACGCCGATGCCCACCAGGCGCTGCTTCCAGATGCGGTTGTCGGTGAGCAGTGTTTCGTACTCGTCGACGCAACCGGGGAAGCGATTGGTGAAGTCTTCGATGAAGTCCAGCAGCGAGCCCGAACGCGCGTCATTCATGATGCGCATTTCCTTGTCGCCGCGATACTTGCTGGAGTCGCCGTACTGGGGCATCGTGTCCGGCAGGTCGCGGTAGACGCCGCCCGGACGGTAATAGGCCGCATGCATGCGCGCGCCCGAGACCGCTTCGTAGCAGTCCATCAGGTCTTCGCGCTCGCGGAAGGCGTACAGGAACACCGCCATGGCGCCCACGTCCAGCGCGTGCGAGCCCAGCGACATCAGGTGGTTCAGGAGACGGGTGATCTCATCGAACATCACGCGGATGTACTGCGCGCGCAGCGGGGCTTCTACGCCCAGCAGCTTTTCGATGGCCATGACATAGGCGTGCTCGTTGCACATCATGGACACGTAGTCCAGGCGGTCCATGTAGGGCAGCGCCTGGATGTAGGTCTTGTGCTCGGCCAGTTTTTCGGTGGCGCGGTGCAGGAGCCCGATGTGCGGATCGGCGCGTTGGATCACCTCGCCGTCGAGCTCCAGCACCAGGCGCAGCACACCGTGCGCGGCCGGGTGTTGAGGACCGAAGTTCAGGGTGTAGTTCTTGATATCTGCCATGATTTAACGCCCCATGCCGTAGGTGTCTTCGCGCACCACGCGCGGGGTGATCTCGCGCGGATCGATCGTGACCGGCTGGTAAATGACGCGCCGTTGTTCGGGGTCGTAGCGCATTTCGACGGTGCCCGACAGCGGGAAATCCTTGCGGAACGGATGGCCGATAAAGCCGTAGTCGGTCAGGATGCGGCGCAGGTCCGGGTGGCCTTCGAAGACGATGCCGTACAGGTCGAAGGCTTCGCGCTCGAACCAGCCCACGGTCGGCCAGCATTCCATCAGGGAGGCCACGATCGGGAATTCGTCGTCGGCGGCCCAGGTGCGCACGCGCAGGCGCCAGTTGTTCTCGATGGAGAGCACATGCGCCACCACGGCATAGCGCGAACGGTGGATCCGGACGTTGGCTTCCTCGGGCAGCTGGCGCGTGCCGTTGCCCCAGGTCAGGTAGTCAACGCCGCAGAGGTCGATACAGGTTTCAAAGCGCAGGCCGGCTTCGGTGCGCAGCTTGTTGCAGACGGAGAACCACTGTTCCGCGGGCACTTCGAGCGTCAGCTCGCCCAGCGCCTCGGTCAACGCAATATCCGCGCCGAGGGTGGTCTGCAAATTGTTTTTCAGGGATTCGAGCCTGGTCATCATCTTGTACGCTTAGGTGAACCGATACGCTGGTTTCGCAAGTTCCGGGGCGGCTGAGCCGGCCGCCGGAACGGACGAAGGATCAGCGCGCAATCGTGTTGGTCAGACGGATCTTGTTCTGCATTTGCAGCAAGCCGTAGACCAGCGCCTCGGCCGTGGGCGGGCAGCCCGGCACGTAGACGTCTACCGGTACGATGCGATCGCAGCCGCGGACCACCGAATACGAGTAGTGGTAGTAGCCGCCGCCATTGGCACAGGAGCCCATGGAGACCACCCAGCGCGGCTCGGGCATCTGGTCGTAGACCTTGCGCAGCGCAGGCGCCATCTTGTTGCACAGCGTGCCAGCGACGATCATCAGATCGGACTGGCGCGGACTCGGCCGGAAGATGATGCCGAACTGGTCCAGGTCGTAGCGGGCCGCGCCCGCGTGCATCATCTCAACCGCGCAACAGGCCAGACCGAAGGTCATGGGCCACATGGAGCCGGTCTTCGCCCAATTAAGGAACTTGTCGGCGCTGGTTGTGATGAACCCTTGCTTGAGAATGCCGTCTATAGCCATATTCGTCTCTGATAGCGTGCTGTGAAAAAACCCGGCGGGTTATTCCCAGTCCAGCGCGCCCTTTTTCCATTCGTAGATGAAGCCGACGGTCAACACGGCTAGGAAAACCATGACCGTCCAGAAACCGACGAGCCCGACCGTACCCTGGGCGATGGCCCACGGGAACAGGAACGCGATTTCCAGGTCGAAAAGAATGAACAGAATCGCCACCAGGTAGTAGCGCACGTCAAACTTCATGCGAGCGTCTTCAAAAGCTTCGAAGCCGCACTCATAGGGCGACAGCTTCTCAGCGTAAGGACGCCGCGGGCCAAGGAGGGAGCCGGCCGTTAGAAGCGCGAACCCGATAAGGGTGGCCACTACGATAAACAGCAGGACGGGAAAATACTGTTGCAGGTTCATTCAGGCGTCCGTCAAATGCGCAAACCTTAGGATTGTAGCATTCGCGCGGTTACTTCCGGCTGAACTCTGTAGCTTGAATAGCGGGTGAAAGACTGCATTCCTCAAATGGAACAATCGCAGTTTTCTGCACGGATGCCGCAGTCTACAGGACCCTGCTGACAAGCACCTGCCGGAAGCAAAAAAACAGCCCAGAAGACGAAAAAAAGCCACCCCGGAGGGGTGGCTTTATGCGAACGGACCGAAGCCCGCTCGCTCGCTTTCGCTTTGAATCCAGACAGGGCTTGCGCCCTGCGTTGGATTAGAAGCGGTGGCGGATACCGACGCCGACGGCGGTCGACTTGATGTCGTCCAGGAAGGCGAAGTTCTTGGCGTACGAACCGTAGGCGTACAGGTTGGTGCGCTTGGACAGGTCGTAGGTGTAGCCCAGCGAGTAGACGTTCATCGTGGCGTCGTCGCCAGTCAGCCTGTCGTTCGAGGGGTCAACACGCTGCCACGAACCGAACAGGCTCGAAGCACCGCCGATCGGAGCCGACAGACCGAGCAGGTAGGAGTTCGAACGGAAGCCGTCGCGGAAGATGTTGCCGCCGAAGCCCAGGCTCGACGAGCCGGAGGCGCCGCCGGTGGCGATCGATTGGCCGCCGAACCAGCCGTCGGTCGTGCGACCGTAGGCCAGAGCCAGCTTGACCACTTCGAAGTCGTACGAACCGCCGATGACATACGAACGCGGGGTAGCGTCGATTTCAGCTTGCGATTGACGGTTGGAAGCGTTCAGTTGGTCGTACGACAGAGCCACGTTCAACGGGCCGTTCACGTAGCGCAGACCGGTCGTGATGGCACGGACGTTGTCGGCGGTACGGAAGCCAACGCGATCCGGGTTCGTCGCGCCAGTGGCGGGAACGTTGGCTTCATCAGCGCTGAACGAGTAGCCGACGCCAAACTGGAAGCCGCTGAACGACGGGGTTTGGTACATGACCATGTTGTCGTAGCGGACGGTGTTGGTCGAGCTCAGGCCAACGCCGATGTTGGCTTGGCCGAAGCCGGCGCCGAACGGATCGATCGAGCCGAAGTACTTCGACGCGATGTTGGTTTGACGACCGAAGTCCAGTTGGCCCCAGCTGTCGCTAGCCAGACCGACGGTGGCTTGACGACCGAACAGACGGCCGCCTTGGGCCGACTTGCCGTTACCCGAGTCAAAGCCCGATTCCAGTTGGAAAACAGCGCGCAGGCCGTCACCCAGATCTTCCGAACCACGCAGACCCCAGCGCGAACCGTTCTGGACGCCGTTGATCATGCCAAAACGGCTACCGTTCTGAGCGTCGGTACCACCGCTGATCTTGTTGTAGCCGAGGCCCGTGTCGATGATGCCGTACAGGGTGACAGACGTTTCTGCCTGGGCGACACCGGCAAAACCGGCGAGCAGGGCGGCAGCGAGCAGAGTCTTTTTCATTTAAGAAATCTCCGTTGATTTGAGTGACAAGAGCAGCAATCCAGCAAACCAGCCTGCCGCCCCCCTAACTCCGCGAAGGGAAGTTGACGCTATTGCATCAAAAATCAGGGGGGCTGGCTATGGTCGGCGTCAGAAAAGTGCAGGTTTGCGACAGCCCTGTTGGGATATTGCAACATCGCGATGATGCTTTCACGGGACCCCCTAGGGCTTTCCCCTAGTTAGCGGGTCGAGCACCTATTCATGCGACTCACAGCCCTGGCCCCAATTATTTGGACCCTTCGCCGGCCATTCCTTCGCGGCGTCGGCACCCAGGACTCGGTCCCCGTTCGGCCACAACCAAGCGTAGTCGGAGCAATCCGGCCCCCTACCCGCAGTGTAGGCACCCCATGCAGCCAATAACATTGTTATCAATAAAAATCGTCGATATGATTCTCGGCATCGAAACCCCTTTTTTCGCGCCATGCCCTCCCCCTCCCCGCGCGCCGAGCGCATTGAACGCCTGAGCGCGCTGCGCCGGCAGATCGTTCTCGACGCCGCCCAGCGCGTGTTCGAACGCGACGGCCTGGAAAAGACCACGATCCGGGGGATCGCCAAGGAAGCCGGCTGCACCACGGGCGCCATCTATCCGTGGTTCGCGGGGAAGGAAACCATCTATGGAGCGCTGCTGGACGAATCGCTGCAGCGGCTGCATGCGCACCTGGCGAACGCCGCAGCCGCGGCCCCGCGCGTGGCGGCGGCCCGAAACGCCATCCGCGCCTTCTTCGGCTACTACGCCGAACGGCGGACAGACTTCTCCCTGGGCATGTACCTGTTCCAGGGTCTGGGACCACGCGGCCTGGGCCGCGAAATGGACGAGAAGCTCAACGCCCGCCTGCGCCAATGCATCGATCTGATCGGCGCGGCCCTGGCGCGAACCAAATCCTGGGAGGCCGCGGTCGTCCAGGTCGAGCAGATGAATGTATTCACCTACTTGATGGGGCTGTTGCTGCTGCTGCACACCCATCGCCTGAAGTCCCTGGGCCAGCACGCCGACGCGCTGCTGGACAACTACTGCCACGTTCTGGAACAACGATGAACGCCACCGCCACCGCCGTCGAGCCCGGCGCGCCCCTGATCAGCCTGGCCGACTTTCACATCCTGCTGGCCGACCAGCACCCGTTCTCGCTGCTGCTTGGGATCGACGTGCTGCATATCGGCCGCGGCACGGCGCACGCCGTGCTGCCCGCGCGGGATGCGCACCAGCGCCTGGGCGGCATCGTCGCGGGTCCCATGCTGATGGGGCTGGCCGACCTGGCGATGTACGCGGCGGTGGTGGGCGCCACCGGGCAGGCCCACGCCGTCACCGCCAGCCTGACCATCAACTTCCTGCGCAAGAGCCCGGCGAGCGCCATCCATGCCAATGCCCGCCTGCTGAAAGTGGGCAGGCTGTCCGCCGGCGAGGTCATCCTGACCGCGCAAGGCTCGGATGAGCCGCTGGCCCACATCGTGAGCACGTGGTCCGTGCCCAAGCCATGAGCCTGCGCATCAGCATCGTCGGCATGGGCCGCATCGGCACGCAGGCTGCGCGGCGCCTGTTGGCCGCCGAGCCGGACATCGCGCTGACCCTCTATGACATCGAGCCGGAGCGCTGCGAGGACTTCCGCGGCAGCGCCACGCTGGCCACCTCGGCGCGCGAGGCCTTGGCGGAGTCGGACACCATCGTGCTGGCCCTGCCCCGCGAACGCGAGATCGACCGCACCCTGGAACGGTTCAGCGACGGCGAAGTGAGCGCCCCCATCGCCGGCAAGCTGATCGTCGACCTGGATCCGCCGCCCGCCGAGCGCGCGCGCCGGCTGGACCAGGCGATCGCCAGCGCGGGCGGGCGCTACACCTGCGCGCCCTTGCTGGCGGCCGGCGCCATCAGCGCCGAAGCCCGCCTATTGCGCGCGTTGACCCGCTCCGCGTGACAGGCTCAGGCGCTCGGAGACGGCGACGCAAAGGGCCAGCCATCCCAGGCTGACCGCCAGCCCCGCCACCACGTCGCTCGCGAAATGCACCTGCAGCAGGATGCGGCTCAGGCCGATGGCCATGATGAGTGCGGCCATGATGGCCACGCAAGGCATGCGCCAGGCCGGCGGCGCCATGCGCCACATCAGGTAGCAGGCAGTGCCGTACACGGCCATCGAGGCCGAGGAGTGTCCGCTGGGAAAGCTCCACCCCACCGCGTTGGCGTAGCCATGGTCATGGTCCGGACGCACGCGCTCGAACGTATGCTTGAGCATCCAGTTGAGCGCGCCGCCCATGCCGGTGGCGACCGCGCAGAACAGGGCCAGCGGCCACAGGCCCCGCCAGAGCAGATAGAGCGTCATCAGCACGCTCAGCGCCGTCAGGAAATTGCGGTCGCCCAGATAAGTGAACCAGGACAGCAGCCATAGCAGCGAGGTCGCCATCGACATGCTGAGCGCATTGGCCAGCGCGCTGTCGAACGCCACCACCGCGCCCCGTTGCCCGACAGCCGTGGCCAGCAGCAGAAAGAGCGTGAAGGCGGCGCAGGTGGCCGCGACGGACAGCGCCGCGCGGCCGCTGGCGGACAGCCCCATATAGGCGCGGAAGAAAAGCAGCGCTGCCGCGCCGGCCATGAGCGGCAGCGCGATAAAGAGGTGCAGGGCATGGGCGGCGGCCCACGCCGCGTAGGCATCGGTCATGAATTCCATCTGTAAGGTAAGTGCGCCCCGCTTCGCTCTTGCAGACGCTACAGCGCGACGAGGGTCTTGTCGACCGGAGCAAACGCATGCGTTCCGGCGGCGTAGTCCCAGCGCTCGACATGGCAAACCGGCGCGCCGTCCTGCTCCTGCCGGGTGATCACATTCAGCGAATTGGGCACGCTGCCCCGCACGCGGTGAGAGCAGGCCGTGCCGGCCTGGACGATCCAGCCGGCCGGCGCCGCCGCCGCGGTCAGCGGCAACACGTAAGGCAAGTGTATGTGACCGCCCAGCACCAGGTCGATTCCCGCCTGCGCCCAGGCCGCCAGCGCGCGCTCGCGCCCGATCAGCAGGTTGGACAGGTCCGACTCCACCTTGGCGCGCACCGGATGGTGCGCCACCACGATGCGCAATTGCCCCGGGCGCGCCTGGCGCAGGCGCTGGGCCACGCGCGCGATCTGGGCGTCGGAGATCTCGCCGTCCTTGCGGCGGCGCGGGCGCGTGGTGTTCACGCCGATGGCCAGCACGCCGTCGTTCTCGAACACCGGCTCCAGGATCGCGCCCAGGGCCCGCTTGTAGTTGCCGTAGGGATTGAGCGCGCGCGCGAACACGTTGAAGAGCGGAATGTCGTGGTTGCCCGGAACGGCCAGCACGGGCAGCGACAGGCGCTGGATGAACTTGCGGGCGGCGGCGAACTGGCCGCGCCGGGCCCGCTGCGTGATGTCGCCGCTGAGCACCACCAGGTCCGGGGCCAGCGAACGGGCGAGATCCAGCGTGGCCTCGACCACCGGCTTGCGTTCAGTGCCGAAATGCGTGTCGGATAAATGCAGGATGCGCGTCATGAGCGATCCAGGTATTCCGAGTCCGCCGGCACCACCAGCGGCAACGGTTCGTCCGCCACCTTGAATTCGAGCGGCGTGTTCATCCAGGAAATCTCGCCGTCCGTCGCCACCTTGACCCGGCTGCGTCCGCGAATGCGCACCGTCAGCCGGTCGAAGGCGAAGCTGACGACGTGATCGGCATCGCCCAGCCGGCTGAACAGGCCGCGCAGCAGCAGGCCGTACAGGGCCAGCGTGCCGACCGGCCGCGCCGCCATGGCGACCAGCCGGTTGCGGTCCAGCTCTTCGGAGGCGATGCCGATGTGCTCGAGCTGAAGCTTGTTGTTGCCCACGACCAGCGTCGGCGAACGCATGTTGCGGGCCTGGCCTTCGTATTCGAGCTGCAGGCCAAGCTGGCGCGGCGCCCGCAGCAGCGTAACCAGCCCAGACCACAGCGCCACCCAGCGCTTGCGGCCGAACTTCTGCTTGTAGGCTTCCCGGTCTTCGAGCAGTTGCGGATACAGGCCGAGGCTGGCGTTCACGAGGAACAGCCTGCCGTTGAGCATGCCGACCTGCACGGGCCGCAGGATTCCTTGCAGGAATCCCCGCAGCGCCACCTCCGTCTCCTGCGAGATGCCGTAGCGGCGGCCGAAGTAATTGAACGTGCCCTGCGGCAGGATGCCGAAGGGCACGCCCTTGCCCAGCACGATGCCCGCCACGGCGCTCAGCGTGCCGTCTCCGCCCGCGGCGATGACGGCGCCCTGCTCGTCCTGCGCGCGCTTGACCGCCCGCCTGGCCACCTCGGCCAGGCGGGACGGATCGTCCACCGGCATCAGTTCGTAGCGCCTGCCGGCTTCGTCAAGAATGCGTCCGATCGTTTCCTGCAGGACCTGCGCGTCGCCGCGCCCCGATCCGGTATTGAGGACGATGAAGAGAGGTTCTTGTCCCGTGAGGGGTCGAGCCGCTGTTGCCGGGCTCTGCTGGGATGGCGTCATGGGACAAACATACCCCATGCGGGCGAAGCGCCGCAAGAAGCCCGGCGAAGGCCCGGCCCGCGCATGGCGGGCCGGGCGCCGCGCGGTCAGCGCCCGATGGCGTAGGCCTGCATCAGGCGCGGCGTGGCCGCCGCATGCAACAGCCCGTCCGGATCGCGCGAAGCCGCGGTCAGGCGGCCCACGGACCATTCCGGCACCTGCTCGATCTGGTGCCCGCGCTGGCGCAGGGCCTCGATGACCTCGGCGCCAAAGCTCGCCTCCACCGCCAGGTGCCCGGGCTTGCGGTCCCTTGGGTAGAAGGACGTGGGGAAGTGCATGGTGTGGGACATGGGCAGGTCGATGGACTCCTGCAGGTTCAGCCCATGGTGCACATGGCGCAGGAAGAACATCAGCTGCCACTGTTCCTGCTGGTCTCCGCCCGGCGTGCCGAACGCCAGATAGGGCTTGCCGTCGCGCAGCGCCAGGGACGGCGTCAAGGTGGTGCGCGGACGCTTGCCCGGGGCGAGCGTGCCAGGCAGGCCTTCTTCCAGCCAGAACATCTGGGCGCGGGTGTTCAGGCCGAAGCCCAGCTCCGGAATGACCGGCGAGGACTGGAACCAGCCGCCCGAGGGCGTGGCCGAGATCATGTTGCCCCAGCGGTCGATGACGTCCACGTGGGTAGTGTCCCCGCGCTTGGCGGAGGCGCGCATGTCGGCAAGCGTCGGCTCGTTGGTGGCGCTGCCGGGCGCGGTCACCTTGGACAGGCGTTCCAGCGTGTCCATGACGCGCGCCACCTGCGCCTCGAAGCCGGGCGCCTGGCCGGGCAGCAGGTCTTGCGACGCGGTCTCGCCGATCAGCTTGCGGCGCTCGGCGTTGTAGCCGTCCGACAGCAGATGGTCCAGCGGCACGTCGATGAAAGCCGGATCTCCGTAATAGGCCTCGCGGTCGGCGAAGGCCAGCTTCATGGCCTCGGTGACGCGATGGACGAACTCGGCGCTGGTGGGGCCCACGCCCGCCAGGTCCATGTCTTTCAGGATCGCGAGCGTCTGCAGGAACACCGGCCCCTGGCTCCAGGCGCCGGCCTTGGCCACGGTATAGCCGTGGTAATCGTAGGTCAGCGGCTTGTCGTAGCTGGCGGACCAGCCGGCCAGGTCGTCCGCCGTGATGACGCCGCGGTGGGTCGCGCCACTTTCGTCCATGACGTCGGTGTTGCGGGCAAAACGGTCGATCTCCTCGGCGATGAAACCGCGGTAGAACGCGTCGCGGGCCGCCTCGATCTGGCGTTCGCGGTCGGCGCCCGCGCTTTCGGCTTCTTTCAGCACGCGGGTCCAGGTGCGGGCCAGCGCCGGATTGCGGAACAGCTTGCGGGCCTCCGGCACCTTGCCGCCCGGCACATAGACCTGGGCGGTCGTCGGCCAGTGCGCTTCAAAGAAGTCCTTCAGGCCGGCGATGGTATTGGAGATGCGCGGCATCAGCGCATGGCCGTGCTCGGCGTAATAGATGGCGGGCTCCAGCACGTCGCGCACGCGCATCGTGCCGTGGTCGCGCAGCAGCAGCATCCAGGCGTCGAACGCCCCCGGGATGACGCTGGCCAAGAGGCCGTTGCCAGGGATGAGCTTGAGCCCTTCGGCGCGATAGCGCTCCAGCGTGGCGGCGGCCGGCGTGGTGCCCTGGCCGCACAGCACCTCGACGCGGCCGGTGCGCGCGGAATAGAACACGGCGGGCACTTCGCCGGCCGGGCCGACCAGGTGGGGCTCGACCACCTGCAGCACGAAGGCCGAGGCGGCGCAGGCGTCGAATGCGTTGCCGCCGCGCTCCAGGAGCGACATGCCGGCCGCGCTGGCCAGCCAATGGGTGGAAGTCACGACACCAAAGGTGCCGAGGATTTCCGGGCGAGTCGTAAACATGGCGAATCCTGGTAATTGGGGGGTGTCAGACACCTGCCCACCTCCAGGGCGCCGCCCCCTTGAGGGGGCCCGCGCCAGCGGGTAGGGGGTGGGCTTGCCTCGGCCTTACTTCACGCCCTTGAGGCGGATCAGGCCGTCGGGGTACGGCACGAAGCCTTCCAGCTTCTTCTGCACGCCAAAGGTCCACGGCAGGTAGAACAGGTACACGATGGGGCGCTGGTCCTGCATGGCCGTCAGGACCTGGTCGTACATGGCGCGGCGCTTGGCGGTGTCGGCCTCGGCGCGGGCGTCGTTGAGCAGCTTGTCGACGCCGGCGTCGCAGAACTTACCGTCGTTCAGGTTGCCCTTGCAGCTGACGTACTGGTGGATGTTGCCGCTGGGATCGACACGGCCGGACCAGCCGCTCTGGCCTACCTCGAAGTCGCCGCGGGCAAGCGACGATTGCAGGGAAGCGAACTCGACCGGACGCAGGGTGATGTCAAAGCCGGCTTCGGCGCCCATGGCCTGCACCAGTTCGAACACCTGCTGCATGGTCGTGTTGTTGCCGAAGGTGATCTCGAACTTCACGCGGTCAAAGCCCGCTTCCTTCAGCAGGGCCTGCGCCTTCTTCGGGTCCCGGCCCTTGCGCTCGAAGTCCTTGTTGAAGGCGAAGCTGGCCGGCGGGAACGGCTGGTAGGCGGGCTGAAACATGCCTTCGCCGATCACCTGGTTCAGCACGTCGCGGTCGATCGCCAGGTCCAGCGCCTGGCGCACGCGCTTGTCCTTGGCCAGCGGATTGTTGGCGCGCGCGCCGTTGCCAAGGTTCACGGAGATGGACTGGAAGCCCAGGCCGGTCACCGGCGCCAGGCGCAGGCTGGGGTCGTCCTTGACGGCCTTGGCATCGCTGGGCGCCACGCGCTCGATGATGTCCAGGTCGCCGGCGCGCAGATTGTTCAGGCGCACGGTGTTGTCGGGGATCGGCGTGAAGACCAGGCGGTCGAAGTGGTAGTTGGCCGCGTCCCAATGCTTGGGGAATTTCTCGAGCACGATGCGATCGTTCTGCACGCGCTCCTTGAACTGGTACGGACCCGAGCACACCGGCTTGCCGCCGGGGTCCTTGTCGAAGCTGGCGGGCGAAATCATCATGCCGGCCCGGTCGGAAAGCTGCGACAGCAGCGAGGCGTCCGGCTCGGACAGGTTCAGCACGACGGTCCCGGCGTCCGGCGCGTCGACGCTGGCGACGGTGGCCAGTTCGCTCTTGCGGTTGCTGTCGGGCAAGGTGCGGGCGCGGTCCAGGTTGGCCTTGACGGCGGCGGCATTGACCGGCGTGCCGTCATGGAAGACGGCGTCCGTGCGAAGCTTGAACGTGAGCGACTTGTGGTCCGGGCTGATCGTCCACGACTGCGCGAGCTGGGGCACGATCTTCAGGTCGGGCGTGATCTCGACCAGCTTGTCGCACAGCGAGGCGAACACGATGCGACCGACAAAGGTGCGCGCGCGCGCGGGGTCCAGCACGTCCGGGTCGTCCTGCAGCCCGATACGCAAGGTGGACTGGGCTTGCGCCAGTCCGCTGACCAGCATTCCCGCCATGGCCATGGCGAGGCAAAGTTTACGCATGAATGATCTCCGTCGATTCAGGTCGGCCTGCTTCCCCATGCGCCGGCGGCGCACCGCCTGGCAAGGAGGAACAGACCCCGAGCCGTGCTGCATCGCCGGGCCCATCCCCCCGTTGCGCACGTTCTTGTTGGATTCTGCGCCAGGCGCGCGGCGATTGTATAGACCGGCGGCTGTCGCGCCGCTAAATATACGCCTGGGACGGCCGCCTTGCGGACGCGCGGCTCAGGGCAGCCGGCAAGGCGCCGAGAAATCCACGGCGGCGGCGACGGCGTCGCGCAGCCTGGCCACCAGCGGGCGCGTGTCGTCGCGCCGATATTGAAAGGCGTAAGGCAAGGCCGCCAGCTCGGGCTCGCCTTGCAGGACGCGCAGGCTGCCTTCGGCCTGCAGCGCCTCTGCCCAATGGCTGGGCAGCAGCCCCACGCCGGTGCCTTCGATCAAGAGGCCCGCGATGGCGCCCCAGTTGTTGCAGCAGAGGCGTTCGCCGGCCGCGTCGCGGCCGGCCAGCCAGTCGTCGATGATGCGCGTGGTGCCCGCGCCCGCGGGCAAGGTCACCAGCGGCAGGCGGGCCAGCAGCGCCGTCGTCATGCGGGTTTCCCCGTCCAGCACGGACGGGGCCGCGGCCCAGGAAAAGCGCGCCTGGCCGATCGGCGAGGACGCGATGCCGGCTCGGGACGAGCGCCCGGCGATCACGGCGAAGTCCAGCTCGCCGTCGGCCACGCGCTGCTCCAGCACCTGGCCGATATCCACATACGGTTCCAGCACCAGGTCGGGATAGGCCGCGCGCACAACGCCGATCAGGCGCGGCAGCCAGGTCAGCGCGGTCAGCTCGCCCACGCCGAAGCGGCAGCGGCCCCGCAGCCCCGGGGTTTCGGCCATGGAGGCCCGGATCTGGTCGGCCGCGGCCAGCAGTTCGCGCGCCTGCGGCACCAGCCGCTGGCCGGCGCCTGTCAGCGCGGCCTTGTGGCCGCTGCGGTCAAACAGCGGCTGGCCCAGCACTTCCTCGAGTTCCGTGATGCGCTTGGACAGCGACGACACCGACAGATGCAGGCGCTCGGCGGCCACGGCGAAACTTGCGCAGGTGGCCGCCCAGTAGAAGGCTTCGAGTTGCTTGAGCGTCATGCGCGCGCGCTGACCCGGTAGGCGCAGCGGCGGGCGCCCGCCAGGATGTGCTCTTCGCGGTCCACCTGCACCCCCTCGCCCAGCACGGCGCGGAACAGTTCCAGCTCGCTGCGGCAAAAGCCCATACAGGCCTTTGCCGCCGAACAGATGGGGCAATGGTTTTCAATGAAGACGAAGCCGGCGCCGTCCTGGCGCAATTCGGCCATGTAGCCTTCCGCGCAGCGCACGTCCACCAGGCGCTCCAGCCGCCCTTTCAGGCTCTTGGCGCCCAGCATGGCCTGGTGGTAGCTGTTGAGCATGGCGTTCTCGCGCACCTGGATCAGCTTTTCGATGCCTTCGTCGCCGAACACCTGGCGCACGGCGCCGATCATCTGCACCGTCATCTCGGCATGGGTATCCGGGAAGCGGCCGTGGCCGGCCTCGGTCAGGAACCAGATCTGGGTGGGCCGTCCGCGGCCGGCGCTGTGGCTTTCGGAGTCGACCAGCCCGTCGGCGTGCAGCCGCGTCATCTGCTGGCGCACCGCCTCGGCCGTCACGTCCATGGCCCGGGCGATGACCGCGATGGATTGCGGGCCGCGCGTCTTCAAGGTCATGAGCACGCGGTCCGCCGGCAGATGCGGCGTCCAGGCGACGGGGTGGGACAGGCTGTCAGACATGACGGGAACGATGCTCCAAGAGTTTTCCTATGGTGCCACGAACGGGGGCCCGAGGTCAGCCGGCGGCGGGCGGCCGCAAGTCGGCCGCCGCCGATTCGGGCGGCGCCTCCCATCCTCCCCCCAGCGCCTTATATAGCGCGATCAGGCGGGTGTAGGACTCTGTTTCGGCCACAGCCACGGCGTCCTGGGCGCGCAAAAGCGTACGCTGCGCGTCCAGCACCGTCAAATAAGGGGTGCTTCCTTCGCGGTATCGCAGCCTGGCCAGGTCCGCCGCCCGCGCGCTGTGCGCGGCGGCCTGGGCCAGGTTGCCCAGGCGCTGCTGCGTCTGGCCGTACTCGGTCAGCGCCGACTCCAGCTCCTCCACCGCGCGCAGCACCGCCTGTTCGTAGCGCGCCACTTCGCCCTCGGAACGCGCCACGGCCCCGCGCTTGCGGGCCAGCGCCGTGGGCAGGTGAAACGCCGGCCAGTTCACGCCCGACGCCACGCTGAAGCCTCGGCTGTCCGCCGAGCCGAAGTCGGACCCGCGCAGCGCGACAAAGCCCAGGAATCCGCCCAGGTCGATGCGGGGATACAGCTCGGCGGTCGCAACCCCCACGTCCGCGTTCGCGGCGGCCATGTTGCGCTCGGCCGCCAGGACATCCGGACGGCGGGACAGCAAGGCGCCCGCGTCGCCGATGGGCAGGCGGGCGGCCAGGGGCGCCAGCGGCTTGCCCGCGTCCAGTTCGCCAAGCTCCACGGGCCGCAGGCCGGCCAGCACCGCAATGCGGTACAGCGCCAGCCGCCTGGCCGTGACCTGCACCGGCACGCTTGCCAGCACCGTTTCCAGCTCGGCCCGCGCGCTGGCCAGGTCGCCTTCGTCGCCGCGCCCCGCCGACACCATGGCCTGGGTCACGCGCAGGCTGTCGCGCTGGCTGTCCAGGTTGGCGCGGGCCACGGCCAGCCGTTGTTCGGCGCCCCGCAGCTCGAAGTAATTGCGCGCCACTTCGGCCGCCACCACGATGCGGGCCTGGGCAAGATCCGCGGCCTGGGCCTCGCTGCGCGCGGCCGCGCCTTCGGCCGCCCGGCGCAGCCGGCCGAACAGGTCCAGCTCCCAGGCGGCGTCAAAGCCGGCCCGGTAGCTTTGGGCCAGGTTGCGCTGCCCGGCGACGCCGGGATTGGCCTGCGACAGGCTGCGCTCGTAGCGGCCGCCCAGGGTCACCGCCGGCAACTGGTCCAGTTCCTTTTCGTCCAGCGCCGCCCGCGACTCGGCCAGCCGGGCCTGGGCGATGCGGATGTCGTGATTGCGGGCCAGAGCCAGGGCGATCAGCCGGTCCAGCTGCGGATCCTGCAGCTGCTTCCACCAGTCGCGCTGCAACTGGTCCGTGGAAAACAGCGCCTGCTCGGGGCTGGCCAGGGCCACGGGCGCGGGCTGGGGCTTGCGGTAGTCCGGCCCGACGGCGCAGCCCGCGGCGGCCAGCGCGGCCAGCAGCACCGTGGCGGCGCGGCGCAGGCGCGCGGAGAGATGTAGCGTATTCATGATCGATTCCTTCAGGGCTGGACCGCGGCGGCGGACGCCTGCGCGTCCTCGGCCTCGGCCCTTGCCAGTTCGCGGGCGCGCGGCGTGTCGTTCGCCGCCCGGTGATCCCGCGCAAACACGGTGTAGACGGTGGGCAGCACGAACAGCGTGAAAAGCGTGCCCACCAGCAGTCCCACGACGATGACCAGCCCCAGGCTGTAGCGGCTGTGGGCGCCCGCGCCGCTCGCGAACAGCAGCGGGATCAGCCCCATGACCATGGCGGCCGTGGTCATCAGGATGGGACGCAGGCGGATCCGCGCGGCCTGCTCCATGGCGGCGCGCCGGTCCAGTCCGTGGCTGACCTGCATCTCGTTGGCGAATTCCACCATCAGGATGCCGTGCTTGCTGATCAGCCCGATCAGCGTCACCAGCCCGATCTGCGTATAGATGTTGACGGTGGCCATGCCCAGCGCCAGCGGTATCAGGGCGCCGCAGATGGACATGGGCACGCTCACCAGGATGATGAACGGGTCGCGCAGGCTTTCGTACTGCGCGGCCAGCACCAGGTAAATCACGATGATGGCAAAGATGAAGGTGATCATCAGCGCCGAGCCTTCCTGACTGAACTGGCGCGCGTCCGATTGCCAGTCGTAGCTGAAGCCGGCCGGCAGCGCCTGCGCTTGCCGGGCCAGGAACTGCACGGCGTCGCCCATGGTGACGCCCGGCATGGGAATGGCCTGGAAGGTCGCGGCGTTCAGCTGGTTGAACTGGGTCAGCCGGTTGGGCTCCACGCCCATCGACACCGACACGATGTTGGACAGCGGCACCTGCGCTCCGCTGGCGCTCTTGACGTAGTACTGCGCGAGCGACTCGGGCGAGATGCGCTGTTCGCGCAGGCTTTGCGGAATGACGTCATAGGACCGCCCGTCCATGCCGAAGCGGTTGACGTAGTTTTCGCCCACCAGCACGGCCAGCGTGTCGCCGATCGCCTTCATCGTGACGCCCAGGCTGTTGGCCTTGGCGCGGTCCACCTTCAGCTGCACGACCGGGTTGTTGTAGTCCAGGTCGCTGTCCACCACCATGAACAGGCCGCTTTCGCGCGCCGCCTTCTTCATGCCTTCCATGGCCTCGTAGACCACGGAGTAGTCCGACGCGCTCATCAGGACCATCTGCACGGGCAGGCCGCCCGTGGACCCCGGCAGGGACGGCAGCTGGAAGGCGAAGATGTTGCTGCCTTCGATCTGGTTGGCCATGGACTGCATGTCGGCCTGGATCTCGTCGGCCGAGCGCGCGCGTTCCTCCCAGTCCACGAAGTCCACGCCGCCGATGCTGTTGGACACGCCTTCGGAGCCGTTGATGAGCCAGCGCCCTTTCTGTTCGGGCAGGGTCTTCATGACGTCGTCCCACTTCTTGCCGAACTTCTCCACATAGTCGATGTTGGCCTGCTGCGGCGACTTGATCGCCGTCAGCACGGTGGACTGGTCCTCGACCGGCGCCAGCTCCTGCTGGGCCGCGTTGTACAGGAACGGCAGGCTGACCAGCACCGCCGCGGCGACCAGCCCGGTCACCCAGCGGTGATGCAGCGACACATCGAGCACGCGGCCGTAGGCCTCGCCCAGGCGGCCGAAGCAATGTTCGGCCCGGCGCGCCATCCAGCCTTCGGACACGCGGCTGTTCAGCAGGAAGGAGCTCATCACGGGCGACAGGGTCAGCGCGATCACGCCCGACACGACCACCGCGCCTGCCAGCGTGAACGCGAATTCCTTGAAGAGCGACCCCGTCAGCCCGCCCATCAGGCCGATCGGCGCGTAGACCGCCGCCAGCGTGATGGTCATGGCGATCACCGGCCCGGCCACCTCCCGGGCGCCGATCAGCGCGGCGCGCACGGGCGACTTGCCCTCCTCGATGTGCCTGTGCACGTTTTCCACCACCACGATGGCGTCGTCCACCACCAGGCCGATGGCCAGCACCATGGCCAGCAAGGTCAGCAGGTTCACGCTGAAGCCGAACAAGGCCATGACGGCCGCTCCGCCCAGCATGGACAGGGGGATCGTCACCACGGGGATCAGCACGGCGCGCAGGGATCCCAGGCACAGGAAGATCACCACGACCACGATGGCGATGGCCTCCAGCAGCGTGCGGGTCACGCCGTCGATCGACGCGCTGATGAAGCGGGCCAGCTCGAACGGCACCTGCACGCTGGTGCCGGGCGGAAGGTTCTGCTTGATGTTGGGCAGCAGCTCATTCAAGCGCTTCACGATGACCAGCGGGTTGCCCACCGGCGTGGCGTTCAGGCCGAAGTACACCGCAGGCTCGCCGTCCATCAGGCCGCTGGAATCCGTGGACGCCGCCCCCAGTTCCACCGTGGCCACGTCGCCCAGCCGCACGATCGCGCCGCCGTCGCGCTTGACGACCAGGTCGCGGAATTCCGCCACGTTGACGAGGTCGGTATTGATCTGGATGTTGGACACCACGTACAGGCCCTTGGCCTGTCCGGGCGCGGCCTGCACATTGTTCTCGCGCAGCGCGCCGGCCAGCTCGCCCGCCGAAATGCCGCGCGCCGCCATGCGGTCCGGGTCCAGCCAGACCCGCATCGCGAGCTTCTGCCCGCCGTACAGCTCCACGCTGGCCACCCCGTCGATGGACGAGAGCTGCGGCTGCACCACGCGCGACAGATAGTCGGTCAGCGCGGCCAGCGACAGGTCGGTGCTGGAAAAGCCCACGTAGGCGACGGCCGTCGCCTCGCCCGCGGACTTGACCAGCACCGGGTCATAGACGTCTTGCGGCAGGCGATACTTGACCTCGTTGACCTTGGCCATCACTTCGGTCATGGCCTTGTTGGAGTCCGCGTTCAGCTTCATCCGCACCGTGATCACGCTGCGGCCCTGCGTGGACGACGAGGACAGGTAGTCGATGCCCTCGACGGTGGCCACCGACTGCGCGATGGGTTGCGTCACGAAGCCCTGCATCAGGTCGGGCGATGCGCCCGGATACTGGGTGGTGATGGTGATGGTGGTGCTTTCGGTCAGCGGGTACTGCCGCACGGGCAGGCCGCTCAGCGCCTTGATGCCCAGCAGCAGGATCAGCGTGCTGACCACCAGGGCCAGCACCGGCCGGCGCACGAAGAGATCGGTGAATTTCATGTCCGCCTCCGCGCCTTACCGGGCTTGCGCCACGGCTTGCTTCGCATTGCCGAGCGCCACCGTATCGCCGGGCAGGATCTCGACCGCCGCGCCGTTGTGCAGGCGCAGCTGGCCCGAGGTCACGACCCGGTCGCCGGCCTGCAGGCCTTCGGTCACCACCACCCGGCCGCGCAGGCGCTCGGCCGTCTTCACATAGGCCTGCCTGACAGTCGGGTCCGCGGCTTGCCCGCCCGGCTTGGGCGGCGCCACCACATAGACGGAATCGCCATAGGCGCTGTAGCTGACGGCGGTCTCCGGCACGGTGATCACGTTGGGGCGGTCCGGCAGGCCGATCCGCCCATGCGCGAACATTCCGGCCGCCAGGGCGCCGTCGGCGTTGGCAAACAGGGCTTGCACGCGCACGGTGCGCGTGCCCGGATCCACCTGCGGCTCCACCGTGGTCACCCTGCCCTCGAACTCGCGCCCGGCGTGAGCGTCCACGGTGATCGTCACCGGCTGGCCAGTGCGCAGCGCGCCCAGCGCCTGCTCGGGCAGCGTGATGTTGGCGTACATGGAGGAGCCGTCGGTCAGGGACACCAGCGGGTCGCCCGCCCGGGCGAACTGGCCCAGGTTCACCCGGCGCACGCCCAGCACGCCGTCAAACGGCGCCTTGACGCGCTTTTGGTCGATCAGCGCCTGCACCCGCGCGATGTCCGCGGCCGCCTGGTCGTAGTCGGCCTGGGCCTGGTCGAGCTGCTCGCGCGTGGCCGCCTGCTGGGGCACGAGGCGGCGGGTGCGTTCCAGCAGGGCCCGCGCATTGCGGGCTTGCGCCTGCAGGCGGGCAAGTTCGCCCTGCTCGGGCGCGTCGTTCAGCAGCACCAGCAGCTGGCCGGCCTTTACCTGTTCGCCCGGCGTAAACAGAATCCGGGCCACCCGGCCGTCCACCTCGGCCGGCACCAGCACCTGGCGCGTCGCCTCCAGGGAACCGATGCCGCTCAGGGCCATCGGGAAGTCGGCCTGCACGGCCGCCGCCACCGCCACCTTGGCGGGCGCCATCGCCCAGCCGCCCGTTTGCTGCACCCCGCCGAATTTCCAGTACAGCCCCGCGCCCGCCACCACCAGCGCCACGGCGCCCGCCGTCAACGCCCCTGATCTCGCCTTCATGATTCGCTCTCTTTATTTAAACAAGAATATTCTTGGATAATCCACGATTCCGGCTTTTTCGTCAAAGCGGCTTAAGCAATGCTCAGGATAGGGAGGCGCTATGGGCAATAAAAAAGCCGCCAGGCAGACCCTGGCGGCTTCGGGGAGTCGGGAGCGGACGGCTAGGTCCGCACCATGTGCAGATAGTGGCGATGCCGCTCGTACTGGTCCAGGATGTCGCCGATCACGGCGTCGCGGCTCCAGCCCATGATGTCGTAGTCCTGCCCGCCCTCGCGCAGGTGGACCTCGGCGCGGAAGTACTTGCGCTCTTCCTCGTCGGCGGCCTCGTCGGGCGTCAGGCTGGGGCGCACGAAGGCCAGCGGCTGCACGGCATAGGAGAAATCCAGGTGCTCGCCATGGAACACCTCCAGGATCGCGCTGCCGTCTTCCTCGTCTTCGCGCACGTCCACGGCGTAGCCCTGCTTGCGCAGCGCCTCCGCCACATCGTCAAACGCCGGCCGCACCACGTCGGAGATGAAGCGCAGCACATGGGCGCGCCGCGGCATCATGACCATGTTGCGCAGCCGCCTTTCCCAGGATTGCCCGCCGCGCGCGGGCCGGGACAGGGTCAGCGACTGGTAGCGTATGCCGCGCTTGGTCGCGTCCAGCTTGAGCGCCTTGAACAGCCCCCACAAGGACAGCAGCAGGATGACGGAGAACGGCAGCGCGCTCGCGATGGTGGCGGTCTGCAGGGCGGTCAGGCCGTCGGCCAGCAGCAGCGCGATGGCCACCGCTCCCATCGACAGCGACCAGAAGATACGCTGCCACACCGGCGTGCGGTCCGCGCCGCCCGAGGCCAGCAGGTCCACCACCAGCGCCCCCGAGTCGGCGGACGTGACGAAGAACACCGCCACCATCGCGATGGCGAAGACGGATATCACGTTGCTCCAGGGCAATAGCTCCAGGAAGGCGAACAGCGCCAGCGAACTGTCGGCGTCCACGGCCTGCGCCAGGTCCTTCACGCCGCCGATCAGGATGAAGTGGATGGCCGTGTCGCCGAACACCGTCATCCAGAACAGGGTGAAGCCCGCCGGCACCAGCAGCACGCCGCAGACGAATTCGCGGATGGTGCGGCCGCGCGAAATGCGCGCGATGAACAGCCCGACGAACGGCGACCAGGCAATCCACCAGCCCCAGTAGAAAAGCGTCCAGCCGCCGAGCCAGTCGGTGGGTTCGTAGGCGTACAGGTTGAAGGTCTTGCCGACGATGTCGGACAGATAGGCGCCGGTGTTCTGCACGAAGGTCTGGAACAGGAACACCGTGGGGCCCATGACCAGCACGAACAGCAGCAGGATCACGGCCAGCACCATGTTGACTTCGGACAGGATGCGGATGCCCTTGTCCAGCCCGCTTGCCACCGACAGCGTCGCCAGGCCGCAGGTGATGACGATCAGGACGATCTGCGTCGTCACCCCCACCGGGATGTCGAACAGGTGGTTCAGGCCGCTGTTCATCTGGGCCACGCCCAGGCCCAGCGACGTCGCCACGCCCAGCACCGTCCCGATGATGGCGAAGATGTCGACCGCGTGGCCGATGGGCCCGTGGATGCGGTTGCCGATCAGCGGATACAGCGCGGAGCGCAAGGTCAGCGGCAGCCCGTGGCGAAAGCAGAAGAAGGCCAGCGTCAGCGCCACCGCCGCGTAGATGGCCCACGCGTGCAGGCCCCAGTGGAAGAAGGTGATCTTCATGGACTCGCGCGCCGCGGCCGCCGTGCCGCCCTCGCCCACCGGCGGCGACATGAAGTGCATGACGGGTTCGGCCACGCCGAAGAACATCAGGCCGATTCCCATGCCCGCCGAGAACAGCATGGCGAACCAGGTGAAGTTGCGGTAGTCGGGCTCGCTGTGGTCGGGGCCCAGCTTGATGTCGCCGTAGCGGCTGATCGCCAGGAACGCGACCGACAGCAGGATGATGGCGACCACCAGGATGTAGAACCAGCTGACGTTGCCGAGGATCCAGGCCTGCACCGATTCGAACAGGTCCTGGGCCGCCTTGGGCGCGATGATCGCGAATCCCACCAGCATCAGCGTGAACAGGGCCGAGGTGAAGAAAACGGGCCGGTTGATGGTCGTGCGCGGTCGGGATTCCGAAGTCATGCTGCCACTCCTTACGCCCAAGGGTCGCGAAGTATGGCGCTGGCCCCCTCAGCCCGACCGGTGCGCTGCCGGTATTACTATCACGGGCTTGGGCCGGCTGACAATCGAAACCGCGGATCCGCCGCGCAGCCCGCGCCTTGCGCCGCCTGGAGACATTCATGATCGATCGCCTGGATCACCTGGTCCTGACCTGCACCGACCCCGAGGCCACGGTGGATTTCTACACCCGCATCCTGGGCATGCGCCTGGAGACCTTTGGCGCCGGCCGGCAGGCGTTGCGTTTTGGCAACCAGAAGATCAACCTGCATGTGCGCGGCCATGAGTTCGAGCCCAAGGCCCACCTGCCCGTGCCGGGCGCGCTGGACCTGTGCTTCATCGCCGACCGGCCGCTGGACGAGGCGATCGTCAGGCTGAAAGAGGCGGGCGCGCAAATCATCGAAGGCCCGGTGCCGCGCACGGGCACCACCGGCAAGATCCGCTCGGTCTACCTGCGCGACCCGGACCTGAACCTGATCGAGATTTCGGAGCTGCTGGAATAGCGGCTCGCGGCCCTATTCGGGCTTGGGGTCGCCAAAGACCACGCGGCGAAAAAAGCCCGCCAGCACCGCTTCGGTCATCTCGGGCGTGACGGCCTGCGGGTCGAAGGCGTAGCTGAACTGCATGCCGTCCGACAAGGCCAGCAAGCCCATTGCCAGCTGTTCGGCCGGCAGCGGCAGCGGCGTGCCCACGTGCGCCGAGAACTGGCGGATGTATTCGGTCGTGGCCTCGCGCAGTTCGCGCAGACAGGCCGTGAAACCCACTCGGAAGTCCGGATCGCGCGCGGCCTGCAGCTTGGCTTCCATCCACAGCAGGAAACAGTCGTTTTCGCGGTAGTGGGTGCTGTAGTACTCGAGCACGCGCGCTTCCATCTGCGAACGCGATTCGCCGTCTTCGAAGATGGCCCGCATGTCGGCCATGACGCTCTCGTGGTCGCGCTTGAGCAGCTGCAGGAACAGTTCGGACTTGCTGCCGAAATTCGAATAGAACGCCCCGCGCGTATAGCCCGCCTGCTCCGCGATGTCTTCGACGCTGGCGGCGACGAAGCCCTTGGAAAGAAAGATCGATTGCGCGGCGTCGAGCAGGCGCTGACGCGTCTGGTCACGGCTCTGCTCTCGGGTTAGGCGGACTTTTGACATGGCGCGAGTTTAGCATTGGCGCGCCTTTCAGATTCAACATTGAATCCAGATACATACCTGTATTAGAATTCAGACCGTATCGAGCCTGGCTCGCCCTTTCTTACGCCCATTTCCGCGCCGCGAGGTGTTTCGTGAATTGTCCTGGCCCTTGCGCGCGCACCGTCGCCCGCAACGCCGCTGCCGCCGCAGCGCCGCTTCCCTCCCCCTACTCCGCCCGCCGCTGGACGCGCCTGCTGGCGCTGCCCGCCGCGCTGGCGCTGGCCGTGGCCATCGCCGGTTGCGGCCGCAAGGAGGCGCCGGCGCCCGCCCCGCGCCCCGTCGTCGCCATGCCCGCGCAGGCGGACGAAAGCCTGCCCGCCTGGACCCTGCCCGGCGAAGTGCAGGCGCGCTACAGCACGCCGCTGTCGTTCCGGGTGGGCGGCAAGATCATCGAGCGCCACGTCCGGCTGGGCGACACCGTCGCGGCCGGCCAGGTCGTGGCCAAGCTGGACCCCGCCGACGCCGCCAAGAACGCAGCCGCCGCCCGCGCGCAGTTGTCGGCCGCCCAGCATCAGCTGGAATACGCGCGCCAGCAGTTGGACCGGGACCGCGCCCAGGCGCGCGAGAACCTCATCGCCGCAACGCAGCTGGAACAGACCCGCAACGCCTATGCCTCGGCGCTGGCCCAGCGCGACCAGGCGGCCCAGCAGGCCGCGCTGTCGGCGGACCAGCTCAAATACACCACGCTGCAGGCCGACCACGCCGGCCTCATCACCGCCGAGCAGGCCGATACCGGGCAGAACGTCGAGGCGGCCACGCCCGTCTACCAGTTGGCCTGGTCGGGCGATGTCGACGCGCTGTGCGACGTGCCCGAAAGCCTGTTGGCCGGCCTGGCGATCGGCCAGCGCGCCACCGTCACGCTGGGCCCCCTGTCCGGCCAGACCTTCGCCGCGGTGCTGCGCGAGATCGCGCCGGCCGCCGACCCGCAAAGCCGCACCTACCGGGCCAAGCTCACGCTGGAGTCGCCGTCGCCCGAGGTCCGCCTGGGCATGACCGCCAACATCAGCTTCGACAATCGCTCGGCCAACGGCCGCGCCACCTATACCGTGCCCGCCACCGCCCTGTTCCATGACGGCCCCGAACCGGCCATCTGGGTCGTGAAGCCGCAGGAAGACACGCTGGAGCTGCGCCGCGTGCAAGTGCTGCGCTACGACGCGCGCACCGTGACCCTGTCGCAGGGGCTCGCGGCCGGCGAACGCGTGGTCTGGCAAGGCGTGCACACCGTATCCGCGGGCGAAAAAGTCCGGCCGGTGCCGCCGCTGCATCCCGAGGACTTCAAGTCATGAGCGCGCCGGACAAGGACGCCGGCGCCGACTCGCATCGCCACGAGGAAGGCAGGTTCAACCTGTCGGCCTGGGCGCTGCGCCACCAGCCGCTGGTCATCTTCATCATCACGCTGGTCACCCTGTTCGGCGTACTGTCGTATTCCCGGCTGGCGCAGTCCGAGGATCCTCCGTTCACCTTCCGCGTCATGGTCATCCAGACCCTTTGGCCGGGCGCCACCGCGCAGCAGGTGCAGGAGCAGGTCACCGACCGCATCGCCAAGAAGCTCCAGGAAACGTCCAACACGGATTTCCTGCGCAGCTACTCGCGCCCCGGCGAATCGCTGATCTTCTACACGATGAAGGACTCGGCGCCCGCCAACACGGTGGCCGACCAGTGGTACCAGGTCCGCAAGAAGGTCGGCGACATCCGGGCGACGCTGCCCCAGGGCGTGCAGGGCCCGTTCTTCAACGACGAGTTCGGCGACGTCTACACCAACATCTACACCCTGCAGGGCGACGGCTTCTCGCCGGCGCAACTGCACGACTATGCCGACAAGCTGCGCACGGTGCTGCTGCGCGTGCCCGGCGTGGCCAAGGTCGACTACTTCGGGGACCAGCCCGAGCACATCTACATCGAGATCACGAATACCCAGCTCACCCGGCTGGGCGTGTCGCCGCAGCAGATCGCCCAGGCGATCAACACGCAGAACGCGGTGGAGAGCGCCGGCACGCTGACCACCGCCGACGACCGCATTTTCGTCCGGCCCACCGGGCAGTACCCCGACAGCCGCGCCCTGGCGGACACGCTGATCCGGGTGAACGGCAAGTCCGTCCGGCTGGGCGACATCGCCACGATCCACCGCGGCTACGACGATCCGCCCGCCCAGCAGATGCGCCTGGCCGGCGGACCGGTGCTGGGCATCGGCATCACCATGCAGCCCGGGCAGGACGTGGTGCGCCTGGGCAAGTCGCTGGGCGCCAAGTTCGAGGAATTGAAGGCCCAGCTTCCGGCGGGGCTGGCGCTGACGGAAGTCTCCAGCATGCCGCAGGCGGTGTCGCACTCGGTCGACGACTTCCTGCGCTCGGTGGCCGAGGCGGTCGCCATCGTGCTGGCCGTGAGCCTGGTGTCCCTGGGGCTGCGCACCGGCATGGTGGTGGTGATCTCGATCCCGGTGGTGCTGGCCATCACCGCGCTGTTCATGGACATGTTCGGCATCGGCCTGCACAAGGTGTCGCTGGGCACGCTGGTGCTGGCGCTGGGCCTGCTGGTGGACGACGCGATCATCGCGGTGGAGATGATGTCCGTGAAGCTGGAGCAGGGCTGGAGCCGCGCGCGCGCCGCGGCCTTCGCCTACACCAGCACCGCCTTCCCCATGCTGACCGGCACGCTGGTCACGGTGGCGGGCTTTTTGCCCATCGCGCTGGCCAAGTCCAGCACCGGCGAATACACCCGTTCGATCTTCCAGGTTTCCGCCATTGCGCTGATCACCTCCTGGTTTGCGGCGGTGGTGCTGATTCCGCTGCTTGGGTATCGGCTCCTGCCCGAGCGCAAGCGCGAAGCGCATCTTCCCGACGACCACGAGCACGATATCTACAACACCCGCTTCTACCGGCGCCTGCGCGGCTGGGTGGCGTGGTGCGTGGACCGCCGCTATCTGGTGCTGGCGGCCACGGTAGTGGTGTTCGTCGTGTCGATGGCCGGATTCAAGTTCGTGCCCCAGCAGTTCTTCCCCAGTTCCGACCGCAGCGAACTGCTGGTGGACGTCCGCCTGCAGGAAGGCGCGTCGTTCGCCGCCACGCTGCGTCAGGTGGAACGGCTGGAAAAGGCGCTGGAGGGCCGGCCGGAGATCGACCATTCCGTCAGCTTCGTCGGCACCGGCGCGCCGCGCTTCTATCTGCCGCTGGACCAGCAGCTGGCCACCCCCAACTTCGCCCAGCTGGTCATCACCACGCACTCGGTGGAAGACCGCGAAAAGCTGGCGCAGTGGCTGGAGCCCATGCTGCGCAGCGACTTCCCGGCCATCCGCAGCCGGCTGTCGCGCCTGGAGAACGGACCGCCCGTCGGCTACCAGGTGCAGTTCCGCGTCAGCGGCGACAAGATTCCCGAGGTGCGCGCGCTTGCCGAGAAGGTCGCCGCCGAGGTCCGCGCCGACAAGCGTTCGGCCAACGTGCAGTTCGACTGGGACGAGCCTTCGGAGCGGTCGGTGCGCTTCGAGATCGACCAGCAGAAGGCGCGCGAACTGGGCATCAGCTCCAGCGACATCTCGGATTTCCTGGCCATGACGCTGTCGGGCTACACGGTGACGCAGTACCGCGAGCGCGACAAGCTGATCAACGTCAGCCTGCGCGCGCCGCGCGAAGAGCGCGTCGACCCCGCCCGGCTGGCCACCCTGGCCATGCCCACGCCCAACGGCCCGGTGCCGCTGGGCAGCCTGGGCCAGGTTCGCTACGACCTCGAGTACGGCGTCATCTGGGAACGCGACCGCCAGCCCACCATCACCGTGCAGGCCGATGTCGCCAGCGGCTCGCAAGGCATCGACGTCACGCATGCCATCGACAAGCAGCTCAACGCCCTGCGCGCCGAACTGCCTGTCGGCTACCGCATCGAAGTGGGCGGCCCGGTCGAGGAAAGCGGCAAGGGGCAGTCGTCCATCAATGCGCAGATGCCGCTGATGGCGGTTGCGGTGCTGACGCTGCTGATGGTGCAGCTGCAGAGCTTCGCCCGCGTGCTGATGGTGGTGCTGACGGCGCCGCTGGGGCTGATCGGGGTGGTGGCCGCGCTGCTGCTGTTCGGCAAGCCCTTCGGCTTTGTCGCGATGCTGGGAGTAATCGCCATGTTCGGCATCATCATGCGCAACTCCGTCATCCTGGTCGATCAGATCGAGCAGGACATCAGCGCGGGCCACAAGCGGGTGGACGCGATCGTCGGCGCCACGGTGCGGCGCTTCCGCCCCATCACGCTGACGGCCGCGGCCGCGGTGCTGGCGCTGATCCCGCTGTTGCGCAGCAACTTCTTCGGCCCCATGGCCACCGCCCTCATGGGCGGCATCACCAGCGCCACGGTGCTGACGCTGTTCTTCCTGCCCGCGCTGTATGCCGCCTGGTTCCGCGTGCGCCATGAAGAACGCGACGAGCCGGAAGGCGTGCCGCCCGGCGCCAACGCGGGCGACACGGTGGAACGAGGAGCCTGACGATGAGCATGCATACTTATCCCACGCCCTGGCGGCTGGCCGCCTTGCCGCTGGTGCTGGCCTTGGGCGCCTGCGCCTTCGCGCCGGACAGTAGGCCGCCGGCCGTGGCGCAGCCCGCGCAGTACGGCGTGGAGCCGGCGCCCGCCGCCGGCGCCGACGCCCAGGGCGTGGCGCAGCGCTTTGAGCGGGGCGCGCAGCCCGTGCCCGAATGGTGGAAGCGCTACGGTTCCGAGGCGCTGAACGCCCTGGTTGAAGAAGGCCTGGCCAACAGCCCGGACCTGGCGGCCGCCGAACGCAACCTGGCCGGCGCGCGCGAACAATTGCGCGGACAGGTGAATTCCTCGCTGCTGCCCTCGGTGGACGCAGGCGCGAGCGCCACGCGCAACCGCGCGCTGACGATGCCCAACCTGCCCCAGCCCACGGCGCTCTACAACGTCTTCACCGGCCAGATCCAGGCCACCTACGAACTCGACCTGTTCGGCGCCGCGCGCTTCGCCAACGCCTCGCTGGCGGCGCAGGTCGAGCAGCAGGCGTTCCAGCTGGAATCCGCGCGGCGCTCGCTGGCCGGCAATATCGTCACCGGCGCCGTCACCTCGGCCTCGCTGGCCGAACGCGTGGCGCTGACGGAAAAGCAGGTGGTGCTGCTGCGGCAGGTGGCGCGCGACACCCAGCGCCGCTACGAACTGGGCTCCGCATCGCAGAACGATGCCCTGGACGCCGACCAGGACGCCGCCACGCTGGAGGCGTCGCTGCCCGGATTGCGCGCGCGCTGGCACGCCACGCGGCATGCGCTGGCGGTGCTGCTGGGCCGCAGCCCCGATCAGGCGCCACCCGATCTGGCCTTCGCCACGCTGGCCGTGCCCGAACAGGTGCCGGTGGTGGTGCCGTCCGAATTGCTGGCCGCACGCCCGGACATCCTGGTGGCCGAAGCCGTGGTGCAAGCCGCCGCGGCCGATGTGGGCGTAGCCACCGCGCAACTCTTTCCCAGCCTGTCGCTGTCGGCCTCCATGGGCAAGGGCGGCTTCGGCTGGGCCGACGCGCTCTCTGGCGCCGGCTCCATCTGGGCCATCGGCGCGTCGCTCACGCAGCCCATCTTCCATGGCGGCGCGCTGCTGGCCGAACGCAGCGCGGCCAAGGAGCGGTACGAGGCCTCGGTGCTGCAATACAAGCAGACCGTGCTGACCGCCTTCCGCGACGTGGCCGACACGCTGTCGCGCCTGGACGCGGACGGGCAGGCGCTGGCGTCGGCCGAAGCGTCGCGGCGCGCGGCGGAGCTGTCCTACCGCAACACGGCCAGCCGGGTGCGGCTGGGCGCGCTCGCGCCTTATACGGAGTACGCGGCCGAGCAGCATTACGTCGCGGCGCGGCTGCGTGAACTGGAATACGCCAACGACCGCCTGACGGAAACGGCGGCGCTGTTCCAGGCGATGGGATCGCCCGCGGACGCTCCGCAAGCGGCGCGGCAGACCCCGTAGACCGGCGCCTTGCCGGAAAACGCAGGCCCCGGCGCTTACGGCGCGGGGGCCTGTTCCTTTATGCGCGTCGCCAGCGCCAGCGACTCGATGCGGCGGGCGGCGGACTGCAGCAGCGCCGTAGTCTTGTCCTGCGCAATCGTGTTCAGCCGCGTCGCCAGAAAGGTGACGGTGAGCGCGCCGAAGATGCGGCGGTCTTCCTGGAACACCGGCACCGCGATGCCCGCCCGCTCCGGCGAGATCTCTCCCACCCCCAGATAAAAACCCTGCACGCGGATCGTGTCCAGCCTGGCCGTGAATTCGGCCAGCGTGTCGCCCAGGCCCTGCGCGCGGACTTCTTCAGCATGCCCCTCGTACAGCTTGCGCTGATCCTTGCGCGGCAGGAACGCGACGATGGTCTTGGCCGTGGCGCCGCGAAACAGCGGATGCGCGCGGCCGCGCCCGTGGGGGATGCCCAGCGCATCGGGGCCGCGTTCGTGGTGGATGTTCAGGATGCGCAGGCCGTGGATCACGCTGAGCAGCACGTCGCCGCCGACCTGGTCCACCACCTCGCGCATGATCGGCCGCGCCACGCCCAGCACCGGATCGCCGTCGATGATCAGGTGGTCCAGTTCGATGATGCGCGGCCCCAGCTTGTAGCCGCCGCCCGTCATGCGCAGCAGATAGCCCAGGTCCGACAGGTCCCGGATGTAGCGGTAGCCCGTGGGCGCCGAGTACGACAGGCGGGAAATGATGTCTTCGGCCGTGAGCACCGGGGTGTCGAGGCTGAAGAGGTCAAGAATCGCTAGGGCTCGCTTCAGGGTGGACATGGGGTTCGGGGACAAGGAACAACGCGGGACCGGCGCAGCGTATCACAGCGCTTTTGCGGGGCCGGGGGCCTCATCGAGCCAGGCTATCGATGCTTCCTTCCCAACAAGTCCAAGGCTATCATCTTTCGTATTTTTATCATTTATAGATAAATACTAATTGGTAAGTCTAGTTTTTTATCGAATAATGATATTTATGCGATAACAAAACCCTAGGGGAAATGTATGAAGCAGTCTTGCAGCGGCAACCCGCCGCGGGGCGGCATGAGCCGCCGCCACTTCCTTGCGGCCACGGCTGCCGCCGTGGCCGGCGCGGCCGTGGCGCGCCCGGGCCGGGCCTGGGCCGCGGGCTATCCGGCCGAGCGTCCCATCCAGTTCATCGTGCCCTTCCCCGCCGGCGGCGGCACGGACCTGGTGGCCCGCCCGCTGGCCCAGGGCATCGGCGAGGCGCTCAAGCAAAGCGTCGTCGTCATCAACAAGGGGGGTGCGGCCGGCATCATCGGCACCCAGCAGGCGGCGCGGTCCGCGCCGGACGGCTACACCATCGCGCTGGGCTCCACCGGCACGCACACGGTGAACCAGAGCCTGTACGAGAACATCGCCTACGACCCGATCAAGGACTTCGAGCCCGTGTCCATGGTCTGCTACTACAACAACGTGCTGGTCGTGCATCCGTCCTTTCCGGCGCGCAACCTGCAGGAACTGGTGGCGATCATCAAGGCCAATCCGGGCAAGTACTTCTACGGCATCACGCAGAACGGCAGTTCGGCGCACCTGGCCATGGAACTGCTGAAGGCCACGGCCGGCCTGGACCTGCCCGGTGTGCCGTACAAGGGCGCGGCGGCGGCCGTGAACGATTTCCTGGGCGGACAGTTCCCCATCCTGATGGACGTGGTGATCAACCAGCAGCAGTTCATCCAGGGCGGCAAGTCGCGCCCGCTGGCGGTGACCTCGGCGCAGCGCGCCCAGGCCCTGCCCGACGTGCCTACCGTGGCCGAGTCCGGCTTTCCGGGCTACCAGGCGATCGGCTGGAACGGCGTGTTCGTGCCTGCCGGCACGCCTAAGAGCATCGTCGACACGCTGAACGGCGCCGTGCAAAGCGCGCTCAAGCAGCCGGCGCTGGCCCAGCTGACGCAGAACGGGCTGGAGCTGCATGGCGGCACGCCTGAAGCGCTGGGCCGCTTTGTCGCGACGGAAAGCGAGAAGTGGCGCAGCCTGATCAAGAACGCCAACATCAAGGCCACCTGATGCAACGGATTCCCTATGGCGTCCCGCCCGGCACCGACGCCAATCCCTGGCTGCCGCTAGACCGCGAATTGCGCGCGCAAGGGCTGCGGGCCGCCGACGCCGCTCCGGTGCGCGCCGTGGCCTGCGTCACCGTCCACGTGGACGGCCCCGCCGTCGAGGTGGGCCGCAAGCAGTTCCCGGCCGGCCTCTACACCGCGGGCCGCTACGCCATCCGGCGCGGCGTGCCGCGGCACCTGGAGATCCTGGCGCGCCACCGCATGCCCGCCACCTTCTTCGCCTGCGGCTATGACGTGGAGCACTACCCCGCCGTTTTCCACGACATCCTGGCGGCCGGCCACGAAATCGCCGCGCACGGCTACCTGCACGAAGCCTGGGACCTGGGCGACGAAGAACCCGCGCTGCTGGAGAAAACCCACCGCATCATCCAGCAGGAACTGGGCGTGACGCCCGTGGGCTGGTGCTCGCCATCCGGGCGCAAGAGCCACCGCACCCTGCCCACGCTGCGCAAGCTCGGCTACTGCTACGACGCCAGCGAAAAAGACCAGGACCGGCCCTACCTGCCCGACGACGGACGCGGCGCGGCGGACTTCATCATGCTGCCCAACAACACCGTGTCGCTGGACGACTACCCCTTCTACTTCACGGGCCACAGCCTGGCCGCCGAGGCCTATGACAACTGGGTGCAGGAGTTCGAAGCCCTGCGCCAGGCGGAAGGCTACGTGCACCTGACCGTGCATCCCAAGGCTGCCGGCGGGTCCGGCACGCCCGCCCGCGCCGCCGCGCTGGACCGTTTTCTGGCCTACCTGGCCGCCCAGCCCGACGTGCACGTCATGACCCTGCAGGCGCTGGCCAGCCACTGCCTTGCCCATCCCGAGAACTGGAGGAGCGCATGAGCGCCGCCAAGACCGTGCTGGTCACCCTCAATGTGCAAGGCATCGGCCCGGAAGCCGCCACCCAGCCTGAAACGGCGCTGCACGGGCGCGACGCGCACGGCCGCTACGCCTATGGCGGCGGCCTGGCGCGCGTGCTGGACATGCTGCGCCGGCAAGACATCCGCGCCACGCTCTTCTGGCCGGTGTTCGAGGCCGAACGCTGCCACGGCCTGCTGGAACAAAGCCTGCGCGACGGCCACGAAGCCGCTTCCCAAGGCAATGCCTATGAAGACCTGGGCGCCTTGGGCGACCGCGAAGGCGAAGTGCTCGAGCGCGCCCGCGACCGGCTGGCGCGGCTGGCAGGCGCCCAGCCGCAGGGCTTTCGCTGGACCGGCGGCGCCTTTACGCCGCGGACCGTGCCGCTGCTGCAGCAACTGGGCTACCGCTACGACAGCAGCGCCATCGACGACGACGCCCCCTATGCCCTGGACGCCGATGGCGGCCCGGGCATGGTGGAACTGCCGTGGAGCGAAGGCCTGTGCGACGCCACGCACTTCAGCCGCCGCGTCACGCAGGACCGCGCCTACGCGCACTGGGTCGAACAGGGCGACGCGCTGCTGGCGGCCGACGGCTACGCCTGCCTGACCCTGCATCCGCGCGCCGACAACGGCGTCGGCCGCGCGGCCCGCCTGCAAAAGGTGGAGCAGTTGCTGGAGCGCTTCCGCGCGGCGGGCGCCGGCTTCAAGACCGGCGCGCAACTGGCTGCCGAACACGCACGGCCCGACTGAACGAACGGCCGCCTGGCGCCAGGCGGCCGTTCTTCATTGGGTGTAAACCCTGAGCAATATTGGCGCCAAAATAAGCTAACATTTTCGTCATATCGATTCCCCTCCTTCCGTCCTCACGGCGCCCGGCGCCGCTACCCGTCCATGACCCAGACCACCCAATTCCCCTTCGTATCGGTTTCCGGCGCGCCAGAAGCCCGTGGCCGTTCCTATGGCCAGCAGGCCGCCGCCCGCGTGCGCAAAAGCGCCGCGATGTACGGCCAGACGCTGGTCGACCTGGGCTACGACGCCATGGCGCGCACCCAGCTCATCGCCCACTTCGCGCGCGAGATCGAGGACTTCGCGCCCCACTACCTGGAAGAAATGCGCGGCATCGCGGCCGGCGCCGACGTGCCGTTCGAAGACATCGTGATGGTCAACGCCCGCACCGAAGTGGTCGCCAAGGCGCGCGCCGAAAAGAAGAAGGCCGCCGAACTGGAGCCCGGCGACGGCTGCACCGGCGCCCTGATCCTGCCCACCCGCTCGGCCAACGGCAACCTGATCCACGGCCAGAACTGGGACTGGCGCGCCGAATGCGCCGAGACCGCCATCGTGCTGCGCGTGCGCAACGACAACGGCCCGGACATCCTGACCTTCGTGGAAGCCGGCGGCCTGGCCCGCAGCGGGCTGAACAGCGCCGGCGTGTCCATCACCGCCAACTACCTGGAATCCGACCGCGACTTCCGCCAACTCGGCGTGCCGCTGTCGCTGATCCGCCGCAAGGTGCTGGAACAGGCGCATTTCGCGCTGGCCATCAAGGCCGTCGCCACCACGCCCAAGTCCTGCTCCAACAACATCATGATCGGCATGGCGGCGGGCTTTGGCGTGGACTTCGAATGCACCACCGACGAGGCTTTCCCGATCTATCCGGGCAACGACGACCTGATCGTGCACGCCAACCACTGGGTCAGCGAAGTGGCCCTGGGCAAGCTGCGCGACACCGGCCGCGCCAGCACCCCGGAAAGCGCCTACCGCGACTGGCGCGTGCGCCGCCTGCTGAACGAAAAGCAGCAGCTCACGCGCGAAGACATGAAGCGCGCGCTGTTCGACGATTTCGGCTCGCCCTATTCCGTCTGCCGCCCGCCGCGTCCCGGCAGCCACGACAACCTGTCCGCCACGGTCGCCATGGTGATCATGGAGCCCGCCGCCGGCCTGATGGAAGTGGCGCCCCTGCCCGCCCTGAACCGCACGTTCACGCGCTACAGCCTGACCGCCGAACCCGAACTGCTGGCCGCCGCCTGACCCGCGACGCGCCCGCGCAACCCGAGGAAGTATCAATGAAGATCCGTCAATTGAGCGCCGCGGTTGCGCTGGCGCTTGCCGGCCTTGCCGGCGCGGCCAGCGCGCAGACGGCCCAGCCGCTGCGCATCTCGCTCACCGCCGACATCCGCTCGACCGAACCGGGCGTCAATCGCGACAGCAACAGCGACGCCGTGGTGCTGCACATCGTCGAGGGCCTGGTCGCCTACGGCGAAGACGCCGAGGTCCGTCCGCTGCTGGCCCGGTCCGTCGACATCAGCCCCGACGGCAAGACCTACACCTTCAAGCTGCGCGACGGCGTCAAATTCCACAACGGCAAGCCGCTGACCTCCGCCGACGTGCTGTGGACCTGGCAGCACTACACGGCGGCCAATGCCGGCTGGCGCTGCGCCAGCGAATTCGACGGACGCGGCGCCGTCAAGGTCACGGGCGTGGAAGCGCCGGACGCGCACACCGTCGTCTATCGCCTGGAAAAGCCCAGCAGCCTGTTCCTTGCCTCGCTGGCCCGCACAGACTGCGGCGGCACCGGCATCCTGTCCAAGGACTCCGTCCGCGCGGACGGCGCCTGGGACAAGCCCATCGGCACCGGCCCCTTCGAACTGGCCGAATGGAAGCGCGGCGAGTACATACGCCTGACCAAATACGCGGGCTACGCCAACTTGGACGGCAAGCGCGACGGCTACACCGGCTCCAAGCGCCCGCTGGTGGACGAGGTGCGCTTCATGATCGTGCCCGACGACTCCACCGCCAAGGCCGCCCTGCAGCGCGGCAACATCGACGTGATTGAAGACGTCTCCAACAACGATGTGCCGGTGCTGCAAGGCACGCCCAACGTCAAGGTCGCTTACGCGCCGGTCATGAGCATGACGGCGCTGCTGCTGCAGACCAAGGACCCGGTGCTGTCCAACCCGAAGATGCGCCAGGCCCTGGCCCACGCGATCGACTACAAGCAACTGGCCGCCGCCGTGACCGAAGGCCTGGCCCAGCCCAATAATTCCGTCGTGCCGCTGGTGTCGCCCTACTATGACGCCGCCCAGAAGCAAGGCTGGAACTACGATCCGGCAGCGGCGCAGAAGCTGCTGAAGGAAGCCGGCTACAAAGGCCAGGAACTGGCGATCCTGACCACCAAGCGCTACCCGCAGTCCTATAACTCCGCCGTCATCATCCAGGCGATGCTGCAGTCGGTGGGCATCAATGCCCAGCTGTCGGTGGTGGAATGGGCCACGCAGCTCGACCGCTATAACGCCGGCACCTACCAGATGATGACCTTCCCCTACTCCGCCCGCCTGGACGCGGCGCTGAACTACGAGATGGTGACGGGCGACAAGGCGAAGCAGCCGCGCAAGGTCTGGGACAACCCGGAAGCGCAAAAGCTGATCGACGCGGCGTCGGTGGACACGGACCATGCGAAGCGGCAGGCTTCGTTCGATCAACTGCATAAGCTGTTCCTGGCGGACGTGCCCAGCATTCCTTTGTATAACGGGCTGGATATCGGCGCTTATCGGGCGGATGTGAAGGGATACCAGCCATGGGCTGTGAAAAAGCCGCGGGCTTGGGAAGTGGAACGGGTGGCGAAGTGAGCTTTGCTGCCATGGGGGCAGGTGCTTGGGGCGTGGCGAGGGCTTCGTAGGCAACGTGGCGGATTGTTCGTGGCAGGGTCTTCGTAGGTAGCTGGCGCGTTGCCCGTAGCAGGATCTTCGTAGGTCGCCCGGCGATGCGGGCGGTGGGCTACGAGTGTCTGGGGTTGTCGCGCTGCTAGCGCCGTGGTCAGGGCAGGGAATCCGCGGAGTCGCCGAAATGCAGCCGCCCGGGCGGCTGCATTTCGGCATATGGGCGTTGGGGCGTCGATGCGGTGTTCGCTTGCGCGAATGCGTCGGCTGGTTCGCCAATGGCGCTCGCTTCAAGGGGAGGCGCGGTGATGGGCACTGGAGTTGAAATGGCGATTAGCGAAGAGCCGAAAATCTTGGCCCTGCCATTGCTCTGCCGGTGTCTGACACCCGTGTGAGCTGCCGGTGTCTGACACCCGTGTGAGACGGTCTTCAGCTTGAGCCGCCGCCTCATGGGTGTCAGACACCTAGTTCGGCGTTTCATCGGTATCAGACCCTGGTCAGGCAGTATCTGCCGGTGTCTGACACCCGTCTGAGACGGTCTTCAGCTTGAGCCGCCGCCTTATGGGTGTCAGACACCTAGTTCGGCGTTTCATCGGTATCAGACCCTGGTCAGGCAGTATCTGCCGGTGTCTGACACCCGTGTGAGACGGTCTTCAGGTTGAGCCGCCGCCTCATGGGTGTCAGACACCTAGTTCGAGACCACTACACCCGGCCGGGGACGGGCCCCGCAAGATCCACCGCCACACCCCACCCGTGGCGGGAACCTCAAGAACCCCGCGCCCCCCAGGCCCCCGACGCGCCAGGCGTCTCAAGAACCCACGGCAAGCGTCACAAGGACCAGCAACAAGCGCCTAAAGAACCAGCAACAAGCGCCTAAGGAACCAGCAACCGCCTCACACAAAAACCCCTACTTCGCCACTACCTTAGTCTCCCATGCCCGCGGCTTCCCCTCCCAGACCGAGAAGCCCTCGACACGCCTATTGCTAGCCCACGCATCCGCCCCGTTGTACAGCATCAGCATCGGCGTCTGCTCCAGCATCAAGGCATGCAGCTGGTCGAACAGGGCCTGCCGCTTGGCCGGGTCGGATTCCAGGAAGCTCTCGTCGATCAGCTTCTGCGCCGCGGGATCATCCCAGACCTTGCGCGGCTGCTTCGCCTTGTCGCCCGAGAACTGCTCGAAGCTCAGCGAAGGATCCAGCCGCGACGAGAACGAGAACGAGCTGATCTGGTACTTGCCGGTGTTGTAGCGGTCCAGCTGCGTCGCCCATTCCAGCACCTCGATCTTGGCGTTGATGCCCACCGACTGCATCATCGCCTGGGCGATCACCGCGACCTGGTAGCTCGGCACGTGGGCGCGCTTATTGGCGTAGATGACGACGGGCTCGCCCTTATAGCCCGCTTCCTTGAGCAATTGCTGCGCGCGGGCCGGGTCGTACTTGTAGCTGCGCTTTTCCGCGTCCTTGTAGTACGCCGAGCCGGCATAGACAGCGGAGTTGTTCAGCTGGCCCAGGCCTTCGGAGGCGGCCGCCACCACTTGCGGGATATCCAGCGACGCCGCGATCGCCTGGCGGATCTTCACGTTCTTCAACACCGGGTCATCGGTCTGGAACAGCAGCACGTGCTTGACCGCATCGTGCGGGCTGAACACCGACAGGTTCTTCGCGCTTTTCAGTTCGCCCACGTCGGTATTGGTGATCTGGCTGGCGTCGATGGCGCCCGACATCAGGCCGGCCTTGGACGTGGACGGGTCCGGCACCACCAGGAACTTCACGTCCTCCACCAGCGGGCGCTTGGATCCCACGTAGCCGTCCGACTTGTCGCCCGGCGGGGACACGTAGTCCTTGAACGCGGTCAGCAGCGTGTACTCGCCGCGCTTCCATTCCTTGAAGGCGTAAGGGCCGGTGCCCACGGGCTTGATCCAGGAGCCGTCCGCCGCGACCGAATCCCTGGAGATGATGGCCGTCATGCCGCAGTCGGTACGCGCCAGGGAATCCAGGAACACCGCCGACTTGCGATCCACCTTCATCACCACGGTCTGCGCGTCCGGCGCGGACACGTCCGTCACCTTCAGGCCGTTGCGGCCGTCGAAGTCGCTGCGGCAGCGCCAGTCCGTCTTCGGATCCATGTAGCGCTGCCAGTTCCAGATCACGTCGGCCGAGGTCAGCGTGGCGCCATTGTGGAACTTCACGCCTTCGCGCAGCTTGAAGGTATAGGTCAGGCCGTCTTCGGACAGGTCCACCGACTTGGCCAGCAGCGGGCCCACGGTGCCGTTTTCGCGGTAGCCGACGAGGCCTTCGACAATGTTGAGCACCACGCCGTCCGTGGTGTTGTCGCGGTTGACGCCGGGGTTGGTGGAACGGATGTCGGCCGGTTGGGCAATGGTGAGCTGCGCGGCCTGGGCCGAGCAAGCGGCGGCCAGGGCCAGGCTGAGCGCAAGCGCTCTGGGAACAAAAACGTGGTGCATGCAAAGACTCCCCGGCGTGCGGCGCAAAATTCACGCATATATTGGCGCCAAAATTAGCTGACCATTATGAGCAGAATGCTGGGCGGCGCTATCGGGGGTATCCCTGAAGGATGGCGGAAACGAAGAACAGCGGCCCCCCGTCCGGGAGCGCCGCCGTTCTTTCAGGGAACGCGCAGGCTCAGGAAATATCCTGGCCGACGTGCTGGGCAATGATCTTCTGCAGGCGCTTCACGTCGCGCGCTTCGAGGGCTTCAACCATGTCGAAGTGCTCGCGGGCGGAAATCTCGATGCGTGAACGAGTCACCCATTCCTTGGCCGGCGCGGCAGGGCCGCGGGCGCGCGTCTCCTGGATCAGCGCGGCCAGTTCGCGGTTGCTGCACAGGTCGTACAGGGCGGCATGAAAGGCCAGGTTGACCTCGTACTGCTCCAGCAAGGTGCCGTCCTGCAGCAGCTTGGCGAAGCGCTCGGCCAGCGTGCGCAGCGCGCGCACCTTGGCCGCCGTGACGTTGGGCATCAGGTCCGCGGCGGCGCCGGTCTCCAGCAGGACGCGGATGTCGCGGATCTGCAAATGCTGGTCCGGATCCATGGCGTACACGTGGTAGCCCCGGTTCGGGATATGCGCAATCAGCCGCTTGGCGGCCAATTGGTCTAGCGCCCGCCGGACGTCCAGACGCTTGGCGTCGTAACGTTCCTGCAGGTCGATCTGCTTCAGCCAGGCGCCGGGACCATACACGCCCGCTTGAATATCATGGGCAATGCGATCAACCAGGCCGGGCTGTGTCGCCGCCGCTTTCGGCATGGACCACTCCCGTCAATCAAATCCGAAGCGCGTATTTTAGGCATAAGTCCCGGCGGGAACGACGCGCGCCGCCCCCCGGGAAACCCGCCCCCCTCATGCGCTTGCCAGAAGGGGCTCCTGCTGGTCGAGCCGCCAGCGCAGGCGCACCCCGCCCGTATCGGTGGACTCCAGCGCCGGAATCGCCGACAGCAGGCTGCGGGTGTATTCCTCTTGCGGCTGGTCGAACACGGCGTCGCGCGTGCCCTGCTCGACGATGCCGCCGTCCCGCATCACCACCACGCGGTCGGCCACCTGCTCCACCACGCCCAGGTCGTGGCTGATGAACAGGCAGGAAAAGCCGTGCCGCTCCTGCAGGTCGGCAAACAAGTCCAGCACCTGCGCGCGCACGGTCACGTCCAGCGCGGACACAGGTTCGTCGGCGATCACGAATGCCGGACGGCGCACGATGGCGCGCGCGATCGCCACGCGCTGGCGCTGGCCGCCTGACATTTCGTGCGGAAAGCGCTTGGCGTATTCCGACCCCAGCCCGACCTCCGCCAACACCTCGTCGACCCGGCGGCGCTTGTCGGCGGCGGGCATGTCGTCCAGCATCCGCAGGCCTTCGCCCACGAGCTGGCCGATGGTCATGCGCGGGTCCAGCGACGAGTACGGGTCCTGGAACACCATCTGGCAATTCAGCCGGTAATCGCGCCAGGCGGCCGAGCGGCGGCTCACCTGCTGGTTGCGGAACAGGATCTGGCCGGACGTCGGCGCCAGCAGCCCCGCAATGGCCCGGCCCAGCGTCGTCTTGCCCGAGCCCGAACCGCCCACCACCGCCACCACTTCCCGCGGCTTCACGTACAGGTCGATGCCGTTCAACGCCCGCTTGGCGCCCGTGCGGGAGAACAGGCGCTGATGGCCCGCGTAGTCCACCACCAGGTTCCTGACCTCGACGATGGGCGCTTCCTTTGTCGCCGGACGCGCCGGCAGCCGGCGCGGCATGGCGTCCAGCAGCTTGCGCGTGTAGGGATGCTGCGGGCGTTCAAGAATGCCGGCCGTGGTGCCGGTTTCCAGCACCTTGCCGTGCTGCATCACCACCATGCGCTCGGTGTAGCGCGCCACCATCGGCAGGTCATGGCTGATCATCAGCACCGCCGTATGGTGTTCGCGCGTCAGGTCCACCATCAGTTCCAGCACGTCGCGCTGCACCACTGCGTCCAGCGCGGTGGTGGGCTCGTCGGCGATCAGGAGCGCGGGCTCCAGCAGCATCACCGACGCCAGCATCATGCGCTGGCGCATGCCGCCCGAGAATTCGTGGGGCCAGGCCTCCATCGCCGCCTTCGGATCGCGGATGCCCACGCGTCGCAGCATCTCCAGGATGCGTTCGCGGCGCGCGGCGGTCGACAGGTCCTTGCGGTGCAGTTTCAGGCCCTCGTCCAGCTGGCGCCCGATGGGCATGGACGGGTTGAGCGAGGTCATGGGCTCCTGGAACACCATGCCGATGCGCGCGCCGCGCAGCTTGCGCAGCACGGGCTGGCTGGCTGTCGCGACGTCCACGCCTTCGAACAGGATGGAGCCGCCCGCCACCACCAGCGGCGGCGGGGTCAGGCCCATGATGGCGCGCGCGGCCTGGGTCTTGCCGCTGCCGGATTCCCCGACAATGCCGACCATCTCGCCCGGCGCCACCTCGAAGGACACGCCGCTGACGATCTCGCGTCCACCCGCGCCCACCGTCAAGGACAGATTCGATACGGATACCAGTGCGCTCATTGCACGCCCCTCATGCGGGGATCGAGACGGTCTCGCACCGCGTCGCCCAGCAGGTTGATCCCCAGCAGCGCGAGCGCGATGGCCAGGCCGGGAAGGATGGAAAGATACGAAGCCTGGGCCATGAACGGCCGCGCGGCGGCCAGCATGTTGCCCCAGGTGGGCGCGGGCGGCGGAACGCCCAGGCCCAGGAAGGACAGCGCGCTTTCCGCCAGGATCACCCAGCCGAACATGGAAGTGGCCAGCACGGTCAGCGGCGCCACGCAGTTGGGCAGCACGTGGCGGAACATGGTGTAGAGCTCGGAATTGCCCAGCACGCGGGAGGATTCGATGAACTCCTTCTCGCGCAGCGACAGCACCGTGCCGCGCACGATCCGCGTCACCGAGGGCGTATAGGCCAGGCCCAGCGCCAGGATGATGCCGTACTTGTTCGCGCCCACCACGGCCAGCAGGCCCAGCGCCAGCAGCAGGCCGGGAAAGGCCAGCAGCGCGTTGTTGAAGGCCATGATGATGCGGTCGGTCCAGCCGCGCACAAAGCCGGTCAGGGTGCCGATGGCCGTGCCGGCGACGATGGCGAACGTCACCGTCAGCAGGCTGATCCAGACGCTGCTGGAGGCGCCGGCCAGCAGGCGCGACAGCTCGTCGCGGCCGAACTCGTCGGTGCCCAGCAGGAAATCCCCGCCGGGCGGCTTCAGCCGCGCGACGAAGTTGATCTTCAGCGGATCATGCGGCGTCCAGACGGCGCCCATGATGGCCGCGACGAGCACCACGGCGACGAGTAGGCCGCCCAGGAGCGCGTTGGCTGCAATTCGCTTTTTCATTCGGCGGTCACTCTCGGGTCGAAGATGGGGTAGCAGAGGTCGATGAGCAGGTTCACGATCACGTAGACCACGCCCACGAACAGCAGGCAGCCCTGGATGACGGGATAGTCGCGGGCGAAGATCGAATCCACCAGCAGCCGGCCCAGGCCGGGAATGGTGAACACCGTTTCCACCACCGCGATGCCGCCCAGCAGGTTGCCCAGCACCAGGCCGATCAGCGTCCAGGTCGGGCCGAAGGCGTTGCGGAAGGCGTGGCGCATCAGCACGGCGGATTCCGACAGGCCCTTGGCGCGGGCGTGGGTGATGTAGTCCAGCCGCAGCACTTCGAGCGTGCTGGCGCGCGCCATGCGCATCAGCACGCCGATCTCGTGCAGGAACAGCGTCAGGATGGGCATGGCCAGGTACAGCAGGCCGGCCTTCCAGTCCTCGCCGATGGACACATAGCCCACCACCGGCAGCCATTGCAGCTTCAGGCCGAAGAAGATCAGGAGCAGGAGGCCCAGCCAGAACGTGGGAATGGACACCAGCAGCGTCGCCGCGCCCACCAGGATCAGGTCGGGCGCCTTGTTCTGCTTCCAGGCGGCGATCATGCCGGCCGGCACGGCCACCAGCGCGGCGAACAGCACCGCCACCAGCACCACGCGGCCGCTGATCAGGAAGCGGTCCCACACCAGGGGCAGCACCGGCTGGCCGGTATTGATGGACGAGCCCAGGTCGCCGTGCAGCATGTTGCCGAACCAGATGCCGAACTGCTCGGCCCAGGTCTGGTCCAGGCCCAGCCGCGCCCGCAGGTCCGCCAGCGCGGCCGGCGTCGCCAGGTCGCCCAGCAGCAATTGGGCGGGATCGCCGGGGATGAGCCGGATCATCACGAACACGGCCACCGCCACGATCAGCAGGGTGGGCACGGCCATGACGATACGGGATAGCGCGAAACGCAGCATGGCCCTCTCCTATTGCGCGGCGCGGGCGCGCAGTGCGCCCGCCTTGATGTCGGTGTTACGCATTGCGCAGCCTGGCAAGCGCCGTGGCCAGGAAGTCCTGGACCTGGCCGACGCACTTCAGGCCGTCGTGCGGCACGTTTTCCACCATGTCCAGCGTCACGTTCACGCCGGCCGCCTCGAACGAGCGGCGCAGCGATTCCAGGCGCTCGGGGCGGTTCTTGCCGGCGGCGTTGGCGCCCGGCATGAAGAATTTGCCGCCTTCGCGGTGGGTAATTTCCCAGGTTTCCAGGTCGGCCTTGCCGACGATCATGTGCACGGCCACCTGCTTCAAGGCGTCGACGTCGATGCGCTTGCCGAAGCGGGCTTCCGCGTCGCGCACGCCCACCCACCAGTCCTGGCCCGGATCCAGCAGCGTCACCGAGCCCGGCGCGCCGATCGACACGGCCCACAGGCTTTCCGGGTGCAGCAGCGCAAAGCGGTTCACGAACTGGCCGCCGCCGGAATAGCCGAACAGCGCGAACTGCTTGAAATCGCGGCCGAACTTCTCGCCTACCTCCGCCACCATGTCCAGCAACACCTGGTCATAGCGGATCTCGCCTTCGCGCAGCTGCTTGAAGCCGTCGCGATTGCCGTCGCCCAGCGGGCCGACGGGAAACAGCGGGCACAGCACGATGCAGTCGTTCCAGCGGGCGAACTCCGCGAACGCGTCGCGGTACTCCACGAACGCCCGGCCCGTGCCGTGCATGATCACCACCAGCTCCATCGGATGCCTGGCCGTGTCGATATGCGGCGGCACGTACATGCAATAGGAAAAGCGCGGATCGGTGCGCGCGGAAAAGACGGTGCTGTGGCCCAGGTCGTAGATGGCCCGTGCGCGGGCGGCGTCGGGCTGGATGGCGAGTGCTGCGTTGGACTGCATGATTTCCTCGTTTCCATGGCCGCGTCGGCGGGCGCATGGTCTGTGCCGGTGGTCGAAACAATAATCACATAAATTGGCGCCAATTTTAGGCGCATGCAATTCGGCACAACAAGGCAGGGGATTCCCTAGGACGAGCGATGGGGGCTCGCGCGGCTTGCGATGCGATCCGCGCAGTGTTGCTGAAGAAGAACGCGCCGGCGCTGTGCGCCGGCGCCGGCCTCAGCCTTTCTTGAACAGCCGCTTGACGATGCCGACCACGCCCAGCACCGCGGCCCCGGCCACGACGCCGAATAAGGCGTTGAGCAGGGTGGAGATCAGCGCCTGGACGACGCCGCCCCCGCCCACCGCCGCGGCGGCATGTTCGATGGCGGCATGCACGGGCGGGATGCCGTGGGTCAGGATGGCGCCGCCGACCATGAACATGGCGGCGGTGCCCACCACGGACAGCGTCTTCATCAGATAGGGCGCCGCCCCCACGATGCGCTTGCCCAGCCAGGCCGTGGCCTGCGAGGACTTCTGGCTCAGGTACAGGCCCAGGTCGTCCAGCTTGACGATGCCCGCCACCAGGCCATAGACGCCGACCGTCATCGCGATGGCGATGATGGACAGCACCGACACCTGGCGGGTGAAGTCGGCGCCAGCCACCGCCCCCAGGCTGATGACGATGATTTCGGCCGACAGGATGAAGTCGGTGCGCACGGCGCCTTTGATCTTGGTGCGCTCGAAGGCGACCATGTCGACCGCCTCGTTCTGCAGGGCTTCGGCGCGCGCCGCGTGATGGCCTTCGGCGGATTCGCCGTGCGACAGGTACTTGTGCGCCAGCTTCTCGACGCCCTCGTAGCAGAGAAACGCGCCGCCCAGCATCAGCAACGGCGTCACGGCCCAGGGCGCGAACGCGCTGATCAGGAGCGCCGCGGGCACGAGGATCAGCTTGTTGATGAAGGAACCCTTGGCCACCGCCCACACCACCGGCAGCTCCCGGTTGACCGGCACCCCGCTGACCTGCTGCGCGTTCAGGGCCAGGTCGTCGCCCAGCACGCCGGCGGTCTTCTTGGCCGCCACCTTGGTCATGACGGAAACGTCATCCAGAATCGTGGCGATATCGTCGAACAATGCGAAGAAACTGCTTCCGGCCATCAAGGATCCCCTCTTGCCCCATAAGGTTTTCCGAGTGTACAGGCGACGGGGGCCGGATTCGTGCAACGCGATTGGCCGTTTTCATTCCCTTTGTGTCCGGATCGGGCATGGCCGGGTAAGCTCCGGGAGACCTACGCTAGCCCGTCGGCATCCCCCGCCCAGGAGTCTTCCATGCTTGCCTTGCGTCCCACCTGCGAACACTGCGACACCGCCCTGCCGCCGGCATCCGGCCTGGCCAGGATATGCAGTTTTGAGTGCACCTTCTGCGCCGACTGCGCGGATCGCATATTGGGCAATGTCTGTCCCAACTGCGGCGGCGGCTTCGTGCCCCGCCCCGTGCGGCCGGCCAGCGACCGCAAGGGCGGCAATTTCCTGGGCAGGCACCCCGCCAGCACGGAGCGCAGGCACCGCCCCGTGGACCTGGCCGCGCACGAAGCCTTGCGCCGCAGCCTGGAGGGCATCGCGCCCCAGGACCGCTAGGCGCTACATCGCTTCAATGCGCGGGTACAGATCGCGGTTTTCGCGCTGCATCCGCTCGTGGACGCGGCGCAGCACCGTGTTGGCGTCGACGCGAAAACCCTCTTCGTCCAGTTCCAGGCTGCGCGCGTTGTTCCAGCGCCTGGCGAACGCCTCGTAGGCGGCGGCGATCGCGTCCATTTCCTCCTGGAACTCCCGGCCCTTTCTTGCCAGGTCGAGGTCACGGCTGCGCGCCACGGCCGGATACAGCGCCCGGTCCTCGACCGCCAGATGCAGCTTGATGGTGGCGCTGATGGACACGATGCCCTGCGCGATCCCGGCCGCGTTGCGCGCCACGCCCGCCTGCGCCAGCCGGCGTAGCGACGCAATGCCTTGCAGGATATCCACGTGCTGTTGCTTGAACTTATCGATATTCATACCGGCCTTCCCGACTGATGCCGCGGGGCCGGCGGGCCCCGCCTTTTCTTCAATGCCGCAAGCGCCCTTCAGGCGCGGGGACGCGCCGCCGCTGCCGCAGCGTTTTCGAACAGGATGTTGTTTTCCAGGTGGATGTGCGCCATCAGGTCTTCCTTGAACTGGCGGATGCCCAGGTACAGCGCGCGCCAGGTATTGCAGGCGGCGCGCGGCAGGGTCGCGTTGTTGGTCAACGCCAGCAAGCGTTCCAGCGCCACGCCGTGGTCGTCATGCTCCATGCGCATCACCATGATCGGCATGGTCGCCATGCCGCCATGGCCGCGCGCCAGCATGGGGAACAGCACCTGCTCTTCTTTCTGCATGTGGCTTTCCAGTTCCTGTTGCATGCCGCGCAGATGGTCGGCCAGGCCGGTCGGGCAGTCCGGGCTGTCGGCGTGCACCTGCTCCACCTTCAGCGCCAGACGGATCAGCTCGGGCAACTGCTGCCGGTGCACCTCGTGGTAGCGCTCCAGGATGTGGTCCACCAGTTCGGCCGGCGACGCCAGGCCCCAGTCCTTTTCCGCTGCGGGGTTCTGGGCCAGCGCGATCAGGCGCGCTTCGATCTGCGCGACGTCCAGCGAACGCTGGGCTGCCGCCTCCGCCAGGCTTTTCTTGCCGCCACAGCAAAAATCCAGTTCGTATTCATGAAACACCTGCGTCGCGCCGGGAATGCTGCGGGCCAACTGGCCCAGGGATTGCTCAACCATGCTCATCGCGTCTCTCCATTGATCTTGACGGTACTGGGATAGACGCGAAAACCGTGCCAGAAAAAAATTGCGTTTTATCAAGCGCTTGCGAATTAAAGGGTAGATATAACCCTCCTAAAGCAGGGTTCTATTCACCTTCAGACGGTAGAATTCACCCATGCAAAACCTCCTGCTTGCCGACTTGGTCGCCGACCTCCCTCCCGCCGTCCGCCTTCAGCGGCTGGTCTCCAGCTTGCGCACGCACTTTCGCTGCGGCGCGGTGGCGCTGCTCCAGCTGGAAGAAGACCACCTGCGCCCCATCGCCGTGGACGGCCTGACGCAAGACGCGCTGGGCCGCCGCTTTGCCGTGCAGCAGCACCCCCGCCTGGCCGCCATCCTGGGCCGGCGCGGCGTCACCTGCTTTCACCATGACAGCACCCTGCCCGATCCCTACGACGGCCTGATCAACGGCATGGCCGGCGAGCCGCTGCCCGTGCACGATTGCATGGGCACCAGCCTGCACATCGAAGGCCGGACCTGGGGCGTGCTGACGCTGGATGCGCTGGAGGTCGGCACCTTCGACGCCGAGGCCCAATCCGACCTGCGCGACTACATCGTGCTGCTGGAGGCCGCGCTGCGGACCACCCGCCTGGAAGCCGAGATCCGCGCGCTGCGCGTGGCGCGCGGCCCGGCGCCGGCGGACAATGCCGCCCCCGCCGGCAGCGAGATCCTCGGGCAAAGCGAATCCATCGGCCGCCTGCTGCACGAGATCGAGGTTGTGGCCGACTCGGAATTGCCGATCCTCCTGCTGGGCGAGACCGGCGTGGGCAAGGAGCTGTTCGCGCACCGCGTGCACGGCCTTTCGCGCCGCCGCGACAAGCCGCTGGTGCACGTGAACTGCGCCGCGCTGCCCGAATCGCTTGCCGAAAGCGAACTGTTCGGCCACGCCAAGGGCGCCTTCTCCGGCGCCGTCGCCGACCGCCCCGGCCGGTTCGAGGCCGCCAACGGCGGCACGCTGTTCCTGGATGAAGTGGGCGAGCTGCCCCTGCTGGTGCAGGCCAAGCTGCTGCGCACCCTGCAGAACGGCGAAATCCAGCGGCTTGGAGACGACCGCCCCCGCACGGTGGACGTGCGCATCGTGGCCGCCACCAACCGCAGCCTGCGCGACCTGGTGCGCGCCGGCGACTTTCGGGCCGACCTCTACCACCGCCTGTCGGTCTATCCGATCCCGATCCCCCCGCTGCGCGACCGCGGCAACGATGTGCTGCTGCTGGCCGGGCGCTACCTGGAACTGAACCGCGCGCGGCTCGGCCTGCGCAGCCTGCGGCTGTCGCCCGACGCCGAAGAGATGCTGCGCCGCTATCGCTGGCCGGGGAACGTGCGCGAGCTGGAACACGTCATCAGCCGGGCGGCCATCAAGGCGGTGAGCCACGGCGCCAGCCGCAATGAAATCGTGACCCTGGGCGTCAAGCTGCTGGACCTGTCCGATGGCGACATGCCGGCATCCCTCGCCGACGATCCGGCGGACATGCCCGAAGCCGGCGCGCCCGCGCAGTCGCTGCGCGAGGCCGTGGATGCCTGCCAGCGCCAGGCGATCCGCCGCGCGCTGGACGCGCACCAAGGCAACTGGGCGGTGGCCGCACGCGCGCTGGACGTGGACCCCAGCAACCTGCACAAGCTGGCGCGGCGCATCGGCTTGAAGCCCTGAGCCGCGCCTGCCTCACATTGCGTAGCGCACGGCCAGCATCACGCTGCGCGGCTCGCCGTAATAGTTGGACCCGTAGGCCGCCCACACGCGCTGGTAGTAGACCTTGTCGAACAGGTTGTTCACCGTCAGTGTCGCGTCCACATGTTTGTTGAAGCGATACCCGGCCTGCGCGGACACCGTGGTGTACGGGCGCTGCTCGAACTTCACCGGGCCGTTCAGCCGGTACATGCTGCTGACGCTGCGCACCCCCGCCCCCAGCGACCAGCCTTCCAGCGCGCCGGTCGCGAACGAGTACTTGGTCCAGAGATTGAAGGTGTGCCGCGGCGTGATGAAGACGTACTGCTGCGACTTCTGGTCCTCCGTGCCCTTCAAGGTCTTCGTCGTGGTGTAGGCGTAGCCGGCGGTGATGTCCCAGCCCGGCGCCGGGCTGCCGCTGATCTCCGCCTCGAAGCCCTGGCTGCGCATCTTGCCCGCCGCCATCGAGAACAGCGGATTGTCCGGGTCGGTCATGGCGCGGTTCTCGTCGTCCATGCGGAACAGCGCGGCATGGCCGTTCAGGCGCTTGTCCAGGAACTCGCCCTTCAGCCCGACCTCCAGCTGCTTGCCGGTGCGCGCGTCCAGCGGCTGGCCGTTGACGTCGGTCGTGGTCTGCGGCGAGAAAATGCTGGTGTAGCTGGTGTAGGCCGACAGCTGGTCGTTCAGGTCCACCACCAGCCCCAGGTACGGCGTGAACTTGCCGTTGATGCGGGTGTCGGTGTTGGTGAACTGGTTGAAGTAGGCGTTGCGGTTGGCTGTCTTGTTGTTCCACCAGGTCAGGCGGCTGCCGGCGATGACGGTTGCGGCATCCGACACGCGCAGATTGGCGCGCGCGTACAGGCCGTATTGCTCCGTCTTGCCGTCATTGCCGTTGGTGAACTCGTAGTCCGGCTTGGGAACGTTGTTGTCCGGGTGGTAGAGATTGATGTCCGCGTTGTCTCCGCCTCCGTACTGGAAGTTCTTGTGGATATTGCGATAGTCGGCGCCCACGATCAGTTCGTGCTTGCGCCCCAGGGCCTCGAACGGCGTGGCCACGAAAGCGTCCAGGCCGTAGGTTTTCCAGTGGCTGCGGTATTTCCAGCTCACCAGGCAAGTGTCGCCAGTGACCGGGTCCACCGCGCAATCGGACCAGCCGAATTCGCGGCTGGGCTCGTCCTGCTCGCGGTAGAGGCCGCTGACCTTGATGCGCCCGCCGTTCGACAGGCGATGCTCCACATCCGCGAAGTACTCGGTGATTTCCTCGGTGATGTGGTTCCAGCTGGGATCCAGGTTGGTCGAACGGCGCACGTCCAGCAGCCGGCCATCGGTGTAGGCGGGCAGGCCGAAGAAGGGGCGGCCCTTGTACTGCTGGTAGGTCGCGCCCGCCGTCAGCGTCGTGTCCGGCGTCACGTCCAGGCTCATGGTGCCGTAGAACAGCGGCTTGCGGGTATAGACGCCGTCCACGAAGGAACGGCGGTCGTCATAGGACGCCACCAGCCGCCCGCGCAGCCGGCCGTCGCTGTCCAGCGGGCCGGTGATATCGGCGTCGGCGTAGTAGCGGTCCCATGACCCCGTCATGACCTGGCCGCTGAACGCGAATTCCTTCTGCGCGCGCTTGCGCACCAGGTTCACCGTGCCGCCCGGGTCCCCCGCGCCCTGGAACAGGCCGGCCGGGCCGCGCAGCACTTCGATGCGGTCGTAGATGGCAAGGCCAAACCCCGCGGACAAGTCATTGCCGGTGCTTGCGGGCGTATTGACGCCATCCACCTGGATCGTGTCCAGGGCATAGCCGCGCGAATAGAAATTTCCATGGTTGCCGCCGATGCTGCCGGCCTCTACCGTGACGCCGGTCACCGTGCGCATGGCGTCGTCCAGGTTCACCAGGTTCTGGTCGTCCAGCAACTGGCGCGTCACCACCGACACGGACTGCGGGATCTCGCGCAGGCTTTGCACGCTCTTGCCCATCGTGACCGCAGCGGTCGTGTAGGAGCCCGTGCCTTCGGTCGTGGCCAGGTCCCGGCCCGTGACCGTCACCGGCGCCAGCGTCGTCGCGTCCGCGCCGCTCGTTGGGGCGGGCGCCCTAACGATGAATCCCGATCCGCTGGGCACCGCGACCAGCCCGCTGCGGGCCAGCAGGCGGTCCAGCGCGGCCTGCGGCGTCAGTTTGCCGGACACGGCGGGCGCTTCCATGCCGGCGACCGAGCCGGGGCTGAACAGGATCTGCACCTGGGCCTGGCGGCCCAGGCTTACCAGCGAATCGGCCATGCTGCCCGCGGGCAGCTCAAAGGCAAGCGAGACGGCGCTTTGCGCGTAGGCCGGCCGGGACGCGACGGTTGCGCCCGCCAGTGCCGTCACGGACAACGCGCACAGGATTGCGTAGCGGCCGACGCTCAGCCGGCGTTGAAAATGGCATGGCGCCATGGTCTTTCCCCAGAATAAAAAATGGATGCTTCACAGGGGAAGACGCACGAGCGGCCAGAACCCGAACGTGTCGAGAAAAATAATTATTCGCACTGGAACACGAGCGCCCGGCTAGCGGCTGGCGATCACCACCGCTCCGTCCTGCCTGCGGTTCAGCGTCACCGGCAGCAGGCTGGGCAGGACATCCAGGAAGGCCTCGGGCTGGCGCAGGTCCAGCGTGCCGGACAGCCGCAGATTGCTTGCGCGCTGATCCGAGATCCGCACGGGCGCGTCGCGGTGCAGCCCCAGATAGGCGGCGAGCTGCTGCAGCGTCACGTCATGCACCACCACCACCCCATCCTGCCAGGCGCCGACCTCGGTCAACGGAACCCGCTGCTGCCGCATCTGCCCGCCCGGGCCGCGGGCAAGCTGCACGGTGTCGCCGGCCTGCAGCCTGCGGGTGGCCATGGCGTCCGCTCCCCCCGCATCCAGCAGCACGGTGCCGCTGCGCACGCCCACCTGAAGCGTCTCCGGCAAGAGCAGCACGTTGAATTCGGTGCCGATGTCGCGCAGTCGAGCGTCGCCCGCCGCCACGATCAGCGGACGCCGGTCGGGCGCGGCGTCAATGAATACCTCGCCGCCTTCGATGCTGATGTGCCGTTCGGCCAGCGTGTAGCGCACGCTGACCCGCGTGCCGACATTGGCGTGGACGCGGGTGCCGTCGGGCAGGTCCAGGCTGCGGGTCTGCGTGGACGCATTGGCCACCGAGGTATAGCTGACGGGCATGTACTGGTAGCCGGTCGCCATCGCGACCAGCAGCGCCGCGACCGCACCGCCCCACTTCGCGAACCGGGGAAATCCCGGCGCGCGCTGTCCGCGGGGCGCCACGGACGCCAATGCGGCGGGCCGGGACGCCGGACGCGGCAGCGCCGCCATATCGTCCCAGACCTGGGCAAGGCGTTCGTATTCCTGCCGGTGCAGCGGCGACGCCGCCAGCCACGCCTGAAAGTCGCGTTCCGCGCCGGCATCGAGCATGCCTTCGCGCCGGCGCATGAACCATGCGCTCGCGGCGGCTTCGACGACGGATAAAGGTTGGGTTGGGTTCATCAGGCTTCGCCCTGGACACGGCGCTTGCAGTGCGCCAGGGCCAATTGCAGGTGCTTTTCCACCGCCCGGACCGAAATGCCCATGCGGCTGGCGATCTCCTCGCAGCGCAGCTCATCATACCGATAAAGCAGGAAGGCCTCGCGCTGGCGCGGCGGCATCTCATCGATGGCGGCCTGCAGCAGCCGCAAGCGCTGGTTGGCGTCGGCGCGCGCTTCGGGCTGCAAGCCGGCATGCGCCGTCAGGCTGCCCGCGGGCGGCTCGAACCCCTGGTCGTCCAGGCTGGCCACCACATGCTCGCCGCGCACGCCTTCGCGGCGCCAGTGGTCGCGCAGTAGATTGCGCGCAATTTCATACAGGTACGCGCGAGGCTTTTCCGGCTGTTCCGCGCCGCCGCTGGCTGCGAGCCATTTGGCGAACGTCTCCTGCGCCATATCCTGGGCGGCATCGGGCGAACGCTTTAGCTGCCGGTTCAGGAAACTGACCAGCTCGGCATTCCACGTCTTGTACGCCTCGGCGACCACACCGAAGAACCGCTCCCCCATGATGCCCCTAAGGAAAATACCGGCGCATGGCCACAGCAAGCCGGCGCGCATCCAGGGCGAGATATTAGATGTTAATGATTCTTATCGCATTGCTTTTGTGACTAAGCCGCCGCCGGGCGGTTCCGGGCCTCGCGCCGCACGGCCTCTTCAGGCCTTGGAGCACACCATCACACCCACGAAACCGGCCAGCGCGCCAATCGCTGCACCGCCCCGTCAACGTCTTCATAGACGGCGAGCACGCCGCGCTTGTTGCGCAGGATGACGACGCGCTTGCCTTCGAACTCGTTGATATGGCTGTAGTGGGCGGGTTCGCCCGCGCCGCCGTCGCGCTTATAGGCAGTCTTGGCGCGGTCAACGAAATCATCATCGTCGCGTTCCCCCCGCGTGATGCCGGGCCGCATGCGTATCGGCGGACTGTGCTTGCGCTGCGCCTCGGCCAGCGCCGCGACCTGCGAGCCGCCATCATTGGCCCAACGCTCCATATCTGTCCCGCTGTTCGAATTCGCCATGCGAATCTCCCGGGCGCCAAAAAACCAAAAAGGCCGCCCGAACGAAGCATTCAGGGCGGCCCGTTCAGGCTGGCGTTCAATTCATCAGTGCCGCATGGCCATACCGCGCCATGCCTCAATAAATCAAGCTGGCCTGGCATGTGCATCAACCACGAGACGACCATGATTGATCGCGGCATCCACCGCCATTCCGGGGCTGGAGACAAAGCCGCCAGACGCGAACAAAGGCACGGGATAAGGATCGCCGAGCTTGTCCTGATCGCCCGCGAGTTCCACTGCCACTGTGGCGGTGAAGGCTGGCCGGCTGGTGCCCCCGACTGAAATCCGGGAAACGCTGGCGGTCAGCCTGTAGCCCTTGTAGACCATATTGTTGTGAAACATGAAACCTCCAATACCTGATCAAAAGGCCCCTGCGGGCCTTCGTTCACAAAGTGCGGATCTGTGTTGCGTGCGGGCCCTTGGCGCCTTGAGCGGTCACGTAGCTGACGCGCTGATTTTCAAGGAGCACTTTGTGGCCGTCGCTGACGATTTCCGAGAAGTGCGCGAACAAATCCTTGCCGCCGTTCTCGGGCATGATGAAGCCAAACCCTTTGGCATCGTTGAACCACTTAACAATTCCGGTTTCCATAATCTCTTTCCATTGAATGCGGGCAGCGCCCGCGAAATGAGCCTGTCAAGGAAAGGACTGCGAACAATGAAGCGCCCCAGGAGGGTGCAAGACCGGACGAAAATCACGATGCTCGAAAAGCTTCAATCCCACTATGGGCGCGAGGAGGGGGAAAGTCAATGGGCGTTTCCATTTGCCATCTTTATGCGCTGAAGACGGCGTTTTCACGTATTTTCTCGACAAAATCCGTTAATTCGCGTCGCGCATTGCAGTTAATGCGTAACTATCGCCGCTTTTGCGCCGTCCCGCCGGATAAAGCGCGTATCCTCAAAGGCATGGTGCTTGAACGCGCGTCGCCTCGCCGTATCGCCATATAGGAGTACGGCAATGGTCAAACAGCGCAAGCGCATGACGCAAACCCATCTGAATATACTTATCCCCCTAGAAGCGCACGCGCTGATGGCAGAGCCCGCTTGAGCGCGATCAGAAAGTCCATCGCCAGATTCGCGAACGCCTGCGTCAAACTGCTTCCTTCCGCATCCACGCCTCCCGGCGGCGGCGAACCCAAGCGCGACGTGCGGCGCGATCACGCTGCGGTCTCGTCGCCATGGCGCATCTACCGCATCTATGCGCGTCCCGGCCATCTGCTCATGCGCAACGAACAGGGCCGCATACTGAACCTGGGCGTCATGAAGGGCGCAGAACCCAACCTCACGTACCGGCTCTTCGCGCGAGATCTGCAAGGCAAAGGCTTTGCCACGCGCACGCAGTTGCTAGACGATATCGCGCGGCGCATCGAAGCCGGCGAGGTCAGCAAGGAACTGCTGAGCCTGCCCGACTGGGACCAGCCGCTGGGCGCGGACCTGGATCGCGGCACGCATACGGACGTGTCGATGAAGCTGGGGCGCTAGCCGGGCCCGAGAGGACGCAGGCGGACACCGCTAGTTGCCGCCTGAAACACGGCCGTGCTACAAAACGGCCCGTCCCCCGCCCCCTTGAAGTCCATCCATGTTCTCCGCCGCGGCCACAGGCCTGTTCATTGCCGGCATCGCTGTCGTCCTGGCCATGCCGGGCCCCACCAACACCTTGCTTGCCGCCGCCGGACTACGGCAGGGATTCAAGCGGTCCGCGCGCCTGACGGGCGCCGAGCTGGCGGGCTATCTGGTGTCCATCACCGCGTGGGGCCGGTTTCTCGGCGAAGCCGCGCAAGTGCTGCCGTGGCTGCCCGGCGTGGTGCGCGTGGCCAGCAGCCTGTACATCGCCTGGCTTGCCTGGCGCATGTGGCGCGCGGCCACCGCCGTGCCCTCCGCCGCCCGGCAACTCATCGGCATGCGCACGCTGTTCGTCGCCACCCTGCTCAACCCCAAGGGCATCCTGTTCGCCAGCGCCATCTTCCCCGCCCCGGCTTTTCAAAGCCTGCCCGCCTATCTGGCGGCAATGGGCATCTTTACCCTGCTCCTGGTCCCGATCGGCTTGATGTGGGTGCTGTTCGGCGCCGCGCTGGGCGGCGAAAAGCTGAAATGGATCGATCCGGCAAAGATGCAGCGCGGCGCGTCGATCGTGCTGGGCCTGTTTTCGGTCACGTTGGCCTGGTCGGTGTTTCGCTAGGCGGGCCCGGCCGGCGGCGCAGCGTTTTCCGTTAGTATGGAGCGCGCCGCCAAACTACCCGCCGCCATGCTCAACACCGCCCTGCGCTATTTCCTGGAAGTCGTGGACTCGGGCTCGCTCACCGTCGCCGCGCAGAAGCTGCACGTGGCCCCGTCGGCGGTCAGCCGGATGGTGCGCAAACTGGAAGAAGAGCACCAGACCCTGCTGTTCGACCGCCACGCGCGCGGCATGGTCCTGACCGAAGCCGGCCAGCTGCTGAAAGCCTACGCGCGCCGGGCTTCGCTGGAGGCCGAGCGCGCCCGCGCGGAAATCCGCGACCTGAGCCAGATCGGCCAGAAGCTCATCCGCATTTCGGCCAACCAGGCCTTCGGCCGCGAGCTGCTGCCGCGCGTCATCGGCGAATTCCGCGCGACCGAGCCGTCGCTGCGCTTCGAGCTGAACATCCTGCAGTCCTCGGAGATCAACCGGCGCGTGCGCGAAGGCGAAGACGACATCGGCATGAGCTACAACCTGTCGCCGCCCCAGGGCGTGCATGTGCAGTATGCGCGCCGCATGCCGGTCATTGCGGTCATGGCGCCGGACCATCCGCTGGCCGGCCGCAAGACCCTGTCGATGCGCGATATCGGCAACCACCCCGTCGCGCTGATGGGCCCGGGCAGCACCATCCGCTTCATCATCGACCTGTGCTGCATGCACGAGAAGATCGAACTCAACGTGGCCATGACCTGCAACAACCAGGGTGCGATCGAGAACAGTTGTCTGCGCTGGGGCGCGATCAGCTTTTCCGGCGACCTCACGGTCATGACCTCGACCGAACGCGGGGATTTGATAAAGATCCCCATGTCCAACACCGAGCTACATCAGCGCAATATGCATATCCAGACGATGGCGGGCCGGCAGCTGCCGTCCAGCGTCACCCGCTTCGTGGAATCGCTGGGCGCGCACATCGATGCCGCCTACGCCGATCCTGCCTGGATGGCTGCCCGGCTGGACACTGGCCGCTAGGCGCGCCGCCTGGGGCGGGCCGCACGCCTTCCTAGTCCCCCAGATCCGCCGCCCATTCCGGTTCGCGCCAGGCGGCAACGTCGTCCAGCGGCCAAACCGGCCGGGGCAGTCCCTTGAAGTCGATCTGCTTGAGGTTCGGCGTGGTCAGCCCCGGGCTGTCCACGTCGTGGATGCGATCGTCCGGAAAGAACTCGTCGAAGCCCGCCCGATAATGGCCGCGACTCTTGACGATCACATGCCCCGCCTGCGCGATGTCGATGCCATGCATCTCCAGCATGGCGGGCTCGGCCAGTTGACGGCGCAGGCTGCCCACCACCACCTTCATGCCCGATTCCGTCAGCTCCAGCAGGCAGGTCGCGCCCATCGAGAACTTGCGGCCCCGCAGGATGCCGCGCCGGCCCATGCCCTCGCCGTCCGTCAGCTTCAGCACCCGCGCCCGCGCCGTGTAGCGGCGCGAATACTCGCTCTCGACCTGGTTGAACACCGCGTCGAATTCCGCCCCGACGCCCAGCTCCCCGGCCCGCGCCGCCAGGGCGGGATCGACGAACACCCCCAGCACCACGCCCGAAATGCGCGCCTGGTCGAATGCCCGCAGCAGCCAAGTGGTATTGCCCCGCCCGCCGCCGCCCGGATTGTCGGCCACGTCCGCGAACAGCAGGGGCTGCGCGGCGGCGCGCGCCAGTTCCACGGCGCGCTCCACGGCGACGGTATTGGCGATGTAGCGGCCGCGGTCGGCCCAGCCCGCGCGCGCCACCTGCAGAGCCGCGCGGCGCGCCGCCTGCAGGTCGCCACGAGCCGTCACCGTGATGGTCACGCCGCATTTGGGCAGATCGGAAAACACAAAGCCCGAGCACACCGCGACATTGGCGATCGGCCCCTCGCCGCGCTTTTGCGTCAGCGATGCGCCCAGCGCCACCAGATCCGCGTATGGGCCGCTGGCGGTCGACAGCGTCACGGAAGGCGGCGTCAGGGGCAGGCGCACGTAGGCCGTGACCATGCGCGCGCCGTCCAGGATCTCGTGGATCATGTCGGCGGCCTCGGCCGCACGCTCGCGCTGGTCCACGTGCGGGTTGGTGCGATAGGCGATCAGACCGTCCAGCGCCTCCACCGTTTCCGCCGAGACATTGCAGTGCAGGTCGTGCGTGGCCACGACCGGAACGTCCGGGCCGACGATGGCGCGCAAGAGGCGCATCAGCACCCCCTCGGTATCGTTCTCGCCTTCCGCCGACGAGGCGCCGTGGTTGGCCACGTACACCGCGTCAACAGGCATGGCGGCGCGCAGCCGCTGCTCAACTTCGGCCAGGAACTGGGCCCAGACGGCGGCGCTGGCCGGGCCGCCCGGCGGCGCGCCGATCACGATCAGCGGCGCGGGCGTCCAGCTGCCCAGCTGGTTCATGCGGTCATAGAATCCGGCCACCTCGCTGGGCAGGCGGCTGGGGCCGCCCGCAAGCTCGGAAATGGCCTCCCCTTCCTCCCAGCATTGCGCCAGGAAATCGGCCTTGACCGACGGCGGGCAGAACGCGTTGGATTCCAGGTGAAAACCAAGAATGGCGACTTTTGGAGCCTTGCTGCGCATACCTGGTCCTCACGCCTTGTGCAATGTGTAGAACAGCGACATCTGCGGCTGGAAATCCTTCCAGTTGCTGCGCAGCGCGCTGACCGGATAGCTCGCGCCCAGCGGAATGTAGGGCACGTCCTCGAACACCTGCAGCTGGATCTCGCGGCAGATCTTCTTCTGCGCTTCCAGGTCGGGCGCGTTGAACCAGTCCAGGCGCAGCTGCTCCAGGCGTTCGCTGGTGGGCCAGCCGAACCAGGCCTGCTTGCCGTTGCCGCGCAGCGGCAGGTGGCCCGCCGGATCCAGGTTGTTGGGGCCGGTGTTGCCCGTGAACGCCACGCTCCAGCCGCCCGCCGTGGGCGCCTCCTGGTTGTTCCTGCGCTGCACGGCGGTGCCCCAGTCCATGGTCTGCAGGTCCACCTTGAAGCCCAGGCGCTTGAACAGGTCCGCCGTCACCAGGGCGGCGGCGTGCCAGGTCGGAAAATCCACCGGGTCCAGCAGCACCACGGTCTCGCCGTTGTAGCCGGCCGCCTTGATGGCCGCGCGCGCCGCGTCGATGTCGCGCTTGCCGGTCAGCTTGTCCATGCCCGCGTCGCTGTCCATGGGCGAACCCGGCACGAACACGCCGCAGCGGTCGCTCCAGTACTCCGGGAAGTCGGCGCCGTTCATCGCCGTCATGTACTCGGTCTGGTTGACCGCGCTGAGAACGGCGCGGCGGATCGCCGGGTTGTCGAACGGCGCGTGCAGATGGTTAAAGCGCATCACGCCGATGGTCGGCAGGCTGCGCTTGACCAGACGGATGTTGGGGTCCTGGCTCAGGATGGGCAGGAAGTCGCTGTCCACCATCTCGACGCCGTCGACCTCGTTGGCCTGCAGCGCCGCGATGGCCGTGGCGCGGTCCGGGATGATGTGCCAGTGCACCTCGTCCACGTGCGCCAGCTTCGGGCCGGCCGTGAACACCGGCTTCCTGTCGTCCTGGCGCGGCGCATAGCCCGCGAACTTCTCGTACACCACGCGCGAACCGGATACCCATTTGCTGGCGGCAAACGTGAACGGGCCGCTGCCGACCATTTCCTTGACCTGTTCGGTCTCCGGCAGTTTCGCCAGGCGTTCCGGCATGATGCAGGCCATGTTGCCGGACTGGCGGCCCAGCGCGTGCAGGATCAACGGGAACGGTTTCTTGAGCTGGAACTGGATCGTCTTGTCGTCCAGCGCGGTCAGCGACTCGGTCGCCTGCATCAGGGACCGGCCCATCAGGTCCTTCTTGGCCCAGCGCTGGATGCTGGCCACCGCGTCCTGCGCGCGCACCGGGGCGCCGTCATGGAACTTAAGCCCGTCGCGCAGCGTGATCTTCCACAGCAGCCCGTCATTTTCGCTGACGTGGCCGGCGGCCATCTGCGGGCTCGGCAAGTACTGCTCGTCCAGCCCGTAGAGCGTGTCGAACACCAGCTGGGCGTGCACCTGGGTCATGGCCACGGTGGTGAACATGGGGTCCAGCAAGGCCAGGTCCGCCTGGGGCACCCAGCGGAACGACGATTTCGCGGGCGCGGCCCACGACAAGCCGGGCAAGGCCCAGGCGGCCGCCGAAGCGGAAGAAGCCAGCAGAAAATTCCTACGATCCATTTTCTATCTCCGGGATAAAAAGGAAAAAAACGACGTCCTGTTGCCGCTAGTACGCGCCGCCGATACGGTGCCGCGCCACGAAATGCCCGTCTCCCACCTGCACCAGCGGCGGCACCACGGGCTCGTCGCCCACGGCGCGCGCCGGGCTGGGCAGCTCGCTGAGCTCCAACGTGGCGCGGCGCCGCGCGGCGGGGTCCGCGATGGGCACGGCCTGCATCAGCTTCCGGGTGTAGGCGTGCTGCGGATTCTCGAAAATCGCCTGACGCGGGCCGATCTCGACGATCTGGCCCAGGTACATCACCGCGACCCGGTGGCTGATGCGCTCCACCACCGCCATGTCGTGCGAGATGAACAGGTAGCTCACGCCCAGGTCGCGCTGCAGGTCGATCAGCAGGTTCACGATCTGCGCCTGGATCGATACGTCCAGCGCGGACACCGATTCGTCCGCGATCAGCACCTTGGGATCCACCGACAGCGCCCGCGCGATGCAGATGCGCTGGCGCTGGCCGCCGGAGAATTCGTGCGGCCAGCGCCGCATCATCGAGGCGTCCAGCCCCACTCTTTCAAACAGTTCGGCCACGCGCCGGTCCGCCTGCGCGCCGCTGTGCAGGTTGTGGATCAGCATCGGTTCCTTGACGCATTCCCCCACCCGCATGCGCGGATTCAGCGAAGCGTAGGGGTCCTGGAACACGAACTGCATGTTCCGGCGCAGCGCCAGCAGCGACGCGGCATCATCCTGGCGCACGGGCTTGCCTTGGAATTCGATCGTGCCGCGCGAGGTCTTGGCCAGCCGCAGCAGCGAACGCCCCGTCGAGGTCTTGCCGCAGCCGGACTCGCCCACCAGCGACAGCGTCTCGCCGGCGTGCAGGTTAAAGCTGACCTGCTCCACCGCGTGCACCCGTTTCTTGACGCGGGCGAACACGCCGCCGCGCACGTCAAAGCGCGTCACCAGGCCGCGCACGCTCAGCACCACCTCGTCCTTGGCCGCGCGGGCGGGCGGCTTTTCCGCCTGCCCGGCGTCCCCGTCGGACAGCAGCGGAAAGCGCGCCGGCAGCGCGGTGCCCCGCATCGCGCCCAGCCGCGGCACCGCCGCCATCAGCGCCTGGGTGTACGGGTGCCGCGGCGACTTGAACAAGCCCTGCACATCGTTGTTCTCGACCACGTCGCCCTTGCGCATGACCATGACGCGGTCCGCCACCTCGGCCACCACGCCCATGTCGTGCGTAATGAAGATGACGCCCATGTCCATCTCGCGCTGCAGCTCGCGGATCAGCTGCAGGATCTGCGCCTGGATCGTCACATCCAGCGCCGTGGTGGGCTCGTCGGCGATCAGCAGCGCCGGCTTGCAGGACAGCGCCATCGCGATCATCACGCGCTGGCGCATGCCGCCCGAGAGCTCATGCGGATAGCGCCCCATGATGGCCGCGGCGTCCGGAATGCGCACCTGGTCCAGGATCCGGCGGGCCGCGGCCGCGGCTGACCTTGCGTCGCCAGGCTGATGCAGCCGGATCGCCTCGACGATCTGCGAGCCCACGGTGAACACCGGGTTCAGCGAAGTCATCGGCTCCTGGAAGATCATGCCCAGGTCGTTGCCGCGCATGGCGCGCATGCTGTCCTCGGAGGCCGCCACCAGGTCCACCGGCTGTCCGGGGCCACGATGGAAGGTCATGCGCCCGCTTTCGATGCGGCCGCCGCCGAATTCCACCAGCCGCATGACCGCCAGCGAAGTCACCGATTTGCCCGAGCCGGACTCGCCCACGATCGCGAGCGTCTCGCCGCGGTCCACGTGCAGGCTCAGCGACTTGACTGCACGGAATGCGCTGTCGCCGCGGCCGAAGGCAATCGACAGGTCCTCGATCTCCAGCACGCGCCGGTTCTGTGTCGTTGTCGTGTTCATCGTTCAGATCCTCTTGGCCATGCGCGGATCCACCGCGTCGCGCAGTCCGTCGCCCAGCATGTTGATCGCCAGGATCGTGATGGACAGGAACACCGCCGGGAAGGCGATCAGGTGCGGCTTGATCTGCCACAGCGCGCGCCCTTCGGCCATGATGTTGCCCCACGACGGCACCGACGGCGGCACGCCCGCGCCGATGAACGACAGGCTGGCCTCGGCCAGGATCGCCACGCCGCAGATATAGGTGGCCTGCACCATCAGCGCGGCCAGCGTGTTCGGGAAAATGTGCCGCAGCACGATGCGCAGGCGGCTGGCGCCCGCGGCCACCGCCGCTTCCACGTAGGGCTGTTCGCGCAGCGTCAGCACCAGGCCGCGCACCAGGCGCACCACCCGCGGCACCTCCGCGATGGTGATCGCGATGATCACGTTCTGCAGGGACGCGCGGGTCAGCGCGATCAGCGCGATGGCCAGCAGGATCGTCGGGATCGACATGAAGCCGTCCATGATGCGCATCACCACCGCATCCACCCAGCGCACGAAACCCGCCGCCAGGCCGATCAGCACGCCGATCACGGTGGACAGCGCCGCCACGGTGAAGCCCACGATCAGCGACACCCGCGCGCCGTATATCACCCGCGAATACACGTCGCGTCCCAGCAGGTCGGTGCCGAACCAGAACTGCGCATTCGGCGAGCGCGTGCGATGGATGGGAGACAGCGCCGTCGGGTCCACCGTTCCCAGCCAGGGCGCGCACAGCGCCACCAGGAACAGCAGCAGGAGCAGCGCGCCGCCAACGGCGGTGGTCGGATGCCGCTTCAGAAAGCCGGTAAAGGTATTCATCAGTACTTGATCCTCGGGTCAAAGGCGCGGTAAAGCAGATCGACCAGAAGGTTGACCAGCACGTACATGAAGCTGAACAGCAGGATCACGCCCTGGATCACGGGGTAGTCGCGCCGCAGGATGGCGTCGACCACCAGGCGCCCCAGGCCGGGAATGGAGAAGACCGTCTCGGTCACCACCGTGCCGCTGATCAGCAGGGCAACGCCGCTGCCGATGACGGTGATGATGGGCACCGCCGCGTTCTTCAACGCATGGCGGAACAGCAGGCCGCGGTTGCCCACGCCCTTGGCGCGCGCGGTGCGCACATAGTCCTGGCTCAGGGTTTCCAGGAGCGTCGCCCGCGTGATGCGTGTGATCAGCGCGACGTAGACGCTGCCCAGCGCCAGCGCCGGCAGCACCAGCGTATGCACGGACGCCCAGAAGCCCGTGGAAAGCGGCGCATAGCCCTGCACCGGGAACCAGCGCAGCTGCAGGCCGAAGACCCAGGCCAGCAGGTAGCCCACCGCGAACGAGGGCACGGAAAAGCTGAACACCGCCAGCACCATGATGCCGCGGTCCTGCACGCGGTTGTGCTTCCAAGCGGCCAGCGCGCCGATGGGGATGGCGACGGCGACCGAGACGATCAGCGTCATCAGCATCAGCGAAAACGTCGGCACGAGCCGCTGGCTGATCATGTGGCTGACGGGCAGCCCGGTGAACAGCGACGTGCCCAGGTCGCCGTGCAGCACGTTCCAGCCCCATTCGCCGAAGCGGTGCAGGAACGGCTGGTCCAGGCCCAGCGTCGCGCGGATGCGCGCGATGTCCTGCGGCGTGGCGTCCTCGCCGGCCAGCAGCGCCGCCGGATCGCCCGGCGCCAGATCCAGCAGGCCGAACACGAAAAGCGCGACGAACAGCATGACGGGCAGCGTCATGAGCAGCCGTCGCAATGTGTACGAAAGCATTGATTCCCCTTGTCTAGTACCGGCCAGGTACGGTGCCTGGCCGTGATCCCGAAATGTCGCCTTGCCGGACAGCGCAAAACGACTTGCGGCGAATTCTAGATAGCGGGGAGGGTTCCAACCATATCAATATTTTTAAAAAACCGTTGCCTTTATTAGATACCTTCGCGCAGAGGCTTACGGTGGCTGGATATGCGTCCGGCCGGCATCGGCGGCGGCTAGGGAATTCCCCTAGCGAAAAGCGGCCGCAAAATTCAGCGTGGCCTGGCGCTGTGCAGAATCGCGGCGCGGAACTCTGTCATCAAGGGCGACCAGGTGGTGGCGTGACGGGAAATCAGCGCAATGCGGCGTTGCAGCGGCTTGCCCAGGACAACCGGCAACACCGCGATATCCCGATCTCCGTCCAACGCGCTCTGGGGCGCGACCGCCAGCAGATCCGAATGCGCCAGGAGTTCCAGCGTGCCCTTCGAGAAATGCTCCACTTCGAGCGCGGCCGCCGGCAGGTCCAGGCCGGCCTCGGCATAGCGCGCATCCAGCGCCTTGCGTGCAATGGACGTGGGCTTGGGCAAGATCCAGCGCTGGCCTTGCAGATCGTGCAGCGACAGTTTGCGCCGCGCGGCCAGCGGATGCTTGCGGCTCGCGGCCACGCACAGCCGGTCTTCCAGAATGGGCTCCTGCTGCAGGGCCGCGGGCACGTCGGCATATATGGGCGTGACGGCCAGATCCAGCTTGCCGCTGGCGACCTGCTCGTTCAGGTCGTCCGACAGCCCCTGCGTCAACTGGATGCGCAAGGCGGGCCGGCGCGGCATAAGCACCCGCAGCGCAGGCATCACAATGCTGTCCACGGTGGCCCCCGTTGCGCCGATGCGCAAAAGCCCCGCTTCCCCGACCCGCAATTCCATCGCGTGCCTGACCGCATCGCGGTATTCCGCCCAGAGCTTTCTTGCGTGCTCCAGGAACACCAGCCCCGCCGATGTCAGGCGCAGGCCGCGCCCGCTGCGGTCCAGCAACGCAAGCCCCGTGTCCGCCTCCAGCCGCTGCAGCGATTTGGACAGCGCCGGCTGGCTCACGCCGCAGGCCGCGGCGGCCCGGTCCAGGTTGCCGTGCTCGACGGCGGCCAGGAAATACTCGATGTCACGCAGCGACAGATTCATAACTTATATTTATTGAAATACTCAATATCTGGAATATTACGTCCGGCTCCCGCTCCTAGAATGCCTGGGATCAACCCGAGCATTCCGAGAGGCGCAGCGCAATGGACAAGAAGCCGAATATCGTATTGATCGTGGCCGACAACCTGGGATGGGGAGAACTCGGCTGCTACGGAGGCGGCGCCCTGCGCGGCGCGCCCACCCCGCATATCGACCGGCTTGCCGCGCAAGGCCTGCTGCTGCATAACTTCAATGTGGAAAGCGACTGCGTGCCCACGCGCTCCGCGCTGATGAGCGGCCGGCATCCGATCCGCACGGGCTGCCTGCAATCCGTGCCGCCGGGCCTGCCGCAAGGCTTGGCGCGCGACGAGATCACACTGGCGCAACAGCTCTCGGGCCAGGGCTACGCCACCGCGCACTACGGCAAATGGCACCTGGGCGACGTCCCGGGCCGCTATCCGTCCGACCGCGGCTTCGACGAGTGGTACGGCATCCCCCGCACCACCGACGAAAGCCAGTTCACGGCCTCGGTCGGGTTTGATCCGTCCGTCGCGGACATTCCCCACATCATGCAGGGCCAGGCAGGCGCGCCATCGGAAAACGTCAAGGTCTACGACCTGGACACGCGGCGCGGCATCGACGCCGAACTGGTGGACCGGTCCATCGGCTTCATGCGCAAGCACGCCGAAGCCAGCCGACCGTTCTTCCTGTACCTGCCCCTGGTGCACCTGCACTTTCCCACCCTGCCGCACGCGGACTTTGCCGGCCGCACGGGCGCCGGGGACTTTGCGGATTCCATGGTCGAAATGGATCACCGCGTCGGCCAGATCGTGCAGGCCGTGGACGAGCTGGACCTGCGCGACGACACCGTCTTCATCTTTTGCAGCGACAACGGCCCGGAATACCGCAGGCCCTACCGCGGCACCGCCGGGCCGTGGAGCGGCACCTACCATACCGCGATGGAAGGCAGCCTGCGCGTGCCCTTCATCATCCGCTGGCCCGGCCGCGTGCAGCCGGGCCAGGTATCCAACGAGATGGTCCACGTCACCGACCTGTACACGACGCTGTCGCGCATCGGCGGCGCGGCCATCCCGCAGGACCGGCCCATCGACGGTATCGACCAGACCGGATTCTTCACGGGCGCCAGTCCGACTTCCCTGCGCGAGGGCTTTCTGTTCTACATCAAGAACGACCTGCGCGCCGTCAAATGGCGCGACTGGAAGCTGCACTTCTACTGGGAACCCGAGGTCAACGAAGGCAAGGGAAAATTGGAGTCGCCCTACCTGTTCAACCTGAAGCAGGACCCCAAGGAAGAAAGCGACATCCTCATCTTCAACACCTGGGTGCTCGGCCCCATCCTGAAAATGGTGCAGGCGTTCAACCAGTCGTGCGCCGCGCATCCGAACACCCCGCCCGGCAAGCTGGATCCCAGCTGAGGCCAGGGCGGCTTGCCTGATAGAAGAACACAAGGGGAAAACATGAACTTCGCTATCCGATGCTGTGCAATGCTGCTTGGCATTGCCCTGCCCGCCGCGGCAGCCAGCGCGGCGGACAACAAGCTGGATTGGCCGGCCAGGCAGATCACCTGGGTGGTCGGCTTCGTGCCGGGCGGAACCGCCGACGTGCTGACCCGCATCGCCGCGCAGGAACTCGCGCGCAAGACGGGATTGAACGTCATCGTGGAAAACCGCCCCGGCGCGTCCGGCGCCATCGCCCTGCAGCTGGTGGCGCGCAGCAAGGCCGGCGACGGCTACCTGCTGACCGTGCCGGGCCCCCTGATCTATCCCACGCCCCAGCCCGAGATCGGCCGCGAATTGGCCCCTGTGATGCTGATGGCGCAAGGCCCGATGGTGATCGTCGGCCCCGCGCGCGACGCCCGGGACAGCCTGCAGGACGTGCTGGCGGACGCCCGGCGCCGGCCCGAGGCCTGGAGCTACGGCAGCTCCGGCAACGGCACGTCGCAAAACCTGGCGGGCGAATTGCTCAACCAATACGCCGGCACCCGCATCGTGCACGTGCCGTACAAGGGCGGCGGCCAGGCGGTGGCGGACGTGGCGGGCGGCCAGATCCCGCTGGCCATCCTGGGGTCCGCGCCGGTGATGCCGCAGATCAAGGCCGGCGCATTGAAGGCGTACGCGGTGACGACGCCGTACCGGCTGGACAGCCTGCCCGACGTGCCGACGGTTGAGGAATCCGGCTTCAAGGGCTACGCCGCCAGCCAGTGGTTTTCCGTGGCGGCCAGCAAGGCCATCCCCGGCGAGCAGCTCGACGTGATCAACACCGCGCTGCGCGCCGCCGTGGCCACGCCGGAGTTCAAGGCCGCGGTCGACAACGCCGGGATGCTGGCCGGCGGCGGATCGCGGGACGACTTGCTGAAGTTCATCGACGCCGACAACGCCAAATGGAAGGAGCTGATCGACAGCGGGGCGGTGAAGCTCGCGAATTGAGCTGAGCGCGCAAATACTCTGGCCGGCGCCAAGGCTGCTCCTGTCCCTTGCCCCCGCATCCCTGCAGACGGCACGGTTCCGCATGAAGTCGTGATTTTAATGTCCGACAACGACTGGGGCATTATTCGCGCATGGCGCGAGTACTTGGGTATTACCCAGGTTGAAATCGCTTCACGCCTGGGCATCCGCCAGCCCAGCTATGCTGCGATGGAGGCGCAAGGCGCGAAGACAAAGAGAATTACGCGTGAACGAATTGCTGCGGCGCTGGGAGTGCAGTTTGACCAGATCGACGTCTGACCTTTCCTGCGCCCACCCCGTCGCCATCGACCCCGATCAAGTCGGCGAATATCCGGCCATGACCAAATCCGGCGGCGGCTACTTTTACGATGACGTGCTGGAATACCGCGTGTGGGTGCATCCGCATGCGGGCGGCGAGGATCTGCATGACGGCGATGACTATTACTACGCCTTCGCCACGTTTGAAGAAGCCGCGGAATGCTCGGATGAAACGCCTGGCGCCGAGAAACCGCTGGTGCTGGTGCGGCAGTTCGAGTCCATCAACGAGCCGACGCCGGGCGTCTTCGAGCATTACACCGCCGAGCGGATCACGGAATGGCGCGTGGAATGGCTGGCGGACTGCAAGCGCACCGCGGCGTCCATCCCCGACTTCCTGAAAAGCCGCGCACACTGATGCGCCCGGCATGGAATCGGACGGCCGCCAAAGGCCGCCTGATTCCGCCGATGCGTCAGCTCATGTACACGCCGCCGTTGATGGCGTAGTTGGCGCCCGTGACAAAGGCCGCCTCGTCCGACGCCAGCCAGGCGCACAGTCCGGCCAGATCCTTGGCCGTGCCCAGCCGTCCCACCGGCACGCTTTCGATGATGCGGTCCAGCAGCGCCGGCGGAAACGCCTTGACCGTGTCGTCGGCGATGAAGCCCGGCGACACCAGGTTCACCGTCACGCCGCGCGCCGCGACCTCCTGCGCCAGCGAACGCGTAAAGCCGATGACCGCGCCCTTGGCCGTGGCGTAGTTGATCTGGCCGATCTGGCCTTTCTCGGCCGCGACCGAACCGATGTTGATGATACGGCCCCAGCCGCGGTCCGACATGCTGTCGACCACCTGCCTGGTGCTGTTGAACAGCGTGTCCAGGTTGCTGCGCAGCACCGCCGACCAGTCGGCATAGCCCATCTGGCGAAAGCGCATGTCCAGCATGGAACCGGCGTTGTTGACCAGCACGTCGATCTCGCCGACCTCGCGCCGCACCTTGGCGAACGCGGCCTCGGTGGACGCCCAATCGGTGGCGTCGCCTTCGGAGGCGATGAAGTCAAAGCCCAGGGATTTCTGTTCCTTCAGCCAATGGTCCTTGCGGGACGAGCGCGGGCCGCAGCCCGCGATAACGCGATGTCCGGCATGATGCAGCGCCTGGCAGATCGCGGTGCCAGTGTGGCCCATTCCGCTGGTGACGTAAGCAATGCGCAAAGCCATGAACGTTCCTTTATGAGAAATGCGGCAGGCGCCGCGGATCAGGCGGCGGATCCCACCAGCGGGAACAGGCCGAACGCCAGCGCCGCCGCCAGCATCACCAGGCAGACCATCGTGGCCCACTTCAGCGCGTAGCGCTGGTGGTCCCCGAATTCCACGCCGGCCAGGCCGACCAGCAGATAGGTGGACGGCACCAGCGGGCTGAGCAGGTGCACGGGCTGGCCGATCAGCGACGCGCGCGCCATTTCCACGGGGGAAATCCCATAGCCCTGCGCGGCTTCGCTCAGGATCGGCAGCACGCCGAAGTAGAAGGCGTCGTTCGACATGAAAAACGTGAACGGCAGGCTGACCAGCGCGGTGATGCCGGCCAGATAGGGGCCCAGCGCGTCCGGGATTACGGCGAGCAGGCTGCGCGACATGGCTTCCACCATGCCGGTTCCGGAGAGAATGCCCGTGAAGATGCCGGCCGCGAAGATCAGCGACACCACCGACAGCACATTGCCCGCGTGCTGCGCCACGCGGCGGCGCTGCTCGGCCAGGTTCGGATAGTTGATGATCAGCGCAACCGCGAACGCGATCATGAACAGCACCGGCAGCGGCAGCACGCCCAGCACCAGGCTCACCATCAGCGCCAGGGTCAGGCCGGCATTCACCCACAACAGGTGCGGGCGGCGCAGGTCCTGGTCCACCTCGATCTCGGGCAGGTTCTTGGGGCCGTCTTCGTCGTAGCCGGCGTGCAGCGATGCGCCCGCCGGCAGCGACAGCACGCCCAGGCGGCGCCGCTCGCGCAGGCCCAGGAACACCGCCAGCACCAGGATCGCCACGATGGACACGCCCATGACCGGCACCAGCGGCACGAAGATGTCGCCCGCGTCCACATGCAAGGCGCTGGCGGCGCGCGCCGTCGGCCCGCCCCAAGGGGTCAGGTTCATGACGCCGCTGGCCAGCATCGCCAGGCAGGTCATGGACAGCGCGTTCATCTTCAGGCGGCGGTACAGCGGCAGCATCGAGGCGACCACGATCATGTAGGTGGTCGAACCGTCCCCGTCCAGGGAGATCACCAGCGCCAGCACCGTGGTGCCCACCACGATCTTCAGCGGATCGCCCTTCACCGCGCGCAGGATGCGGCCCACGATGGGGTCGAACAGGCCGGCGTCGATCATCACGCCGAAGTACAGGATGGCGAACATCAGCATCACGCCCGTGGGCGCGATCTTGCGGATGCCGTCCAGCATCATCTTGTCGATGCCGGCGCCAAAGCCGCCCAGCAAGGCGAAGATAATGGGGACAAGGATGAGCGCAACCAGCGGCGACAGGCGCTTGGTCATGATCAGCGTCATGAACGTGATCACCATGCCGAAGCCAAGCAGGGTCAGAAGCATGAGGGTTATCTCCGACTAGTCGTTGTTATGTGTGGCTGCCTCCGGCGGGGGAAGCAGGAGCGCAAGACTAGGAAGAAAAGCTGTCTGGAACCTGTCGTTTTTCAAAAGCCGCTGCCGCCGCAGGGCCTTTATCCGCCGGGCCGCCCCAAGGAAAAAGGAGCCCCCTCGGCGGGCACAGAGCCCACCCCGTAGGCGAAGCGTGGGGGCCCGCAACACATGCGACAATCGCCAGATGCGCATCTTGGTAATCGAAGACGATGAGGATCTGGCAGACGCACTCGTACGCCGACTGCGTCGCCTTGGCCATGCCGTCGACTGCCAGAACGACGGCATGAGCGCCGACGGCGTCCTGCAGTACGAGACCTTCGACCTGGTCATCCTGGACATCGGCCTGCCCCGCATGTCGGGCTTTGACATCCTGCACCGCCTGCGCGACCGCGGCAGCAAGACGCCCGTGCTGGCGCTGACCGCCCGCATCGACATCGAAGACCGCGTCCACGCCCTGGATACCGGCGCCGACGACTACCTGGCCAAGCCCTTTGATTTCCGCGAACTCGAAGCCCGCTGCCGCGCCCTGCTGCGCCGGCCCAGCGCCCAGGCTGCGGGCGTCCTGCGCTTTGGCGAACTGGTCATCGACAGCGCCGCGCGCCAGGTCACCCTGGCCGGCCAGCGCATCGAGCTGCCCAAGCGCGAATACAGCCTGCTGGAGATCCTGCTGGCCGGCATGAACCGCGCCGTCAGCAAGACAGAGATCGCCCACAAGCTCTTCGCCTTCGACGACGAGGCCGCGCCCAACGCCATCGAGGTCTACATCGCCCGGCTGCGCCGCAAGCTGGAAGGCTCGCCGCTGCGCATCGAAACGCAGCGCGGCACCGGCTATCTGCTGACGGCCGCCGACGAAGCGGACAGCGCCGCACCCAGGGAATAAGCCCGTGCAGCACCGCCGTGTCTCCGTCCGCCGCCGGCTGCTGGCCATGCTGTTCGCGCTGTTCGCGGTCGGACTGGGCGCGCTCTACCTGCTGGTGCGCGGCTACGCCCATCAAACCGCCGACACCACCTACGACCAGCTCCTGCGCGCCTCCGTCCTGTCCATGGCCGACAGCCTGCAGCTGGTGCAGGGCGAATGGCAGATGGACATGCCCTACGCCGCCCTGGCGCTGCTGGAACAGGCCCCGCGCGACCGCGTCTTCTACCGGGTCGCCGCTGCCAGCGGCGCCCTGATCTCCGGCTATGCCGACCTGCCCGCGCCGCCCGTCCGCAACAACGCGGACGCCGCGGCCTCTCCCCAACTGTATGCGGCGTCCTACCAGGGCCAGCCGGTGCGCATCGCCTGGATGGAACGCAAGATCGCCGGCCCCCGCGAAACCGAGACCGCCGCCATCCAGGTCGCGCAGACGCGCGAGGCCCGCAACGCGCTGGCCGACAGCATTCTGTGGCAGGGCACCCTGGCGCTGATCGGCTTCACCGCCGGCGTGCTGGCGCTGGCCTACTGGGGCCTGCACCGGTCGCTGTCGCCCATCCAGCGCGTCGAACGCGAGCTGGCCGGGCGCAGCGCGTCCGACCTGCATCCCATCGCCGCCCCCGTGCCCGAAGAGCTGGACATGCTGGTGCATTCGCTGGACGGCTTCATGGCCCGCCTGTCGGAAAACCTGGACACCCTGCGCCTCTTCATCGCCGAGGCCGCCCACCAGCTGCGCACGCCGCTGGCGGCGCTGCACGCGCAGATGGAAGTGGCGCTGGACGAAGAAGACCCCGCCGAACAGCGCCGCAGCCTCCTGGCCGTGCTGCGCAACGCCGAGAAACTGTCCCGGCTGGTCAATCAGCTGCTCAGCGACGCCAGCGTCATCCACCGCAGCAACGTGAAGCAGTTCCAGCCCGTCGACCTGGCCGAACTGCTGAGCCAGGCCGTGTATGACACCGTCCCGCAAGCCGATCCCCAGCCCGACGTCCGCCTGCGCCTGCCCGACGCCGACGCCGGCCATCCGCCAACAGTCCTGGGCGACAGCCTGATGCTGCGCGAAGCCTTCAAGAACCTGATCGACAACGCCCTGCGCCACGGCGCGACGGAAGACGGCCACATCGACGTCGTCCTGGAGCGTCAAGGCGGCGACTGGCGCATCGCCGTATCCGACCAAGGCCCGGGCATTCCGCCCGCGCTGGCCAACACCGCCTTCGAGCGCTTTGCGCGCGGCCCCAACCCTCGCGCCCCCGGCGCCGGCCTGGGACTGTCCATCGTCAAGCGCGTCGTCGACATCCACCGTGGCAAGCTCAGCCTGAGCAACCGGGTGGGCGGCGGCCTGGACGCCGTCATCACGCTGCCGGCCCAAACCCATGATGCGTAACGCCCTGCCCTTCCTGCGTTTCCTGGCCGCCTTGGCCGCCCTGGCGCTGGCCGCCGCCGGCCACGCCGCGGAAGTCAGCGGCAGCGGCCTGACGCTGGGTCCGGCCGACAGCAAGAACGTGCTGGTCGTGCATGCCTCCAACAGCGTGCAGGTGTTTCGCGGCGTGCTGGAAGACTTCAGCAGGCTGAACCCTTCCGTACGCCTGGAGTACACCGAGCTGTCCACCCAAGCGCTCTACAGCGACACCGTAGCCCGGGCGCGGAACGCGCCCGCGTCCCGGACCGGCCCCGATCTTGTCATCAGCAGCGCCATGGACCTGCAGACCAAGCTGGTCAACGACGGCTACGCCCGCGTCCACATCTCGCCGGAAACGCGGGCGCTGCCAGGCTGGGCCAACTGGCGCGATGAGGTCTTCAGCATCGGCACCGACCCCATCGTCATGGTCTACAACACGCGGATGCTGGACGCGGCCCGCGTGCCGCACACCCGCCGCGAACTGCTGTCCCTGCTGCAGGCGCCCGACCAGCCCCTGGCCGGCCGGATCTCCACCTACGACGTCCAGGGCAGCGGCATCGGCTATCTGGCGGCCACGCAAGACACCCGGCTGGACAGCATGGCCGGCGCGTTGCTGGCGGCCTTTGGCCGCAACGGCGTCGCCATCCATGAATCCACGGAGCATGCGCTGGACAAGCTGGAGCGCGGCGAGATCACCCTGGCCTACAACCTGCTGGAGTCCTACACACGCCACCGCATCGACCAGGGCGCGCCGCTGGCCATCATCTATCCGCAGGACTACACGCTGATGCTGTCGCGCTCCGCGATCATTCCCAGGCAGGCGCCTCGCGGCGACCTGGGCGCGATGTTCCTGGACTACCTGCTGTCGCCCCGCGGCCAGGAGATGCTGGCCCGGCAATCCGGCATGCGGCCCGTCAGCGCCTCGGTCGTGCCCGCCGCGGGCGTGCGGCCCGTGCCCCTGGGCGTGGGGCTGCTGGTGTATCTGGACCCCTTGAAGAAGCGGCACTTCCTGGATGTCTGGCGGGCGGCGATCTTCCCGCCGAAGTAGACCGCCCATGCGCCGCCAACCCGCGCTGCGCATGCCTACCTGAGCGCCACGCTCATGCCGCCGTCCGCCATCACCACCGCGCCCACGATGTAGCTGGCCTTCTCCGATGCCAGGAATGCAATGACCTCCGCGATCTCGCGCGGTTGGGCCGCGCGCCGGATCGGCGCGTTCTTGCCATGCTCGGCCAGGAACGCCGGCCCGTCTGCATGGATATGGTTGGCGATGTTGGTGACGACGTCGCCCGACCCCACGGCGTTCACGCGTATGCCATGTTCAATGGCTTCCAGCGACAAGGCGCGCGTCAACTGCGCCAGCGCCCCCTTGGATGCGGCATAGGCCGCAATCGTCGGGAAGGCCTGGTAGCACGCATAGGAACCCACGTTCACGATGGTTCCCTGCCCGGCGGGCGCCATCATCCGCATGGCCTCGCGAGAGAACAGGAATGCGCCGGTGGAATTGACGGCCTGGATGCTGTTCCAATCGTCCAGCGTCATCTCGATCACGGGCTTGTTGATGATGATGCCGGCGTTGTTCACCAGAATGTCCAACCTGCCGTAGCGGTCCTTCGCTGTCTTCGCCGCCCGCACGGCGCTCTCTTCCTGGGCAACGTCGGCGACCAGGGGTTCGACGCCAGGACGCGCAAGCGCCTGCACGTCGTCATTCCGGTCCACGGCCACCACGCTGGCGCCCTGGGCGTGCAAAAGTTCCACCGTGGCCAGGCCGATCCCGCTGGCCGCGCCGGTCACGATGGCCACCTTGCCGGCGAAGGGCTGATCCGCAGTATTGAATGTCGTCATGCTGGAAAATCTCCGAGTTGAAAATCAATGCGCGCCGGCCAGTGGCCCGCGGCCCATGACTGAATGCTAAGGAAGGCGCCCTTCCACGCGAATACATGGCCCTATCGCACCATTGCCTGTTTCTATCGGATTCGATTTTTTCCGGGTGCATTGCCGGTAGAATTTTCCCGATCAGAAACGATTCCAAGGACGCCCCATGACGGCCGTTGCCAACCCGATTTCCGGGCAAATGGTTGCCCTGATCGAACGCCTGGCGCCCAACGAGGGCTATAGCCTGTCGGTGTTGGACGGCGTGCGCTTCATGCGTTCGGACCGCCCGCTGGGACGCACGCCCGTACTCTACGAACCCAGCATCGTCATCGTGTGCCAGGGCCGCAAGCTGGGTTTTCTGGGCGACCAGGTCTATGTGTACGACGCGCAGCACTATCTGGTGCTGTCCGTGCCCCTGCCCTTTTCCACTGAAACCCAGGCAAGCAAGGACGAGCCCATGCTGGCCGTATCGATCCGCCTGGACCTCACCGCCGTCGCCGATCTGATCCTCGCCATCGACGCCCGCGCCGGCACGCCGCAAGACGGCGTACCGCTGGGCATCGTGTCCACGCCGCTGGCGGGCGACCTTGCCGACGCCACCCTGCGGCTGCTGCGCGCGCTGTGCTCTCCCCTGGATGCCGGCATCCTGGGCCCGGCCCTGGTGCGCGAAATCTGCTATCGGGTGCTGGTCGGCGAGCAAGGCGGCGCAATGCGGGCGGCGCTGGCCCACCAGGGCCGCTTTGGCCGGGTGGCCAAGGCGCTGCGCCGCATCCACACGGATTACTCGCAGCCCCTGGACGTCGCGAACCTGGCGCTGGAGGCGGGAATGAGCGTTCCGGCATTCCATGTCAACTTCAAGGCGGTCACCCAGACATCGCCGATCCAGTACATAAAGTCAACGCGGCTGCACCAGGCCCGACTGATGATGATCCGCGACGGCCTTACCGCCGCCTCCGCATCCGCGCGCGTCGGCTACGAAAGCGCCTCGCAGTTCAGCCGTGAATTCAAGCGGTTCTTCGGCCGCACGCCGGTCGAAGAGGTGCGCGACATGAAGGCATCGTTCGCCCTGTCGCCCGCGGCGGGGATCGACGCGTTTGCGGCCAGGCACTAAGGACGCCTGCAAGCCCGCGGCGCACTGATTGAAATATCCCGGTGCCGCCGCATCAGCAATGAGCGCGCCGCGCCCCCACGCCCCGAAAACAAGCGTTTTTTCTCCTTGAGCGCGGATTTGCGAGGATAATTTCTCCGTGGGACCCGCGGCGTCGGCGACCATCCATGCCCCGCCGCGCCCCCATCCGCTCTGATCCGCAGCAGCCAGGCGCCGCCACGCCATATCCGGGCCGGCGCCACCTACAACCATCTGTGACACGTAGCATCGATTACGTCTGACCCAGAGTTGGAGGCACGACATGCCCGATCATCAAATCGCCTTGCGCCGCGCGATCGAGGCCGTAGACCACCTGACCGATCCCGAGCCGCCCTGGCACGACGTTCTGCGGACGGCCCGCGATCTGGTCGGCGCCGACAGCGGCACGCTGATCGTCTTCGACGCCAGGAACAAGCTGCTGACCCTGTCCGCCATCGGCTTCTCCGATGCGTGCTTCGCGGATTACCAGGGGCACTACTGCAACTGCGACATTCTTGAACAGGATTCCCGTCAGGCGCCCGCGGGCACATGGCTGGACACCGCGCGGATGTATAACAGCGCCCAGCTGCAGCGCACCGAGTTCTATTCGGACTTCATGGTCAAGCACAACATGGCGCAGCTGATCTCGCTGATCATCGAGGCCAACAGCGTGCTGCACGCCTCCATCGGCTTTCAGCGCGCATCCGTCGACCACAAGGCCTGCGACCGCCTCCAGTCCGGCGACTTCGCGCAGTATTTCCGCGCGCTGCGCAGCCAGCTCGCGCAGCGCGAAAAAAACCAGGCCCTTGGATGGCGCTCGGTCGAAAGCGCCTTCTCGGAAGTGCAGGAAGCCGTGCTGCTGATCAGCAAGGACTCCGTGGTGGAAAAAATGTCCGCGCTGGCCGGGGGCTACCTGGACGACGCCTGCGGCTGGACCGTGCGCGGCGGCCGGCTCCGCCATGCCGACCACAAGGTGCAGCGGCTGTTCGACGCCTATTGCGCCGCGGTCGCCCGGGACGGGCGGATGCGGTCTCTGGCCACGGCCTCCGGCTGGGGCGAGTTCTTCTGGGTCGACATCAGCGTCGCGCCGGAAATGCTAAGCCTCATCGGCGGCCGGATGCTGTTGATGCGCATGCGCAAGAAAAGCGCATTCTCCATGCCCGACATCGACAAGCTGGAATCCGTGTTCGCCATCACCCACGCCGAAGCCGCCGTCCTGGCTGGGCTGGCCGCCGGGCACAGCGTGGAGGAAGTCGCCACGCTGCGCCATGCCTCGGTGCTCACCGTGCGCAAGCAGGTGGCCTCGCTGCTGAACAAGATGGAATGCAGCCGCCAGTCCGAGCTGGTCAGGCTGGCATCGCTGCTGTAGGCGGACCCCGTCTGGGCGCTTATCCCCGCCGCGCGGGTCCGAAATGGGCAGCGAGCCCGCCTTGTGTATTTCGCGGGACTCAGCGCAGCGCAGAGCCGCCGCGCTCGCTGCCGGGCGTGCGGCCGTAATGCGTCCGATAAGCCCGGTTGAAGGTCGAGACTTCCTCAAAGCCCCAGCTTGCGGCGATGTCCGCGATGGAACGGCCCGGCTGCGCCTCGATGGCCAGGCGGCATTGCTCCAGCCGGCACTGGCGGACATAGGCGCTGAAGCTCAGGCCATGCTCGGCCAGGATCTTGAAAAGATAGCTGCGTGAGATGCCGAGTTCCTCGCTGGCCGAGGCCGGCGTCAGGGCGCTGTCGGCGAGGCGGCGCTGCACCAGCGCCAGGATGCGCTCCAGGACGCCCTGCCGCACCCGTTCGGCGACCTGGGCCGCGACGCCCGCGTCCTCCAGCTGGGTCCGGGACAGCAGCTCGCCGCAATGCCTGACCATCAGGGCCTGCACCTGCTGCAGTTCGTTCGCAGGCAATTCGCTGACCAGGCGCATGTAGCTGGCCAGCACCCGCCCGGCGCCCGAGCCGCCGTCCAGCACCGGCATCGCAAGGCGTCCGCGACGACCCAGCTGCGGCCGCAGCAGACCCTCCGGGATTTCAATGCAGAACATGCTGAAGTCGGTGCGGAAGTCGACTTCCCATTCAGACGCGCAATCGACCACGTAGACGTCGCCGGTCCGCGCGCGCATGGTGTTGCCGCCCTGCGAGACCACGGCTTCGCCCGCGCAGATCAGGTTGGCGAAGAAGGGGGATTGCTTTCGGTTGGCCAGCCCCGCCGCGGAAAGCCGGACCACATGAGACTGCGCCGTGATGGTGGAGCCATGCAGCTCAGGCAACAGCAGGCCGTCTATCTGGCCCCGGAAGCTGGTTGCGGCATTGCGCTCGGGCTCAAGTGGCACATAGGCGTCGCAGATGGCGTCGCGCCAATACGCGAACTGGTCCTGCGGCTTGATGACATCGGTGGTGTGGTGATAGGCCTGCGCGCTCATCTTGGGTACCGGATCATGCCGACGGGGGGGCCAGCACCCTCATGCGGATGGACGCTATGCGCCACTGCCGTGGACGCTTTGCTCTGGCCGTGCGAAGACTACCGGCCGATTATACGTACAGAAAAAATCGCCGGCCCCTAGGAATCGTCCGCAATAAAAGGACGCACGCGCCGCGGCCGGCAAGGCCAGCAAGGAGACAAAAGATGCACCCACCCGTAACGCTCGATGAGCGGATCGCGGCGTTCCGCCGCGACGGATTCGTCGTGCTGCCGGAGATCATCGCGCCCGCCCAGGTCAGCCTTCTCCAGGAGGCCCTGATCCGGATAGAGGCCGAGCACAACCTCGGCTACGCCAAAACGGCATTCGAAGGCCGCAAGACGGTGCGCATCAACAATCTGCTGGTCTACGACCCGCTGTTCTGGGACGTTCCGCTGCAACCGGAAATACTGGATCTGGCCGAGCGCCTGCTCGACCGGGAACTGCTGCTGTCCTCGCTGTGTTCGCTGACGCTGGCGCCCGGGCAGGCCGCCCAGCCCCTGCACGAGGATACGCAGCAGCTCGCCCTGCCCCGGCCGCGACCGCCGCTGGCCGTCAACGCCATCTGGGCCCTGAGCGATTTCACGCAGGACAACGGCGCGACCCACGTCGTGCCCGGCAGCCACCTCTACGACAGCGCGCCGCCTTACGGCGCCCAGGATATCGAGTCCGTGCGGGCCACCATGAAGGCCGGCAGCGTCATGCTGTTCGACAGCGCGCTGTGGCACAAGGGCGGCGCGAACGACAGCAACTCGCGGCGCTATGCGCTGTCGTGCTACTACTGCGCCGGTTGGATGCGCCAGCAGGAGAACCTGCAGCTCGGCATTCCGGCCGATCTTGCCCGACGCTTTCCGCGCCGCCTGCAGGAACTATGCGGATACAGCATCTACAAGGGCCAGTACGGGCATATCGACAATGCCGACCCCATCACGCTGCTCGGCCGCGAAGGCCGGCCCACCGTCTGGCAGGCAAGCGACGCCAAGGCCGCGCGCAATGCCGGAGCCCCCAAGGCATGAGCCCGCAAGCGCCCCTGAATGGCGTCCCGGCCTCGGTGGTCCACCTGCTGCGCGACGCCGCCCTGGAAACGCCCGAACGGCCGGCGGTGTCCTTCGAGGACACCCGCCTGAGCTACGCGCAGTACGCGGGCCTGGTCGGGGCGCTGGCGCGCCGCCTGGGCGAGCGGGTCCGGCCGGGCGAACGTGTCGCCCTGCTGATGCAGAACTCGCTGGACCTGGCCGTCGCCACCTTCGCCGTGCACGCGCTGCGCGCCCAGGCGGTGCCGCTCAATCCGGGCTACCGCGAGCGCGAGCTGGCGTTCATGCTGGAAGACGCCGCGCCGTGCATGGTGCTTCACGACGACAGCGTCAAGGTGGACCTGCGCGCCTTGTGCCCCTGGCTGGACGCCGGCTCCATCCTCGGCACGGGCAATGGCGCGGGGCTGCTCGCGCTACTGCCGCAGGCCTGCGCGCTGCCGCAGGAGCTGCCCCGGCACGAAGACCTTGCAACGCTGCAATACACCGGCGGCACCACCGGGCGCCCCAAGGGCGTGAACATCCTGCACCGCCAGATCGCCTTCAACATCGCGCAGCGCGAAGCCTGGCTGCCCACGCGGCGCGGCGCGGAAGTCGTGCTCTGCGTCATGCCGCTGTTTCACGTTTCGGCGGTATCGATGTCGCTCTACCTGAGCCTGCACGCCCGGGGCGAACTGGTGATCATGCGGCGCTTCGACGCCGCCCGGACCATCGCCGCGATCGCCGCGCATGGCGCGACACTGCTGCCGGGCGCGCCGGCGATCTTCCACGACCTGCTGCTGAGCCCGGCGCTGCGTCCCGAACGGCTCGCCAGCCTGCGAGCCTGCTTCTCCGGGGCCGCGCCGCTGCCGCGCGAGACCCTGGCGCGCTTCGAGCAACACGCCGGCTGTCCCATCTACGAAGGCTATGGCATGAGCGAAGCGGGCCCCTGCCTGGCGTTCAATCCCATGCACCGCCCCCGCAAGCCGGGCTCGGTCGGCCTGCCCGTGCCCGGCGGCGAACTGCAGGTGGTGGACCTGGACAGCGGCAGCCGGGTCCTGCCTCCGGGGCAGCCCGGTGAAATCCGCGTGCGCGGGCCGCACGTGATGGCCGGCTACCGCAAGCCGGCCCCGGACGCCGGGCAAGCGCTGCGCGAAGGCTGGTTCTACACCGGCGACGTGGCCATCGTGGACGCCGACGGCTACCTCCACCTGCAGGGGCGCCGGCACGACTGCATCAACACGGGCGGCTTCAAGGTGTATCCGCTGGAGGTCGAACAGGTGCTGCTGGCCCGGCCCGAAGTCGGCGAAGCCGCGGCCTTCGGCGTGGCCGATGCGCGCCTGGGGCAGGTCGTGCACGCGTGGGTGACGCCCGCGCCTGGCCAGCGGCTGGATACCGCCGCGCTGCAGGCCCATTGCGCCCAGCACCTGGCCGCCTACAAGGTGCCGCGCCGTATCGGCGCGGCCGATGCGTTGCCGCGCACCAGCATCGGCAAGCTCGCGCGCGGCGCGCTGGAGCCCGTTGCGGCATCCGGTCCGATTTCGCAGTGAACCGCAAAACCAGGGGAGACACATGAAACAGTCTGATTTACAGGCGCTGCAAGCACAGCTCGCCGAGCAGGGATACGCTGTCATCGAAAATGTGCTGGACGCCCAGCAGCTGGAGCACGCCCGCGCACGCGTGGCCGGCCTGATGGCCGCCGAGCGCGCCAACCCGTTCCCGCTGGACGACGAACAGCACGAGGACGACGATGAAATCCTTGCCTACTACAAGCGCCACTACACGGTCAGCGACCTCGAAGCCAGCCGCATGGTCGCGCGCATACACCAGTACCGCCGCGACAACCAAAACACACGCTGGCCGGTTCCGATCAGCAAGGTCTCGAAGAACTTCCTGCACCTGCCCACCCTGTTCGACGACGACAAGTCGCAGCGCATCTGGAACCTGCTGAACAAGGCGCCCGACATGATCCCGCTGATCGAGCACCCGGTCGTGCTGCCGATGGTGCGCCATGTGATGGGCCTGGACTGCAACCTGCACGACTTCCAGGCAACCAGCATCGGCCCGGGCACCGGCGGCGGCGCCTGGCACGTGGACGCGCCGCTGGGCCAGATCGCCGAACCCCTGCCCGAGTTTCCGCTGACCCTGCAGAACGTCTGGATGCTCGACGACTTCACGGCGGACAACGGCGCCACCCGCGTCATGCCGCGCAGCCACAAGCTGCGCAAGTCGCCCCCCTGGGGCAGCGGCCCGCTGGACGGCGAAGTCACGCTGACCGCGCCCGCCGGCTCGGTCGCCATCTGGCTGTCCAACACCTGGCACCGCTCCGGCCCGAACCACACCGGCCGGGATCGGCGCGCCATCCTCTGCAACTACAACGTGTCCTGGCTGCGCGGCTTCGCCGACTTCACCAGCACGCTGGCCTCCGACGTGGCGTCCGGGCTTTCCAACGACGCGCGCTACCTGCTGGGCTTCGGCGCGCGCGCGCCGTTGACGCGCTGACCATGTCCGAGGCCTCCATCCATCAAGCCGGCGGCGCGGCAGGCGTGGCCATTCATGGCCATTGCGACCCCATCTTCGAACCTGTGCGCGAAGCTTTCGCGCGCAACTTCCAGGACGCCGGCGAACTGGGCGCGGCCGTGGCCGTCGAGATCGACGGCCGCCCCGCCATCGACCTGTGGGCAGGCTGGGCCGACGCGGAGCGCCGCAGGCCATGGGAACGCGACACGGTCTGCATCGTGTTCTCCAACACCAAGCCGGCCACTGCCTTGTGCGCCCACATGCTGGCCGAGGCGGGCGAACTGGACCTGGACGCGCCGGTCGCCCGCTACTGGCCGGAGTTCGCCGCAGCCGGCAAGGGCGGCGTCACCGCGCGCATGCTGCTCAACCACACCGCGGGGCTGCCCGCCTTGCGCGAGCCGCTGCCCGCGGACGCCGCGTTCGATTGGGACGGCATGACGGACCGGCTGGCTCGCGCCGCCCCCTTCTGGGCGCCAGGCTCGCGGGTGGCCTACCACGGCCTGACCTACGGCTGGCTCGTCGGCGAGCTGGTGCGCCGGCTGGGCGGCTGCATGCCCGGCGAGTTCTTCCGCCGCCATGTGGCGCAGCCGCTGGCCCTGGACTTCTGGATCGGCCTGCCCGCCAGCGTAGAAGCGCGCGTCGCCCCCATCGTGCCGCCTGCCGCGCCGCAAGCGCCCTTGAGTCCGTTCGAACGCTCCCTGCAAGACGAGCCGGACAGCCCGACGGCGCTGTACGCCAGGAACACCGGAGGCTGGCGGCCAGCGGGTTTCAACAGCCGCGCCGGCCACGCGGCCGGGCTGTGCGCGGCCGGCGGCATCGGCAACGCCCGCAGCCTCGCGCGGCTGTACGGAACATTGGCTGCGGGCGGCGCGCGCGACGGCGTACGCCTGCTGCGCGAGGACACGCTGGCCGCCGCCACCGCCTTGTCCGCGCAGACCGGCGACGACGCCTGCCTGCGCGTGCCCACGCGCTTTGCCAGCGGCTTCATGCGCCAGATGGACAACCGCGCGCGCGGCCTGGACAGCGCCTGCTTCGGCGCGCAGGCCTTCGGCCATACGGGCGCCGGCGGATCGCTGGCGTTCGCCTGGCCCGAGCGCCGGCTGGCCTTCGCCTACACCATGAACCGCCTGGGCCGCAGCGTGCTGCTCGACGACCGCGCGCACCGGCTGGTGCAGGCGGTGCATGCCGCCATTGGCGCGCCGCCGCCGTCCTGACGCCATCCTGGCCCGCCTGCAACAAACATAAAAAAACCTGGAGACAACCCCATGAACACGAACTTCCCCAACCGCCGCACGGCCGCCCTTCGCCGCCTGTTCGCCGCCGCCGGCGCCGCCCTGCTCGTCCAAGGGAGCGCCGGCGCCGCCGAGCCCGTCAAGATCGGATACCTGATCCCGCTGTCGGGCAGCGCCGCGGCCTCCATCGGCAAGGACATGTCGCGCGCCACCCACCTGGCCGTCAAGCACATCAACGGCGCGGGCGGCATCAAGGCGCTGGGCGGCGCTCCCCTGCAGCTGGTCGAGGTCGACACGCGCGGCGACGCCAAGGTCGCCATGACCGAGGTCGAACGCCTGATCACCCGCGAGAAGACCCCCGTGCTGCTGGGCGCCTTCCAGAGCGGAGTAACGTTCCCCGCCACCGCCGTGGCCGAGAAGAGCCGGGTGCCGTGGGTGGTCGACCTGGCCGCCAAGGCCGACATCACCGAGCGGGGCTTCAAGTACGTATTCCGTCCCACCCAGATTCCCGCTTCGGGCAACGCCGAAAGCATGGCCGACTTCATCGCCTATGCGGGCCAGGCCACCGGCAAGCCCGCCAAGACGGTGGCCATGGTCTACGAGAACACCGACTGGGGCCAGGACATGGCCAACACGCTGCGCGCCAAGTTCAAGGCGGCCGGCATCGAACTGGTGCTGGACGAAGGCTATCCGCCCAATTCGCCCGACCTGCGCCCGCTGGTGCTGAAGATCAAGGGGAGAAAGCCCGACGTTGTCACCGTGACGTCCTACGGCGCCGACGCGGTGCAGCTGCACAAGCTGCTGGCGCAATTGCGGGTCGGCGCAACCTTCATCGGCAGCGCGGCCGGACAGATCGACAGCACCTTCATCCCGCTGGTCGGCAAGGAAGTCGCGAACCAGGTCTACACCACCAACGGTTGGGCCGGCTACGAATCGTCCATCACCACGCCGTTCGCCACGCGCTTCTGGGATGACTACGTCGCCGCCTACAAGGTGGATCCCAACGAGCTGTCCGTCAGCGCCTACGCCGCCGTGTGGGTCATCAAGGACGCGCTGGAACGCGCCGGCCGCGCGGATCCCGAAGCGATCCGCGACGCCCTGGCCCAGACGCGCCTGCAAGGCACGGACCTTAACAAACTGGTGGGCTATGACATCGTGATCGACGCCAAGGGCCAGAACCCCGAAAAGCGCTACGTGATGCAGCAGATCACCGCCGACGGCCAATATCGCACGGTCTGGCCGGAAAGCCTGGCGTCCAAGTCCTACAAGATGACGTGGCCCGCCGCCCAAGCCAAGCCCTGACCGACCCGGCATCGCCGCCGCGCCCGCTCGGCCCTGTCCGGCGCCGGCGATGCCCCGATCCCCGCAAGGAGCCCTCACTTGACCACCACCCTTATCCAGGCGCTGCTCAGCGGCCTCGCCAGCGGCGCCGTCTACGGCCTGATCGCGCTCGGCCTGAGCCTGCAGTTCGGCGTCATGAAGATCATCAACTTCGCCCACGGCGCCTTCCTGATGATGTCGATGTACGTGTGCTTTGCGCTCACCAGCCGTTTCGGCCTGCATCCGCTGGCCGCCATGCCCTTGACGGCCGCGGTCCTGTTCGCGGTCGGGTATGCCTGTCAGCGCTGGCTCCTCGACGGCATCTACCGCAAGGAAACCGCCCGCGAACCCATCGGCGTCCTGATCTTCACCACCGGCCTGTGGATCTTTCTGGACAACGCCTTCCTCGCGCTTGCGGGACCCGACAGCCACACGATCGACGCCCCCTGGGCCAACGAGGTGTGGATGCCGGGAGACCTGATCTTCACCTATCCGCAGATTGCCGGCCTGCTGTTCGCCACCCTGATCACCGCGGGGCTGGTGATGTTCCTGCGCCATACGCGCACCGGACGCGCGATCCGCGCCACCGGCCAGGACCGCGAAGCCGCCAATGTGCTCGGCATCGACAGCGTGCGCGTCTACCGGCTGTCGTTCGCCATCGGCCTGATGGTGCTGGGCGCGGCAGGCGCGCTGCTGCTGCCGCTCTACCCAGTCAACCCTTTCGTCGGCGACATCTTCGGGCTGCGCGCCTTTGTCATCGTCGTGCTGGGCGGCATCGGCTCGGTAGCCGGCGCGTTCTGGGGCGGAATCCTGGTAGGCGTCCTGGAGTCGGTCGGCAGCCAGCTGATCCCGATCACCTACGCCGAGGCGCTGATCTTCCTTCTGTTTCTCGCCACCATGTATTTCCGGCCCAGCGGGCTGTTCGGCGTGGAGAACGAATAATGGCCAAGCGCAAACTGACCTCCATGGCCGGCGCGGCCGCGCTGTGCGCGCTGGCGCTGTTGCCGCTGCTGTCCGGCAGCCAATACCTGCTGTCGGTCGCCGCCATGACGCTGCTGTACGCCTACCTGGCGCTGTCGTGGAACATCCTGGGCGGCATCGCCGGCCAGCTCTCGCTCGGCCACGCGGCCTACTTCGGCCTGGGCGCCTACACCTCGACCTGGCTGTTCGTGAACCTGGGCATCAGCCCCTGGCTGGGCATGTGGGCCGGCGCGGCGGTGGCGATGGCCGCCGCCCTGATAGTAGGCCTGTCCTGCCTGCAGCTGCGCGGGGCCTACTTCGCGCTGGCCACGATCGCCTCGTGCATGGTGCTCAAGACCCTGGCCGAGAACGCGGACACCCTGCTGGGCGGCCCCCGCGGCATGGAGGTAACGCTGCTGCGCGACGCGCCGCTGTACTTCCAGCATACCGGCAAGGCCTTCTACTACATCGTGGCCCTGGTCTTCACCGCCGCCGCGCTGCTGGTCAACCGCCATGTGCTGCGCAGCCGGTTCGGCTACTGCCTGACCGCCGTGCGCAACGACCAGGACGCGGCGCTGGCGCTGGGCGTTCCCGTGCGGCGCTACAAACTGGCGGCCGCGATGCTGAGCGCGGCAATGACCGCGCTGGGCGGCACCTTCTACGCCCAGTTCGTGCTCTACATCAGCCCGGACAAGGTCTTCGGCGCCAACCTCAGCGTCATCATCGCCGTGATCTGCATCATCGGCGGACGCGGCACGCTGTGGGGCCCCGTGCTGGGCGCGATGCTGCTGCTGCCGGGCGAAGAACTGGCGCGCTCCTTGACCGGCGGCATGGTCGGGGCCGACATGATGCTGTATGGCCTCTTGCTGATGATCGTCGTCCGATGGGAGCCGCGCGGACTGATGGCCTTGCTGGCGCGCAAGCGCTCGGCGCCGGCGCGTGGCGCCGCCCCGGCGGTCAAGCCTGTCGGGCAAGCCATGGGAGGCACGCGATGAGCCTGCTCGAATTCCTGGACGTCAGCCGCAACTTCGGCGGCGTGCGCGCCTCCGACCAGGTCAGCTTCGCCGTGGGCGCCGACGAAATCGTCGGCCTGATCGGCCCCAACGGCGCGGGCAAGACCACGCTGTTCTCCATGGCCTCGGGCTTCGTGCCGCCCAGCAGCGGGGAAATTCGCTTCAAGGGCGCCTCCATCGCCGGCAAGGACCCGGCGCGCATCTGCGCCGCCGGACTTGCGCGCACATTCCAGATCGTCAAGCCCTTTGGCGACATGACCGTGCTCGAAAACGCCATGATCGGCGCCTTCCTGCGCCATCGCGCCCCGGCCCAGGCCGCCGAAGCGGCGCAAGCCGTGCTGGCCCGCGTCGGACTGGCCGGGCGCGAACACCAGGTGGCGCGCACGCTTACGCTGTCGGGCCGCAAGCGGCTGGAGGTCGCCAAGGCCCTGGCGACCCAGCCCCGCCTGCTGCTGCTCGACGAAGTGATGGCGGGCCTGACTCCGGTGGAGACCGAAGAAATGGTGGCGCTGATCCTGTCGCTGCGCGGCGACGGCATCAGCGTCCTGGTGATCGAACACAACATGAAGGCCATCATGCAGCTATCCGACCGCATCGTCGTCATCCAGCAAGGGCGCAAGATCGCCGACGGCTTGCCGCAGCAGGTGGCCAACGACCCGCTCGTGGTGCGGGCCTATCTGGGGGAGGCCGCGGCATGATGCTAGAAATCCGGCAATTGGACGCAGGCTATGGCGACGTGCAGGTCCTGCGCGGCGTCGACATGCAAGTGGATGAAGGCGAAATCGTCAGCCTGGTCGGCGCCAACGGCGCCGGCAAAAGCACGCTGATCCGCACGGTGATGGGCTCGCTGCCGGCACTGGCGGGCGAGGTCCGCTTCCTGGGCGAGCGCATCAGCGGCCTGCCCGCCCACCTGGTGGCCCGCCTGGGCATGGCCCAGGTCATGGAGGGCCGCCGGCTGTTCGGCCACATGGACGTCGAAGACAACCTGCTGGTCGGCGCCGACGTGCTGCGCGACAAGCGCCGCAGCCGCGAAAACCTGGAGTGGGTGTACCAGCTTTTTCCGCGCCTGCTCGAACGGCGTCGCCAGCTCGCCCGCTCGTTCAGCGGCGGCGAACAGCAGATGCTGGCGATCGGGCGCGCGCTGATGACCTCGCCCAGGCTGCTGCTGCTGGATGAGCCTTCCATCGGACTGGCGCCCATCATGGTCAAGGACATCTTCGGCAAGCTGCCTCTGATCAACGCGCGCGGGATCACCATCCTGCTGGTGGAGCAGGACGTGCACCGCTCGCTCAGCCTGGCCGGGCGGGGCTACGTGCTGGAACACGGCGAGATCGTCATGTCCGGACCCGGCGCCGACCTGCTGGCCGACGAAGGGCTGCGCCGCGCCTACCTGGGGATGTAACGGCCGGCGTACCCAATTTTGAGTATGTGGGCTGCACCCATGCGGCCCTACGATGACCACGAAGGCATGAGACCAGGGCAGAGGCACGTCTATCGGGTTTAGGCCTTAAACCCGAGCTGCGCCAACCGCAACAGAGGGCCGCTGCACAAGAGCCTGGGTTCGCTCAACAAGAACACGAATATGCCATTCCGGTCACGCAGCTGCCCTCGGCCCAGGCCGCGTCGCGGCGTGCCCCGAGGACACCGGGCCCAATGCTGCGATCACATCCGTCATCAAGGAGCATCTCATGAAGACCGTCCTATCGTTCCGCGCCGCCATTCCTGTCGCGCTCGCCGCCTTCGCGCTGCTGTCCGGCCCAGCCGGCGCCCAGCCCGCGGCCTCCGCCCCCACCACCGCCACGCCCGAGCCCAATGTGACCCTCACCCGCGCGGACGTCGAGCGCGATCTGGCCGCCTGGCGGGAATCCGGCGTCGAAAGGCAGTGGATGGGCGAAGAAAGCCCGGATATCAACAGTCCCCAGTACATCGCCGACTACAGAAAGTACATGGACACCGTAAGGCCGGGGTCGGCATCCCAGCCGCAATCCCCGACTCAGTCGGAATCGCAGCGCAGGTGGTGAAGCCGCCGCGCCGCATAGCATGCGCCGCGACCCCGGGACGGGGGGAGAGCAACCGGCACTCTCCCCCCGTCTGAAACCGATGCCTGCCCCTCAACCAGGCATTTCCCGCGACTCCCACGGGGCGGGAAACGTTCCCCGTTTATGATTCAGCGCTTCCCCTACTGGAGCGCGCAACCATGGCGAACACCCCGCAAGACGTGGAACGGTATCTGGCCAAGTCCCATCCCAGCGAACTCTACGTCCACGCCCTGACCCTGTTCGAACAAGGCCACAAGGACGAAGCCGTCAAATGGTTCTATGCCGGCCAACTGCGCTTTCGCTATCTGCTCTCCGCCAACCCCGGCCTGCCCCAGGATGACGAGCCGGCCGCCATGGACGCGCTGAACGCCACCGTGGGATCCGGCATCAACGACTGGGCCGGCGGCTCGCCCGACGATTGGGCCGACGCCATGCAGTCCGCGTTGGACTGGGACGCCGCCACCCCCAATCCCGTCACCCCCAAGGACCAGCACGCCGACGCCCTGCGGGTAACCCGCGCCGGCCTGGAATCCCTGATCCGGCAGGTTCGCGACAACGTGGACCTGATCCGCGAAGAACGGAAGCAGGCCGGGCTGGAAAACCGGTGATTCCGGAATGACCGGCAAACCCTGCCCTGCGCCGGGTTTACCGCCGGTATTCCGTTATCTCGCGGCGAACTCAGACCGTCCCAGCGAAGATATTTCCTTCGCAATTCTATTTTTGAATAGCTGAATTTTCAGACACTTTCGTGACGATTCGTTGAATAAAATCCGCGCACTTTCACTTGTGCACACTTCAACGGAGTTACGCAGATGATTCAGCAAGACCTGGCCGCCACGCCGATACCCGTTGCGGCCAGCCTCCCCTCTTCGCAGCCGGCCCCTGCGCACGATGCGCCCGTCTTGCAGGCCTTTCCAGTGCAGTTCCATGGCATGGCGCGCGACTATTTCGGAATCTGGCTCGTCAACGTCCTGATGACCGTCATCACGCTGGGCATCTGGTCCGCCTGGGCCCAGGTCCGCACCAACCGGTGGTTCTACGGCCACACGCTGATCAACGGCCACGCCTTCGAGTATCACGCCACTCCCCTGCAGATCCTGAAAGGCCGGCTGATCGCCATCGCGCTGATCGCCGTCATCTCCGTCGCGAGCTACGTCTCGCCCCGGCTCTATGTGCTTCTGCTCGTGCTGATCATCGTCGCCATGCCCTGGGCCATCAACACGGGCCTGCGCTTTAGCGCATGCATGACGTCGTGGAGCAATGTGCGCTTCGACTTTTACGGCCGCTACTGGCGCGCCTTTGCCGTGTTCCTGCTCCTGCCGATCATAGCCATGGCCACGTTTGGGCTGCTCGCTCCGCTGCATTCGAAGCTGCAGGGGCGCTATCTGGCCGACGGCTACCGCTACGGCGGCGCCTCCTTCGCCTGCGCGCCCCGGCTGAGCGAGCTCTATCGCGCGCTATGCCGCAGCGCGTTGCTGGTCATCGCCGTCGCCGCGCCCGGATTCTTGGCGGCGTATCTGCTGTCCATGTCCGCGGGAATTCCCTTCACCTGGGAATCGCTGCTGTGGGCATTCGTCTTCGGCGCGAGCTACATCGTGTGGCCCGCTATCCTTGGCGTGTATGCAGCCCTGTTTGTCGGCGGCCTCTATTACGGCGCGTGCGTGCGCAACGAGATCTACAGCCAGACGACCATCCAGGGCGGCCACCGCCTGCAAAGCCTGCTTTCGCCCTTGCGCTATGTCTGGATCGTGATGTCCGGCTTTCTGGCCACCGCGGTCACCCTGACCCTGGCCTATCCTTGGGCGCGCGTGCGCCAGCACCGCTATCTGGCGCAAAGCACCACGCTGCTGGCCGCCCCCGGGCTCGACGCATTCGTATCGCGGCGCCGTCGCGCTCCGGGCAGTTTCGGCGGCGAATTCAGCGAGCTTGAAGGCTTTGCCAGCGCTGCCTCCATCTGACCACGACGTCATCCGCGGCCGGCTCTTTCACGCCGGCGCGGCCGCCCACCGACCCGCGACACTGGAATGCCGGGCAGACGGCTCGTTGACGGTGCATGACGGGGAAACGCAGCACACGCTGCCGCC